>CAOKHZ010000011.1 GCA_948468385.1 uncultured Faecalicatena sp. | reverse complement strand
TCGAACGTCCCGTCATGCAGCATCTGCACCATGACGTTGCCAATCGCCGTCGCCTCGCCCGGTCCCGCGGACACCCTGCGTCCGGTATATTTCGCGGTCAACTGGTTCAAATACACCGCGTTGGATCCGCCGCCCACGACGTAAATGGTGTCATAATGCTTTCCGGTGATGCCTTCAATCTCTTCCACAGTATCGCCATAGCATTTCGCAAGGCTGTTATAAATCACGGCCGACACCTCGCCTGGAGTCCTTGGCACTTGCTGGTTCGTGTCCTCGCAGAACTTCTGCACCGCCTCCGTCATGTTCTTCGGAGCCAGAAAGCAATCGTCATTGCAATCCACGATGGAGCTTATCGTCTCCTTGGAAGCCATGTCGCAAAGTTCCGCGAACGAATACTTGTCATCCAACTCTTTCTTCACGTTCTGAATCATCCAAAGACCCATGATATTTTTCAGATAACGATAACGATGGTCATAACCGCCCTCGTTCGTGAAGTTCGCCTTCATGCTCTCCATCGAGCAATCCGCCTCCATCCTCTCGATTCCCATCAGCGACCATGTCCCGGAACTTATGTAGAGCACGTCGTCATTATTGGACGGAACCGCCAACACTGCCGAACCCGTATCGTGCGTCGCCGGAAGTACAACCGTGCAATCAAAGCCAACCTCTTCCTGAATCTCCTTCGTGAAATTGCCGACCACCGTTCCCGGCATCGACACCGGCCGGAACATCTTGCTGTTGTAGCCCAACATGTCAATCAGCTCGTAGTCCCAGTCATTTGTCTTCGGGTCGATCAACTGCCCCGTCGTGGCCTCGGTGTACTCGTTCTTTTTCACTCCCGTCAAAAGGAAATGAAAGTAATCGGGAATCATCAAAATGGACTCTGCCTGCTCCAAATATTCCGGATGCGACTGCTTGACCGCCATTAATTGGTAAATCGTATTAAAAATCGCTTTCTGGATGCCGGTTCGCGCGTACAAGTCCTCCAAGGAAATCGTCTCGTACACCTTCTCGTCCATCCCGTTCGTGCGGCCGTCACGGTATCCCACCGTGTCGCCAAGTATGTTGTCGTTTGCATCAAGCAACACGTAGTCCACGCCCCAGGTGTCCACGCCCATCGAAACAGGAATCTTGCCAAGTTCCTTACATTTTTTCAGACCGTTTTTAATCTCCTCGAACAAACGATGCGTGTCCCAGCACAACGTACCGTCCTTGTCATCCATGCCGTTCCAGAAGCGGTAAACTTCCTCTAACTGCATCTTACCGTCCACCATCGAAGCCAGCATGTGACGTCCGCTGGATGCCCCGATGTCCACGGCCAAATAATACTTGCCCATTTTATGCCTCCTTTACAATTTTTTTGTCCTACCGATATTATAATTGTAAAAAGCGCACAAAAAAAGGACGCTATTTATTAAAAAATACGTCCTTATTTGCAAATACATCCATGAATGCATGACGGGAATTTTCGCCGCCATTTAGAAGCTGGCATTGACACAAGAACGAGCAAAATCTTATACGAAAGAAGACTTAGATGCTAGGATGAAAGCATTGTCTGTCTCCCCTGACGAAGGTTTTTCGCCAGTATGAACCTGCTCCCGATATTCCTTAGGACTCACCCCATAACGCTCCCTGAACTTGCGATAAAAATAACTGGTATTGTCATAGCCGACCGACTCGATGATGTCCGACACCGCCAGCTTGCTGTTCGTCAGGAGATAGCAGGCCTGGTTCATGCGCCGTTCCTGCAGAAGTTCCTTGTACGTCTTGCCGGTACGTTTCTTGATTTCCCGGCTCAACCAGTACACGTCATAGCCCATGATCCGCGCCAACTCGGACAAGCTGCCGTCCCGGTAATGCCCCTCGACATAAGCAAGCACCGTACCGGCCAGCTCCGTGTCAAACAAGCCGCTTCCCGTCTCCATCTTGTCCATATGGTTCATCAAATGCAAAAGTAGCAGCCCCATCGTAATCTGGTTGCTGCTGCGCTTGCTTCCCATGTCGTAAAAAATCGTCCAGACCATGTTTTCCACAAGATTTTGTATCGGCAAAACGTCTGACACATGAAAATATAAATAAGAAGTTCTTCCGTTCTTGCTACACAGCGTGCCGACCAAAAATTCCTTCAACGCGTTATTCTCGGCCCCCATCATGGAAAACGCCATGTTGAAAAACTCCGGCATCACGATAAAGTTGATGGCAATGTCGTCCTTGCCCGCAGGCTCAATCTCCTGCACGGCATTTTGATTGAGGAACAACAAGTCGCCCGCTTCCAACACGACCTTGTCGCCGTCCACGACGTGGGTGGTCGTGCCCTTGCACATGTAAATGACCTCCACGTAATTGTGCCTATGCTTTGGAAAATGCACGAAACGGGTATGCGCCCGCACCTGAATCAGCTTTCCTTTTTGAATCAACTTGTCACAATCCACGATTAATTCCTTTTGCCTCGTATAGCGCTCCGGTTCGATGTTGCCATGCCCATCCAAGATTCGCTGCTCCTCCTCCGTGATGACCGACAGTTCCTTTAACAGCTCTTCATGCATCGTACCTCACCCACTCCTGTCTTTTATGCATCTCCCCAAGCTTCACGCGCCGACAGTCCCACAATTTCCCGCGTCAGTTCCATATATTCCCCTGCCGCCCGGCTGCCCTTCTTGAAAGCAAGCACGGGCTGGTGACCGTCCTGCGACCACTCAATCGCGCTGTCCACGCGGATAAACGTGTCAAAGACCCTCACGTTCTCCAACTCCTTCAACGTCTCCAACGTCTGCTTAAAATAGTTTTTACGCGTATCCACCTTCGTGATGACCACGCCGCCAATCCGCAAATCCGGCGCGATTTCCCGCACGTCCCCCAAAAATTCAAACATGTTTCCCAGACCAAACATGCCCCACGGCGTGGACTCCACCGGGATGACGATTTCATTCGACGCGCAGAGAATGTTCATCACCCAGCCACCAAGCGTCGGCGGCGCATCTATCAAGATGTAATCATATCCCCCGTCCTCTATCACGTTTTTCAAACATTTTTTCAAAATGTACTCCCGTTGCCATTTCGTGAAAAGCTCGTACTCAATAGAACTCATCAACGTGGACGATGGAATCAAGTCCAGATTTTCATAGTCGGAATGCACGACATAATCCTGCAAATCCGCCTGGGCGCGGATGCCTTCGTACAAATTCTTTTTACCGCGGGCAAACGAAAGCACCTGATCCTCGTCAAACAAGGACAATGACAGATTTAACTGCATGTCGCCGTCAACCAGAAGCACTTTATTTCCAAGGAGCGTCAGGCCGTACCCGACGTTGGAGCAAGTCGTGGATTTCCCGCTGCCTCCCTTGTTGTTCGCAAAACAAATCACCTTCGTTTTTTTCATCTTACGCCGCCTTTCGTATGTTCGCTTCCGTGCAGTACCCATACCTTTGCATGAGAATCCATCCCATGCCGCTCCCACCTTCGTGTTTGCGTTTCCCGGCTTCCCAATTCTGCCATCACCCCCACTCCAGCGATGCCGGTTCCTCGCCAAAGTGCTTCTTCACCAATTCACAATATTCATCATAGATGGGAACGCCCTCGAAATGCTCCCTCAGCGCATCCCTGATTCCCTTATAATACCAGCCAATGGCCTGCTTGCTCTGCATACGAAAACGCATCCATAGCTGCTCGCCCAGTATCGGATAGTCCCGGTCGATGTCACGCATGTTTGAAAGCTTGTCCGCCAGGCCAATCACTTGTATTTCCCATGGAGCATCTTTGATTTTGCGTATCGTCGTGCCTTTCCGCTCTTCCCATGACTTGGTCTTATCCTCGCTCTCCCCGAACACCATATCCGCGACGCGGCCGCCAAAACGCTCGCGCAACACTTCCACCGTCACGCCCTCGCAATCCTCAATCGTGTCATGCAACACGGCCGCACAGATGATTTCCTCGTTCTTCGTCATCGTGGACACGATATCCGCCACCTCGATGGGATGGACGATATACGGTCGTTTCGTTCCCTTGCGAAACTGCCCCTCGTGAGCCTTGGTTGCAAATTCAATCGCCTCGTCAATCATACTTCGCCCTCAACTTTCTTAAATGAACATCTGAAAGGAACTCCTTATATATACCCACCGTCCAAACCAATGACCTGCCCCGTCAGATAAGAATGTCCTTCCGCCAAATCCAGTGCCAATGCCGCCACCTCGTCCACGCTTCCAAACCTCCCCGCCGGTATTTCCTCCGTCAGGCTCTTTCGTTCCTCCTCGCCAAGCCACGCGTTCATGGCCGTCTCTATTACCCCGCAAGCGATGGCGTTCACCTGAATGTTGCTCGGTGCCAGTTCCTTTGCCAATGCCATCGTGAATCCGTTCACGCCCGCCTTCGTGGCCGAATACGCCACCTCACAAGAAGCGCCCACGCGCCCCCACATGGAAGAAATGTTGATGATTTTCCCCGCCTTTTTTGACACCATGTACGGAACCGCCGCACGGGAACAATAAAACACCGAAGAAAGATTGGTGTGCAATATGTCGTCCCATTCCTTGTCCGTCATGTCCGTCAGAAGCCCGCAATACGAAATCCCGGCATTGTTCACAAGTACGTCCACGCCCCCGCAGACGTCAAATACCCGCCTGAAAATCTGCAAAACCTGCCCTGAATTTCCCACGTCCCCCGGCAGCGCCTCGCAAGAGTTGCCCTCTTCGCGCAATTTCAACGCCAAAGCGTTCAGTTCCTCTTTTGAATTCCTGCTATTTATAAAGACTTGGTAGCCGGCTCTTGCAAACCCCCGCGCACAAGCCGCCCCGATTCCCCGCGAAGCCCCGGTAATCAAAACGCTTTTTTGCTTCATTTTTCCCCCTTTTCCTAACTTAAGCGCGCCCCCTGCGTTCCAAGATGGCACGCCGCGTCCTCATCCCATCAGTACGCCCGTCACTATCCCAACAAGAAACGGACGTAAAATTCCGTCATGATTTCCAACACTTCCTCGTCAAAATCGAACGCCCCATGATGATGCTCGGCCTTAAGCGGCGTGCCAAACATAAAAAATGCCGCTTCCCCGCCTTGACTTTGTACCCGCTCCATCATAATCGTTACATCCTCGGACGCCCCGAAATCTGCTTCCTCTTGAAACATGCCCGCAATTCCCATGTTTGCCGCACATGCCGAACACCTTTTTACCAGACCCGGGCTACTGCCCGCCGTCCCCGCCTCGCCAATGATTTCCACGTCCACGCTTACTCCATACAATTGTCCCGCCCTTCTGGCGACCTCTATCATCTTCTCTCGCAATTCATGATTCTTTAACTGCGTGATGCCTCGCGTCTCGGCCTCCAGATGCGCGTCCGCTGCAATAATGTTGCGCCCGCTCCCACTGACGAACTTGCCCACGTTTAGCTTGACGTCATCCCTGCCGTCAACCAGACCATACGCGTCCACCGTGAATCTGGCCGCCGAAAGCAGGGCGTTTCTCCCCTTCTCGGGTGCCTTTCCGGCATGCGCGCTCTTTCCACGAAAATAGAAATCCAGTTTGGTCGTCGCCAAAAATCCTTTCGTACATGCGGAAATCTCGCCCAAATGACGACAACCGATACCGATGTGCCCGCTCAAAAGCGTGTCCACCCCGTCCAGCCATCCTTTTTCTACGATTGCCGCCGCGCCATGGCATCCTTCCTCCGCCGGTTGAAAAATCAGGCGTACCTCGCCGCGCCATTCCATTCGATAGCGGCTCAGCACTTCGGCCACCCCCAGGCCAACCGCCGCATGGCCATCATGTCCACACGCGTGCATGACCCCGTCGTATATAGAACGATATTGCGCATTATACGCCGTTTGTTCCTCCGTGATTGGCAATGCGTCAATGTCAAAACGAAACGCTACGACCGGCGCACGTTTTTTACTCTCCTCGAGACACCCCCGCAGTACACCGACGACACCCGTGTGCCCTCCGCGCATCTTTTCCAATATGTCAGGAGGCATGCCCTCGTCACGCGCACGTTCTTCATATGGCCGTAGCCATTCTGGTGACGGAACGCCCATGCGGGCATTTACACCACACACGTCCTCTCCGACGAACACCTCGAATCCCAACTGGCGTAGCCGCTTTGCAATTCTCCACGATGTACGGTACTCCGTCCACGCACGTTCGGGATAACGGTGAAACTCCTCCCGATACGCCCTGACCTTTTCATATATCTCCGCGGTCACGTATTTACAACCTTCCATATATCTCCTTCGGCACGTACGCCTTGACGTGAATTCCCTCCGCGACGTATTCCTCTTCCAACAACTGTCCCGAATTACGGATTTGCTGCACTTTTCCCGCCTCGGCAAACGAATACGTCCGCTCAATCAAAATCTGATCCCTGCGCAAAACCTCCAACAACGCCTCTTTTAATTCATCCAGACCCTGCCCCATCTTCGCCGACGTTTTAATCGTATAATCCGCACGCACGTCTCTCAATGCCGGAAGCGCATCTGCATCCCCTAAAAAACCGTCCCCGTCCTTCCTTGCCTCCAGAACGTCCTGTTTGTTAAAAAGCGTGATAATCGGCTTTCCTTCCACGCCAAGCTGTCGAAGCGTCTCGTAAACCACGTGCATCTGCACGTCCATCTGCGGATTGGCGGCATCCACCACATGGATGATTACGTCAGCGTACTTCGCCTCCTCCAACGTGCTTTTAAACGCTTCCACCAAATGGTGGGGCAACTTGCGGATGAAACCAACCGTGTCCGTTAAAAGAATCTCCCTGTTTTCCTCCAGGGGAAGCACCCTGGTCGTCGTGTCCAACGTGGAAAACAACATTTCGTCCTCCATGATGCCCGCGTTCGTCAATGCATTATGAATGCTGCTCTTCCCGGCGGACGTATAACCGACCAGCGCGGCCACTTTTTTGGACGTATCCTCGCGCCTGCTCCGAATCAATTCCCTATGCCGCTCCACGTCCTTCAATTCTGCCTTCAAGTGGCTAATTCGCTCTCGAATCAACCGTCTGTCCATCTCCAGTTTTTTCTCTCCAGGTCCGCGCGTCCCAATGCCGCCGCCCAGACGGGACAAGGACGCCCCCAGCCCGGTCAGACGTGACGCCCGGTACTTTAGCTGTGCCAGCTCCACCTGTATCTTGCCCTCGCCGGACATCGCCCGCGCCGCAAATATGTCCAAAATCAACAACGTCCGATCCATAATCTTGCAATCCAGTCCTTGTTCCAGATTTTGCAACTGTACGGACGAAAGCTCATCATCACAAATGATTCCCGTCGCCTCTCGTTCCCAGACGAGTTCTTTTAATTCTGCCAGCTTTCCCTTCCCAACATAAGTGGTCGGATGAATCTTTTCCCGCCCTTGAATCATCCTTCCCACCACGACGGCCTTTGCCGTCCTTGCCAATTCCGCCAGTTCGTCCAACGACTCGTCCGTCATGTCGTCCTCCGAAAGAGAGACCCCGACCAGGATTACCCTCTCTTCCTGCTCTTTTATTTCATATCCTGTCATTCTATCTCGTCTCCAAAAATTCTGCCTCGTGCCGCACCCTTTCATCATCTGGATAATGCTCAAGGTACTCCGTCGCCGCGAGATACGCCTGCTGCCAGTCATACATCTTTTCATGGCACACGATGCGGTTATAGCGCATCTCGCGTATCACTTCCGAATAATCCACCGTGACTTTCTCCTCCTGCCAGAAAAACGCCCCTTGTTCCATCCATCCGTCCGTCGATAGGCCAAGCCCTTCCTCGAACGCGGCCAAAGCCTCCGTATAATCTCCCTGCCGCATCGCGCTTACCCCGATCAGGTTATAAAGGCTCGGCGTCTTTTGCCCGCCAGCTTCCACGGCCTTTTCAAGGAACTCGCCCACCTTGTCATATTGCCCCAATTCATAATAGGCCATTCCAAGTCCCCGCAACGCTTCCGCTTCCTGAACGGACGTGGACTTTTCGTCCGAGAGCACCTGCTCGAACACCTCGACCGCCCCTTCAAAATCCTTCTTCTCCAATAAATCCGCGCCTTCCTCGACCTTGTTGGAACAGCCACAAAGCACCCATGCGGACAAAAGCATGCCAAACAATGCACATTTAACCGTTTTTCCCATCTCTTTCCTTCTCCACGCACGCCAAAATCGCCTCGTTAAGCGACAACATTTTTTCATCCAATTCCGACACCATCTGGGCGCATTTACGCAAATCCTGGCTGATGTACTCCGGCGCGTTTCCCTCGAATTTATAATAAATCTTGTGCTCCAGGCTCGCCCAGAAATCCATGGCGATGGTACGAATCTGAATCTCGACCTTGGTATCCACGACGCTGTCCGATAAAAACACCGGTACCGACACGAGCATGTGGTAACTTTTATACCCGCTCTCCTTAGGGTTCTTGATGTAGTCCTTAATGGTCAGCACCTTTAGGTCGCTCTGGTTTCCAATCATCTCGGCCAGACGGTAAATGTCCGACGTGAAGGAACAAATCAAGCGCACGCCGGCAATGTCGTTGATATACTTTACCATGTTTTCTATGGAGGCCTCGTAACCATTGCGCTTTAGCTTTTTCACGATGCTTTCTGGCGTCTTGATCCTGGTCTTAATATGCTCGATTGGATTATATTTATGTACATGCCGAAACTCGTCATTCAAAATTTCCAACTTCGTCTCGACTTCCTTGAGTGCCGAAGTGTATAGGAAAATGATGGTCTTCCAGCTGTCCACGTCCTCATAACGTTTGATTGCGTTTTGCATTTTAATAACTCCAAACCTCCTTGTGTATGTCAACACCCTGCTTCAAGCGGCGAACATTACCATTCAACCGCCGCGCGAAACTCCGGCCGGGCAGCACCCTTCTACAAATCCAGCTTCATGTCGCCAAACCGAATCCATTTTTTCTTTCTCATATATTCCGAAATCGCCAACGTAAGGCATGCCGGAAGAATGACCTGAATCAATAAAATCTTCACCAGCACGACGAGCGCGTCCTCCGTCTGCGTCATCACCTGCCACGTCATCAGTGGGCCGACCAGCCCTGCGGTACCCATGCCCGACCCGGTCGCGTTGCTCGTCATATGTAAAAGCATCGTCCCGACCGGACCCAAAATCGCGCTGGAAAGAATGGCGGGCAGCCATATGAGGGGACGCCTCACGATATTTGGCACCTGCAACATGGAAGTCCCGATGCCCTGCGCCAAAAGCCCACCCAATTTATTTTCCCGATAACTCGCCACGGCGAAGCCCACCATGTTACAACAGCATCCTACCGTCGCCGCTCCGGCCGCCAGACCGGATAAATTCAAAATCACGCCCAAGGCCGCCGAACTGATAGGCAATGTCAAAATCATCCCCATCAACACGGAAACGACGATTCCCATCAAAAACGGCTGTTGCTCCGTCCCCCAATTAATCAGGGAGCCAAGCCACGTCATGAAACGGGAAATAGGCGGTCCCACGAACAGTCCCACGGCAGAACCACAGCCGATACACACAAACGGCGTGATGAGGATGTCAAGCTTCGTCTTTCCCGAAACCAGAATGCCAATCTCGATGGCCACGTAGGCCGCCACGAACGCACCCAGCGGCTCGCCCGGCCCCGCAAGCACGACGCTGCCGTCCACCAGTACCTGTCCCGCCAACAGTTTGCCGGCAAACGCACCTACCATGCCTGCCGTCGCCGCAGAAACGACCACCAACTGGCCGGCCTCGAACTTTCTGGCCACGCCCACGCCGATACCCGCGCCTGTCATGGCCGCCGCCATCTTGCCCACGAGGTATATCAGGCCGCCGTACGTCCCTCCAATAAAGGTGCCAATCTGTTGGATGATCGTCCCGATAATCAAGGTGGCAAACAAGCCTTGCGCCATCCCGCCCAGTCCATCTATAAAAATCCTGTCCAATAACTTCTTCATGGTTTTAAATCCCCGCCTTCTTTTTACTTACCCCCACAATTTTAGCACAGAACACGGGGCTTTACAACGACTTTGTATGAACAGTTCAGCCAAGACTGAATGTTGTTACCGTTCAGCCCACGCGCAAAATCCATGATTTACATTTTCCCCCAAATCGGATATACTGATAAATACATTTACGAACCGACGTGCAAATACGCCGATATCAGAGGAGGGCTTCACCATGTTTCGTTTGTGGGGAAAAAAATTCAAGGACAATCACCTTTTGCGTGACACCGTCATCTGCGTGGAAAACGATGACACACGCACGCACAAAGTCTTTTACGCGCTAGATGCCATCTGCTACGAGTTTGACTTGAGCAAACCCATCTGGCTCGACACGACGATTGCCGATTTCAAAAAACACGCCAAAGCCAGATTCTACCAGGACAATTTCGTGGATTCCATTGACTTCGACTACCTGGAAATCCAAATTATCGAAGAATAAACCACCCTCCGCGCGCCTTTAATCGATTTGCCAGTCAATTGGCTCCACCCCGTGCGCTTCCAAAAATTGGTTCGTCTGACTAAACGGCTTGCTGCCAAAAAAGCCACGGTACGCGGAAAGCGGACTCGGATGCGGTGCCTTCAATATCAAATGGTTCGGATTGTTCAACATCCTCGCCTTGCGTTGTGCGGGAGAGCCCCATAAAATGAACACGATGGGGCGATTCTCGCCGTTCAGTGCCATGATTGCCGCGTCGGTAAACTCCTCCCAGCCGATTCCTCGATGGGAATTTGCCTGATGGGCGCGCACCGTCAACACAGTATTTAACATCAGTACGCCCTGCTCGGCCCATTTTGTCAGATAACCGTGGTTCGGTATCGTGCACCCCAGGTCGTCATGCAGTTCCTGATATATATTGACCAAGGAAGGAGGCACTTCCACTCCTTTTTGCACGGAAAAGCACAACCCATGTGCCTGCCCATCATTATGGTACGGATCCTGCCCTAGAATGACCACCTTGACCTCCTTAAGCGGCGTCAAGTGAAACGCGTTAAAAATATCATTGGCCGGTGGAAATATTTTAAAAGAACGATATTCCTCGTTCACGGTGTCAAACAACTTCTTATAATACGGTTTCCGAAACTCCTCCTTTAATGCTTCGTACCAATCTCCATTTAATCCCGCCATCGTCTTTCTCCTTTGTTATCTTTTATAATCGCACCGAAACCCCTTCACCGCGCAAATATTCTTTCACCTGCCGTATTTCCAACTCCTTATAATGAAACAAAGATGCCGCCAACGCCGCATCCGCGCCGCCGCTTATCAACGCCTCCTTAAAATGCTCCAGACGGCCCGCGCCGCCGGAAGCAATGACCGGAATCGACACGCTCCCGGCAATCGCACTCGTAAGTTCCAAGTCATACCCTGCCTTCGTGCCGTCACAATCCATGCTGGTCAAAAGGATTTCCCCGGCTCCGAGCCGCTCCACTTGCCGCGCCCATTCCACGGCATCCAGCCCGACATCGACGCGCCCGCCGTTTTTATAAATGTTCCATCCGCTTCCATCTTCCCGCCGCTTGGCATCAATCGCCACGACGACGCACTGGCTGCCGAATTTCTCCGCCGCGTCATGTACCAGCCCTGGGTTGTTGATGGCCGACGAATTGACGGAAATCTTATCCGCCCCCTCCCGCAGAAGCATGCGAAAATCCTCCACGGTACGGATTCCGCCGCCCACGGTAAACGGAATGAACACGCATTCCGCCACTTTGCGAACCATGTCCACCACCGTCGCCCGGTCGTCAGAAGAGGCCGTGATGTCCAAAAACACCAGTTCGTCCGCCCCCGCCGCGTCATACGCCCGGGCAATCTCCACCGGGTCGCCGGCATCCTTCAAATCCACAAAATTCACGCCCTTCACCACGCGTCCGGCATTCACGTCCAGACACGGGATAATCCGTTTGGTAAACATAATCCGTACATCCCCCTTTAATCCACTGCCAGAAAGTTCTCCAATATTTTCAGCCCCACCTCGCCGCTCTTCTCCGGGTGGAACTGGCAGGCAAAGACATTGTCCTTCTCCACCGACGCGTGAATCTGCACGCCATATTCAGTCGATGCCCTGACAATTTCCTCCTCACGCGCCTTCAAATAATATGAATGCACGAAGTACACGTAAGATTGCTCCCTCACGCCCCGAAACAGCCTGCCCTCATGCGAAAGGTGCAGGGAATTCCATCCCATGTGGGGAATCTTAAGTCCCTTGGAGGCCGGAATCCGCAAAATATCACCCTTCAAAATACCAAGCCCTTCCACGCCCGGAGCCTCGTCACTTTTCTCAAACAAAAGCTGCAGTCCCAGACAAATCCCCAAAAACGGGATTTTCTCGTCCACCACCCGGCGAATCACCTTGTCCAATCCCCGCGCGCGCAGATTTTGCATGGCATCTCCGAACGCGCCGACTCCCGGCAGGACGACTTTGTCCGCCGCGAGAATTTCCTCCGCGTCCGAAGTGATTCTCGCCTCTTGCCCCAGCTTCACAAGCGCCTTCTGTACGCTCTTTATATTGCCCGCGTCATAATCAATGATTGCTACCATATTTTCCACCCACTTTTCATTTTACCCGCCACGTGCCGCGCACGACGTCCTTTTTGTCCACGCGCCGACTTATCCCGCGTCCAGCTCAAACCAGAATTCCACGCCATTGTCAAAGTTCTTCACCCCGTATTTTTGATGCATGGACTCCATGATTGCCTTTACGATTGACAACCCGATTCCGTTGCCGCCGTATTCCCTGGTATGCGCCTTGTCCGCCTTATAAAATTTCTGCCAGATTTTTTCAATGTCTTCCTCCGCGATTGGACTCCCGCTGTTAAACACGCTGACATGCACGCAGGTTTCCCGCCTGGCCGCCTGAATCTGGATGCGCCTTTCATTCGCCACATGATGGAGGGCGTTTACCAGATAATTACGAAAAACCTGCTCCGTCTTAAGCTCGTCCGCCCACACGTACACTTGCTCGTCGGCAATGAAGTCAATCTCCGCGTCCGCCTGCGAAACCAAGATCTCGCAACCCGCAAGCACGCCCCTTATCAAGTCCACGACGTCAAACCGCTCCATCACCGGCTCCTCCGCGCCAAATTCCAATTGGTTCAAGGTCAGGAGGTTTTTCACCATCTGGTTCATCTTGGCCGCCTCGTCGATGATGACCTCGCAATAAAATTCCCGGCTCTGCGCGTCATCATTGACGCTTTCCTTCAATCCCTCCGCGTAGCCCTGAATCAGGGCAATCGGGGTTTTCAGCTCATGGGAAACGTTACCCAAAAATTCCCCCCGCATATTCTCGATTTTTTCCTTTTGTTCAATGTCCTGCAAAAGCTGGTTGTTCGCACTCTTCAATTCGGAAATCGCCGTCTCAAGCTTCATGGACATCATGTTGAAATTTTCTCCCAACACGCCGATTTCATTTTCCACGTTGCCCGTATACTTCGCGTCAAAGTCAAGATCCGCCATCCGCTTTGACAATTCTGCCAACTCCATCACGGGTTCCGTAATCTTACTGGTAAAAAATACGACGAACAACGCCCCCACCAACACAACTGGCACTGCCACGAAAAGCAAAAAGCGGTTCGTCAAAATCGCCGCGTCATGTATGCTCTCCAAGGGGGTACGCATGATAAATACCGCCTCGTCCGCCAACGTCCCGTACATTTCCAGATATTCCCGTCCGGTGATGTTGCTCTTCACCTTGAACACGCTGTAATTTTCCTGACTCTCCAGCCATTCTCCCGTATTAAGCTCCGCGACATATCCAAACAGCCGCTCATACAACGGCCCCCGTTTTTCTTGTTCCGTATAAAACAATATTTCACCACCCGGTGTCACGACCGTCGCCGAAATATTGGCCCGCTCGCTCTGCAAAAACAGCTCTCCCTGCGCCTCCTCCTCGCCAATACCGCCATTTGTTACGGCCTGATTAAGCATTTCATATAGCCGCAGCATTTCGTTCTGCTTGTAATCTATGTAATACGGTTCCATCAGTCCCGCATTAATCAGAAAGACAAGGCCGACCACCAAAAACATTAATCCCAAAAACATTGCGAGAATCTGGCGTTTGAGCGATATCATTTTGCCACCTCGAACTTGTAACCCATGCCCCAGATGGTCTTGATGCAGTCTCCCTTCTCACCCAGCTTGCTGCGCAGCTTCTTCACGTGCGTGTCAATCGTGCGGGCATCCCCGAAATAATCATAATTCCAAACATTGTTCAAAATTTTCTCGCGCGATAGAGCAATGCCCTTGTTCTCCAAAAAATAATTCAGCAACTCGAACTCCTTGAAACTCAAATCGACCTGCCGCCCGTCTATTTTCACGATATGGGCGGACTTGTCCAACGTGATGCCGCCCGCTTCCAGCACCTCGTTTTTTTCCGCGCCCGCCGTCCTGCGAAGGATTGCTTCCACCCGTGCCACCAAAATTCTGGGACTGAACGGCTTGGAAATGTACTCGTCCACGCCCATCTCAAAACCGGTAAGCTCGTCACGCTCGTCGGCGCGTGCCGTCAGCATGATGATCGGAACCTTGGAATTCTCCCTGATTTCCCGGCAGACCTGCCAGCCGTCCATCTTCGGCATCATCACGTCAAGAATCACCAAGGCGACATCCTTTTCCGCATAAAATACATCCAACGCCTCCTCGCCGTCGGCCGCCTCAAGAACCACATACCCCTCCTTGACGAGAAAGTCGTGGACAAGCTTCCGCATTCTGCTCTCGTCATCCACCACGAGAATTTTCATACGACTCATGCTTTGTTCCTCCCACCATGTTTCATTTTTCCCGCGCCACGTTCATTTTCACCGCCATACGGAACAAGACCAGCCCAATCACGAACAAGACGGACAACGACGCCACGCCAACGTTCATCCTGCCGGTAACCTGCGACAAAACCGACACCAGCGCCGTCCCGACGACCGCCGCGCCTTTTCCGCAAATGTCATACAACCCGAAATATTCTCCCGACTTCTCGGCCGGAATGATTTTCCCGAAATATGAACGGGACAATGCCTGAATCGTTCCTTGGAACATCCCCACTGCCACGGCCAGAATCCAAAATTCATACTGCTTGTCCAAACCATAAGCATAAATGGAAATGCACAAATACGCCACGATACAAATCGTAATCACCGTGGCCGGATTGAGCTTTTTCGCCAATCGGTTCATAATCAGCACGGAAGGGAATGCCACGAACTGCGTCAAAAGCAACGCCAGCAAAAGCCCTGTCGTGTCAAGACCAAGTGCCTCCCCGTAAGCCGTCGCCATGTCGATGACCGTGTACACCCCGTCAATATAAAAGAAGAACGCCACCAAAAAGAAAAAGATATGCTTCTGCTTGTAAATCTCTTGGAACGTGTGCCCCAGCCTCGCGAAGCTTTCCTTCACCATGTGTGCCTTTTTCTCGATATAATATTTCTGCTCATACGACCTAAGCAGCGGCAACGCCGATGCAAGCCACCAGACGGCCGTAATCACGAAAGCTATCACCATGGACGCCTGCATGCCAAGTCCGACCTTCTCCCCGCCGAGCACGACCACCAGTCCGGCAATGAACGGAATGCAGCTCCCAATGTAGCCCCACGCATATCCATGGGAGGAAACCGAATCCATCCGCTCCGCGTCCGTCACGTCCGTCAGCATGGAATCATAAAACACCAGGCTGGACGAATAACCGACCTTGGTCAAAACGAACACGCCCAGAAACCAAATCCATGAAGACAGGAAGCCCAACAAGACGCACCCTGCCACGCCAATGACGAGAAAAAGGGTGAATATCCGCTTTTTAAAGTTCTTCACGTCCGCGATGGCACCAAGCGTCGGTCCTAAGACGGCCACGATTAGCGTACAGATGGAAGCCGCATAGCCCCAGTACGCCAAATAATTCACGTCCGAAATCCCGGCATTCCCGGCCAGATGGTTAAAGTAAATGGGAAATATCGTGGACACGAGCATCGTAAAGGCAGAGTTTCCCACGTCGTAAAGAACCCACTTCTTCTCCAACGGTGTCATTTTAAATTTTGTTTCCATGATCGTCCTCCTAAGACACGCACAATTCTTCCCAATGCTCTCCCGCGCCAAACGTTTGATGAAACCGTCCCGGCATCTCTTTTCCTTCTAACAGTACTTTTTGGTATTGCGAAATCAATCCCGCGGCCACCGGCACCGCCCCGGCAAACTGCCTGCGCAATACACGACAAAAATTATCGCACGCCGGATTGGGAGAAAGGCTCATGATCATGCCACTTGCCAGTTGGTACATGCCCACCAGCCTCAGCAGCGCGAGCAAGGCTTTTCGCTTTTTCTTCCCCGGTGCCAAAAGCACTTTGTGGCAAAAAATCAAATAAGACAAGGACTTTTCTAATTCCCTGACCGTGACATTTTCAAAAAACGGAGCGATGACCTCGGCGTTTTTTTGCGTGGCGTGTATATGGCCGCAGGCCAAATATGAAACCGGGTCAATCCCGTCTTCCACCAAGAGGCTTCTGTCAAACTCCATCTCGATTTCCGAATGCGTAAGGCCGCTTTCCTGTATCATTTTTTCAATATAATTATGGCATTCGCTGTCCAACGCGAAATGGCAAATGAACCCGTATAAGTAAGCACGTGCCGCGCCCTTGTCCGGCGACTCCTGCAAAATTTTCACCGCCCTTTCGAAAAACTCGTCCGCGTTTTTATCATGCATCGCGTATCCCAGACGGTTGACATGGTTTTTCATGACAACCCGGTAATAGAACAAAATGTCCGGCCCATGCAAGCCGATATCAAACAATTCCCGGTTTTTCTCTATGGAATTTCTCAAAGGTCCCGGCAGCGCGCCCAGCACTTCCCGGCCAAATTTATAATGCGCATACGTGGTAGGCATGTAAGACCTCCTCCCTTCACACCATATAGTATCCCCGATATCTCACGATAAATTCAGTGTATCACGAAACGGAACAAACAACAATCACTTTTTACAACTTTTTGTTCCCATGCAACAATTCCAACGCCTCGCGCAACCGCCCGGCCTCCATCTGTCCCGGTGCAGACGCATTTCCCACCGCCCCGAACGTCACGGCGGATCCAAACGTTTCCCCGCAAACACGGCTAACCGCGCCCAACTTTCCCATTGACAT
This sequence comes from uncultured Faecalicatena sp., assembly GCA_948468385.1. GTDB lineage: Bacteria > Bacillota > Clostridia > Lachnospirales > Lachnospiraceae > Schaedlerella. The sequence continues at coordinate 114,731 of CAOKHZ010000011.1, read as the reverse complement.
GGTTATCAATGGCCTATCGGCGTAATTCGTATACATCTCCTCCGTGGCACCCAAGAGCGTCAGCACGTCCCGCTTGTTTTCCGGCATGACGGCAATTTTCAAAATGTCCGCCCCGAGGCCTTGCATCCGCTTAAGCCGCCCCACGATTTCCTCCCGCGCGGGCGTTTTTTCAAAATCATGGCTGGAAGCGATTACCTTGACACCATTTTCATGCGCCGCACAAATCACTTCCCGCACCGCCTCCTCCCCCGCGGACAATTCCACGTCCACCAGGTCGACATGGCCGGACATCGCCAGCCGCACGTTCAAACGTACATACTCTTCGCGCGCGATTTTCTGCTCCCCGCCTTCCGCCGCCGTACGAAACGTGAACAAAAGCGGCAAATCTCCAAGTATCTCCCGCAGCTTCCATGCCACATCCGCCATTTTGTCCAAATCTATCACATTTCCCACACACGCGCTCTCTTTTGCACGCGCAATGTTTCCCGTCGCCTCCAAAAACCAATCCGCACGCCATTCCACCAAATCCACGTTTTCCTCACGAACCCGCCTCGCCACGGCCATGACTTCATCCACGTCCCTGCCCATGACGGGCACGCAGACCTTTGGCATCCCGGCACCGATCTCCACGTTCCGCACTCTTACCGTTTGCATACCATGTCTCCTTATGTCATTGCTTATGGAAGTTCTTTTCGCTAAGCTCGGCTTCCCGCGCTCGCCAAGCGTTCAATGCCAGTTGCTTTCGGTCATTCCACCAGTTTCATGTTGCGGTACCTCTCTTCCATCCATTCGTCAGGAAATACCTCGTCTATATAAGTCGAAATTTCATTCTCGGCGGGTTCTCCCGCCTTCCTTTCCTGATAACGAGCCATGGCCGCACAAGTCACCACCACGTCCACGCTTAAAAAGAGCACGAGGCACCAGGTCAATATCTTTCCCAACTTCATCGGAAGCTTCTCAATCCACCCCGACAAAAACGGGTACACCTTTTTCAACCAGACCACCGCCGCGATGCCCCAGAAGAAGCAATACAACAAGTTGATTCGCCCGCCAAGGTTTAACGGATAACTACTATAATCCCAAAATATCGTGCCAAACAACGTCTCCGTCAGCACGCTGCAGAAATACTCATACGCACCTCCAAGCAACACGCCGACCCCGAACAAAAAACCGTCCGAGCGATCTTTGTACTTATACAGCATCAACGTCGCCATGCTCATCGCACATCCCCACACGAGGCTGAACTGTCCCCACACAAGGCTGCTGCGGCTCATCAATTCCCCGGCGGTGACATAGCAAAATATCGTCTCCACGACATCGCCCAGAAACGCCCCTACCACCAACAACATGAACAGCTTGTAAAAGCCGCACCCTTGTGCAAAGACGACGGGCTTGACCTTCGTCTTTTTGGCAATGCTCTCTGGATGCGCCTTTTCCATTCTGCGCGCAATGTAACCGACGACCGAATGTCCAAACTGAACCGTCGCCTCTTCAATACGGTCGTTCGCCTCCAGAATGGCATCCATATTTTTCAATTTATGTATCACGGCGTAGGAGCCGACCGCATCGACCGCCACGACCACTGCCGAGATGATTAGCACGATTCGAATGAGCACTTGCGGCAAGGCATGGTACGGCATCATTAACAAGCCATTACCCCATGTCACGCCCACGGTTCCCAAAAGCCCCCACAAAAGGCTGAAGCGAATGCAGACATACCCGCCCAAATTGCCCTTTAAGTGTGAATAATCCCACCACTTCTTATTTCCCTGCCACTCAAGGAAATGTCCGGCAATCCATTCGACCACCGTGCCAAAAATCACGCTTCCCAAATATAGAAAGAGCCAGTTTCCCCGCAGATCCTGCAGCACCCATGAAATCACCAGTGCTGCAAAACCATACACGGAACACAAAGGTCCGTTTAAATATCCCCTATTGATAAACTTGCGTTTCCGGATTGCCGAATAGGCGACTTCCAATATCCATCCCAGAAAAGAATACCACAAAAACAAATAAAATGCCTGAAACAAATTTTCCATAAATAAAACCCTTCCCCCTTACGGCCTTCTCATTTGCAAATTTTATGCAAATCCACCTTTACGAATTCTGCCTTCACGTGTTTCCTTTTACAAGTTTCTCACCTTGAAATCCCGTTGTGCCTCACGCCTTTGATCCTTCCTCGCGATGTCGTCCCGCTTATCGTATAATTTCTTGCCCTTGGCCAGCCCGACCTCAACCTTCACCAGGCTGCCTGAAAAATAAACCTGCAACGGCACGACGGTATTTCCCTTTTCCTTCATCTTGCCAAAAATCTTGTCAATTTCTTTCTTATGCAACAAAAGTTTGCGCACCCGCAACGGATCCTTGTTGAAAATGTTCCCTTTTTCATAGGGGGAAACATGCATCCCGTAAATGAACATTTCCCCATTCTCAACACGGATGAATGCTTCCTTGATGCTACACTTCCCCATCCGAAGAGACTTCACTTCCGTCCCGTGCAGGACGATTCCCGCCTCATATTTTTCCAAAATAAAATAATCGTGATATGCCTTTTTGTTGTTCGCAATCAACTTCGTCCCTGCCTTTGCCATAGCCCTTACTCCTTTAAACAAATACAAAATCTATCGTCCTTTGCAGTTTGTCCACGTCCAACACCTGGATGCGCACCTTCTGCCCAAGCTTGTAAACCTTTCCCGCGCGCTCCCCGCGAAGTTCGTACGTCCCTTCATCATATTCATAATGGTCGTCCTGCATGTTCGCCACATGGACCAATCCTTCCACCGTGTTTTGCAGTTCCACGTACGCCCCCCACTTCGTCACGCCGGAAACCACGCCGTCGTATTCCTCGCCGACATGCCCCTGCATGTACTCCACCTTTTTCAGCTTCTCCGTGTCGCGCTCCGCCTCCTCGGCGCGCCGCTCCAACTCGCTCGCCTGCACCGCGACTTTCGGCAGAAGCCTTTCAAAATGATCAATCCGCCCTTCCGACAGCCTTCCCCGCAAATTCTCCTTGATGATGCGGTGGATTTGCAAATCCGGGTACCGCCGAATCGGCGACGTAAAATGCGTGTAATACTTTGCCGCCAAACCAAAGTGCCCGCTATTTTCCGGAGTATATCGCGCCTGCTTCATGGAACGCAGCGCCAAACGGGAAATCAACGTCTCCTCCGGGGTTCCCTCGGCCTTTGCCAGAAGCTTTTGCACCTCCTTCGGGTGCACCTCGTTCTTCACATGAATGTGATAACCGAAATTATTGATAAGGGCGCAAAGCCTGCGCATTTTCTCCTCGTCCGGGGTGTCATGGGTACGATAGAGGAACGGCAACTCCCGCCAAAAATACTCCTCGGCCACCGTCTCGTTGGCCAACAGCATGAAGTCCTCAATCAGCTTCGTCGCCGCGTTCCGCTCATACGCCTTGATTTCTAACGGCTTTCCTTTCTCGTCCAAAATAATTTTCGACTCGGGAAATTCAAAGTCAATGGAGCCCCTTTGTTTCCGCCTTTCACGCAAAATACGCGACAGAGCGGCCATTTGTCTTAACATCGGGATAAAGGGGGCGTAATCCGCATAATCCTCGCCCCGCGCCGGCGAAGCCGCATCATCGCTTTGCGCTTCACCCGTCTCGCTTTGTGTGGCATTTACCATACCCTCGCCTTGTCCGAGTACCCGGGCCACGCCAGTGTAACTCATCCGCTTGTCCACGCGGATGACCGTCTCCGCGATTTGGTGGTCGAGCATCTCCCCATCCGGGCCAACCGTCATGATGCAACTCAATGCCAGACGATCCTCCCCGGCATTCAACGAACAAATGCCATTGGACAATTTATGTGGCAGCATCGGGATGACCCGGTCAACCAGGTACACGCTCGTCCCCCGCTTCAACGCCTCACGATCCAGCGCGCTGTTTTCCTGCACGTAGTTCGTCACGTCGGCAATGTGAACCCCCAAGACATAGTTGTCCCCTTTCATGTCAAGCGACACCGCGTCGTCCAAATCCTTGGCATCCTCGCCGTCAATCGTCACCATCTGCCAATCCCGCAAGTCCAGCCGCCCTGCCATGTCCGCCTCGCCAACCTCCTTGCCGACACGTTCCGCCTGGTTTAAGACCCTTTCTGGAAATTGCAGCGGCAAGTCATATCCCTTCACGATGGACAAGATGTCCGTCCCCGGATCGCCCACATGTCCCAAAATTTCCGTGACGACTCCCTCCGGCTTTTCATGAGGCCCGCCGTAGGAGGTCAATTCCACCACGACCTTGTGTCCGGTCACCGCGCCCTTTTCCTTCCCCGCCGGAATATAAACATCCTTTAAAAAACGCTGGTTGTCCGGGCGCACGAAACCATAGTTTGACGAGTTGGCCTCGCCCGACCGCGCCGCAAGTTTGGAACGTCTGGAATCCGGGTTCGCATGCTTGTTACAACTCTCATACAAGCCGACGACCTGCGTCATCCCTCTTGACAGCACCTTGACAATCTTGCCCTCCGTCCTCTGGCCGTCTCCCTGCCGCTCCCGGGTGATGACAAACTCCACCTCGTCCCCATGGAACGCGCCGCCCACGTTTTCCTCCGAAATATACACGTCGCCTTCCCGTTCCGGGCAAACCACGAAGCCAAATCCCCTCGCGTGCGCCTGAAACGTGCCCGTCAAGCGCTTCGCCGCGCCCTTGGTATACTTTCCTCTCTTCGACAAGTGAACCTTGCCCTCGCTTTCCAAGGCTTCAAGCACTTCCCGCAGTTCCTCCCGCCGCTCCTTTGGAACCTGCAGTACCATGGCGATTTCCTTTTGCTTCATCGGCACGTACAAATCGTCACAAATAAAGTCATAAACTACCTTCTTTTTCTTCTCAAATACATGATCCATAAATAAAATACGCTCTCCTTCTCCATATCCGCCCGCCATCAGGCATGTTGCCCGCAAACTCCAGTTTTCCTTATCAAAAAGAAAACACCCTATATCATCATAGAGTGTTCTTTCATCGTCATCTTCATACATCTTCACCCATCGGTAAAACGCACCATGCCACCCATGGGTCTCACACACAATGCGTCAGTTAAAAACCCCGAGGTTCAAAACCGCCGCCAGCACCAGGAAAAGGATTGCCAAAAACTTCGTGGACTTGACAAGTGCCCCTTCCATGGAACGCCCCTTGTTCTGTCCCCAATAGGTATCCGCCGCCCCGCTGATGGTTCCCAGCCCCGCGGACTTCCCTTCCTGAAGAAGAATGATTGCCGACAATACGACACAATCTATCACAAATATAATCGTTAACACAATCTTTAAGATTTCCATCCGTACATACCTCCTACACCGAACACTTATCCCACTCTTTTATCTTTCATTTCACTCTTTTATCTCACCCAATAAATGTCAAAAGCAAAACCATGATTACTTTACCACAAATTGTGGCTTATGGCAAGCAAATTTTTTCCTTTTTTATTTTTATTTCACCCTTTACGAATTCCAACAATTGTGCTCTTCTCCACATTCACCATTCTTACCCATCACACCCATTTTTCCACTTGCCTCTCCATTCTCATTTTCTCCGCGTAGTCCCTCAATTTCCCCAAATCTTTCTCCGTCCGCACCACATACCGCTCCAACGCGAAATCAAACACCTCTTTCGCAATCCGCCTCCGGCACCTGACGATATCGCAAATCGTCCGCTCCATGTCATATGTCCACACCAGGTTGCCCCGCGCGGTTGGCATCTGTACCTTGCCTAATTCATGCCATTCATCCCTGACACGGTACACCTTGCACTGCCGATTGACAAAGCGTGACAACGTCTTCGACGTGGGAATCGTGATGGCAAGCATCAATTCTTGGGACAATGCATTTTTATATATACCACTTTGCAAATGTTGCGCATCCTCACGGAGCAATCCGTGTAAATATAACGCGCTCTCGTGTGAAAATATGATAGCCTTGGAACGCGCCCCCATCGACAGCATTTCATCAATCGCGTCTTCCGACAAGACATACTGGCCGACAGAAACACGGGTTATCCTGCCCTCCTTGCACAGAAAGGAAAGACTCGCCCGGCTCACGCCGCCGGCAACCGCGTCCCTCGTCAAAATCAAACCGTTGTTTTCCGTTGCTATTTGTTTTAATATTTTTAGAGAATTCATGGCAATTCCTCGTTCGTTCCTCCACGATTGCCGCAACGTCCCAGACGTGGCGGCACAAACTCCTTCATTCGTTAATTCCTTCCTATTCTTTCACGACTTCCCTCACCAGCTCCCGCATCCCGCCAAAAAACTCCATGTCCAAAATTTGCAATTCCACCCGGCCTTGTTCCATCTGACCAACCATTCTCAATCCCATGTCATTTCCCGCGTCATCCCCCGCCTCCTGCTTTGGCCTTATGACACGCACTTCCAACACGGTTCCTTCTTCCAGTTCGCCGCCAAACACCCGCAGGATAAATTCCAAGAAATCCGGATGGTTTTTAATAAATGTCTTCCGCTCCCCTAACACCTTCATTACCGTTCCAATGTGAATCATTCTTCTCGTCCTCCGTATATCTCTTGAATCATTCCTTTTGCCGTCTCCACCGTCGCGTAATCCGGCTCAATCACGTACAATTCCGTCCCCGGCATGGAAAACGTCTCCGCATACATGCTGTGCCCGTCCACAGTGTAGGAAGTCACGCTCCACTGCGCCATGTCCGACAACTGCATCTTCACGAGCGACGCGATTTGCTCCTGCGACATGCTCGTCTCGAAGCTGCCGGCCACCGCCTCCATCACCGATGCATAATTCATTAGCATAGAGGACGATGCACATTTCTGGATGACCGCGCGAATGACCTCCATCTGGTTCTTTGCCCGCTGGAAATCGCCCTCCGGGAAACTGTACCGCTCCCTGGCAAACGCCAACGCCTCCAAGCCGTTCAGTTGGTTCATGCCCTTTTGATAGGTGCGAATCGGAGTCACCGTGAAGTCATAATCGGAATAGACCTCGATTCCGCCAAGCGCGTCAATGATGTCAATAAACCCGCTGAAATTGAGCCGCAAATAATAATCCACCTGAATTCCGTAAAGCTGTTCCAGCGCGTCAATCGAAGCGTCCACCCCGTAAATCCCCGCGTGGGTCAGCTTGTCCCGCACCCCGCCGGTCGCATTGAACGAGACGTAATAATCACGCGGCGTGGAAAGAAGGAGGACGTTTTTCGTCTCCGTATTGACGATGGCCAAGATATTGACATCGCTCCGCGAGCGCGCCGAAACGCCGCCGTACGTGTCAATGCCGCTCAAATATATGATAAACGTTTCCGGCACGACTTTCGGAACAATCGGCTGGATGTCCACCTCAACCACGTGCTCCACCATGGTAATCCTACGAATGCCCGTCGCCACCCACTCATACCCTTCCCTATCGGAAATGATGCCGACATAGGCCTCATTCAGGACAATCGCCTTCACTTGTTGGCTGCGCAACTCATCCATCAAGGCAAACATGTTGTCGACTTCTGAAATGTCCAGCGTGGTATGAAGCGTTTCCTCAAGATGGTCAATTGTCTTGTCCAGATTTTCCTGATCCGCATCGCCCGCATTCTGCATTTCCACCTTATTCATGCCTCGTTCACCTGACGCTCTGACAACGCCGATTTTGTATCCCTTGATATCCTCCAGCGTTTCCGCCGGGTCTTCGTTCATAACGTACACGGAAATCACGTCCGTCTGCTCGCCCATGCTCGTCACGTCTGCCAAGGCATTCATCGTCTGCCGTATATAATACGCGCCCGCCCCGCAGAGGAAAATCATGATTAAGGACAAAACGCTGGCAATGATGGATGTCACCAATTTTCTGTGCATCAGGAAAAATAATATGCCCAATGCAGCAAACACGATCGAGATGATGACCAAATAGAAAATTGGGAACATGTTCAAATCAGCGGCTTGCACAATTAGAGCGAATGCCATAACAATATAAACAATTAAAGTCACGTAACCGACATGCTCATTGGCGTGTAAATTTTTCAATTTAATCATTTTTGCAGCGTATCCTTCTTATCATAGTATTTTTGTTTGGTTTATTCATTTTCAAGTATCCTTTGATATGGGGATTTTGTAATGCACTTAAATTGTATCTTTTTATTATTGGCTTTCACAAAATCCTCAAGCATTTCAGCTATCTCGTTATGCAACACTTGAACATCGTCCTTTGCTAGAGTTGGCTGCAGAGATGCTTCCGCATACTTAACATTGTCTCCAATGTATCCGTCAAATCCGGCGATAACAATTTCCTTTGGCCTAACCAGACTCATAAGTCGTAAAAACATAATCATAGAGTTGTCATAGTATTTCCATCCCCGTTTCTGCAAGTCATTATAATTCACAATCCATTCATCTTCCATTCCCAGCGTCTTAATATTAGAGGACAAAATTTTAGGCGTATTTTTAAATGATTTTTCATTAATTTCTTTTGCATATTCATACTTGACCTCGTTACCAAAAAATAACCAATCATACTTATAATCAGAGAGAATAGAATTTATTCCTACTACTATAACTTCATTATTATCTATATATTCTTTTACCTCGTCGACATGCTGGATAGCAGATTTTCCTGGCAAAATGGTGAGTACTCTCTTCCCCTCAAATATTTCTTTCAACCTTTCCCTTGCCTTTGAATCATCCACTTTTTTGTTTTGATAACTCGCATATACCTCTTCCAACTTATCATAATCATACTGTACCCGCATATTTTTATTCAACGCTTCAAAAATCATTCGCATGTCTTTACTCTTTGTGCGATGTGTTTTGGTAAGATATGCCACATTATTCACGTGGCATCCATACATTCCTGCAATTGAATATGGAATGGAATATCCCCAAGAATTATTTTCCATAAACTGTGTCATATAAACGTCAATCGTATCCATGATGATATTTAAATCATAATCTGTCTCATGTGAATTATTTAAATAGTTTACTACTAACTCCGTGCACGCATTTCCCGCACCTCTACCCATTCCACACAAACTACTATCCACAATTAACAAGCGCCCCGACATTGCCAGCAATTTTTCCACAAACTGCATGGACAGTGAAAATGACAATTGCAGATTGTTGTGAGAATGAAAACCCAATTTAATATTTTTATCCAAATTATTATTAATTAATGATGATATTCGCAGTAAATCAGAGGGATACATTGCACCAAACGTATCTACTATCGACAATCCTTCCGGCTTTACCTCGTTCACCGCTTGTATCAATTCTAGTATTTCCCTATCTGAATATCCCAGTGTATTTGCCGCCTGTAGAAAAACCCTATACCCCTTTTCGCGAATGCTTTTTACAATTTCTACCCCTTCTTTTACTTTTCCTCTCGGGAACACTATGCGTATGGCATCTATCGTTTCACCGTCACACACTGGCAATTGCCTACAATCATATCTATTATAATCAATCATCGCCACATATGTAACATATTTACTTTTAGGGCTTATCATGTACTGTTTTATGTCACTTGGCACGTGAAAAAAACTAGTTCCATATTTGTGTGGCGCATCTTTCAACCATCCGCATTCAATAATATCTACATTTGCATTCTGAAGATTCTTAATAATTCCCCCTATTGTGTTCGCACCAAATTCAGCATTTACAACATATGCTCCATCTCTTAATGTACAATCTAACAATTCTATCCGTTTCACTCTATTTCCTCCTACCGTTTATAAAGTCATAAGCAAATTCCGCCATTTCAAAATCATATTCATCATCAATATCTATTGCTTCGAATTTGTTTACCTCAAACAAGTACGGATTCGAACCATATACAAATCCCCACTTAGACATATTTATTGTTTTGGCAATAAAAAACCCGTTTGTAATATAATGCCAGTTTGGCAGGTATTGGCTCGTTACATGATGCTCAATGCTAAAATTTAATGGTCCTTTATCATCAAAAAGATACTCTTTAAACAATGCCGCCGTAGCCACTGAATCATTGTCAATCGCATTCTTTTCTATTTGATGATACACTTGTATTCCTTCCTCAATCCTTTCACATGTTATCAAGGGGCATACGCATGGAACCCACATCATGGTTTCCGTATCAACCTCGTTATCTGCAATATAGCGAACCACCTCATTAAACGTACGAGATTTTTCGTCGCAATACTCATCCGGTCTCTTTTTTGCAATAACACCATGTTCTCTTGCGATTTGTAGCATTTTTTCACTATCTGTGGATACAATTATCTGATCCACTCCCCTGGCGTTCTTAAGCTGTTCAATTTTAATTTCCAACAAACTACTGTTTACAAACTTTTTAATATTTTTATTCTTCACCCTTGTACTTCCTGCTCTGACCGGAATAACCGCTGTAAGTGCCATACAATCCCCTCCTACATTTTGTATATCAATTCTCTTTTTCCTGAAATTGAATCTACTTTCGTTACTGTTTGTTTTTTGGTATCAAACTCAAATTTATCAGACACATATTTAGGAAATCCCTCCGATATTCGTTTCTCCAATTCATCAATACACTCGTATGGATTCGCAATATCCAAGCCTTTCAACACATTCGGGCCGTACTCCCACCATTTAGATTCGAGTAACCTATCCGTCAGTTCATCTGAAAACCTCTTCCTTATCGTTTTTGTCACGCCCCCTACAATCGTATATGGCGGCACATCTTTTGTAATAATCGAACCCGCCGCGATAATCGCGCCGTTTCCAATATTAACCCCATTCATAATAATAGCATTTGCACCAATCCAAACATCATTTCCTATCACTGTTTCCCCTTTTCTTTTGGGTTCTCTTTTGAAATTTGAACTTTTATTTTGCTCGACCCACTCCGAATCATATTCCCAAAATGGTTCTGCCCAGACTTGTCGCCTTTCAAAAATCTGATGGTGAGATAACGCGGTTGTACTATGCCCCGCGATTCCCGCAATGACATTTTGTCCTATTGAACAAAACCTTCCGATACTCGCCACATTACGAATTTCTGGATTATAATTGAAATAAGTAAAAGCACCAATTTTATTTGCTGACACTTCTCCACCAGCTGGATTATTTGAATAAAAAAGTACCGGGGTTTCCAATACAATTATACTTTTATTTTTTATTAAGCCTATATTTGTAAAATATCTATTCGCCAATGCAACAACTCCATTGCGATTATTCGTCATACATTTCATAGAACTGTCATATCTCATGATTTCATCTCACTTTCTAATTTTAAGCAACTCTTCTTGTTCTTTACAAATTTTCATGTAATAAAGCAATCTCTGCTCTGTTGCTTCCAGCATTCCTTGCAAAACCGAAATTTTCATTTGCTCTTCTGTTTCGAATCCATCTACCTGCAGTTCAACCTTTAAATTATCTAATTGTTTGCTATGGTGAAAATTAATTGCCATTTGTCTCGCCCTCTCTTCTTTCGATAATACATAAATAGTTTCATCCGTAAAATCATCATACATTTCATAGTCTCTATTCAAACCCAGGTTTTTCTTTTTAATAACAATCGGAACAATATTTTCACTAAAGCTTTTGTACTTTGGACTATAAAACAAATAATCTTTATTCGAATTTATAAATACAATGTTTTTGGCAGGACATTTTCTAACAAAGTACTCTGCAATCTCTTCCCTCGACATACCCGTGAAAAGCTCCTCTTCCATTCGATCAACCAGTAAAACTGATTCTGCCTCAATATCTGATAACGAGTCTATCATCTTCAATGCTACGCCAAAACCATTGCCAATCGCATATCTGCATAAATTATCAAGCACTTTCGTATTAAGTCCAATATAAGATACCGTCTTTGTTTTTCCTATTGTCAGGGAAAACACTACTGCAAAATAAATTTTATGAATAGATTCAAAAACTTCTTCAAAGTCAAAGTCGAACTCTATGCTTTCTTCAAAAACACTTCTCAATGCATTAATCCCTGTTGACGAAATCGTTCCCACCATTCGTGGTATAGGACTCATGATAAACGGTATAAATTCTGATAAAAATGATTCTTTTATTACTTGCACTTTCGGGTAAATAGCTTCATATGCCATAAAATCTGCCGGATGCTTTTTTATCAGGATATTTTTATCCGACAAAAAGTAATCAAACACTAAACCATATAAAAGAGCTTGTCTTTCATAACTCATCATGTTCAAATTTGCATAATGTTGTGACAAAAACACCACGCAATTTTGCGGAACCACCAATTTCTCTACCGTTCCAAATATTTTCATTATATTTTGTATTGTTCTTACATCAAGTTCCTTCATTTGTTGCAATGTATCAAAATGTATCATTTTAGGATTCATATAACCATCCCTTTGCTCATTCACATTACAAATTATGCCTACAATATATTGACTAGTAGCATCATAAAGCCCTAATTCATCTATAATATCTACCTCCGCGCGGTTATTTCGATCTATATTTCTCACATGCTCCGCATCTGAAAGTAAACCACAAGCCTCTTCGATATAATAGAAAGGAAATTGCTTTATTGATAAATAAGTGCCAAAATTATAATGCGACCCACCCGAATAAATCATCGTGTTTTCATCTATTACGATTTCGTTTTTTTCTAAAATAGAATCAAAATAGTTTATTACTAGCTCTTGATATTTGCTCCGGTCTTCAAACCCCTCCCTAATATTAATATAGATTACTTTGGAGAAAAATTTTTCTAATTCCCTTGTATCAACATTTTCCTTAATAGATGTCGTAAAGAGCAAAACTTTCTCACTTTCTTCTTGAATGCAACTGTGCACGACACATACTAACGTTTGGTAAAAGCTTATCGCATGATAAATTATCAATTTTTTCACCCCTATATTCTTTTATTAGACATAATGTTTCCAATCGTTTCCATTGACTGCGTTTCCTTATCAGAAAACATTGACACGGAAAAAGCCATATTTGAAAAATATTTTTTGAAATAGGCCAAATCCCTAAACACTTTCCTAAACGGCATATAAGCATCGTACCCTGAGATATTCATCATAATCGGATATTCTCCAAATAGTTGCATATATTCTTTTGCGAAATCTAAAATTCCCTTATGTATTTCCTTTATCATTTGATAGTTTTCTACTTCCGGAACATCAAATTTAATTTCATCATTTTCTCCTATTTCCTTAAAAGACGGCGTTGGAGATTGCGTAAAAATTTCAAACAAAGTCGTTCCTAAATGGTTATTACTTAAAACAAAGCTATCAAATTCCGCTCGATTATAACTACGGCTAAAAAGATAAGGTTGTATTGTGGCATTCTGGTCATACGCCGTCGTAATATTTTTATTCCACCCATTACTTGCAGCTAAAATTCCTATTGCATAATCACAGATTTTCCAGTCTTTTGTTAACTTTTTTGACAACCCTTCTACATTACTTCCCGTCCAACCAACGTCGACAATGGCAATTCTTTTAGCGTCACCCACTACTTTTCTATAATAATCTCTCAATTTGCTTTCCTTTTTTGCATATATTTCAGCTATCTCATCATAATGATCCAATAACATATTTTGTAGTATCAAAGCATTGTTCTTTGATAGAAACTCATTTTGATTAACTCTATAGTTTTTTAAATAAACCAACAAACTTTCTAAACCAGAAGATTTTAACAGTGCCGAAATAGTAATTGAAATATTATTTGCAACCTTCCCATCCAACAGACGATTGATAAAGGAATAGCGGTCTTGTGAAATAGTTGACACGGCATTCGCCATTCTTGACCAATATGCATATTCGTAGTTTATGTCTGAATTGATTTTCTTGAACACCTTACTATAAACATCACCGTCTCTTGCCAAAAATAAAATCTTGTCAATTTGATTTGCCCTTGCGTAATTCAATATATAGTTACAAAAGCCTAAAACATAGATTCCTCCATACACATATCCATACTCATAATAAATAGGATATCTTTTTAATCCACAGTGCAATCGCGCATTTACAATTCCCGCATATCCAGACCCTATCAACTCCGACATTCCATCCGCACGATATTGTTCTCCAACCGCATTAACCCCTTTATAATAATGTGTTTGCAATCCATATTTCTTAGCCATTACGATATCCGCACGCCAATTATCCCCAACATGAATTACACTTTTTCCTCTCAATTGTTTAACGAAAATCTTGTATAACATACCTTGTTCATTTTTATTACAATTGTAATCGCAAGAAACAATAACATCCTTAAAATCATTTAACCCGCACGCTTCCATTAATTCAACCATCATCTTTTTGGGATAATACATATCTGAAATTACATATATTTCTTTCCCGTAGCTCTTTAATATATCTAACACACGCTTCATATACGGATTTGCAAAACATAGTTTTTTTTCTAATTCAAATTCTGTTCTTACTCCTTCTTCTTTTTTTATTCCCGTAACACGCTCAATTTCATAATAGATATCTTCAATGGTGACCTCCCTATTTCCTCTAATCACCATTGCCCTTTCTCTCGCCTTACTTTCACATTCTATTCGAATTTTATGAAAATCACGTTGTTCTAACAAGTCCTCCAACAAAAAGAATAAATCCGTCGGCTTTGCAAAAGGACGCAAAATCAACGTGTCAAATGCATCAAAAGAAACGACATCATACTTTAAGTATCTCTTTACTATATGATGTACATACGTTCTTTTAAAAGCCTCTGACTCTGTTCCATCAACATACGCCAACAAATTATCACGCTTCTTATTTTTTTTCCCATTCTTTTGTACTAGATTGTCATTCTTTATGGCTGATGTTCGCGTTTCATTTAATCTGTCCCAGAATATAAGTGGTGTACTATTCTTTCTTATACGATAATGCCAATTTAACTTCCACAGAATTTTCCAATGTTTTGCATGACTTTCATAATGTTCCTGAATATTTTCCATTACGTATCGTTCATACTCATATTGCACATTTTCATTCTTTCTTACCAAGAAATTATAAATTTGACTCTTCAACTTTCCCATTGATACCTGCTCCACTCGTATTTTCTTATTTTGTTTTCATCTTCTTTTTTACTCTTCTTTCACCCTACTCCTACCTCATCCATCATCCCTGTCATCACCTCCACAAACTCTCGATTCATCTCCCCCTCCACGTTCACCATTGGCGCGTATGCGTCCCGCCCGCTTATCTTCGCAAGCTTCGGTATCTTCTTGCAAATCTCCTTATACTCCCGAACAAAATCCAATATCCCCCTCTGGATTTCCTCGACCCTCTCCACGTCCGCCGTCGGCTTCTTGAACCTGCACTCGTATTCGCCATTTTTATCCAAATAAAACCCTTTCAAGCTCCCCGTCGGCGCGTCGAGCAACAATTCCCAGTACAAGTTATGGTTCTTTCCCGCATCATGCAACTTCCAGATGTCACGGTTCTCCCGTTGCGAATAAAGGTAGCTCACCAGCTTTCCGCTCTGCAAAAACGTCTCGCTGCTGTCTGGTTCCGCGTTGTGGCAGGTGTTTGTCCCGGCAATGATTCCAACGATTTCGCAATCCATCTTCCATACCCGATTAATCATGTAGTCCAACGTAATCACCCCGCTTCCGGCCCAACCAATGTCCACCGCCACACACTTTTTGTACCCTTGCAGGACTTTCCCGTAGTACTTACCGCACGCGTCCACTTGTTCTTGGTAACTTTCCAACACCTCGTCCCAACATTCTAGCAAAAACTCCTTGATGAGTTCCACGTTTTTGTTGGTCAGGTAAGTGTCCATCTTTACCCTCGTCCGGGTCTGGCACTTTCGAAGCAGCGCCCCCAACTCCATTGATTCAAATATCTGACGGATGGTGTATTGCTGATCCACCTTGTGGTACAAAAAGCGCCTGAAATAATCATATTTGAAACGTCCCGCCGTCAACTTGGTTGCCGCCAGCCGTGACCAATAAACATACTCCGTCTCTATCTGCTTTACAGCATCCTCATACAGAAGCCGATACGCTTTTTGCAGAACGTCGCCGTCTCTCGCCAGAAACAAGATTTTCTCCACGCCATGCGTCTGCACGTACTCATGAATGAACTGGCAGTACCCCGTCACGAACAGCCCGCCGTATATATAGCCGTATTCATATTCCCGGCTAAATCGGTGCAATCCGTTGTGAATTTGCGCGTTGACCAATCCCCGGTAAATGCTTCCCGTGATGGCCGACATGTCCTCCGGCCTATAAGGCATCCCGACCGCATTGACATTCACGTAATGGAACGGCGCGAACCCATGCTTTCCCGCCTGCTCCACGTCGGAGACATAATTGTCCCCCACATGCGCATAAGTTCTGGATTCTGACCTTGCACGTCCCGCATCCGCCCCTTCCGTCCTCACATGCCCTGCATCCACGCCCTCCACATTCACGTTCTCCGGCTTTTCTCGTCCCGCGTTTTTTTCCTCCATCATCCTGACATATTCATACAAGTCCCCTTTGCTTTTCGAACGCCGCAATCCGCACGACACATAATACGCGTCAAACTCGGGATATCCGCACGCACGCAAAACGCGCTTTATTCTCTCCTTATTCAGGTACATGTCCGAGGTAATGACGAGACGTTTCCCTTGACATCGCAATTCCTCCACGACCGCCTTCATAAACGGGTTGGCAAAGCAAAACGCTTCCTCCAATTGTACTTCTCGCTCCATCACGCTCCCGGCAAGCCCCGTTTCCCGCGACAATAAACGGTAAATTTCTTCCAGTGTCACCTCGTAATGCTTTTCCTTTTTAAACTTTTTCTCCCGCGCCTTCCACTCCGCTTCTTCCCGAATCCGCTTGAAATCCGGGTAGCCGAGCTCATGCCCCAGCACGTGGAACAAATCCGTCGGGTCAGAAAACGGGCGAAGCACCAACGTGTCGAACACGTCGAACGAAACCACGTCGTACATACTTAAATCTGCCGCAAATTTCTTCGGCGTTGTCTTGCAGGAAATGGACGACTCGCTGCCTTTCGCGTACAACAACTTTTCCTCGTAATACGGAAATTTTTCCGGTTGCGCAAGTCGCTTGTCATGAAAAATGTAGTAGGCCACGTTCCAATATAACAAGTTCGCCCATGCAAAAAGCCGGCCGCCGCCTGATACATGATTTCGCTTTTTTCGATAACGGTCTTGTATCCCCGGAACCTTGTTCACCAACGAACCATATACCTTGTCCGTCAGATTCATAGTACCTCCATCTCCTTTCTTCCGCCTTAATCCGTCATAAGCCAACGTCCTCCTGACGTCTATGGCCACGCGATAGATGCCGTCGCCGTTGGCGAGGTCCTTTTGAGCTTATTTGACGGCTTCGTTCATCTTCTCATATGCGTCACACACTTCTCCCGGCTTGCCAATCGCCCTCAAAATCCCCTTTTCTATCCAAACAACTTTCGTACAGTTCTTACGGATGACGGACGTGGAATGTGACACAATCAGCACGGTGGAGCCGCCATGTATCATTTCCTGGATTCGCGCCTCGCTCTTCTGGCGAAAAAACATGTCGCCCACGCTTAACACCTCGTCCAAAATGAGGATTTCCGGCGTGTCCCGCACGGTCGCGATGGCGAACCCAAGCCTGGACACCATGCCGGAAGAATAGTTTCGCACCTTTTCCTCCATGAATCCTTCCAGTTCGGCAAACTTCACGATATCTTCATATTTCTCGTCAATGTACTCCTTCGTGTAGCCTATGATGGAACCATTCAGGTACACGTTCTCCCTTCCCGTCAGTTCAAAGTCAAAACCCGTTCCCAACGTCAGTAGTTGAATTTTATTCCGATCCACGGTGATTTTTCCAGTCGTCGGAATGAGCGCGCCGGAAATGATTTTCAAGATGGTGCTCTTTCCCGAACCGTTGGTTCCGATGATGCCAATCACCTCTCCCTTACGAACCATGAAACTGACATCGTCCAGGGCCTTAAACCGCTCCACCTTGCGCTGCCCCTTGACCGTGCGGATTAACATTTCCTTGATGCTGGTCGCCTCGTCGCTCTCGTGCTTGAACTCCATCGTCACATGTTCCACCATGATTTCGATTTCCGGCTCTTCGAGCAAAATCTGATTTCGTCCCGCATCCAGTCTTTGTGGATTTTCTTTCTTTAAGTCAACGGTTTGAAACCCGCCGCGTCTCCCCTGACCCCGACGGCCTCCCCCCCGACCCCGACGGCTTCCCCCTGACCGCCGTCTGGCTTTTTGCAATCTATATCGCCTCTCGCGCCGCTTTTTTTCCTTACACAACAGAAACATCGTGGATGCGATGAGCAATGCGACCGTGACCGTCAGCACGACCGCCAGAACTTTTTCATAATCCGGACGATGTCCGCCGCCATTTGCCGCGGCCAAACCGTCATTTGAATCTCCGGCCTCGGTACTTTCGTTCCTTAAGTCCTCATTCCCGTTTCCGTCATTCCCATCCACCATAACTTGCGGATTTTCCGGCTTCGTCACGCTCAGCGCATATCTTGCCCGTTCGCCGGAAACGTTCTGCGTCACGACATGGACGATGTTTTCCCCATCCCTCAACTGAATCTGATATACTCCGTCCGCCGCTTCCACCGTCTGCCAGTTGCCGACATTTTGTAGTGTACCTGCTTCCACCGTGACCTGCGTCCTCTCATCGGTCAGATTGACTTCCAACTCGATTTGCCCATCCCGCGCCGCCACTTCCATGGCATAGAACGTTACCTCTGGCGAAAACCCCTCCAATGGCATACCGTTCACCCGAACCTCTTCCATGGCACACCCTTGCGCCAGAGGAATTTCCACGTTCACTACCGCCTGCAGGTTCGACGCGCCCTCACCATTTTCACCAGTCACCGATGCGTCGCCGATACGAATCTGCGTACCGCCCGACACACGGGGAATGAACTGTAACATCTGCATGTAGCTGTTACCAGAGATTCCCGACGCGGACACATGCACCACGCCTGGCTCCATCAATTCCCCACCTGAAACATATTCCAATACTGACGCGTCATAATAGACGTTCCATTCCACCGAAGCAAACGGCGTGTCAGCCCCGGCATACACGCCGATAGGCGAAATCACGCCCGCCTCCCAGCGGTAGCCCTCCGAACCGAAATACACGCGTTCCCCGGCCGCCTGCACCGTCAAATCTATCGCGAGGAGCATGAACACAGCGACTGCCAAAGGTGCCGCCGCATAAAACGTCTTATGAAGTCTCTCGCGAAATGACTTGTGACTCGCGCACGTCCCAAGAAAACCCGGCCCGCCTTTTTTCACTTTCTTTTCTATCTTTGCAGCTTTTTTTAGCACTTTATTACTCCCCATCACAACTTCTTCATGATGTCGTTCCGATGTCTGTTGAACACGACGAACCCGACGAGGTACATTACGATTCCCCACGCAGCGATGTATATCATTTGCGTCATGGCGGGAAGTTGCCCCTTCATCACGATGGTCCGCATGCAGTCAATGTAGTTAAATACCGGATTTATCTGTATTACCATCTTAACGATTCCTTTCAGCTGGTCTACCGGATAGAACAAGGCCGACATGTACATCCACAACGTCAGCAACACGGAATAAAGGTGCTTCACGTCTCCGAAGAACACGTACGCCGTAGCCAATACATGGGCGATTCCCAGCGAGAACAAAAGCAAAAACAGCACGATGACGGGCGCTAACGCCATTGTCCAACACGGGGTCACGCGAAATACCACCAGCATAATCACGTAGGCCACCAGAGAATACAAGAAGTTCACCAGCGACGTGTACACTCTTGAGAGGATGAAGATGTCCATCGGGAACTTCACCTTGATGAGCAACATCTTATTGTCCACCAGCGAGGTCATTGCCGCGTTGGTTGCCCCGGTAAACAACTGCCAGACAATCGAGCCCGTCAAATAGTAAATCGGAAAGTTTTCTATGGAACGACGAAACAACTGGGTGAAGATCAAGGATATCACGCACATGGATAACAGCGGGTTTAATACGCTCCAAATGATTCCTAAATAAGAGCGGGAATATTTCCGCTTGATTTCACGCGACGTCAGTTCCCTTATCACGAACCAATATTGTTTTCGCTGCTCCTTTTGTTCCTGCTTCGTCATCTTTTCCACCCCGCCTGCCTTAAATACAACAAATACTTGTAGGCCGCATACATCCTCCAGTGATATCCGTTATGTTGCCCCAGCCTTGCCACGCTCCCCTCGTACCACGCGCTTTCCTTCACAAGTCCTTTTCGAACGCCCAGCATCACCAATGCCTTGTTCCAGACGTGGTTTTTCGTCAGTTCCTCTTCTGTCAATTCCGCCGCCGTCTTATACAAGGAATCTTCCAGCACGTCATCGGAAAATTTTAAGTCGCCGAAGGCTTCCGCCTCGGCCCTCGTCGGGCTGCCCATGAACGTTTTGAACAAGCGGCGGGTCACGTCACAAAATTCCCGTACGTCCAGACCAAGGAACGCCTCTTGCAGTTCGATTTTGCCTCCCGCTCGCGCGCCGTCTCGCCGCCTGGCATGCACCTTGACGTTGTTCGCCAGCTTTTCCCCATACACCGTGACGCACAACTCCATCCTCTCGGCGAACTTGCGCCGCTCCTCCATGCACTCGGCGAAAAGCGGGACGTACGTTTGTTCCGGCTCGCCCCTCTCATCGTCACAATTCTCTCGATATCCCACCGTCATCCCGTGCGGGGCGCCAAACACGCTCTCAAAAAGGCAGTTGCTAAAATACACCCTGGCTCTCAAGCCATCTTTGGGTCCAAAATAATAGGCCTCATAGTCGTCACCTTCCACGCCTTTCGGCAATTCGTAAAGCCCGAAATAATATCCCTTTAGCGGTTCCTTCCTGCCAAGGAAGGTAAGTACCTCTCCTAACGTCTTTTGCATCGAGCCCGTCCAGCCACTATCCACCAGCGCGTAATCATTTCCGGCAAACGGCACCCCCAACGCGTCGGCATTCGTCCCGGCAAGCAATCCTTCCTGCCGCAAGTATCCCGCCAATTCCGGCATGCGCTGTCTTGAATTTCTTTCCACGCATTGCAAAAAGTATTCGCATTCGGCCAGTCGCCTCCTTACCTCCTTAAGTTTTGCGTAGGGTATCACCTCGTCCCTGGCATAGGGCAGCCGCAGCATCCGTAAAACCTTTCGCTTGTCCTTGCCGCAAATGCCGGATCTGTTCAGTATTTTTTCCATGGTCACGTCTATCCCGCCCCGGCAGATAAAGTCAAGCGCGCCCTCCATGTCCAGATGAAAGGCGGGAATCCTCAAAGAATAACGGGAACAGTACAAATACCTGCACTCCACGGGAAGCTCGAGCGTCCGGCAAAAAATTCGGGCTAAACAATACATCAGATAGCCGTCCCGCGCCACGAAGTAGAGCCTCCCCTTTCCTTCCGCCATCGCCCGCCTAAGCACCCAGATGACGAACCCGCACAAGGACGGAGCCAGCACGCAGATGGCATCCTGCCACGTCGTGTCGAAGGATGCAAGCCATTTATCCAATGCCTTGCCATTCCGGCCGGCCAACGCTCCCAACGCCTTGCCGTTCCGGTTGGCCACGCCTCCCAACGTCCATCCGTCGTGATTGGCCATTTCCACCAACGTGCCGTATAAAAGGCTGCTCCTTTTCAGAGCGGCCAAATATGCCTCCCGCTGTTTTTGCTGGCTTTTCTCCGTCCAATTTCTTTCTGGTTTCTTTTTTCCTGGCATCTTACTTCCTGACTTTCCTTCATTCCACGCGACACTGTCACGGCGTTTTCCCTTTCGCCGGCAGCAATCCCGAATGCCTGGCCACCATCCTCGCGCGCGTCCCGTTTCCACGTACCTCATTTCCATGTGCTTTGTTCCCACGCTTGATGCCCCTCGCATATCTCAGGATTGCCGACGGCACGACTCCCGCAACCAGAGGACGCAACACGTAATGAAACGTGTCCGGCCGCAAAATTCCCAGCTTGCGAAATCCGTCAAGCCGCACCGCGGCCTCCCTCCCCCGGGTCTTTGCCGTCCGCTTCCGATAAGACGTTTCATCTTCCCGATAAGCAAGCAGGCTTTCCTGTATATTGTAGCCCCGCGCGCCCTGGCCATGCAGGCGCATGAACAACTCGTAATCCTCGCACCGCCTCGTCAGTTCTGTCGTCTGGTAGCCGCCGCATTCCACAAGGAACCGCCTCCGGAACATGACCGACGGGTGGATATAAGGCGAATACCGTAAAAAATCCTCCGCCCGAGGGAACCTGGGTACGTAATCCGTCCCCCACGTCCCGCCCGCGTCAAACAGTTCGGCGTTGGAACCCACCCATTCGTACTGTGGATGCCGCTCTAAAAACGTGTATTCCTTCTCCAACCGCTCTTCCTTGGAAATGTCGTCGTCATCCATCCGTGCAATGTATTTTCCCATCGCCCGATGAAGGCAGCGGTTGAGCGAGTATCCAAGTCCCATGTTTTCCTCGTTGCGCAGAAAGACGATACGCTCGTCCATCCCCGCCAACCGGCCAATCATGGCTGAATGGGAGGCATCCGACCCGTCGTCGCAGAGTATCAATTCCCATTCCTTAAAGGTCTGCCTCCGGATAGAATCCACCGCCTGCCAAAGTCCCGCCTCCGATACCGGATTGTAGACCCCCATGATGACGCTGACCTTGACGGGCGTCTCCTTCATTTCCACCATGCCGGCTCCCCCTCTCGTCCTGACGACCGCGTGGCCGCCCGCGCCTCCTCAACCGCCATGTCCAGCTCCCAATACACCTTTCGCATGACCGCCTCCGTCCGTTCCCCGGCAAAGGGCAGCACGGACTTACGGCAGTTTTTGGACATTTTTTCTCGCTGCGCGGCGGTCAGACACATCATTTTTTCCAAGCCCGCCGCCCAGTTTTTTTCGTCCCTGGCATTGCAAAAGTACCCGTTGATTCCATTGTGCAAATATTCCCGCGTGCCGCGATTTCGCGAGGCCAGCAACGGAATCCCCATCGCCAGTGCCTCGAGCCCTGCCATGCCAAGCCCCTCGCGCACGGTCGGGAACACTGAAAAATCCGCGCAGCCGACGACATTTTCCACGTCCCGCCGATAGCCGTACAGTTTCACGTTGTCCTCCAGATTCCGCATGTAGATTTCCCGTTGGATTTTTTCCTCGTAAAAGCCGTCTCCGCAAATGCCATAGTGAACATTGGAAATGTCTTTCCCTGATTCCCTCAGGTATGTAAGAGCCTTCAAAATCACCAGCTGGTTTTTATTTTCATTCAATTCTCCAACTGACACAAAGAAGGTATCCTCTTCGGGGATTCCCAGTTTTTTCCGCCACACCCTTCGCTCCTCTTTAGGCATCGGGGCGAATCGCCCCAAATCCACCCCGACGCCGGGAATCTCGAACACCCGCTTCGGGTTCTTTAACGGAAGGTCGAGGGCATTTTTAAAATCTTCCCGGTTAATCGTCACGAGGATGTCCGTGTACCTGGCCATCAACCACTCTGCCAAGTAGTAAAGCGAATTGTTTATAAGCGGCGCTCCCTTATAAAAATGAAACCCGTGTGCGGTGTAAACGACCTTCAATCCCTGCCCGGCAAACTTTCTGCCCATCATCCGCCCCATCATGCCGCCCACCGGGGTGTGGCAATGAATGGCCAGGATGTTATTTTCCCGGATGATGTCACACAGTTGCTTATATGCGGCCATGTTGTAGCGAACCATGAACGGCGACCGGGCAATGTCTATATGGTGGACGTGCACCCCCAATAAGACAAGCTCGTATTCGTCGTACTGGTAATGTGGTTCTTTCAAATTCGCCGCATAGTGCACGGTGTAGCCCATCTCTTGCAGGATTTGCACGTCCCCCCGCTCGAACTTGTCCAAGAACCCGCCAACCGTCGCCAGTATCAATATGTTTTTCATCTGTGCATGCTTCCTTGTAAAAACAGATTTTATGTATTATCATTTCCCATATGTTAGCCATACGCTAAAATCCCATTCCTAAATTTCCTAACCGTGCGATCGCTAATACACAGCCGGAAAATTTTTAACGGCTAATGTATATATTTCGCAGAATTGGCCATTCTGCGAAATCCCCCACAAATCCCCCATGAATGCTCATAAATTTACCCTTACCTTGCGGATTGACCAACAAATTGACCATAAATAGACGAAAGTCCGTTCATCTGCTGACGCTTCAAGGCGATGGACGGGTGAACGTAACGATTCAACGTAATCTGCACGTTGGCATGCCCTAATATTTCACTGAGACTTTTGGCATCCATCCCGCTTTCGATACAATTCGTCGCAAACGTATGGCGAAGCGCGTGAAAGTTTTTATGTTCTATCCCCGCCTGCCGCAAATACGATTTCAACTTGTTCTGGTAGGTTCTCGGCTCCATGGGGGCATCCCCCTTGATGAGGTATTTGCCATCCATGGGAAAGGCTTTCAATAGACGCACCACGCCTTCGGATAACGGGATCTCACGCATGGAGTAAATACTTTTTGGTTTATTTTCATAAAGAATCGTTTTCGTGCCACATCCATCCACGGCAATTCTCTGCACCGTGGAATTAACACGAAGCGTTTTCGTGTGCAAATCAATGTCCGAGCACTTCAAGGCACAGATTTCCCCCAACCGAAGCCCCGTCGACAAGCATAACAAAATTCCCATTTTGAAAACGTCAATTTCTGAGCATAGGACATGAAAAAGCCGGAATTGCTCCATTTGGCTAAATGTCTCCACACTTCGCTTCTGCTCGCATTCTTGTTCCATTTGAAACGTTTCCAAATGAACATGGTATTTTTTGGCGGCATATTTCATAATCTGGTTAAATACTGCGTAAACCGACTTTTTAAGGACTGCGGATTCCTGCATATCGAGCAATGTCAGTTTTTTGTTTACCGTGCCGACATTCACATTTAACAATGGAACCTCTGCCAGTTCCGATAAATATTTTTCGTAAATTTTTTTATATTTCACGTAGGTCGAATATTTTCGTTTTTTCTCAATATATTGAAGCCATTCTTCGGCAATGATGCCAAACGCCTTTCTTCCTATGCCCCCACCTTCCCCATCAATTGCGAAGGAATCCTTCTTTGCGTTTTCCTTGGCGACCGCCAGTTTTTCCTTGACTTTCGTGTATGTCCTTGCATACACGGAACATGACTTTCTTCCTCCCGGGGTTGATAACATGTAACGCCCCTCCCACCTTCCATCCGTCCGCTTGTGAATGTTTTCTCCTCTTCTTGCCATAACTTTCTCCTTTCCGACCATTTTCTTGACCACTTATAGCATGAAAACAAAAAAATGGCATTTTGCCAAGCCCCTCATAAAACCATGCCGGACAACGACATGAATTTCATTTTCCTCTATAATAAAAAATGCGAGAAATCGCGATGAATCGCAAGAAACGACAGAAATTTCATGTGTTTTCTTGACAAAGAAGAGTCGACATGATAGAATTCTCTCGTATTAAGGGAAGATTGAGGGACGAAAAAGGCAAAAAGTCCCCTTTTTTATGAAAATTCCCACATTCGCAGAATGGCCAATTCTGCGAATTTTACGAATGTATGAGTGGGTTGAGACTCCAACCACACAACTTTCATTTTTTGTCGTTATATAGTGTAAATTATTATGAGTTGTAGCATAAAGTCTTTTCATTGGAGGACACGGTGGCGAACGCGTTGCGACAAATAAAAGAAAAGGCATATGACACAAAACTACTTGCAAGAGACATTCCGAAAGAGAGAATACGCCATTATGGTTTCGCATTCAAAGGAAGACAAATATTAATCGGGCAATAACGTCAATAAAGGTGAGTTTCCTTGAATGGAAACTCACCTTTTCATTTTATGAGGACATCTCCACGGGCTACACCATCGTGAACTGCGAGACCACGTAGCACGCATAAATCGCCAGCAACGCCCCGCCCTGCAGTCTCGATGACTTCTGTCTGATAATCAACGGTATCGTCAAAACTGCCATCACCAGTATGCACAGCGGTGCGTCCATCCGCAGCGCGCTTTCGCTCACCGGCATTCCCGTAATCGTGGCCGGAATTCCAATTACCAAAAGGATGTTCAAGATGTTCGCCCCCACGATGTTGCCAAGTCCCACGTTCCCATACCCTTTGATAATCGAAGTTAGGGATGTCACCAGCTCGGGCAAAGAAGTTCCCAGCGCGATGAACGTCACGGCAATCACCCGCTCCGGCACGCCCAACATCTCGGCCAGGGCAATTCCGTTGTCCACCAACAACTTGGAACCGACGTACAAAAGTGCCGCGCAAACCGCCAGCGTCAATAGTTCCTTGACCAGGGAACCTTCTTTTTTCTCTTCTTCCTGCTCTTCTTCCTCATCACCGGGAGACTTAATGTTCATAAACGCATAGAATACGAAACAGAGAAGGAGCGCAACTCCCAGCGGCCTTTGAAATTGCCCCGTCAGCCTCCCCGTGACAAGCATGACCACGATCACGCCAAAGAACAATAAAACCCTCCAAAGTATGGACGATCTGGCCACTTTCTTGGCCGGGGAAATCAACTGGGTCATCCCGGCAATCAGTGCCGTGTTGCAAATAATCGACCCCAGCGCATTTCCCACGCTAATAGAAGCCGACCCCTGAAACGCCGCCGTCGTGGAAACCAGAATTTCCGGCAGGGTGGTTCCCAGGCTTACGATTGTCGCCCCCACCACGATTTCCGGGATTTTCAGCCTCCTCGCGATGGCGACCGCCGCATCCACCAGCCGGTCTCCTCCCAGACAAATCAGTACCAGTCCCAAAACAAACAGTCCAATCGTTGCAATCATTTCTTTTCTCCTTTCGTATTTTACTGGCTTTTAGGAACCGAACAATCTCCGCATGAGTCAGTTCCCTTCCCTATGTGAATAGCGACCGTATGCACATCCCTGAAGTGCCCTCGCGCCATGAAAAACGAAATTTCTCATGACATAAAAAGAGACTTTTACCGCATCGCACAAATACATCATGCCATACAGTAAAAGTCTCGCTATTTCATCACTTTCCGGGTTTTTCTAAAAACCGTATTGACGAAAAGTGAACCCGCCGGTCAGCTACTCCCTTTTGCTTCTGTCATCATAACATGCCTATGACAGAATTGCAAGCAAATTTTTCATCTTTAAGCCCTCATTTTCAGACCATTTTTTCCGAAATCACTCCCTTATCTACCGTTTTCCGACTTTTAATAAAATAATTTCGTATACTCATTCCTGCCGCCATAATCTCCACTTTCAAAATATACTTCTCATTTTTACTCGTGCTTCTTACATCCCATATTTCTTACTTCTCGCTCTTCTTTCTCATAATGCTTCTTACCAGCATCACGATGCTAAGGAGCGTGAGCACGCCAACCGCAATGTCCACTGCCATCAGGGCGGTCTTCCACCACGGCGTGATGGTCTCAATCTTCGCGCTGGAAGAAATGCCGTTCATCGCGTTGCTGTTCGCAACCGTGTATAGGATTCTGTGAGCCGACTCACGCAGTGCCGACACGATTGCCGGATCATCCGCATAAAGCTTCAGCAAGTCATCCGTCCACTGGTCTGCGGAGCTGTCCCATGAGTTCGTTCCCGCCAGGACACCATACGCGACGTCATACGTCTTCAAATAGATTCCTGCCGCGGAGAATGCGGAGTTTCCAGAGAAGTCCGTCAATACGAATCCGTCCATGCCCCACTCGTCTCTCAAGATCGTCTTCATCAGGCCTTCATGTGCTCCGGTCCATCTCACGCCGACACGTGCAAAGGAGTTCATGACGTTCATCGCGCCGCCCTCTACGATTGACATCTCAAACGGTACCAAATATACCTCACGCGCCGCCTGCTCGTTGAAGAAGGTCGAGATACAACGGCAGGCCGTCTCCTCATCATTAAACGCATAATGCTTCACATATACATACACGCCCTTGGCCTGAATGCCCTTTACTTCCGCCGCCGCAATCTTGCCGGCCAGGAAGCCGTCCTCTGAATAGTACTCAAAGTCACGTCCGCAATATGCGTTTCTATGAGTATTCATGGCTGGTCCGTACAATCCAGACGCGCCAAGGTCAAGCATGTCGTTACCGATACATTTTCCGACTTCTTCCATCAATTCCACGTTCCATGTCGCGGCCATGATGTTCTCATCGGAATATGCACAATGGCAGGTCGTCACGCCCGTCAACGTCTGGGTAAAGCCCTGCGGCCCATTGTCATCGGTCGTGGCCGGTTTTCCAACCGATTCCGCCGCGGCCGTATTATGATAGCCCTTGCCGGTCATGGTCGCCATCTCTTCCAGCGTCAACTGGTCAAGCAAGTCATCCCATGCCGGGTCATCATACTCCGCCCCGATAAACATTGCCAACGTCAGGCCGTTGTCCGCGTTCATCGTCGGCATCTCTACGCCCTCGGAAGCCTCGCCCCCATAGGTCTGCCACAGATATAGGCCTTCGTCAATCATTTCCTGGGTCGCTTCCAACTCGGTAACTGCTACCGGCCAGGTTCCTTCCCAGTCACTTCTGGAAAGATAGGTATAGTCCGTTCCCCAATAATTCAAATCCGCATCTTCAAGCTGATTCGTAATCGGGTTTCCGGTCGCTGACGATACCGCGTACGTCTCATCGTCAAACTTGTCATTTGCATAGGTATAAACAAAATCCTTGTCGCCGTCCGCGTCCATGCCGTCAGCCGTCGTGTAATCTTTTGCCGCCAGGATATTGTTTACTGCCGTATGGGCGTTCGTCGCCGCCGTCAGATAATAATCCCCGTCATCCAGTATATACGTCTTGGCATTCTTCGCGTCATATGCCTTAAACTCTTCTCTCGGAACCGTGATGGTCACCGTCTCGGACTCGCCCGGCTCCAGAATCTTCGTCTTGGCAAATCCACACAATTCAACGGATGCCTTCTCAATTCCATTCTCCACGTCATACTGCGTGTACGGAGACTGGAAGTATGCTTCCACGACATCCTTGCCCGCCACGTTGCCATCGTTCGTAACCGTCACTTTCATCTCAAACTCGTCTTTGTCCTTGTCGAATGACACGTCATAGTCGCTCCACGTGAAATCGGTGTAAGAAAGCCCATAGCCAAACGGATACGCCACGTCGGCGGCATAATTGTATCCTGCCGTGTTGCCCTGACCCATCACCGTGTCCTCATATCTCGTCTCATAATAACGATATCCGATATAAATGCCCTCGCCGTACACGATATAATTCGTGTTGCGGTCAAGCTGTCCGGCAATCTGATAAAACACGTCCGGGTCGCTCTCATAATTCGAAAACGTGTTTCCATAAAATCCAACCATGGACGGAGCCGTCGTATTATCGTTACAATACGTGTCAACCAAACGTCCGGATGGATTCACCTCGCCTGCCAAAATGTCCGCCACCGCGTTCAAGCCCCACGTTCCCGTGTAACCAATCCACAATGCGGCATCCACTCCGTAAGCACCTTCCGTCAGGAAGTCACATTCCATCGCGTTCGTCGAATTAAGCAGCACGATGGTCTTCTCAAAGCCTGCCGCCTCAATCATGGCCAGCAAGTCTTTTTCATCCTGGTTCAGCGCAAGGATATTCGTTCCATCTACATAGTCGCCGTCCTGCATGTCATACATTTCGCCGCCCGCGCGGGAAATCACGACGATGGCCGCATCTTTGTAATTTTCAAAAGAAGCTTTCACGTCTGCCGTATACTCGCTCGCCGGAATCTCATTGACCTCGAACGCCGTCCGATCCGCGCCCGGAAGTCCGCTCATGCCCTTTTCCGGAATCCGTACATAATCGGCTTTTTTGCCTTCATAGAAGTCCCACAAGGTCTGATTTACGGAGAATCCGGCCTCTTCCATCGCTTCTTTGAGCGTCGGCGCGTTGCTGGTATCAATATCCGCAGACCCCGTTCCGCATGTCACGATGTCAACGGAAGAACGCGAAAACAAGCTTACATTCTTTCCCGAAAGCGGAAGCGCGCCGTCATTGTTCATAAGCAGCACGGCACCCTCGCCGGTAAGCTGCTCCGCGATTTCCTTGTCATGCGCCTCAAGCTCTTCCACGCTGTTAAAATCGCTCTTGAAATATTCCGTGTCCTCATTGCCGTCACTAGAATCCACGATTCTCGTGGTTTCTACCTGCAGTGCGATATTGATTGCCTGCTCACTGCCATACGCGACATAAGTGCCAATCAAGGCTACCGCCAACAAGATGGCAAGAACCACCGTCAGCACGGACCAAAGCACCACGCCGCTGCCTTTCTTTTTCTTTTCCATTACACATTTCCTCCTTCTTTACTTGAAACTTAAAATAATGGTTTCTTTGTATTGCAAGGGCTCATAACGCCTCACGCTACCTTCTGTCATTTTCGGGGTACGCGGCTTATGCCGTCGTCCTCGTGTCACTTTTCTCCAGGCCACTCCTTCATCGCCTCGGAAAGGCTCATGCCGGAGGCAATCGCTTCCTTGCGCTTGGCGTTGACGGCTTGAATTTCCTTCATCCGCTCGCCGGTCAGGCTATAACCTTTCATCGCAATCAGCGTTGTCGCCCACGCCACCATCGGGATGACGCAGAACAATATGATGACCACCCAGTTCATACCTTCCGAATACGGGGTGTCCGCGGTGGGCAGGTTGGCAAGCCCAATCATGCTGACGGCCATGCCGACCACCGTCGCCGACAAGGACGACACCAGCTTGTCCACAAGCGAAAACAACGTTCCCATGATACCGGGAATATATTTTCCAGAACGGTACGTCTCATAATCCGAGCAGTCCGCCACCATCGGGATGGGCATGTCGGCAGTCGAATAATACGCGCCATAGCCAATGCCGAAGAATAGAATGAACAAAACCGTATAAAGGTTGATGCCGCCCCCTCCCATGATGGAAAGATTGAACGCCGGACTCTTTCCCCATAAGAGAAGTAATACCAACACGCCGACGTAACAAACCAGAGCCACCGAAACGAAGCGTACCAATGATGCCTTCTGCCCTTTCTTTTGGGACGTGCGCACCGTCAACAAGAAAAACGGAACGGAGCACACGTAGCCAATCACCATCATCGGCAAATACAAGCCGTCATAATTACCCATCATGCATCCATATAACATGCACAAGACCGTCGTGTTGGTGGCGATGGAAAGCGCCAGCTTGCATCCTGCACCCGCTATCATCAGTCGCTGCATCGGATTATTATTTTTAATGATTTCGATATATTCGGAAACCTTGACTTTCTCTTGTTTCTCCCCACCGACGCCAAAATACTTGGGTTGATCCTTCTCCCAAATGCCGATGACCGCCAATATCGTCAGCACGACGGACACCGCGATGCCAATCGGTGTCAGCACGCGGTAAAATGCCGCGCTGGAATAGTCTGCAACGTTCGCCCGCAAAATCGGTGCCAGAAACTGCATCGCGCCCATGCCAAGGAGACTCCCCACCGTGTTAAAAATCGTGAACAACGGCCGCTGGTTCGGGTCGTTGGTCAACACCGTCTGCCCACTCCTCGTACAAGAAGTCTGGAACGTGTAGCCAATCACCCAGACAAAGTACAGAAGAATGAACAAGGCATACCTCATCCACATCATCGTGTCCGGGATGAACGGCGTGAAAATGTACAACAAAATGATACTGACCGCCATGACAATGTTTCCCAAAATCATGAACGGACGAAACTTTCCAAACTTTCCGTTGGTTCGGTCAATCAGTGCCCCGATAATCGGATCGGTAATCGCGTCGCACAGTCGCATGCCCGTCACCATGATGGACGCGAACATCACGCCCAGGGCCAACACGTTGGAACCAAACGTCGCAATGTAGGATAGCACCAAGACGTAATACACGTTCGTGGCACCATTGTTCAACGGAAACAAAACCAACTGATACATCTTCGCCCGGTTCACGCCGGAAGATGCACCTTGCGTTTCTTTACTCATAGGAATCACCTCGTTATTTTTTATCTATTGAAGATACCTCGTCAAGTGCATCCGGTAACACCATGGTCGCTAGACTCGTGTAATACCTCGCCAAGCGTCCAGGTGTAGGTTCGCACTAGACTCGTATAATACCTCGTCAAGTGCTCACTCTATACCCAGTTTGCACTTTTAGAACTCTTTTTCTCCAGCTTGTAGCTCTTCGGATTCGCACATTTTTTGAAAAACGCACTATCTTTCACTTCCCCGGCCACGGCCTCAATCTGGTTTTCCTTCTCCAGCGCCACGTCAAAGGTAAACACCTTCTCCCCATACTTCGTCCCCAACACCTTCCCATTCTGGAATAGTGTCACTTGTGGTTGATTGGAATATACCTTGACCGTGATTTTGTCCACCCCGCGCTCCTCAAAACGCTTGCTACAAATGTGCACCATCGGCTTGTCCGTCCAATATGCCTGATAGAGGTAGAAACTGTCCTTTTTCGTCTTACGGTCAAACGTCACCAGCCCTTTGTGGTTCATGCCCGGCTCTCCTCCTTGATCCCGCGCGTCCGCCGCGAAATCAAACATGTTCCATACATGGGTCGCCCACATGAACGGGTGCCGTTCGAAACATTTCAGCATGTACTCGTGGTAAATGGCTTGGTACTCTTCCGTGTGGTCGCCCCTTCTCGGCTTCTCACTGTGAAGGTTCGGCATCCCTTCCGCGCCGTACTCGGAATAGCCGATACACCGCTTCGGGTAACGTAGATGGAACAGCTTCAAAAACACGTCGTTCAAGAACAATCCCGGTACGTACCAGCCCAGATACAAATTGTAGCTGACGATGTCCGTAATATGCACCACCTTGCCAAACGGGTTGCACATCGCATAACAAGCCAGCGTCGTTACCCGGGTCGGATCCATCTTGTGACACAAATCGTTTAACTCGCGGTGGTTATCAAGCATGTCCTTCTTGTCCTTGGTGGAAATGGTAATCTCGTTGGACACTCCCCAAGTCACGATGCACGGATGATTGTAATTCTGGATAATCAATTCTTTCATTTGATGAATCGTATTATCCCTTCCCCCTGGCATATGCTCGGAAATATAAGGAATCTCCGCCCACACGACCATGCCGTACTCGTCGCACAAATCATAAAAATACTGGTCATGTTGATAATGCGCCAGCCTGACGGTATTACATCCCATCTCGCGAATCAGCCGCATGTCATTGTCGTGATACTCTTTTGTAATCGCGTTGCCCAAGCCCTTGAAATCTTGATGCCGGGACACCCCGTGCAATGGAAACGACTTTCCGTTCAACAAGAAGCCCTTGTTCGGATCGACCGAGAAGCTCCTCACGCCAAACTGGGTAGAAATCTTGTCCGTCACTTCCCCGCCGTCAAGCATCTCTGCCACGATTGTGTAAAGATACGGGTCTTCCACGCCATGCCACAAGTGCACGTTTTCTATCGTAAAGACCGCCTTTAAGTCATCGGAAACCATCTGCGCGACCTCGCCACCCTCCCTGTCCGTAATGGTAAAGCGCGCTTTCACGTCCTTCGCCCTGCTGTAAGCCTCCACCTCTACGATGCCTTTTGTCCCTTCCGGCCGCGGAGTCACCTTGATGCCCGGCGTTCCATAATATTCCAATTCGAAATGTTTCATGTTCACAATCAACATGTTCACGTCACGGTAAATTCCCCCATAGAACGTAAAATCGGCTTTCTGTGGATATACCTTGTCATTCACGCCATTGTCAACCACGACCTTAAGTTCGTTTTTTTCCTGCAACCATTTCGTGACATTAACCCGGAACGTAGAATAACCGCCGTCATGGGCAATCAACTTTTCTCCGTTTACATACACCTCTCCTGAAGCGTTCACGCCCAAAAATTCCATGAACACCTCCTCCGACTCCGGGTCAAAATCCGGCATGTCCAACGCTTTTTCATACACGCCCTTTCCACGGAAATAGTCATTCCCTCCATCCTGCCCGTCCAGGGCGTTCCACGTATGCGGGAAATCCACCTCCACGGTTTCCTTTCCGGCAAGCGTGAACTTCCAGCCCGTGTTCATCAAAATCCTTCTCCTCATGGTTCCCTCCTTCGTGCCGCTTAGAACCGCCCAAGCACGTTCATCCTTGTTCTATCATGTCTGATTGTCTTGTCCCGCGGTTTATTTTCGACATTTTTCAGCAAAATCGCACAATTTTTGTTCGTTTTTAGCACTCAATATTGTTTATTATGATACATCACAATCAAAATATATGCAAGTCGTTTTTCCTAAGTGGTTTCCAAAATTGCCCAAGTGGTTATAATAAAGCGAGGAACGAGTGAACTCACGTCGTCACCCGTTCCCTTTCTTCTTTCGTATCTCGTATGAAATTCAAATCCCTTGTATCGGAATCAGCATTTTCAGTGAAAAACAACCGTCTTGTGTACCGACCGACACGAACCCGTCATATTTTTTTACCGTTCGGCGGATGCTTTTCAGTCCGTACCCATGATAATCTTTGTCCTTCTTCGTCGTCACCGGCAAATCTCCCACGAACTGTGGCATCACGGCCATCGGGTTGACGATGTGTATAATCAAAAATTTCTGCCGCGTATACACCATCACGTCTATCTGGCGTTTCTCCGGTTGTTCGAGCTGCTCCACGCTCTCCACGGCATTGTCAATCGCGTTGCCAAAAATCGTGTACAAATCAATGGGATCCAAAAACGAAAGTGCCTTCCCGTCCGCCACGCAATTGACGGAAATATCACGTTTGACGCAACGCAGGCTCTTCTCGGTCAGGAGCGTGTCAAGCACCTCGTTCCCCGTCTTGACGATGGCCGAGTAAATCTGGATGGAATCTTCCACTTCCTTCAAGTACTCCTCCCGTTCCTCTTCGCCCACGACATGGCGCACCGCCTCAATCTGATGCTTCAGGTCATGGCACTTCCGATTAATCAAGTCCACGTTCTCCTTGGAGATGGCGTACTGCTCCGCCTGCTGCTGACGCAAAAGATTCAAGGTCCGCAGTTCTTCCCGCATCGCGCTTTTTTTAAACAGCTCGTTTTGCATGTATAAAATCGTCAGGCAGTAAATCTGGGCAAAAATGATACTCAATTGCTCAAAGGTAAAGCCGGAATCGTCCAATCTCGCATCCAAGACCTGCATCAGCATTTCAAAAATCACCAAAAGCAAAAGCGCGGAACTAAGCTGCCTAGGCCCCACGTGATATACTCCCTGCTCCGGCATCCAACGGGCGATGGTAAGGCCGACCGCCAAAATCCCCGACGAGAAAAAACCAACCACCGCCAAGCACCGGCCAAGTCCCGACAACCCCAACGTCTCCCCACGCAAGACGAACCACCAAAACTCCAGCAGGATTTGGGGAGTCAACAAAATCCAGACGCCGCAGTAAAAAGCCGCCGACAGTTCGATTTTTGTACACCACAGCAAAAACGCGACAATCAATAAGTAGGAACAAAGAAACAGCCACGTCCTCCCGCCCAAGTCGCGCCATGCCAGCATCACGCACGTGCCAAGCGCATGCCCTGCCAGCAATCCTGCCACGGTTCTTTTGACAAATCCAGAGCGTCTGGGGCGTAATGGAAGCAAATATAGTATCGCCGAGCACCAGAAGAAAGAGACAAGCCCTATGATCCTTAACCGCTCCATCCCTGGCCACCTCCCATGTATTCCGTCAACGCGGCCAAAAATGCCGTCTTGTTGCGGCGGCTGATGACGAGTTCCTCCCCGGCCACGACGGCCATGTCCTTTTTCACCTCCGACACATGCAACAAATTGACGACGTACCAATAATTGCACCGTACGAAATGGTGCTTTTCCAGCTCCGACAACGCGCCCTGCATCGTCCCCCGCAGGACGTACTCACCCTCGTCCGTGTGGTAATGCAGCATCTTGTTCTGCACTTCCACGTAATAAATGTGTCGCACGCCAATTCGTTTCACGCGCCCTGCAAAGCTAAGCAAGATTTGTTCGTCACTGCGTTTCCTGGCCCGTCCAATCGCCCTGCTAAGACGCATGGAGAACAAAGGATACTCGATCGGCTTGACCATGAAGTCCAACGCTCCCACCTCGTACCCGCGAACGGCATATTGCGGCATGTTGGTGATGAACACGATGACCACGTCCTCATCCAGTTCGCGTATGCGGCCCGCCGCCTCCATCCCGTCCACCTGCGGCATGGCGATGTCAAAAAGGATAATGTCATAGACGTTCTGATAATCCTTGACAATCCCCGCACCGTCACCAAAAACGATGGTGGAAATCTCCATCTGGTTCTCCCTGCCGTACCTCTCGATATATTCCCCAATCTGCTTGACATACAGTTCTTCATCTTCCACTATGGCAATGCGTAGCATCCACGTTCCCCCGGTCATTCTTCGTTCGTGCCACGCGCGCCCTTGTCGCGTGGGCCACGCGTGCAAAATTCCCAGCCGTGCGTTTGGATGCCCCAAAGAGCATCCAAACCACTCATACAGTTGGAAAAAATTCCTTTTACCAGGTTTAGTATATCACAACTGTTCCTCGATACGCAATAGTCGGTTATATTTTGCCACACGCTCGGATCGGCACGGCGCGCCGGTCTTGATTTGCCCCGTGTTAAACGCCACGGCGATATCGGCGATCGTTGTATCCTCCGTCTCTCCGGAACGATGCGAGACGATCGCGCGGTATCCGTTCTTCTGTGCCATTTCAATCGCCTCGATTGCCTCGGTCAGCGTGCCGATTTGGTTCACCTTGACGAGGATGGCGTTGGCCGCGCCCTTCTCGATTCCCTTCTGCAAACGCTTCGTGTTCGTGACGAACAAATCGTCCCCCACGAGCTGCACGTCCCTCCCCAGACGGGTGGTCAGAAGTTCCCAGCCTTCCCAATCCTCCTCGTCCAGCGGATCCTCAATCGAACAGATGGGAAATTGCTCCATCAGTTCCTGATAATAATCAATCAATTCCTCCGCGGAACGCACGACGCTTTCCCCGCGCATCTTGCTTTCGCCCGGAAACGCGTATTTCTTAAAATCTTTGTTATACAACTCGGAGGCCGCCACGTCCAGGGCGATGCGAACGTCCTTACCCGGCTCGTAGCCCGCCGCTTCCACTGCCGCCTTCAAGCATTCCAAGGCCGCCTTGGCATCCGGTAAATCTGGGGCGAAGCCCCCTTCGTCTCCCACTGCCGTGTTCAGTCCCCGTTCCTTAAGGGTATTTTTCAACGTATGGTAAATCTCCGCGCACATGCGCAGCCCTTCGCGAAACGACTCCGCCCCGACCGGCATAATCATGAACTCCTGAATGTCGAGCGTATTGTCCGCATGCGCGCCGCCATTTAAAATGTTCATCATCGGAACTGGCATTTTCTTCGCGTTCACTCCGCCCAAATATTTGTACAACGGAAGCCGCAAGGCCTTGGCCGCCGCATGGGCCGCAGCCAGTGAAACGCCCAAGATGGCATTGGCACCCATGTTGCTCTTATTCTCCGTGCCGTCTGCCTTTCGCAAAATCCGGTCAATCTCCACCTGGTTAAACACGTTGATTCCAATCACTTCGGACGCAAGTTTGGCGTTGACGTGCTCAACCGCGCCCAGCACCCCTTTCCCTCCAAAACGTTCCCCGCCGTCGCGTAACTCCACGGCCTCGTACTTGCCCGTGGACGCGCCCGAAGGTACGCTCGCACGGCCGACGACATCCTCCCCCGCCAGCACTTCCACCTCCAGCGTCGGATTCCCTCGGGAATCCAGAATTTCTCTGGCGTATACATCTCGAATCGGTAAAAACTGATACATATATTTTTTCTTCCTTTCTTTCATGATAAAGTCTTTCATAATAAAATAAAACCTCCAGCATACAAAACCACGTCATTTATGCCGTGTGGTTTTTGATACACTGAAGGTTAGTATCTCCCGATTTTTACCGCAACATGCATGATACAAGCGTCAAATGTCCGCTTTGCAGCCGCCCAGCTCATTGTTCATGTAAATCAATGGAACCAATGATCGCCAATTTTTGTCCCATAATCCCCGCAGCCAAAGTACAAGCATCCACCAATCGGGTTGCTGCCCGCAAGCGCGTCCGCGGCCGCCTGGCGCGCGGTATCCGTATAGCCGCCGCTTGAAAGTACCCGGTCAAGCCACCCGCTCCCTGCCGGCCCGAACTGGCCGGATTGGTAAATCACTTCCCGGATGCTGTTCGGGTACGAGCCGCTGCGCACGCGGTTTAGAACAACCGCGCCGACCGCCACCTGCCCCTCATAAGGCTGGTTTCCGGCCTCGCAGAAGATTAAGGCCGCCAAAAGTTCCTGCTCGCTATAATCTGCCGATACCGCGGCCTCCTGCGTCCATGTGACGTTTGACGAAGCCGCCTGTCTGGCTGCAGCCTCCTGCCTCTTTGCTTCTTCCGCCGCTTTTCGCTCCGCTTCCGCGCGAAGCGCCTCCTCAATTGCCCGTTGCTCCTCCTCTGCCTTCTTCGCCAGATACTTCGCCTCCGCCATCAGCGCCGCGACCTGCGTGGTTTCGACCTCCCTATCGGCAATCTCCAAAAGCTCCGCGCTGACCGAGAAAATCTGCTCGTTCTTCCTCACTTTTTCTCCCGCATGGTAATCGTTGGCCACCCCTGCCGCATGGCTGGTAAACCCATACGCCAAGACGGCCGCGAGCACGATGGCGATTAACCCTTTTGTAAACCTATTGTAACTATTTGAAATCACTATTTGTTACCTCCCTTTATACGTCCTGCCGATTTCAGCATATGTCGCATGAACTTTTAACCCTGATATCATCATGATATGCTTACTTTCTTTCGCTGACACTTTGTCCTATCTGTAAATTATATGGCAGACGTTCCACATTTATTACAATTGTTAAGTAATTGTTACAAGACGGCATTCTACTATACTTTTACAAATTTGTCAACTTTTTATGACCATTCACGTTTTTTGGAAGGAAACCGATTACCGTTTGGCCCGAGCCAGTCACCACGCTGGCGCGTTGTTGAATTGTAACGGAAACCGTGACTCTTATTTCATCTTTAAAATCGGGCTGATTTTCTTATATATCAGCATGACAATCAACGATACCAGTACGCCTTTAAGCAGATTGAACGGGGCCACTGCCAAAATGACGAACGTGCTCAAGCTGGTAATATGCGGGTTCACCGCCGTCCCCATGCCGACGAGCGCGTCAATCGGCATTCCAAACGCGCTCCCATATGCCGGAAGCAGCACGAACGCGTTGATGAAGCATCCAAGCACGACCATCAAGACCGTCCCCGCGATCATGCCAAGCAAGGCTCCCTTTCTCGTATGGTCACGTCTATAGATGATGCCCGCCGGCACGACGAGTGAACAGCCAATGACAAAATTGGCCATTTCCCCGACCCCGGCCGTCACCGTTCCGTTAATGACGAAATTCAGCAAAATCTTTATCAGCTCAATGACCGCGCCCGCGCCCGGCCCCATGGCAAAGCACCCTATCATCACCGGCACTTCGCTGAAGTCAATCTCATAGAAAGAGGGCGCAAAAGGCAGCGGAACCTCGAACAACATCAATACGACGGCGATGGCCGCCAACATGCCAATCTGCACCAACATGCGGACGGAAATCCTTGGCCTTGCTCCTGCCACGGATTGTGCCGACTGGTCAGATGCCTTCGCACGCATGACGGCTTTTGCCGTATCCGTTTGCGTCATAACTTGTGTCTGCGTGTTTGCTTGTGTTTGTGTACTCATTGTCTTTCTCTCCTTTTTCAACTAGATTTGACGATACCAGAATTGCAGGAGCACGTAGCGCGAGCAATCCGTAGTATCATCGGGGTCGCGGAAAAAAGAAAACCTCTGGAAATTCTCCAGAGGTCTAAATTCGTCATCCATGACATGCCACGCAATCGCATGCCATACTCTTTCTTCTCTCATCCAGACTTTACTGTCGGTACCGGAATTCACGCTTCCATGCCCGCAGGAGAAACGAAACACCACGTCGTCTCCATAAACACGGACTCTCATGTCACCGGTTCGGCCGCTTGAAATATACGCCAAGCAGTTCGCGGACTATACCGCCGGTTGGGAATTCTGACATGCGAACTTGACATTCTACACCGCCAGTCACCCGACCCCGAAGATTTTTTCAATTACAAGTGTCATTATAACGCCGCTGGGAGAATAATGCAACTGTTTTTTCTCGATTGAAAGCATTTAGGGGAAATCACGGTTACTATCACGGCCTGCGGCCATTTAAAATCGCCCATGGCGACCCTAAGTGCCAGTGGCCTTGTTTCGGACGGACCGAAGCGGAGCGAAGAAGACCGAAATGGAAATATGGATGTCAATATTGCCCTACTTTTTAGTCAAAAAACCATCTAAACATTTCTTTCAAGTCATGATAGTATAATACACGTCAACAGACAAAGGCGCTTCGCCACAAAGTCCGGATGACAAAAACAAACTAAAAAACAATGCATTTGAAAGGAGTCTATTATTATGATGACAGCATTTATGAACATGGATTATGAAACCACGAAGGCCATGATGGAGGTATCCAATCAGTTGGTGGAGAGATTTATCGCGTACATCAAGGAGAACCACGAGCAGATTTTGATGACGCTTGCTTCCGCAAACATCAGCAATTCCTACATTCCGGCGTTTGCCAGATAAGGCGCGCGCCATGCGGGAAACAAAAGCAAAAGCAGAATATGGTTGGAAATAAGGCGGTAGGATATATACATTAAAATCCTACCGCCTTTTATTTCTTTACAAGCGCGAGAGTTTCGCAAGCGAAACTCTTTATCCCAAAAACGTTGCCATTCATGACCGCCCAAATGGTAACAAAACGACTCAACCTCGCTTTTCGTATTCATTAATAATCGGCGGAATCTGCGCCATCATGTTGTCAATATCTTCAAACATGGCACTCTTCGTGGTTCCAAGCCCCACGGCCCGCTTAATATGCTTTACCACGTCCTGATATTTGTCTCTAATCTGGTCGAAAAATCCGCACAACATCTGCAACGCCGACGTAGAATCACCAATCACCCTTGAAATTTCCATATGCACCGTCGTGGCACCTTCCGCGGAACGCGTGATTTCATCAAACATCTCATATGTGTCATCCACTTTCTTCAGGCTTTCACCCAAGGCCTCCTGAGAAGTGTCGATGCTATTGTTTAATTTTTCCGTGTTGCGTTCCACGTCCCCGACACCGGAATCTACCGCTTCCGTCAGCCCTTTGATTTCCTCCGCGAGTTTCTTCACTTCCACGGCCACGACCGCGAACCCTTTTCCCTGCTCGCCCGCCCGCGCCGCCTCGATGGAAGCGTTCAACGCCAGAATGTTCGTCTGTTCCGCTATGGAGGCAATCTTTCCGGTACATTGCTTAATCTCCTCCACCGCGTTCTGCAAGCTTTCAAACGTACTCTCCATTTCCGAAAAATACGACTCCACCCGCATGGAACTATTCTTCAGTTCTTCCACCCCGCTTTGCGCGCGTGACACGGATAAGGCAATCGTATCCTTCACGGTCACGAACTGCCCCGACGCCTGCTCGATGCTCGAAAAGTTTTCTCCGAAATCCTGCAGTCTCTCCTGAAACCGCTCCGCCTCCGCGAGGACATTGCCAAAAGATGCGCCAATGCCATCCAGTTCCCGAAGCGATGCCACCTCTTTTTGTACCAATTCCGTATGATAATCCTTCAGGCTGTCCATCACGTGCAGCACCGGCCCCAGGCTAGCCCCCTTTTCCGACATCTTGTCATTTCCTTGTCCGCTCTTTTTTCGAAACAGCATGATTTTACTCCCCCCTTACTCAAATACCACGCAAGTCATGGACTGATTCACGAATCGATTGTTGTAATGTTCCCCATAGCCCACGAAGCCCGCATGGCCGCCTAATTTGCTCATTTCCATCAAATACTCCTGCATGTAATGATTTTCATTAAACAACATGTAACGGAACAAGCAATTCACGGAAAATACTGCCGAGACCCTCGGGAAGTCCTGATGGATCATGTCGATGGTGCTTTTTACAATCGCCCGGTAATCTCCCAGTTCCAACAAGACCAGCACGTCTGAATCATTCACCTGCCGGAAACACGCCAGGGCATCGCCCTCCACCTCTTTTATGGAGATGATACAAGTGTCGTCACCGTTCAACTTCCCAAATGGATTCTGAAACGTCCTCGTCTGAATCTCCTGCTCCGATATATGTAAAATCTCCTGATACACCTGCCTTGCCGGGCGGCCGTTCAACGCGCCGATGATATATCGGGACTTATCCGTCTTGGAAGCGATAAAGCGGTGCTGCTCCAACTGGTGGTATATGTTCTCCTTGTAAGCCTTCACACGGCCGTTCTGGTTCTTGACCAGGGCATAAGCGACGGCATCCTCGTAAACCCTGCCGTTGGCGGACACCTTGCCTGCGTCCCCGGTTCCGCCCACGAGGGAAATGCCCCTGCGCTTCAACACGGTATAAATCGTGGTCAACACGCATGCGTCGTTCCCCGCGCAAAAATCAATACAAATCGTATTGTCCTGCGAGGCGCTCACCTTGTTCATGTCACGCTTAAGACGGTCGATATACTTGACCGGCATGACGGATACCTCTTCCAACACGTCGGCCGCGACACTGACACCGCCCGAAAACGCGATGACTCCCACCCCTTTTTCCACGATTCTCGTGTCATAACTCATGCCGATGCATCCGATACTGGGAACTCCGGGATAAAGCCCCTCAAGCTCCCTCACATGTCTCTCGAACTGGTCGGTATTTGAAAAAAGCATGATAAACTGGGGCGCGGACAATCCACGTACCGCCTCGTTCAAGTCACCTCGCTGGCTCATTCCAAAAAACTGTTTCATGATACGATTCCTTTCTTATCCATGTTATTTCCTTCCATGCCCTCCGCGTCACGGGCGGCCGTCGCATAAAATCAATAGGAGAATTTCGTCAGTATCATTATATTGCATGAACAAACGCTGGTCAACATTTTTTTATTTTGCCCGGCACAAAAATCAAGTTTTTTGCAACTTCCTAAACTCCCCGGGCGTCATGTTAAAATGTTTTTTGAACACGTTATTAAAGTAAGATTGACTAGAAAAACAAAGAATCTGGCTGATTTCATTCAAGGATTTATTCGTGTACGTCAGCATTTCCTTTGCTTCCTCCAATTTGCACCTCACGATAAATTCCTTGGGGCAAAACCCCAAGTCGGAGGAAAACTTACGGTCAAGCTGGCGCACGCTCAAATGTGCAAAATTTGCCACGTCACGGACGCTCAATGGCTGACGTGTATTGTTGCGGATGAAACGGATGCAGAGATAGAGGTCTCCACTTACATCGGCGTTAAATTTTGCCTGCTTTGTGCGCACGGTAAAATCCAAAAGCATCGTGTCAATCAATTCATTTACGGGGGCGCAAGTCGTGCATGCCTCTGCTTTTTGGATATAAGAATCGC
The DNA here is from genome assembly GCA_948468385.1 of uncultured Faecalicatena sp. Classification (GTDB taxonomy): domain Bacteria; phylum Bacillota; class Clostridia; order Lachnospirales; family Lachnospiraceae; genus Schaedlerella. Next base: position 71,509 of record CAOKHZ010000011.1, on the reverse strand, counting down.
TGAGGCTATAGGCATTTTCCAAGTCAAGGCCGCCTTGAATGGCGGCTCTGGTCGCCAAGGTGGCAATACAGATAAACTGATTCTTTGCCTGCCGCACGGAAGCACTTGAGAGCGTGCCTACATGCATGCTCATGCTTAAAGCGACTTGGCCTATCACTTTTTCGTTTCCCTCTTTTATTGCGTTTAACATATTTTGTTCAAACTCATATGCAAGCCGGTAGGACGCGTATTGCTGTTCATAGGCATTTTTTTCCAGATTTTCTTTTCGAATCTCTTTGTTAATTTCCTCGTTTGCAAAGTACAAAGACGCCTCGGACTCATCAGACGGCGTTTGATTCAAAAAATAATTGACGAGCCGCAACACGGTACGAAAATGAAACAAGGTTTTTCCAGCACCGGGACCAATATAGGAAACGAGGGCATCCTTTGAATCCGAAGAAAGTTGATACAGTTGCTGAATACCATGGAGGTTTGCCGTAGTGAGCGTGGCAGTGAGCGCGGGACCAAGCAACAGTAATACGCGCCGGTCATCGGAGTATACCCCCCCAATCATAAAGTTTTCGGCAATTTCAAAAAGAAAAGCTTGTTTTTCCAAAGCGAGGATTTGCTCATAGAACGGCGCGACAAGGTCAATGTGGAAAGCGGGCAAATCTATCATGAGTTGATTATCATAGTAAAAATGAAGGGGGTATGGATGGAGTTGTCTAAAATTCCGGCAAAAGTCGATAATCGTTTCCGCGTCACGCATGATGATCCCCTCTTTCTAAAAAGATGTCTAAATTATACAATAAGCGGCTTGAAATTACAAGAACAAACAGAAGAACCATGCTATGATTTTGTCATCAAGGTTACTGTTCAAAGCCGCAAGCCACTGCGCCAATTGAGCAATTACCTATAAAAAAGAATAATCATTACGAAAACGGGAGGACGTTATGAAGCGAACAAAAAAGGTGTATCCAAACGATTTTAGAACAAAGGCGGGATTTTTTACCATTTCTTGGATCCATGGTTTTGCAACCGTGGTGTTTTCCCTATTCATGCAGTTTTTGACCGATTATTCAGGCATCGACGAGGCGGTGGGAAAAGTGGGATTCGCGGCGGCCTTTGGTACCGTGCTGTTGCTTGTGACAAGAATCGTGGACGCGGTGGACGACCCGCTGCAGGGTTGGATTATGGACAGCGCGAAGGAATGCAAATTTGGTAAATACCGTAAGTTCACGCTATGGAGCATCATCATGTGCGGGTCTGGCATTGCCATTATGTTCAGCATTCCGCAGGTTATAAAATCGACACCGGTCCTTTTGGCCATCTGGGTGTTCGTAGGCTATCTTCTCTATGAAATGGGATACGCGTTCAACGGTACGAGCGCCTTGATTCAAAAATCGACATACGACCCGAACATCAGGTCAAAGCTGACCTCGCTTTTGCGCATGGGAATCATTTTATCCGTGGTACCGGCAAGTTTTTTCATTCCGATTGCTACCGCGGTGAACAGCGCGATTGGAAATATGGGAAAGGCATTTTCCCTCACATGTATCGGAGTGACCATTTTCTCGTGCATCCTTTCCTTGGTGGGAACGATATGCGTAAAAGAGCCGTATCGTCCAGTGAGTAAGGCAGGTGGTACAGAAAATGGCGGAAAGATTTCCGTAAAAGAAATCTGGGGAATGTTAAAGACGAATAAGCCGTTGTGGGTGACGGCGATTGCCAATTTTGTAAATATCGGATACGCGATTTCCACCGCCGTATTGGTCTATTTCCTGAAATGGTTTTACTGTGCCGACATGGCGACAGGTGCTGTTGATGAGATTCGCTATGCCTCCATTTACGCCATATATGGGGCGATTTCCATCATTCCGGCGTTTCTCACCCCGTTGATTGCCAGCTGGGTGGTGAAAAAGTTTGGCACGATTGACCGGGCGGCACGAGGACTTGTATTGACACAAGGTGTCATCATGGGCGTGATTTTTGTGTTGTATGTTTTGGGAATTTTGCAGATGAACCCGTTGATTTACATCGTGCTTATCTTCTTGTCGGCAATTCCGGCAAACCTGGCCGTGATTCCATCGTCGTTGATGTGGACGGAATGTGCGGACTACGCGGAATATACTTCCGGGAAAAATATGACGGCTCTGGTAAACGCAGTAAATAACGTGTTAGCAAAGGCGCAGACGGCGATTTCCACGGTGCTTCCCGGCATCCTCTTGATTGTCGTGGGTTATAGCGTGAATTCGGAGACGGGGGCGTACGCGGGGGACTTGACGAAGTTGCCTTCCATGGTGAGAAACATCACGTTAATGAATACGTTGGTGCCGATGGTGGTATGCATCGTGTCATGGGCGATTTTTAAATTCTTCTACCCTATCACGCAGGAAACGCGGGAGAAAATGACGGCGGAGCTTATAAAAAAGCATGAAGAAGAGCAGACGCAGGCGGAAGGCCAGTCATAAAAAATACGGAGAAGAACCATTATAAAGCCCTCTTGTCAACGAGGGGGCTTACAATAAAATGCGAGGTGTAAAAAGATGAAAAGCGTGATACAAGTTTCCAAAGAACATCAGGGTCATACGATTAATCCACGGGCAATCGGAATCTTTTTTGAGGATATTAATTTTTCGTGTGACGGCGGAATGAATGCCAATGTGGTTAATAACTACAGCTTTGACGGGGTATATTTTTCGGCCGAGACACAAGAACGGGTGGAGGATCCGCTGCGCTATTGGGAAATCAAGGGCGGAACGATAGAAAGTGGAAGCGAGCATGGACTCCACGAGAATAGTAAATATGCGACAATTTGCACAAATGCCGAGGCGGTTTTAATCAATCGCGGATATAACGGCGGGAAATCGCATAAGACAGAGGATGCCGTCAGTATTGAAACCGAAGAATGCTATCTGTTTGAGGCGGCGGTGGATGGATCCGGCTTTGAAGGTTCTGTCACGGTGTCCGTTGAAAATAAAGATGGAAATGTGCTGACGGACATCGCCTTGCTGGACGTTCCGGCAGAGAGTGGATTTCACTGGATATCGGCAGAACTGAACGGGAAAAAAGAAGATTACGGACATCTCTGCATTTCATTTCAAGGGACGGGCGAGGTGCGTCTCGATTGCGTCAGCTTTATGAATGCCAATTTCTGGGGAAAAGGGGATAAAAAATGGCGGCATGGAAAACTAAGGCGTGACATGGTGCAGGCCCTTGCCGATTTGAAACCCGCCTTCATGAGATTCCCGGGCGGTTGCATCGTGGAAGGCAGTATCCCGGGGAACGAGTATAACTGGAAGAATACGGTTGGTTCCTTGTATGAAAGGAAGGGGAATTTCAGTCTGTGGTCGGAAAAGGTGGAAGATGGTGGATATCATCAATCGTATCAAATCGGGTTCTATGAATATTTCTGCCTTTGCGAGGACCTTGGGATGAAACCATTGCCGACCTTGTCCGTGGGACTGAACTGCCAGCTAAGGTCATTTCAACGAGGCGAGGAAAAATGCGCAAACATCCCGATTGACACGAAGGAGTTTCAGACCTACATCTTGCATAACTATCTGGATTTGATTGAATTTGCCAATGGGAATCCGGCAACGAACAAGTGGGCAAAGCTGCGTGCCGAAATGGGGCATCCCACGCCGTTTGGCTTAGAGCGTGTCGGCGTAGGAAATGAAAACTACGGGGAGGAATATTTTAAAAGGTTTGCCATAATTGAGAAAGAGATTCACAAAAGATATCCAGACATACTGTGCGTCATGTGCGGTGGAACGCATCCGAGTGAGGAGAGCGTCTTAGGAATCACCGGACTGAAAGAAATTTACGAGGAAGGGAAAAAATATAAAAACGTCTACGTTGACGAGCATTCTTACCATTCGCCAAAATGGTTTGAAGAACAACATAACCGCTACGACGATTACGACCGGGGCGGCTGCCATGTTTATGTGGGGGAATATGCGGCCAATGGTTCCCTTGCACAATTGGAACAGTTTATTGAACGGTATGGCGAAGAGACGGTCAAGGCGGTTTTGAGCGGAAAGATTCAACTTCCAAAAGAGACGAGTGTCATGGATGACAAGGCCCAAAAAGCGGCATTCGCCATGGGGATGCGGCCGATGAATTTGAGCAACATGCTCGATACCGCGTTGGGAGAGGCGGCATTTTTAATCGGCGCGGAGCGCAATGGCGACGTGGTGGAAATGACATCTTACGCGCCGTTGTTTAACCTGGTCGACTGCGATATTTGGAATCATAATCTGATTAACTTTAATCCGAAAACGGTTTGCCTTTCCACAAACTATTATGTACAGCAAATGTTTTCCCTCTATAGAGGAAATAAAACACTGGATTTTACGGGGGAACTGCCCGAGTCCGTTTACATGTCCGTGACGGAAAACGAAAAAAACATTTATATAAAAATTGTCAACACAAAAGAGAAATGCCATGAAATCGTGCTTAAGATAGACGAGGCGTGCCGGGGACGGCAGATTATGATGTCGAGTGAAGACCCATACATTCGTAACGAATTATCGTTTCAAGGGGACTCCGTCATCCATATCGCTCCCAAAGAGTCAAAAGTAACCGTGAAGAATGGTGCGCTATACATGACAGTACCAGGATATTCTGTCGTGGTCGTTGTTCTTGACAAAGCATAAAGCCTGGCAAAGCGTAAAGCTCCCCTCTTGTCACACCACCCTCTCCCACGCACAGAAACACCTCGCTTCCATGTTCGACATTGTAACCATAGCGTCAGTGTACGGATGGCAACACGGTCGCCATCCGTACATCGGCACCAGGAAGCGAGGTTTAAATACCAATTCTATGTAGCAAGAAATGAAATCACGCCGTGCGCCGCCACGTTTCCCTCGCCGACCGCCTTCGCAAACTGATACGGCCTGCCCGTGCAGTCCCCTGCCGCAAAGCACCCCGGAAGGTTTGTCGCCATTTGCCGGTCGACCACAACATGAGCGTCCTCCACCCGAATTCCCGGAATCAGTTTCGTCGGGACAATCGCGTTTCTAAGGCAAAACACGCCATCCACCGGCACCGTAGTTTTGCTTTGAAGCGTCACAGACGTAACACGTTTTTCGCCTTGGATTTTTGTCGGCACGTCCCTGGAAATCGTCACGTTTTCCCGCTCCACCCTGCTTTCAAACGTAGGATAGTAAAGCACTTCGGATGCCAAATCCGCCAAGTACTCCACTTCATGCTCAAATTTGGGCGCGTTACACACGACGGCAATCCGCTTGCCCGCATAAAGCATCCCGTCACAAGTGGCGCAGTAGCTTACGCCCTTTCCCAACAGCCTTTCCTCGCCTTCCATGAGCTTCGCGGCCACGACCCCAATTGCCAAAATAACCGTTTTCGCCTCATAAAATTCATTATCGGCAAGAACCATGAACCGACCGCCCGAGTACACGACGTTCGTCACGGTCTTTTCCGTAATTTCCAATCCCGCGTTCTCCATGTGAGCCTGAAGCCTTTCCAAAAACTTTGTCCCGCTCATTTCCGGCAACCCGGGATAATTCGCAATCTTCTCGGCCTTCATGACCTTGTCACTTAAGTCTTTCGAACCAAACCATATAAAATCCTTTCGGTACGTTTTTAAGTTCAACGCCGCCGAAAGCCCGCCCGGTCCACTTCCTATAATAATACAATCATACATGGCCAACCTCTTTATTCTCCGAACATGACACGCGAGATTACCTCTTCAAGCACTTCCCTGCCCTGCGCCCCGCTCATGGTCTCCTTGATTTCCCCGTCCATCATGAAAAACAAGGTGGGCGTTCCCTGAATGCCGAAACGCTCGCAATATTTCGGACTCTTCTCAATGTCGCAATGCGCCAGGTTAATCTCTGGATTGTCGAAAATAATCTCGTTCATCACCATGTCAAGCATTTTACACGGGCCGCAATGGTCGGTCATAAAGTCCGCAATCCAAAACCCCTCCTTCGTCACCTCGTCAAACTCCTCTTCTGCCACAAATCTTGTCATGATATTTTTCCTCCATTCATTCTATGCCATTCCATCTCTGCCATTCCATCTCTGCTATTACATCTCCGCCATTCCATCTCTGCTATTACATCTCCGCCATGCCATCCAGACATCTCAATCTTTACGCTTCATTCTCTCTTCCAGCATGGCAAACAGTTTCATCTGCAGCTCGGACAAGACCTCGTAATGGTCGGTGTAGTCATAGGCCGGGTCGTCCTCGAGCCCCAAAATGTTGCGATACACCAGACACTGCTGCACCTTCATCTTATACCACTCATTTCGCAATTCCAGGAAATCATCAAAAGAATCACACTGCCACATTTCCCGCGCCTGTTCCTGGGAAAGCGCATACACGTCGATGCCGTCGTGTTCCTTATAGATCTTTACGAAAAATTCCTTTTCCAGCTCTTTTAACCGCTGCAAATCCTCCTGATCCGGATCCGCCACCGGATAATCCACCAGCAGTTTTTCCATCACATAATAATTGACGTTGGCCAGGCATTCCATTTTTTTCTGTTCCTTCATGAATGCCATGTACGCTTCCACCGTCGTGACAGGCTTGCCGCCATCATCCTTCAACTGGAGCCCGACCACCATCTCGTCCGTCACCTCGGCCGGCTCCTGCTTTCTCTTGATTTCCAATATCGTGACCGTCACCGGCTTGTCCTGAATGGTAATCTGATAAACGTCCCCCGCCTTTTTCCCGGCGGCCTCCGTTTCCAGTTCCTTATTGTAAAGCCCGCGGCCAATGCTGACCGTCACCTTTTCTTTATTAAACTTGGGAAGCTCGCTTTCCGTCTTAAACGTAATGGTGTCCCCCGTCTGTGCCGCCTCCCCCTCGCCAATCGCGGACAGCGTCAGGTGGTCTTTCACCAGCCCTTTGTGGGCAAGCTCCTCCAATTCCGCTTCCGTCGGTATCGACCTTATGGCATCCTCACGCTCCATGTATGCCTGGAAATATTTTTCATAATCTACCTTCTCGTATGGAAATTTTGTCTTTAACATACGGCTCCTTTCCGGTTCATGACCTTTTCCAGATAATTGTCGCTACTTCGTAAAATTTCCTTCGGGCTTCCCGCACCTTCCACCTTGCCGTCACGAATCATGATGACATGGTCCGCATTCCGAATCGTTGCCAAGGAATGGGCGATGATGACCGTCGTACGGTTCTTCATCAGTTCGGAAAGTGCTTCCATGACCGCACTTTCCCTCTTCGCGTCCAAGTTCGAGGTCGCCTCGTCCAAAAGCAGGTAATCCGGACTGCACATCATGGCGCGGGCTATGGCGACGCACTGTCTCTGGCCGCCGGACAAATTCTCGCCCCCGGCCGTCAGCATCGTGTCATACCCGTCGGCCAGCTTTCCGACGAAATCCTCCACATGGGACAATTTCGCGACGACCGCGAATTCCTCCTCCGTCACCTTTCGCTCACAGCCATAGCACATGTTTTCACGGATGGTTCCCTCCATCAACGGGCTTCCCTGCGAAACCACGCCGAAGCTTTTCCGCCACGACTGCAGGCTAAATTCCGTGATATCCTTGTCACCGAAGTAAATTTTACCTTTCCTTGGCTCATACAGCCTTTCCACCAGTTTCAGGATGGTGGACTTGCCGGAACCGTTGACCCCTATCAGCGCCGTGACCTTGTTCTTTGGAATGGTGCATGTCACCCCCTTTAACACGTCATTCTTTTCCTCGTACCCGAACACGACGTTTTCAAAGTGAATGTCCGCATCCGGAATATCCATGTTCTCGCCCTTTTTTGTATCCTCCACCGGCAGCCTCATCGTCCTTGTCACGCGGGCAAGCGCACCGTTGGCTTGCTTTACGGTTCCCGCATAGTTAATCAAATTGGTCATGAACATCCCGACGCTCTGCGAAATCGCATAAAACGCCACCACCTCGCCCGACGTCATGGCTCCTTGTGCCACGAGTCCCGCGCCCGCCGCGAAGGGAATCGCGATACTGATGATATTGAACATCGTCTGCAATGCAACGTAGAACGCGTTCATGAAGCCGGTCTGAAGCTGCATTTTATATTGCGCGTCAAACAATTCCTTTCCACGCTCGATTTCCTGCTTCTGCGAGTTCGACGTCTTTACAAGCGTCAGTTCCTGCGTACGCTCAATCAGATACGTCGTGGAAGCAGAAAGCATCGCCTGCCTTTTCTGCGCGATCAAATACATCAGCCTGGCATACGCCCATCCCACCACGATGCTTAAGGGAATCAGAATCAACATATAAACGGACAACTTCATGCTAAGCGCGAACATGGACAGCACGTATCCGGCGGAGGACGCGAGCGTCATGATCAAGGAAATTACCGTGGAATACAACTTGCTTGCATAATCGCAATCCGTCGTGACGCGGCTTACCAACGCCTCGCCATTGTCCGCGTCATAACAGCACTGTTTCGTATGTATGATTTTCCTCCATAAGTTTCCGCGAAGCCCCAGGTTGATTCGTTCGCTCACGATTCCGAGAAAAATACTGCTCACCGCGGAAATAATGCCAAACAACACGTATCCAATCACGAACATGGCCAGTTGCGCGGCCGGGAGATTCCCCTGCGCGTCTATCATTTCCGCCGAGAAGGTGCTAATCATAAGCCCAACCGGAATCATAGCGATATTTAACACGAAATACAAAACGGTAAGCCCCCAATATTTTCCCGGAAGCCTGACGTTTCTTACCACGCTTAAATACTCGCCAAAAGTAACCTTGTCCGACTGATAATTCGTATTCTTTTTCATTATGCAAGCACCTCCTGGTAAGACTGTTCTTCCACAAGTCCACGGTATGTATCGCACCTCTCCAACAATTCCTCATGCCTGCCGCAGCCGACCACCTTGCCCGCGTCCAACACAATGATCTGATCCGCCTCGGAAATGAAGCTAAGCTCGTGGGTGACGGTGACAATGGTCTTTCCCGGGAAATTCTGAAAGATGCTTCGGCTTACCGCGCCCGCCGTCTCCGCGTCCAGAGCACTCGTCGGCTCGTCCAAAAGGAGCACGTCCGCATTTTTCAACAATTCCCTCGCAATGACGAGACGCTGCCTCTGCCCTCCGGAAAGGGCGCTTCCCCAGATTGCGAGATTCGTTTCGAACCGATTTTCCTGCGCCATGATAAAGTCATAAATTCCCGCCTGTTTGGTCGCCGCCTCTAGTTCTTCCTCCGACGCCTCGCGCCCGATACCGTACGTCAGGCACTCGCGAAACGTCCCGCCGAAAATCGTGGCATCCTGCGCGACATAGGAAAGCTTGCTTCTCCAACTCTCCAAATGAAAGCCGCCAATGTCGTCCTTCCCGTTTTTGATTTTTCCCGCCTCTGGCTCGTACAAATGTTCAATCAGACGCAGTACCGTCGTTTTTCCGCACCCCGACTCGCCCACGATGGCTGTCTTCTTTCCTTTCGGAATCACGAACGACACGCCGTCAAGGACGGGGGCATTTTTTTCATAACCAAAGCTGACATTTTCAAAGGCAATGGAATCCACCTCGATCTTGGCATCCTTGCCTTTGCTCATTTCCTCCCGGGGCGCTTCCATCAGACGCCCAAGTCTCGCGGCACGTCCTTGTAGTTCCTTGACGTTGCACCACATAAGGGAAAGCTGGCGAAAAATGGTATTGATCATCGGCACGAACATGAAAAATGCCAGCCATGCCTCCAAAGTGATTTCCCCTTGGCGCAAGAGCATGCACCCCCACAAAACCGCCGCCAGGATGCCGATTGCCTCGGTCACCATGGTATAACCCCCTACGATGCCATTGATATACTGGTATTGGACGTTCGCCTTGTACAACTGCCCGGAAGCGTCCACGCCGGCTTGTTCTTCCGCGCTTTCCTTGGAGAAATTCTTAATCAGCGTGAGGTTTCGAATGCGCTCCGTCAAAAAGCCGGTCAGCCCGCCGATTCGGGCTTGGATGTTCCTGCCCGTACGGTACTGCCAACGTCCCATCCATATTCCATAAAGAATGTAAACCGGAATCAAGAAGAACACGACCACCAGAAGCTTCGTGCTATGCACGCTGACCTGCATCAGGCACATGACCAGGTACAAGAGCAAGGACGGCACCATGATAATGACGGAAATCAGCGAGGACACGGCCGCCTCCGTATCACTCGTCACCGCGCTTAGCAGCTCGTTCGGCTTATTTCTGTCATAATAAGAAGTCTTGATATTCATCATGCGTTCCCATACACTATTACGGGCTGCCCGCACGGACCTTCCTTCCGCGAAAAGCTGTAAAATGGAAGTTGCCAACGACAGCACCAACGTCAAGGAATAATTTATCACCAGCCCCATGATTGCCGCCGCCGTAAATTCACCGGCGTACAGTGCCGCCGTGGTCTGCGGAATGAAGGATGTCGCACCATAGTATATGATGGAAACCGCCAGGGTCAGGGCGATGAATCCCCAACTTAGCTTCACTTGTTTGAAGAACTTGCGAAATTGCTTCCAATCTCCAGAGCGTTCTTCCGTACTCTTTAGGGACGTACCATTTTCTCTCATGGCAAAACCACCTTTCCTCATATTTGCACCGTCTCATTTACCTGCGTCGCGTTTTCTTCGTTATTCTTAAATAAAAATGCCGCCTCACAATTCTTTGTTAGTTTAACGCAATAAAATCCGGTCAACAAGTACTTTCGCCCATTCTGCCCGTAAGGCGCGAATTTTGTCATGGCAAGGTGTTTATTTGGTACATTTTCGCGTCCATTCTGTCATCGCACACAATCGAGTAGGGGAGATTTTTCCCCTACTCGTCGCGCCGGGACAAGCTGCGTAAGCAGCATATACCTTTCTGTCCCGTGTGCACAACGAATGCCGCACGATTCTTCGCACGGCATCATGGAGCATCCTATTTATAAGACTCGTGGTTTAGCACCGCCATGGACGAGCCACGCCATGAATCATGATATTTGTTCTTCAATGCCCGGGAATTGGCCGTCCTTACACGAAACGAGCCCCGTATTTGGAAATTTCCTGACGAAGCGCGGCATATTTCCCACGGCTGACCGGAATCTTGTCTCCCGCGTCCAAGACGGCCCAGAAAGCCCTGCCGAACTCCGACTGCCTCACCTGCTTGATTTTCCCCAGGGGAACCAGATAAGACTGATGACAGCGAAACAAACCAAAATCGCTGAAAATAATCTCCAGCTCATCCAAGGTGCTTTTGACCATGTATTTTTGCTCCTCGCAATAGATGACCGACTTACGATTTTCCCTCGTAATGTAGCGAATCTCGTCCGGATGAATCATCACGAATCCGGCAGCCGCCTCTATCGCGATTTTTTCATCCCTCCCGCCTTGTCCCCGCACCTTTTTATACCGCTCGAAGGTCTTTTGCAGTCGCATGGCATCAAGCGGCTTGCACAAAAAGTCCAACGGCTCGTAGTCATAGCTTTTCGCCCCCAGTTCCACATGGCCGGTGAGGAATACGCTCTCGGCCTTCGGCTGCTTTTCCCTCAAATAATCTGCCACGAAAAAACCGTCCGTATCCGGCATCTCGATGTCGAGAAAAGCCAGGTCAACCGGCACGCTCCCCACGATTCGCATGATTTCCACGGAATTGGTGGCCGTAAAAATGCGTTCCGAAGGTACGTACAACGCGATTTTTTCCTTCGACTGCTCCAGTGAACGCATATCGTCGTCCACAATCAGTACGTTCATTTCATATTTGCTCAAACCGCCCCTCGCTCCTTTGCAAAATTGATTGGTATCTTGGCCACGAAATGTACCACCGTCCCTTCCATCTGCGTGTAGACGGTTCCACGGTAACGGCCTGCCAGCTGCTTGACGCTGCTAAGTCCCACTCCGTCATGTCCTTGTTTCGTGCTGTATCCCTGCTGGTAAATGTGATTCATTTTGTCCAAATTCATCTGAAGCGGATCCACCTCGTTCGACACCCGTATCACGATGTATTCCCCGCGCTTTAAAATCGTCAGGTGAATCCCGTACGACTTATCGGCATGGGTTTTCGTTTCGTCAATGGCATTTTGCAGTAAATTGCTGATAATCTTGTTCGTCTCGTACACGTCCGTGGCAATCCGGGTCAGATCGTCTTGTATGTCGATATGGAGGGCGATGCCCTCACGCACCGCCAAGACGTGAAAATTGTGAATCATCGCCGAGATTGCCGGATCCTTTATGGGAAGCATGGTGTTCATGATGGCGGAATCCTTTTCCAGGGCATCCATGTATTTCAAACATTCCTCCAGATTGCCCTCCCGCAACAATCCGGCGATGGTCTGTACGTGAAAATTATAATCATGCCGCTGGGAACGGATAACGTTCATAAATGACTGCATTTCATCACGATACTGGCGATTTAAAAGCATCTCGATGCGCTCCCGTTTATATGCGTGCATCAGAATGAGCATGCCAATCTCGCACCAGAACAAGGCAAACATCACGATTCCCGCCACGACAAAGGAACTTGCGCGCAAATCTTCTCCCATGGAAAGGAAACTCCCCCGCAAGCCTCCCATCATCCAATCCATCGCCGTCAAAAGGACGCCCCCCGCCACGACCACCGCGTAAACATGCCATTTCCGAATCGGAATCCGCTCCGGATCCGGGTGTGCGTTCGCGTAATATTCTCTCCAGTTTTCCGTCGGGAACCGATTCTTTACCAGATTGGTTATCACAAGGAATAAAACGAGGCACGACAAATACGCCACCCATCCCGGCCACCGCCAAGCCCCATGGGAATGCCCGCTCCAAAAGTCAAGCACGGAGTAGACGGACTGGGCAAGCCCGAATGCGATTACCGTGTTTCCATATCCGTCCCGGCCTTGAAGCTGCACGATGACGGCCATCAAAAGAAAACACAACAATTCCACGCACAAGAAACCGTCATCCGGCACGACACGGTATAAAACAAGACGCGCCAATCCATGTACCGCCGCACATAGACACGCGTCAAACCATGCTTCCACTTGTTTTCTTCGTATGAACAGTAGAGCGAACCGCCATGCCGCCACCGTGCTTATCACGCATCGTATAATCGCTTCCATCATCTGCTTCCCCATGGGCATAAGAGCCAAACAAACACGTCCCTTTATCACAAAAATTTTCTGCCAATGGAACTGGTTCTTCTTTTATTTCATCATCATACTACGCATACCACTTTTCGTCAAACAAAATGTGGTAATCTTTCTCTTTTTGGAGTAAACTAACGAATGGGTATTGCATCCCATAAACCGCAGTGTCAATGTATGGATGGCAACACGCCGCTCTACGTCGACGCTAACAAATGCCAACAACGAAGGAGTCCGTCATGCGAGTTTTTCATCCCTTTGAAAACTTCATAAATTCAACCACGCCCATGCTTCGCCGTTTCCTGCACCTTTGCGGTCCTTTGATGGGCGCAAGCGAACTTTGGAAACAGTGGGTTTTGACTTTCATCGTAAATGACGGAAACTATGACTGGTGGTACTTCCCTTTCCAGCTTTGTAGCATTCCCATGTACTTACTACTATTGTTGCCCGTCTGCGAGACGTTCTTTCCTAAATTCCAAACTCCAATCCTGACCTTCCTTGCCACCTACGGGCTGCTCGGAGGGCTCGCCGTGTTTGCCGATACCAGCGGACTGCATTACCCCGTCCTGCCGCTTACCGTCCATGCCTACACATGGCACGTCCTCATGATTGCCATCGGCATCGCGTCCGCCATTTTGCAAATGCGGGGCAAATGCCAATGTCACGCTTTTCGAGGCGCCACTGCCATTTATCTTTGCTGCTGCCTCGTCGCCTCTGCCATAAATGCCGTCCTAGGCATCACCGACTCCGTCAACATGTTTTACATTAACCCGAAAATCCCCATGGTACAAGTGGTGTTTTGTAACCTGGTTACCCGCATCGGCAATGTGCCGACGATTCTTTTATATGTCGCGGCGACCATGCTGGGGGCATGGCTGACATATGTATTTTGGCAAACGATAGCTCGTTCCCTTGAACGACTACAAACCGACGATATTAGACAAAAACAATAGACAAAAAGGTTCCTGCATTCGCAAATCCGGTATCAATTTTAATATTCCTCCCGTGTAATGTTTTTCAGCCATTTATCACTACGATAGTGCTTGAGCACCCAAGGCCATTTCACGAACTCGTCCGTGCACAGCAGGAAATACACGCCTAGCACCGGAAGCTTCAAGAGAAACGCCGCGATAAATCCCAGCGGCACCCCATATCCCCACATCGTGAACAAGTCACAAAAGAACCCGAACCGGCTGTCGCCTCCAGCACGGAACACGCCGGCAATCAATGTCGTGTTGACCGCCGCACCCATAATATAATAGGTATTGATTAACAACATATATTTCAAATAATGCCGCGCCAGTTCCGTCACGTCCGCCACTTGCAAGACAATCGGTGTCACAAGCAAGACCAAAATTCCTCCGATCGCGCCGCTTATCACGGTCAGCTTCATGATTCTTCTGGCATCTTCGCGAGCCTTTTCAATCTTTCCCTCGCCGATCTCATTTCCCAAAAGGATGCCGCCCGCACTCGCCATGCCAAAGCAAAGCACCGTCCCGAAGTTTCGCACCACCGTAACGAATGAATTGGCCGCCACCGCGTCATTTCCCAAGTGTCCTAAAATAACCGAATACATGGAAAATCCGACTCCCCAGATGATGTCATTTCCCAAGGCGGGCAGTGACATTTTCACAAAATCGGAAAATAATGCCTTGTTTTTCATAAACATGTATGACAGTTTCATTTTAACTTCTTCATTCCGCATTGACACGATGATGCAGCCGACCAGTTCAACGACCCTCGATGCGGAAGTGGCAATTGCCACACCGACCACGCCTAACTTAGGCGCGCCAAACAAGCCGAAAATAAATACCGCGTTCAGAATAATGTTCAACACGAACGCCAACGCATTAAGCGCGGTACTAATGGCAACCTGTCCGATGCTTCTAAGCACCGCCAGATAAATTTCAATCACGCCCCAGCAAAGGTAGCAAACGGACAAGATGCGCAGATACGACGCGCCGAGCGCGATCAATTCCGCGTCATTCGTATAGACCCTCATCAAAAGTTCCGGTATCGTAAGCACCAATAGGGCAAATATGCTAGAGGCCGCCACGGAAAAACGCAGGGCGATGCCTTCCACGATACGGATGGCCTTGAAATCTTTCTTCCCATAATACTGGGCGCAGAGCATCGTGGCTCCCGTCCCCAGCCCGTAATAAAACATAAATAAAATGGTGGCATACTGCGCCGCCAAAGAAACTGCCGAAATTGCCGATTGCCCGACATAATTGAGCATGATGACGTCCGTCGAATTGACCGTCGCGCTCAGCAAGTTCTGGATGACGATCGGAATGACCAGTTTCTTGATTTGTCTGTAAAATGGATCGCTAAAATCTGGTTTTCTCCACGCTTTCATAGGTTGTGTAACACTCTCTTTCCTAAATCAAATTTGACACTTGTACCATTATATGGTATCTCCCGTGCTTTTTCAATCATTTCAATCAATTGTATTCCTATTTTCCTCTTGACTTTCTTAGTTTTCCAGTATATAGTATAGACATCATCTACTGTTTATTGATTAGTAATTTATGTACAGTAGTTACAGTGGCCGTTTTGCCTCAACATCATGTAAACACGAAAGGAGTGGTATCTCATGAAACAAAACCTATTCCAAGAAAAAACCGCCATCACCTCCAAGTCCGAGTACTTGTCCGCCCTGGGCAGACGCCTGACATGGCATTTCCCATTCCCGCAAGTATTGGAAATCCTGGCCGATTATCAGGAGTATTTATCCATCGACCACGAGCAAGGAGCCACGATGGAAACCATTGTCGCCCAATGGGGTTCTCCAGCGAGCGTGGCTGACAAGCTTCTTGAGGAATCCCCAGAGGCCAAGCCGCGCTTCTACAAGCACCTCGCCTTCTGGCTCTGTGTGTTCCTTGTTGCCTTGTACAGCTATTTTTATGTTACATACGGTGCCTACATATTTCTCGTTATAAACAGCTTTTCCTTGTTTGGTTTTTTTCATCTTGGTAAACTGGCAAATATCGAGGCCAAATTCGCGGCCAGGGACAAGGTTCGAAAAGAGAACTCCATTTTCAAAGGCGCCATTCCACGGCCGCTTCTTATCATACACTGCGCTCTTCCCGTTTTCGTGCTGTTGGTAGAACGATTGGCACGGTACGTCATAAAGCATGTGGACGTTTTGCCGAAACACATCGGGCCGCTCCAGACCGGATACGCCATCGGTTATATTTCCTGTTTGTTCCAGATTCTAGTCTTACTGTTACTTATATGGGCGATATTCATGACCATCCGCACCTCCGTCCACTATTTTCCCGCGGCGGTTCATGCCTTGGGCGCCTTGCTGTTTATCATGGAGACCAGAGGTATTTTTTCCAGTATGGATTTATCAGCAGCGACCGGTGACACCCTTTTGTATATTTGCGCCCAGTGCCTGGCCATTTACGGACTTGGAATCGCACTCGCCTTTTTTTTCCAGATGCTACTTAGCATGTATGCCTCGAAGGATGATGCGAAGAATCAATCCACACAAGGCCAGAGTTCTTCACAAGACAACGTGTAGAAAGGGGGATGCCATATGGACGCACAATTGAAAAAAGGAATTTTGGAAATGTGTATTCTTTATTATATTGAAAAAGGAACGATGTATGGCTATGACATCATCCAAAACATGCACAACTATTTTCCGGAAGTAAGCGAAAGCACGTTTTACGCCATACTGCGGCGGTTGCACAAGGAAGGAGCCGCAACCACGTTCAAGGGCGAGGTCTCCAAAGGCCCATCCCGCATCTACTACAAGATTACCGAGGAGGGACGGACACAGCTTGAACAACTCCGAACGGACTGGAAAGACTTGCAGAACATCATTACGGAAATGGGAATCTAAACCACGTAAAAGCGCGTATTGCAAATCGCATGGCAAGCCTCTTCCATCGTGTAATGTCAATATCGCCCTATTTTTTAGTCAAAAAATCATCTAAACTTTCCTTTCGAGTCATGATAGTATAATACATGTCAACAGACAAGAGCAATTGCAAACGTAGGAAGCCAAGTCTGGATGACAAAACATTTACTTAATTTTTCTAATTCGAAAGGAGATATTTATTATGATGACATTTATGAACATGGATTATGAAACGGTAAACGCGATGATGGAGATGTCTAACAAACTGGCCGAGAAGGTTATCAACTACTTCAAAGAGAATCTTGAGCAGATTACGATGGCACTTGCATCCATGAATCCGACTTACGTTCCTGCATTCGCAAGATAAGGCGCGCGTCATGCAGAAGACAAAAGCAAAAACAGAATATCGATGGGAATAAAGCGGCAGGGTCAAAAACTTTGAACCCCTGCCGCTTTTCATTTATATCCCTATTCAAATCAAGAATTATTACTTTTCCTCCTCCGCCACATACTCGAAAAAGTCGAAATCCGCATAATGCTTGTGCATTGCCCGATCTGCGCAGGTCATCCCAACGAACGTGCCCGTGAATTCCCCGTATTTACAGAATTCATCAGAAAACTTCGGTGTCTCAAAATCGCCTCCAATCCGGGTATACGCTTCCCCGTCGTAGCTCCACTCAAAATGGAAGGTGCGTCCCTCGATTTTCAGGCGTAAATAAATCGGCTCGTCCAAAATGGCGATTCTGGTATCTAGCATCTCCGTCTTCTGCCCGTTTTCCAAATGCGTAATGGACAACGCGCTGCCGCCTAACGTCTGGCTGTAATATTTCCGTAAATTGACATAATTCATATTGTCATAATAGAGAATCAGTCCGGCACTATGCTGGTACACCTCCGGCTTGTATTCCATCTTCGTCGTGACCATCGCGTACACGCTCGTCAGCTTGCGTGCCAGAATGCTGACACGGTTTAATGACGTTCTCGACTCCTGCCCCCGCATCCGCAAATAGCCCGGACGCGCCTTCAAATCTACAAAGCTTTGCGGCATGATTCGCGGCGCATAATATTGCAGACCCAGTTCTTCCGAATCAAAATCATCGAAATCCAGAACTTGCGGCATTTGTACCTCCGGCAAGGCCGGCTCCTCCACTGCAAGCTTCGCCAGATTACTTCCGTCCGCCATGCGAAGCCAGCCATCCTCGGTCCATTTCATTTTCTGGATGCTCGTCTCCCGCCCCAGCGTACAACACAGTTCAGGAACGAACGGCCTGGCGCAAAGGTGAACCAGATACGTCTCCCCGTTTGGCAAATCCACGTAGCTGGCGTGGCCGGACTTTTGCAGCACGGAATCAGGGTTAAAATATTTCGGCTTCAAATGATCCGGATCATGTCGTTCATAGGACTCGCCCGGCTGGCTGGTGACAATCGGATTCATCGGATCCTTTTCATACGGTCCCCACACATTTTTTGACCGTCCCATCGTCACGCAGTGATTATATCCCGTTCCGCCCTCCGCGCACATGATGTAATAATATTCCCCGCGTTTTGTCAAATGTGGCGCCTCGATGCACCCCCTATCCGTGCCGCCCCGCCAAATTCGTTTCGGATAGCCGACAACTTCTTTTTTCTCCGGGTCATATTCCACCATGCAGATTTCGCCGGGCTTCTCGTAGCCTTCCCGTGTCTCCCACTCCAACGACACGACGTACTTCCTGCCGTCCTCGTCGTGAAACATGGACGCGTCAAATCCGGCAGAATTCAAATACACCGGCTCACTCCACGGCCCTTTGACATCCTTTGCCGTAATCACGTAATTGTCCACGTCAAAATAGCGGGCGTTCATGGAGTTCATCACTCCGTAAACCACGTAAAACAAATCCTCCGCCTCACAATAGGTCAGACACGGTGCCCAGATTCCCTTCGCGCTCGGGAGCTTCCGAAGCTCCACCTTCTCGTCGTCCGTCAACACATGCGTATATAACTCCCAGTTTTTTAAATCTCTTGAATGGTAAACCGGAATCCCTGGAAACCACTCAAAAGAAGACACCGCCACAAAGTAATCCTCGTTTTTCCTACAAATACATGGATCCGGATTAAATCCCTTAAAAATCGGATTTTGTATCATGACTTTATACTCCTTTCCTTTTCCGTTCCTGCCGCACGCTTCTGCAAATCCTCGATAATGCCGCCAAACTCCTCATCCAAATGATAGAACCGCAGAATAAGGAAACATGCCACAAACACCGCGATGGGAATCCATACGAAACAAACACGAATCGCCGTCACCGCCGAAGCCGTCTGCACGGTGGCCGTTCCCACGTATCCCCCGATTTCCAAAATCAATCCCAAAAGTGCCGAACCCACGCCGTTTCCTATTTTGTAGCCAAAGCTGCAGGCACTGTTGACAAGTCCTTCCGTGCGATATCCGGTCTTCCACTCGCCATAATCAATCGTATCGGAAACCATTGCCCACATCGTCGCGCCGCCGCAGGCATTTCCCACGCCGCGAATCAGACTCGAAATCACGATGACCGGCATGGAGCCGCCGCCAAATTCCAAAATCAACATGCCGACCGTCGCCAAAATCAATCCGATGGAAAATACGTTGCGTTTTCCATATTTTTTCACCAAAATGGCAATCAAGAACATCCCGATAATCTGAATCGCATTGTAAATGCCGTTAATCGTGCTGACCAGATCCGCGTCGCCCAAAATTTCCTTCGCATAATAGACCGTCGTTCCGCCATTGATAGCGTAATACAAGAAAAATAATGCCAGCACACAAGTCATCATAATCCAGTACTTGTTTTTAAACAAGGCCAGGATTCCCTCTTTAATCGGAACCGTCTGCACCTCCCCGTTTCCTGCCGAGGCCGGCTTTACCCGCTCCTTCGTCCCGAAGAAATTAATCAGAAACGCCGCGATGGCCAAGATGCCAAGCACGACAAATGCTTTCGTCCATGCGGACGCGTTGTCGCCAAACGCCCTTACTAATGGTAATGTTACCATATTAATCAGCAAAGTTCCACAAGTCGCAAGTACGTTGCGGAAAATACTGAGAATAGAACGCTCATAAGGATCCTGCGTCATCAAGGCATTCAGTGAAGAATACGGCACGTTGATGGCCGTGTAAATCACGGTAGAAGTCAGGTTATATGTGACAAAGACGTACACCAGCTTTGCCGCCTCCGACATTCCCGCCGGAACCGAGAAAAGCAAAATGCCCGACACCGCGAACGGGATGCACATCCGCAAAAGCCATGGGCGCGCCTTTCCAAAACGGGATTTCGTACGGTCCACGATGACACCCATGATAATGTCGCTCACGCCGTCAAATACTCGAGATATCAGCATGATCGTGCCAACGGCGAGCGTGTTGACTCCCGCATAGTCTGAATAATAGAACATCAAAAATGCCGACATCGCCGTGTAAATAATGTTGCAGCCAAAGTCCCCGCATCCATAGGAAAACCGCTCTGCGATTTTCCCGAAAGTTAATTTGTTTTCTTGATTCATAATCGTTTGCCTCCTTCGTGCCATTCATTATTTTATGAATCTATCTTACCTCCATCCCCATGTTTTGGTTATGTACGTTTACGGCATAAAAATAGGACGATTCCGACCTATTTACGAAACCGTCCTTACAGAATCCCTCTTTTCCTTCGGCGTGCACCCGTACTTTTCCTTGAACACGCGCATGGCAACCCGGTAGTTTGAGCATCCGTGCTCGTCAAATATCTCATTAATCGTATTGTCCGTATTCACCAAATCCACATATACATATGTGACACGCACCGCATATAAATAATCCGTCATGGACATCCCCATGTATTTTTTGAAAATACGAGCCAGATAGTCACTGCTGTATCCAAAGTGCTTCGCCACGTCCCCGGCCGAACATTTCTCCCTATGATTCTCCTTTAAATAAACGATTACCTCGTCCAATTTCGCCAAATGTCGTTCATCCTTGGCAATGTTCTTGCCGCCGATTTGAATCGCGTAGGAGTGAATCAGCGTAAACAAAAGGTCATACAACAGGCTGTTGAACTTCAGCAAATATCCTTCCGGCCGCACGTCATAAACGGCATGCATGTCCTGAAATATCTTTTTAATCCTATCTAGCTTTGTCTGTTCCACCGCATTTCCCGGATTCATGTTCACTTCAAAATAGTACTGCTCCACGTTCGGGACATATTTTTTTAAGACCTCCAGCGGCACTTGCAGCACGAACGCCGTATTTTCCGTTGCCAGCACGGAATGCACGACCCGGGAATTCACGACAATGAATTCCCCTCCCTTTATCGTCCTTTTCTGGTTTTCAAACGTGAGGGTAATCGTTCCTTCCAACACGTACACCAGCTCTAAATCACTGTGCCAATGGGGCATGACATAACTGCCCATGTCCTTTGACAAATAGAACCTCACCTCGACATCCGGATTTCTTGATACGATTTCATGCCGCATAACCCATCCCTCCCTCGCCGTTCACATCATTTCCTTTTTTCTATGACCTAACACCTATTTTAAACGGACTTTGCTGATTTGTCACGAAAAAATCCTCATACATTCGGTATCAGTATCTGCAGCACGAAAATCCCGTTTTGGGCATTCACCGTGATCGTTCCATTATATTTTTCCGCAATATAGCGTATGCTTTTCATGCCAAACCCATGGCTGCCCTTGTCCCGCCTCGTCAGCGGCAACCCCTCCTCAAATTTTAACTTCGCGTCATAATAATTTTGAACCTGAATCACGGAAATATTGTTCTGCGTGATAATTTTGACACTGATGACTCTCTTTTCCGCCTCTTCAAGCTCTAACACCGCCTCGATGGCATTGTCCAGGGCATTGCCGAATATCGCATAAAGGTCTTCCATCTTCATGAAGTCAAGCCGCGAGGCGTCCGCCATGCAGGTCCACTGTATGCCATGCTCCTTGCAAAACAGTCCCTTGTCCATGAGCACCACGTCCAGCGCCTTGTTCCCCGTCTTGATTGCCGTATCATAAATCATGATGTCATTTTCAATTTCATCAAAGAAATCTTCCCTTTGCTTTTCATCCGTCATTTCCCGCAGTGCCCGAATCTGGTGCTTCAAATCATGGCACTTCCGATTGATGCCGTCAATCATCTCCCTCGTCATTTCGTATTGTTTCTTCTGCCGGTTCCAGGCATTGTGAATGCCGTCCAGTTCCCGCTGTAGTTCGATTCGCTCTTTTTCGTAAACCTGACACCAAAGCACGTAAAAACAGCACAGTCCGTCTATCATTCGATAGAGGATCCTGCTGCCGGCATTCGCTTCAAAATAGGCATTCCCCGATGCCTCCATCACGCTCAAAATCCACACCAGCACGATAATGGTCGCCATGGGAAAAAGAGAAGTCTTGCGAACGACAAAATTGCCGTTCTCCGGCAACTTTTTTGCAAACATAAAATAAAACAGCACATATACCGCCACATACAGCAATACGGGGACAATGTAACCATCCCCGTTCACCACTTGATACACAAGTACCAAATCATATGCCACATGCTGCATCGCACAAGCGCAGATTGCGCAATATAAAGCCTTCATAAACGAAACATCCAGACAACTCCAGACGACTGCGACACAGATGAAGATATAGCTTGCCCAGTAAACGTACTGCGCCATCCCTTTAATTTGGTCAAACAGCAAACCGTTGACCCCGTATATCAACAAAATCGTCACGATAATGCCGCCTGCCGCCCTCGCCCCGAACCACTTTCTCTTTTGCACCGGGAGCATGAAAAGCAGACACGCCAGGTCAAGCTGCACCATATATGCGATTCTTTCCCACAATTCCATCATCTTCCTTCCACACCCCCCATATAATTGGCAAGCGACTGAAGAAATTCCTTTTTCCTCGGACGGCTGATTCGAAGCCAGTCCCCGCCCACGCAAAGCTCGTCCTTCTTCACGCAATCAACATGCTTTAAATTTACCAAATAACAATTATTACAACGCCCGAACGGAAGACCCTTTAATTTTTCTTCCATTTCCTTTAAGGATGCCTTTTGACGAAACTCTCCCATTTTCGTATGATAACAAATATAGTGGCCATTTACTTCCATATAATATAACTGATCCGTGGAAATCTTCTGAATCCCGTCCACCGTCTGCAGGACGATATTTTTGCTCTTTCGATTTTGAATGATGCGCACCGCGCTTCGCATCTTCATGGAAAAAGAATAGTACGAAACCGGCTTGACCAGAAAATCCAACGCCCGCACCTCGTAGCCGCAAATCGCCATCTGCGCCATGTTCGTCACGAACACGAGAACCACTTTTCCGTCCATCCTGCGGAATTCCTTCGCCACGCTGATGCCGTCCCTGCCACCAAGCTCGATGTCAAGACAAATCAAATCATAGGAATAATCATAATTCTTTAGCAAATCTTCCCCGGATTCAAACGGGGTAACCACGATTTCCTCACGCAGTTCATTTTGCAGTTTTCCAAAACACTCCGAAAGCGTATCAAGCTCCCTCTGCTCATCATCCACAATCGCGACTCGTATCATGACTTCCTCCAAATATTCCATGCATTCATAATCCCTAAATAGTATAACATTTTTCCGGCATTTAAACCACCTTGATTTCCACGTCCGCCCCTCCATATTTACTTTCCGCGTGAATCATGATTTTATCACTTTTTCCCGGCTTTATAATCGCCATCGCCTCCCCATAATAGGTATCGGTCTCCGGTTCCAGATAACTTCCCTCATAATAGGGGCATGCGCTTCCGGTTCCCAGAATTTCCCCGCCATCTACGTTCACTTTGATTTTTCCACGGCAAAGAGGCTTGACAATCCCTTTTGTATCCGTATATTTCATACGCACATAGCATAGGTCATCTCTTTGAACCGTATTCGTTTCCGGCTCCAACGTCAGCACGGTCTCCTCCCCTGCCGTTTCAAGCATAATCTCATCCAAGCGACTTCCACTAGAATCGTAAGCCAACGCCTTAACCCGGCCATTATGGTAAACCGCATCAAACACCGCTTTGCATCTCTCACCAGGTTCCTTTTTCCCGACCAGCATTTCATTCACATACAGCTCGACGTAATCCGCCCTTGAATAGACCTCCACCTTCGTATCCATCCCGTCACACCCGTTCCACGACCAGCTTTCCACCGCGTTCGTCATCTTCCATGCGGAAGGGGAATGCCGCTGCTTTGCATAAGGAACCGGAACCACGGCAATTCCTATTTTTTCCGTTCCATACACTACCTGCATATATCTCGCTTCCGTCGTCGCCTTTCCCGTCAAGTCTATCCTTCCCGCCCCGGCGGCAACCCAGCCCGGACCATGCGCGGACAAATCGGATGCATATTCTTCATACTCCCATGCACCGATTCCGACCTCACCCAGATAATCCATCCCCGCCCAGACAAAATCCCCCATGATTCGAACATTCCTTTCGGCCGCCTGCCAAAAACGCCACGCGTCACAACAAAACGTCTCGCTTCCCAGAATCAAACGATTTGGATATTTTTTCAGATCATGGGCGTAGCGGTTGATTCCATAATTATATCCCGCCACGTCCAGTACCGCAAACGCGTCCTTCGTCTTCCAGTCACACGGTGGCAGGGTGGCTCCCCATTTCATAAAATCCGCACCCATGATTCCCGCCAGATTGTTAAAAAACTCACTCCCCACCGCCCTTTTCTTTTTTATGGCATTTTGTTTTCCCTCTCTTCCACTTATGTTTTTCACTTCCTGCTCTGCCTTTTTGTCACTATAAACACCGAATCCCATGGAACTTAAAAAATTAAAAAATATATTGACACCGCAAGTAACCGGTCTTGTCGAATCCGCTTCGTGCAGGCATCGTGTCATTGACTCGCAAAGTTCAATCCCCTTTTTCTGCGCGGTCTCCGAAACCTCGTTTCCAATCGAATACATTACCACGCTCGGGTGGTTATAATCCTTTGCCACCATCGCCCTTAAATCGTCCGGATAATTTTTCTCAACCTCCGACGCATAATCATATTTTGTTTTGTGAATATACCACGAATCCGCATACTCGTCCATCATCAACATGCCCAACCTGTCGCATGCTTCCATCATCGCCTTTGAACATGGATTGTGCGACGACCGCACCGCGTTAAATCCATTTTCCTTCAATATCCGTATTTTACGCCATTCTGCATACCCATAGGCACATGCCCCCAAAATCCCATTGTCATGGTGCACGCACGCCCCTTTTAAAATCACTCGCTTTCCATTGATACAAAACCCGTTTTCCGCGTCACATTCCACAATGCGGATACCAAACGCTTCCTGCCGGATCTCCCCTTTGAATTTCACTCTGCACGTATAAAGAAACGGTTGCTCCAAATCCCAGCATTTTGCCCCCGATAACGGAATTTCCGCCTTGTATGAACCGTCAGAAGTCCCATTCGTACAAGCGATTGAATTTTCACCCTCCATAATCTCCACCTGTACGCTTCCCGTTCCCTCCGTTGCTACCTCCACGCTTATTTTCGGTTCTTTATAGTCCAACGTGGTAATCTTTATTCCTTCAGGTAAAATGTGCTCCCGCCTCAAAAGATGAAGCCACACGGGTCTGTAAATCCCGGTTCCCGAATACCACCTGCCGTTGGGCTGGTCGTGGTTGATTACTTCCACTTTTATCGTGTTCTCCTCCCCATGTTTCAAAAACGGAGCCAGCGGCACAAAAAAGCCCAGGTAGCCATTGTGCTGGTATTTTGCCTTCTGCCCGTTCACGAATATCGTCGCACGGTGATAGACCCCTTCAAATTCCAGGATGGGACAAAACTCCTCCCACTCCTGCGGCACGAAAAATGTTTTTTCGTATGTATAGTCCTTTGCCTCGATCCATCCGGTGTTCACGCCGCCCGGGCTGCTTTTGCTCCTTGCGTCCAAAAGCATCGCGTCATGCGGCAGGGTGACATCGAACATTTCGTCCCTATATCCGGTTTTGTAACACTTCCAGTCTTTGTTAAAATCTAAATTTTCCATCATATTTTCCATTTCTTTTTGACACAAATTCTCCACCAAACACTTCCAATGCTTTATTGCTAAGAAAATCTCCCAAAGTTTTCACTTTGAGAGACTTTCCCAGCCAGATTCCGTTATCCTCTTACCCTTTTTAAAAAGGACGCAAGGATGGAGGACACCACGCCGATTCCCATGATGATACTAATTGACACAATCGTGTTGACCTGCGTCGCGTCTCCAAACATGTTGATTCCCTGAAACGCGTCCACAAAGGAACCAACGGAATTGGTCAACAGCCTTGCGACCGCGACGCTATAACACGCCGTCGCCGCAATCGTCAAATAATCATTGTCCTTCATCATAATCACGATGTCTATGACGATTCCTATAATCAAAAATGCAACAATCATCATATCCATGGCCGCATGACTCGGTGCCCACATTAGAAAGCGAATCATGGAAACCAATGCCATAAGCACCGCAAATACGATTACATAAAATCCAATTGCCTTCGTACCTAATTTTTCCTTCATGACTTTTGCACCTCCTCAACCTTTACTTTATCCTTCCTCTTTGACCTTGCTAAAAGCACGATGCATGTCACGTCGAATAGCGCGAATGCGGCAATCAGCACGCCCATTACAATCTTCCACCATGGCGTAATCGACACGACCTTTGAATTTTCACTATACCCGTTCATAATCGAACTGTTTGCCACGATATACAAATGGTCCCTCGTCGCCTCTCTCAAAATTCGAAGCAGATTTCCGTCATCATTTTCCTTGATGGCTTTCGGGATTACATAGGAAGCACCTTCTGCGATATCAAAGCAGTAAAAGTCCGTTCCCACTGCCAAGGTTGTCTCATAATGACAGTGATAGGGCAATCCCAAATAAATCGCGTCCGTTTCTTGTATCCCTTCAAATCCCCACTCATTTACGAGGACGTCCGTACACAATTCTTCACTTGCAGAGCACCATTTCATTCCTATACGGTTGAACCCGTGCATCACGGCCTTGCTGTCACCTTTTGTAATCGCACCTTCAAATCCGCGAAGCGCGCTCTCACGAAATGCTTGTTCATTGAAATAGTGCGCGACACCCATTCGATTATTTTCCTGGTCATTTCCTACTAAATGTTTCATTCCCGCGTGTACACCCCTGGACGCGATTCCTTCCGACTCTGGAATCTGACACAAATAACTCATTGTCGCATCCTCGGAATAATACTCGAAATTCCGCCCGCCAAATGGAGTTCTATGAAGATTTGCACCCAGCATCCATACGTGGGTCATGCCAAGGTACATTGCTTCTTCTCCCATCAGTTCGCCTCGACGGCGCATCAAATCCTTGTTGAACGTGGAAGCAAGAATCACCTCGCACGGGAAGCAGCAGTCATTTCTTCCATCACCATATAATTCTTTGCTAAACGTTCCGCCTACGCCGTCCGGGCCGTCACCCGGAATCACGGATGGCACGCCCATCTCGGGCAATGGATTGTTATTGTACGAATCCGGCAAAAGATTTGCCATTTCTTCAATTGTAAACTGATCCAGGTACTCTTCCCACTTGGGATCATCATAATCCAACCCTATCATCGCCGCCAGCGGAATCCCCTTTCTATCCCCTTGCGTAAACGAGCTGACAGATGGTGCGTCTTCCGGCTTTTCATACATGTCTCCGTCCAACGCCTCGACCATTGCCTCCGTCGCCGCGACCTGCACCGCCTCCAACGGATACGTTGCATCCCAATTCGATCTCGACAAATATGTCACACAGTCATCAATCCAATAGTTCAAATCATACTCGTCAAATTGATTTGTGACCTCTTCTCCGGTCACCCTGGAAGTTCTGTAAGTTTCTTTGTCAAACGCCTCGCTCCAGCGATACGTTTTGTCCGCATTCCCGCTCTTTGGTGCTCCGGTTTCATCCACCATTCCTTGTGCACCCTTTGCCGCCAATACATTGTTCAAGGCATCGTGCGCGTCATCGCCTATGGCAATATAATAGTCTCCCTCGCTTAAAATGTAGCCTTTCGCATTTTTATAATCATAACTTGCCAAAAGGTATTTGTCGCAAGTGATGGTCAATGTCTCGGCCTCCCCTGGCTCAAGTATTTTCGTCTTGCCAAAGTCCAGAAGCCCGATTGCCGACTTTTCCACCAAGTTCTTCTTTTCATACTCTCCATACGGAGTCTGCGCATATACCTGAACCGCAGATTTCCCAGCCGTATCTCCGACATTGGTAACTGTCACGGTAACCGTGATGTCATCGCCATTTATCTCCACGTTGTCCAATGTTTGTTCAAAAGAGGTGTAGGATAGACCAAATCCAAACGGATACGACACCTCGTCCGCATAGTTCCATGCTTTTCCCGTGGAAGAACCTTTTGAGGAATTGGCATTCCCTTGTCCCAAAACGCTGTCCTCATATCGGGTTTCATAATACTTATATCCTATATAGATTCCTTCTACCTGCGCGGTATACCAGGAAACGTCCGCATCGCCCTCTGTCGACAGTTCCAACACTTCCTCCAGGTTCGTCCAATTTTGGTTATTGTATCCTGAGTTCACCGTCGCCGGTGCCGACACCGAATTTACGGCATATGTGTCCGTCAAATGCCCCGAAGGATTTGCCTTACCGGTCAAAATGTTGGCCACGCCCTCAAAGCCCCTCTGTCCAGGCGCGCCAATCCAAAGGCATGCGTCCACGTCATATTCATCCAGCCACCCTAATTCCATCGCCCATCCACTGTTTACCAAGACAATTACCTTCTCAAACTTCCCGGAATCCTTAATCATCTGTAATAAGTCTTTCTCTTGCCGATGAAGAGCCAACTGGCTGATTCCCTCCGCCGGATCTTCCATGTAAAGTTCGCTTCCCTCACCGCCTTCCCGGGCAAACATGACGATTGCCGCATCGTTATAGTCGTTTTCCCATGACTGGCGCAATGCATCCGTATAAAAGGAAATGTCTTCCTCTCCCATCAACCACTCATTATCCACTTGTTTTTGATGATCTCGCGCACCGTTCCCACGTTTTGTCTCACTGGACGCATAAGCCTGATACAGCGTATCATTAATCTCAAACCCTGCATTCGTCAACGCCGTATACAAGTCAATGCAGTATTCACTCTCAAATCCTCTGGAACCTGCCGAGGGAGCCGTGTAAAGAGGCTCTGCAACCGCGTGACCAAACAGCGTAACCCTGGTTTCTTCTGCGGCGAGCGGTAACGCGCCATTCTCATTTTTCAAAAGGACTGCGCCTTCCTCCTCTTCCTGAACGCTCTCCGCATAAGTGTCCGCAATCAGCTTTTGAAGATTTTCTGCATTTAACTCACCATACTCGCTCTCAAAATATACCAAATCCTTTGCGTCGACATCATCCTCATTGACGACCTTGCTTGTACGAATCCCCAACGCGCCGTTCACGGTTCCTTCGTACTGCATCATGCAACCCGTACCCAGAATCGCCGCTATCAAAAGGAATGAAAACACCGATGACAAGCCCGACCACAACCTACTGTTTCTCATTCTTACTCTACCTCCTCTTTTTCTTTGCGCCCGCGCAGACACATGTTATACATGTTATAAGATTGCCCTATTTTCCTTAGAAAATATTTCCGTAATTACGATCTTTATAACTTATAATCTTATTTTACCGAATATTTTCTATTTGACAATAGCATGTGCACGGATTGCAGGGGGATAGGGCATAGACTGCAAAAAAACGCCCCACCCTCCCACTCAACTCGGGAGAGGGGGCGTTTTCATAAATAGAATTACCATGTCTTAGTAAGAATAAAAAAAGGGATTTTTGCCAACTCTAAACGATATTAGAACGTATCCGAGCGTGCAGCCGTGGCAAAATAGGCATCCAAATATTCTTGTACCTTCGTCTCGCTCACTTCAAAATTCTTCTGCAACTTGACCTTAATTTTATCAATAGGAATACCCAATTCTAAATTATCAGCAATCACAATTCGGATTCCTTGCTCGATACCTTGTTCGATTCCTTGCTCGATTCCTTGTTCAAGCCCATCTTCGTATATCATTTTTTCTCGTTCAAATAGCTTCATATACTCTATCGACACCTCCTTGTTATGTTTTACCTTTGTCACCATTTTGTGAATGTCCTTTAGCGTGTTGTTGCAAGCGTTTTCCTCCGTGGAATCTTCCATGTAATGTAAAAGTTCCTGGAGTTGCTTGGAGGGATTGCCCTTTTTACCTTTGGTATACAAGAATATCGTCTTGGCACCGTCGTCATATGGCATGTCGGGTAATTCCTCGCACCGATTCCGAATCGTGTACACCATGTGGTCGTATCCAAACGGGTCATACGGCATCATGAGGATGACCACCACCCGTTTCAAATTCTCAAACTCTTCCCCCGATTTAAGACATTCCTGATCCAACACCGCATGGTAGAATCTCGCCCTTTGCGGGAGAAATTTTCTCTACCCGGCATTGGTACTCTTATCTGGTTCAAAATCAAACAACGTACCGCTTAGTTCCTTTTCCTCCTCTTCGATGTAAACGTCAAGGCGCGCCCCGTGCATGTCCACGTCCGCCCCATAGTACACCTTCTGTGGAACGATTTTCACCCGTTTCAATTCCACGCCAAGGATGACGCTAATCAATTGCCTGCAAAATTGCTCGCCCATTCCCGGATAGGTGACCAGCTTTCCAAACAAAAAGTCATCCAATAGATTCAATTCCTGCAATTTTCGACTCATCATAAGCTGCCTCTCCTTTCATTGTAGGGCATCGCCAGAAAATTTCAAGTGGCTTTCACAAGAAAATGAAAATATTGTCACTTTTCACGGGGTGGAGAAACAAGGAATTAAGCGTTGCAAGCTTCCACGTTAATATTTCATTTCTTCTTGACAAACATTCAATCTCATGATAGTATACTTTGCGAACAGTTCACTTTGTGTACTATCAGGAGGTTTTTCATGGATGCTATAAATGAAGAATTATTACAAGCATGGCTCAACATTTCCATGGCGATTAACAATGACCGGATTTCCCTTGATCTGCCTTATAATGAATCCCTCATCTGCCACTTGCTCTATCGTCATCATTTACAACAGTCCGAACAATGGCTGACCGCCACGGACCTTTGCCGGATGACGAAGATGCAGAAATCGCAGATGAACCGCACACTCACCTGCATGGAGAAGAAAGGACTGATTGTCCGCGAACGTTCCACCTCTGACAAGCGGCAGATTCATGTAAAGCTCGAACTGGGGCAAATGGACATTTACGAAAAGCAGCATGAAAAAGTCCTGCAAATCATTGACGAACTGGTCACTACTATTGGAAAGGAAAAGGCAGAGGATGCACTTGCGCTCTTTCGTCTGATTGCTGACGCTGCCGGAAAGGTCATACAATGATTCGTATACTCGTAGATTCTTCTTCCGATTACCTAATGGAAGAAATCAAAGAAAAACACTTGGAACTCGCGCCAATCGGCATTGCCATTGGGGACGAGACGTATTTCGAAGGACAAAACTTAGAACGCGACCGGTTTTACGAGATGCTAAAGGAGAGCAGGGCGTTCCCGCAGACCTCGCAGCCCTCACCGCAGGAATTTCTTGACATTTTCAAAGATGCAAAGGAAAATCACGACGACTTGGTTTGCATCCTCCTCTCGTCGGCGTTGAGCGGTACATACCAGAGCGCGGTGCTGGCAAAGCAGATGGTGGGTTACGAGCGCATTTTCCTCATCGACTCCTTAAGCGCCACTTTCAACATCAAAATCATGGCCGATTACGCACTGGAACTGGCGGAAAA
The DNA here is from genome assembly GCA_948468385.1 of uncultured Faecalicatena sp. GTDB lineage: Bacteria > Bacillota > Clostridia > Lachnospirales > Lachnospiraceae > Schaedlerella. The sequence continues at coordinate 39,846 of CAOKHZ010000011.1, read as the reverse complement.
GAAAAAGACGGCGGAAGAAATCGTTGAGACAATCGAAGCCATGAAGTCCAAGGTCAAAGTGTACGCGGCTCTTGACACGCTCGAGTACCTCGCCCGCGGGGGGCGCATCAGCAAGACGACGGCCGCAATCGGACAACTGGCCAACATCAAGCCGATTATCACGGTCAGCGAGCAGGGCGAGGTCACGCTCCTTGGCAAGGCTCTGGGCAAAAATAAGGCCATCTCCCAGATACTCCAATATCTAGGGGAATTGGAGATAGATTCCCGTTTCCCCGTCTACGCGATTTACTCTTATGGGACAAAGAACTGCGAACATTTTCAGGAAAAGCTCTCGCAGGCGGGAGTCTCAGTGGCAAAACAAATGCAGATTGGACCGACCATCGGCACGCACGTCGGACCAGGGGCGTTCGGGGTCGTCTTCGTTCGTCAATAGCACTTGTCTAAACGGGAATTTAAATTCTCTGTTACAATGCGCGCCCGCGCGGCGCGCATTGCCATTCGTCGCGGAAGAACTCCACGCTTTATTCCCCTCACCGAATCTCGATTCCACATTTCCCCCACATTCCATAGCTCTTTTGTGTAAAAGGCATCACCGTCTGGAACACGAAGTCCGCTTCGTCCACTTTCCCATAATAATGGCCGCGCCCCACAAATTGCTCAAAATCCGAATTTATACCCACGGCAGATTTCCTTATGCGGCCGTGCGCATCCTCATTATCCTGCGGGGCAAATGTTTTTGCTTTGCAGGATAATTCGTGCCATGGGCGCAGTTCGCTCTCGCGACAATCGCCAAATGTGCTCGCGGGCATGCTCGCCTGGCCCGTCGCCCGCGATAACGAAATCCATTTTGCCTCCTCACTAAAATGACTGCGTATCATTCGCTCCCCGTCATCTTGCCTGGTGGCGGTAATGATGTCCGCAATTCCTTCCGTCTCCATCTTCATTTCGATACGCGGCTGGATTCCCAAATCCTTTAAAAAGGCAGGCACTTGCAAGAGTTCACCAAGATGGATATGTGGCACGTCCTGATGATTATCATCGGATTATCAGCAGCCGCATTGGGGGCTTCCGCCCCTGCCTCCCGCCGCATATTTTCAGACCACCGTACTTGTTTAAAGAGCCATAAACGTCTAAAACGCCGCGCATTTTAGGGCGGCACCGGCATCTACCTTTTTTGTTGCCTTGTCGCATTCTCCATAAACACCTTTTTAGGCGGCACCGATTCTATTAACATGTTTTACATTAACCCGGACATACCTATGGTACAAGTGGTATTTCGCGACCTCGTCCCCTATATTGGTAATGTACCGGCAATTTTTCTATAATATAGGAACAACCATACTCGGCTCCTGACTTGTGCATGGATTTTGGCAATTGATGTTTCTATTGGGAAAATAAAACTATAAACAAATAAAAATCTTCTGGAAAATCAAATAAATTTATGATATTCTACCAGTAAGTCTTCATGTTGCATTTGCTTTCAACAATTTATATACGAGGTGAGATAGTGAGAATATATCTTGACATGTGTTGTTATAATAGACCATACGATGATCAATCACAGCTAAAAATTTCCCTTGAAACCCAGGCCAAACTTCATATTCAAACGCTGATTAAAAATAAAAAATTTAATTTAGTCACATCATACATGCTCCGATATGAATGCAATAATAATCCGTTTGAAATGAGACGTAATGTGATTTTCGATTTTATTGATAGCAATAATGGTTACTCCTATTGAATTTATTATGGAAACGGAGGTTGAATAAGATGACTACAAGCACCGTTGAAATCATGAATAAAGGTATGAAGTGTTTAACAGAAGCGATGGGAATCGTAGAAGCAGAACAATTCATTTCTATTATTATGCGTGAAAAATTTGATTATACAAATATTTTTTCTTTGGTAAATTTTTCACAAAACATGCTTTCCCTCTCTTGTTTTTTTTCTACAAAAGTGGTAAAATATTCGTGTTAAAAAATTAACGTATTCATGTCTAAGGAGGACAAAAAAATGGGAAGATTTACATTACCAAGAGATTTGTACTATGGAAAAGACGCGTTGGCAAACTTAAAGAACCTTTCAGGTAAGAAAGCCATCGTCGTATCTGGCGGCAGCTCCATGAGAAAAGGCGGCTTTTTGGACAAGACGGAAAGCTATTTGAAAGAAGCAGGCATAGAAGTCGCCTTTTTTGAGGGCGTTGAGCCGGATCCGTCCGTAGAAACCGTCATGAAAGGCGCAAAAGCCATGACGGATTTTCAGCCGGATTGGATTGTTGCCATCGGCGGCGGTTCCCCGATTGACGCGGCAAAGGCCATGTGGGCGTTTTACGAGTATCCGGAAACCACGTTCGAGGATCTGTGCACGCCTTTCAACTTCCCGAAATTGAGAACGAAGGCTCAGTTCTGTGCCATCCCGTCCACGTCAGGTACCGCGACGGAAGTGACGGCATTCTCCGTTATCACGGACTATGCAAAGGGCATCAAGTATCCTCTGGCCGACTTTGAAATCACGCCGGACGTTGCCATCGTTGACCCGGCATTGGTAGAAAGCCTTCCGATCAAGCAGGTTGCCTATACCGGCATGGACGCTTTGACGCACGCCATCGAGGCATATGTCTCCACGCTCAACAGCCCGTTCACGGATCCGCTTGCCATCAAGGCAATCGAGATGGTATTTGACTATCTCCCGGCTTCCTACAACAAGGATTTGGACGCGAGGGAGCAGATGCACTACGCACAGTGTCTGGCAGGTCAGGCATTCTCAAACGCGTTGCTCGGCATCGTTCACTCCATGGCACACAAGACCGGAGCGGCATTTTCGACCGGACATATCCCGCACGGTTGCGCGAACGCCATTTATTTGCCGTATGTCATCAAATACAACGCGCATGAGCCGGAGGCCATGAGAAGATACGCCGACATCGCAAGAAGAGTCGGCCTTGGCGGAACCTCCGAAAAAGCCCAGGTAAACGCGTTGATTGAAAAGATTGAATCCTTCAACCGCGCCATGAACATCCCGAAGACGATTCAGGAATTTGGCGTAAAGGAAGACGAGTTCCTTGAGAAATTAGATGCCATCGCGGCGAATGCCGTTGGCGATGCCTGCACAGGCTCCAATCCGAGAAGCATCACGCCGGAACAGATGGCGAAGCTGTTTAAGTGCACCTTCTACGGAACGGAAGTAGACTTCTAAGGTACATAAACAATAGGGTGTGGTAGCCTGGATATCGGGACTTCCATAAAATTACAGCAAGGGGCATAGAAATTCCAAAAATTTCCATGCCCCTTTTCCTTTTTCAATAACCAATTTTCTCAAAGCCCGATTCCCGGCCCTTTTTTGAAAATTGTATTTTTTAATAGCTTTCCCAGACTCGGCTTTCCCATGCGGCAAGCTCTGATGTCGAACATCATGAACCGTTTTTCTTTCTTCGTAAGCGGCTTCCATTCCTCCAATCCTTCCGCGTTAGGGTTTCCCGTCTTGATGAAATTGACGAAATACGTCATCATCCTATCTGACAATGCCATATCCTCCTCTTCAAACGGCCTCCAGCATTTTTTCAAATTTCCATACGTGTACCACAAGTCACTGGAATGCCATGCGCCAAGGTCATCGCCTGGAAGCTGGCGGCTAAAATAATATCCATAGGTATCTGCTTTTCCCCTCTGTGACTTCGCCAATGCCCTGCAAAGGACGTATAGCACGATGGGTGCCACGTCTTCGGAAGTGACGCTACAAATAATATTCGTCTTACACGGCTTGTTCTTCGCCTCTCCCGTAAAATTCTCGTCGTATATGGCCGACGCATAGGCAATCGGATTTTTTGCCGACACACGCTCGAACAATTCAAACAATTCCTTTGTTGGCATGTTTTTGAATTCTTTCACCGTGGAACACCCGCTTTGCATATAAACTTCGTGCCACATCGCGTAAACCTTCTGTCGGTCATCTTTGGCCTTTATCATTGTTGAAAAACCTGCGCTGCTCTGAATAATCGCTCCTTGAAAAACACCTTCGTTCAGTGGAGACTTTATCTGTGTCTCTGCGCTTGCCGCTCCTGCCGACTGCCCAATAATGGTCATACGCGAGACATCACCGCCAAATGCATGGATGTTGTGCCTAACCCATTGTATGGCCATTTGCTGATCATAGTACCCATAGTTTCCACTTTTCCCGTATTCTTCTGCCAATTCCTTCATTGCCAGAAAACCAAAAATATTTACCCGGTAATTCAGCGTGACGACGACCACGCCCCTCCTTGCCAGATTGCTTCCATCCAATTCCAACTCGTCGGTCTGTCCGGAAAGAAGCCCGCCTCCATATAACACGATGAGTACCGGACAATTTTGGGCATCCCGGGGAGTCCAGACGTTCAAAAACAAACAATCCTCTGAATACTCCGACTTCACGCCGCTCATAAATTCCCGCTCGTAATGCTCCGACTTCTCCTTGCCTCCCACTTCCATATATGTTCTTTTCTGTATCGGCGCAGCACCAAACCGTACCGCCTCATATGTACCCTCCCAACCAGTCACCTCCTGCGGATATTCCCATCGCCCAGCCGTGGCATACCTTATCCCCAAGAACTTATGCACTCCCTCTTCGTCAATTCCCAGCAGCCTGCCACATGGCGTATTGATACTGACTTGTTCCTGATGCATGCTTTCTGCTTCCTTTCTTTTCTCATTTTCTTTTTCTTTCATTTATCCTCTGTTCGCACTCTTCCCGTGTCATTTCCCCGTTATTGCAGGCAATCATACACGCCACGTCCTTATCGCGCAATGTATATGCTTTCAAAAGCAGCGGGATGGCCGCCACACATCCCAAAGCCGCAAATATCGTAAAGCAAAACCACACGCCTGCCTTTCCTTGTTCCGTGACATTTGTCGCGTCAAATCCTAACGCCGCTATCATATACGCTGACACCGTGGAAATCAATGCAGAATTCAATTTGCCAACAAAAGTCTGCAGGCTGAACGCGACCCCTTCGTTTCTATGCCCCGTCGCATATTGGCCATACTCGATACAATCCGGAACAAACATGAACGAAAGTCCGGTAAACCCGCCATATCCAATACAACGTAACGCATTCATGACCAAAAATGCCGTCATGTTGCCGTATCCAACAAAATACTGTATCACGGATCCAACAACGAATATCGCCATGAAAAATACCAGCAAATGCACCTTGTCAAATCTGCGGCAAAGGATTGGCGTAACAATCGCCAAAATAAGCATCGGCAAGGATATCATCATGGTAATCAATGCCCCCATCGTCTCATTACCAAGGACGTACATTGCAAATATCGGGCTTAATACCTCTAGCGTAAATGTCAGCAAGAACAAAAAACGGACAATGATGATGACAAACAAGTTCTTATTTTTTACCAATCCGTAAAACAGTTCCCGGAAGCCAACCTCTTCCTCTATTTCCCCATGAAATCGCTCTTTCGCGATAAACGAGACCGGAAGCATACAGATGGCGGCAATCACGCCCATAACAACGGCAGTCTTCATCCATCCAAGATTTGCCCCATTCGAACCATACAAAAGTGGAACCACGATGGCCGTAACAAGACCACCTAGCGCGCCTGAAATACCCCGATAAGAAAGAATGGACGTGCGTTCGTCCATATTGTTTGTCATAGAGGTGCTCAACGCATAAATCGGTGCATCACTCATCGTGTAGCAAGTATCCCATAAAACATAACCCAAAATCACCCAGACACATTTCATGGTCACACTCAACCCGGATGGTACACTAAACAAAAAAATGACGGCTAGCGGCATGAGAATGGATGATATGCGAATCCATGGGACGAAACGCCCTCTCTTGAACTTTACCTTGTCCACGACGAAGCCAAACAGCGTGTCATTTACAGCATCCCAAATCTTGGGTAACAGAAGAATGCTCCCCGCTATGACTTCGCTGATTCCCAAATTCAACAAATAGGTCAGAATGAATGAACCGACCAAGGCATTGGAAATAAGCTGTCCTGCAAAAAATAATACGTAAGTAAACCGTTCCGGTCCAGTTGCACACCAACCTTCTTTCCTCTTTTTCATTTTAAATCACTTCCCCTTTCCTTTTGTTTTTTTCTATGTTATCATTGTAGCAGAAACACAAGGTGAAAAATACAAAACAATTTGTTGAAAAAATATTGTTTTTTTGCTCTTTGGAGGTATCTCACATGTTTGAAACGGAACGTGAAAAACTAAAGGACCAAAATGCCATCGACGACTATTGCCGGGAATATTTTTTGCGCACCGGAAAATATTTAGAAAATCCTTCTCCCGAAGAAATTCTAAATTTGGTAAAGGATTATAAGTATTTTGAATTTGCCGAAAAAGAACTTAACATGTCCGAGAATATTTTATGCGGAAACACCAAACAATTGGAGTCCTTTTTCCATCTGGAAAAACTATTTTTCGAGGAAGGACGCGACGTAACTTTCACGCGTTCCATCCGCTATTTTCAGATGGTGGAACACAGCCATGACTATTTTGAAATTGAATGTGTTTTAAACGGAAGTGCCATGCATAGTTCAAAAAATGAAACCATCGCTTTATCACAAGGAGACATGGTGCTGATTCCCCCAAAGACCCGGCACAATCTGGTCGTTTTGGGAGATGGCACCGTCGTCAACATCGGCATCCGCCAGAGCACGTTTCAATCCGCTTTCTGGGACGTCTTAAATGGCAACCTCTCTCTGTCGAAATATTTTCAAACAACATTATATGGCGTGCAAAATAACGAAATTTTTTTCCGGAGCGGATTAGATGACTTTGCCGAGGAATTACTCCTGATGATTTATCGTCAACAAGACAAGCAGACGCTGGAAGCAAAAAAATTAAGCAACCACCTTATGCAAGCTCTGCTTTATTATGTAATTGAAAACTGTTCTCAGGACTCGGTGTTTCAAATTTCAGAATATTTACACGAGCAGGCACTGGCCATCAAACTATATATGATTGAACATTACCAAGATGTGACGCTAGATTCGCTTGCTTCGCATTTTTCCTTCTCCGCCCCCTACTTAAGCCGCCTTATCAAGCGATTCTTTGGCATCAATTACGCACATTTAGTGCAATCCATACGGTTGGAAAAGGCCAGGGAGTTATTAATCAATACAAACATGCACATTACCGATATCAGCGCGTACATTGGATACGAGAGCAATTCTTATTTTATAAACATTTTCAAGCAAGCCTATGGAACGACCCCCTCCCGATACCGAAAGACGCATTAACATGCCTTTTGGTTACCATTCAGCAATGCTTTTCATACTATGGGAAAAGATTGCATAAACGAACAGACCACTTAACACGGAAGAAAAATTTGCCCGTGTCAGCAGGCCGGAAGCCATAACAACTTCCGGCCATGAAAAACAATCCGTTTCATATCACGCCATTCAGAGAAAGAATCCATAGCACGCAGGTCACGATTACCATCACGGCAACCAATATAACTCCAACACTTGCCCGTGTTTTCCCTGCCCCATTTCCAGATTCCAACAAATTTGAACGGCGCAGAGCCGTAACGACGGGTTTATATAAGAGAAACGTCAGCGCCGCGTTTAATCCCCCCTTAATCAAATTAAACGGCAAAAATGCCGGAAGCAACAATTCTACGACGGCTTCCCTGGGATACCCCATGTAGATTGGAGCAATCAAATAATTCCAAAGCATCATGACCGCGATCTGGCAGCCCCAACCACAAAGCAGTCCCGCGACGGCCCCGGATAATTTGTGCCTCTTCTTATAAACAAATGCCGCCGTACACGCGAAAGAGCAACTCGAAATCATATTCATCAGGCAACCTAAGATTCCCGTTCCACTGATGGTGAACATTTGCACCACGGAAACAATCACCGTTACCATGAGCGAGACAAGCGGGCCAAAAATCAACCCGCCAATCACGATAACGACATCCTTCGGGTCGTACTTCAAAAAAAGTACGATTGGAATACGCCCGGCCACCACCGCCGCATAGGCGAGTGCGCACAACATGCCAATCGCCGTAAGTTTTTTTGTTCTTCTGATATTCATTTGAATACCCTCCTTATAAAAAAATTAACACTTGAAAGTATCGAAATGCCTTTCAGGTGTTAATCTTTTCGGTGTATTGAACATGTCAACAGAGCAGTTTCTAAAAAAGTGTGCAAAAATATCGTCAGACTTCCTCTGACAATCTCAATACACCTTCTTTAATCCGGACTATACCGTCGGTTTTGGAATTCCACCAAACCCCGCGCTTTCGCGCCCGCGGACTATGACCGCCGATCGGGAATTTCACCCTGCCCTGAAGACATCATCACTATTCAATTGTTTCAGAAATTATAGCATGGGGTGAACGAAAGGTCAACCACAGATTGACATAAAAATAAAAACCATGCCTGAAATAGGCTTTTATGATAAAGGAAAACGTGGTATACTGATGATGCCAAGGTCAAAAGGCATTTTGACCCCACGATGCCCACGGATTACTTCGCACTACGTGCTCTCGTAATCCAAATCATACCAAATCAGGAGGTACTTTATGGGTGTTTATTTAAATCCGGGAAACAGAGGCTTTCAGGAATCCATTCGTTCCGAAATATACGTGGACAAAACAGGATTGCTTGCATGCACGAACAAACTGCTTAATACGAAAGAAAAATTTGTCTGCGTCAGCCGGCCGCGCCGCTTTGGAAAATCCATGGCACTGGAAATGATGGCCGCTTATTATGGCCGTGGCTGTGATTCCAAAGACTTATTTGCGGGACTAAAAATAGAAAGTGCTCCTTCCTTCGAGGAACATCTGAACCAGTACGACGTGATTTATTTAAACATGCAGCAATTTTTGATTGGCGCGAAAGGCCGGGAAATCACGGAATACCTGGAGCAAGAAGTCCTGGAAGAGCTTCTGGAAGAATACGGCCACCTTTTAAAAAGACATGACATGGGGCTTGCCGATACATTGCGAAAGATTCATGCAAAAAGCGGAAAGGAATTTGTTTTCCTGGTTGACGAATGGGATTGTGTGATGCGGGAGCGTCAGGGATCCGAGGATTTACAAAAGCAGTACCTCGACTTTTTGCGTAACCTTTTAAAAGACCAGACCTATGTCGCCCTTGCCTACATGACGGGGATTCTGCCCGTGAAAAAGTATGGACAGCATTCGGCACTTAACATGTTTCGGGAATATTCAATGACCAATCAAAAAACATTGGAGGAATACACCGGTTTTACGGAAGACGAGGTGAAAGCGTTATGCGAGCGGTTTGACATGGATTTTGCAGAAACAAGCAGCTGGTATGACGGTTACATGTTTAAGAAGTTTCAACACGTGTATAATCCAAAATCCGTGGTGGAAGCCATGCAATGCCAGGATTTCGCCAATTACTGGACTTCGACGGAGACATACGAGGCGTTAAAGATTTATATGGACATGGACTTTGACGGGCTTCGTGCCGACATTGTGAAAATGCTTGGCGGAGAACACGTCAAAGTGAATACGCGCAGCTTCCAAAACGACATGCGCAATTTTATGACGAAAGATGACGTTTTGACATTACTCATTCACCTAGGCTATCTTGGATATGACTCCCAGGCAAAGGAAGCATTTATCCCGAACAAGGAAATTATAGAAGAGTTCGAAAACGCGATGAGCGTTGGCGGGTGGGTCGAGGTCATGCGCGTCTTACAAGCTTCTGAGCGGCTCCTTGAAGACACGCTCCTCTATGACGAGGCACGGGTCGCCGAAGGGCTTGACATGGCGCACATGGAAGTGGCTTCGATTTTGACCTACAATGATGAAAATTCTCTTAGCTGTGCCATTGGACTCGCGTATTACAATGCCCGAAAGGATTATAAGATGATTCGAGAACTCCCGACCGGGCGCGGTTTTGCAGATGTCGTATTCCTGCCGTTGCCATTTAGCGACAAGCCCGCCATCGTGGTGGAATTGAAATATGATAAATCTGCCCATGCGGCCATCGAACAGATAAAGAAACGACAATACACAAAAGCACTGGAAGGATATTCGGGGGAAATATTGCTGGTCGGCGTAAACTATGACAAGGAAGATAAAAACAAACCGCATCACTGCGTAATTGAAAAAATGACATATCGTCAGTGATAAAAAGGAGACAATTCTTTGGAATGATACCTTCCCAATACCGAAAGGCGCATTAACGCGCCCTTCGGATTCCTTGTTTCTATTTCTTTTATATTTTTTAGCCCTAATTGTATTTTTTAGCCCTAATTGCTCTCATCCTTTTCGCTTTTCTACATCGTCCATCTGCCCTCATGTCTTCCTGCGCCGACATGCCTTTTTTGTCCGTCTGGCAATTCTATGTCTGCCTCGCAGTTAGCGGGCACTTCCACCTCATATACGAAACCCTTGCCTTCCTTTCCCCATTTTGCCGTGACCGTCCCATACGGACTGTTCCACTTCGCCCGGGCAAAAGAAAGCGTTCCACCCGGCACCGGCTTCAGCAAAAACCTTCGCTCCCCGGCCGGCCGTATCCCGCAAATATATTCAAACAAAAAGCTGCAGACCGCTCCTGGTGAATAATGGTTAAACGACGTATCAAGCGGGTGTCCGTCCTTGTCGTAGCCATTGTAATGCTCCCACACCGTGGTCGCCCCTTGTTTCACCATGGCCATCCACCCAGGCTCCTCCTCGTTTTCCAGCATCTTGTATGCCGTGTCCACATACCCATACTCGGCCAACACCGGCAATATGAACGGCGTAGACAAAAATCCCGTGCCAATCTTATAGTCCCGGCTCTTCGCCGTCTCGTCCAAACGCGCCGCCACGTTTTTCGCCGACACCTCGTCCAACAGCCCCAATGCCAGAGGCCGCACCAGCTTGGCCTGCCTCTTGCTCTCGATATCCTGGTTTTTCACAAAATTACATTGATACGCCTTTTTTGCTCCATCCGAATATCTGCGGCATTCTGCGGCCTCGTCCGCTTTTCCGATTGTTTCCAGCATCTCGGCCAGCAATCTCATGGAATAGTGGAGATAGGCCGTATTTTCCTCCTGCTTTGGCCGTACCAGTTCCGTGATCATGTCCCATTCCAAAACACCTTCCGGCTCCGCCCACTCACCCCAGTGCACACCTGATTCAATAATGTACTCGCTATAGGGAACGTCCCCCAGCAAAAACGGTTCCATCATTTTCCACGCCTGGTCATCTTTCGGCAATTGGTAAACACTCTTATCTGCCGCCGCATGCATCACGTATGTCTTCCACCCCGTCATCAAATCATAATTATCGGTAATGAAAGATTCGTCCCCATAATATTTCCACAATTGATACGGGATGATAACTGCCGCATCCGCCCAACCGGTCGAACCATTCATAACATCCGTCTGGCCGCCGCTTCGAATCCTCGGGCAAACATTGTCCACCCGGCCGTCCTCACGCTGACTGTCACGCACGTCACGCAGCCACTTGCGGTAAAACGCCGCCGTCTCGCTAAAATACATCGCCGTCTTCTGGAACACCTGCGCGTCCCCCGTCCATCCGGCCTTTTCCCTCTGCGGACAGTCCGTCGGAATATCCACAAAATTTCCCTTTTCACTCCAAATCGTATTTTGCAAGAACTGATTTACCACCTCGTTGGAGCACTCAAATTCACCGCCATACTCAATGTCCGAATAAATTGCCACGGCCGTAAAATCAGACGGCTTCACCTCGTCCATTCCCTCGACCAGTGCATAACGGAATCCAGAATAAAAGAGCTTGGGATAGTCCGGCACGTTTTTCCCGTCACAGATGATTTCCACCTTCTGGTCAATGCTTTTACCCCTCTGCGGTGCCCCGTCCCCTGATTTCAAAGTCGCAAAATTTTCCTGGGTAAACTCGCCATTGTCCAAAGTCTCTCCCATGCGTACAACAAGTTTCTGGCCTTTCTTCCCCGTAACATGAAATATCACGTACCCGGCCATGTTTTGCCCAAAATCAAGCACGCATTTTCCAGACGGGGTCGTGAGCACTTCCGGGGCGAAGTGTTCCATCTCCTTGACTGACGGCGCGTTAGATGCCGTCGGCCACACGTCATGGCTCGTCACAACCGCCCTTTGTTCGAAACGAAGCTCCTTATTCATGTCCATGACAATACCGTCTTTTAAATCCGAATATTCCACCGGCCCGTCATTTGTCCATGCAAAAGAATCATCGGTTGAAACTGTTTGCATCGTGCCATCCTTAAACTCAAGTTCCAACTGCGCCAACAGCTTTGTCTGCGTACCGAAGAAATACTCCTCCGCATCGCACCCCAGCTTTCCTTTCAGCCAACCGTCCCCGACCACAAAGGACAACTCGTTTTCCTCTTGTATCAATTCTGTCACATCGTAGGTCTGATAATAAATCCGCTTCTCATACTCTGTACATCCCGGTGCCAACACACGGTCTCCAACCTTCACGCCATTGAGATACGCCTCGTAAATACCACAAGCCGTCGCATAGAGTCTGGCCTTTCTGATTTTAACTGTATTTGCATTGACACCCTTTTCACCAATGCCCTTCTCTTCTTCACTTGTCACGATGTCATTTTCTTTTTTTCCGACTGAAAAATTCTTGCGATAATAATCTGCCGGCAGCCTTTTTTCCTGATCCGTGTCATGCCCGCAAATCCACTTTGCACTCCAGTCACTTTCTTCAAGCAAGCCAATTTCGAACAATGCTTCCTCGCTCCACTCACCGGCTTCACCGTTTTCATCATAAAGACGTACCTTCCATGTCACGATGTCGCGGCTTTTGACCACGCCGCCATATGTGGCATGCATGGACGCGTTCTCCACTTTCCCACTCGTCCAGTCCTCTTTTCCATTTTTACTTGTGCAAATCTCATAAGCGGTTTGACGCTCCCCTTCCACGGCAGTCCATGTCAAACGAGGCTTGACAACGTCAATTCCTACCGGATTCACTAAATAATGTGTTTTCAAGTTTGTGGTTTTCATCGCATATCCTCCCCATAGCTCAAGTAAACATCTTGTTACGCATAACAAAACTGGCATGTCGTCTGACGGCGACACTACCATGAATAAAAATCAATTGCTCCGTGCTTACGCCGTCCGGAACTTTTACAGTAAAATAGACATCTGTTACGATGCCTATTATAAATCCCGATATATAAAATTAGTACCACGATTTCCTACACAAAAAATACGGTATTTTCAACATGATTACTTCTCATGGACAAACACACGTTAATGCTTTTTCCGATACTGAAGCGGTGTCGTTTGCATTTCCCTGCGAAATTGCTCAATAAAATACGACGTATTCTCATATCCCACGCAGCCGGAAATCTCCTCCACGGAAAGCCGCGTTTCTTCCAAAAGGGTGCACGCTCGCCGTATTTTCAGGTGCTGAATTTCTTTTAAGACCGTGGTTCCCATGTATTTTTTCAGTATCCGGTTGACATGGGTGGCAGAATAGTGAAAAGTATCCGCCACACTTTGAAGTGATGCCGTCATGTAATGCTTCTGAAGAAACCCGATGATGGAAACCGCCAATTTTCTCTCCTCAGATGCCTCCCCGAATAGTTCCATCGTATCCGTACAATACGGCAAAATCATCAAAAGCCACGCCCCCAGAAAATGCTCGCAAATCTGTCCGGAATACGGATGCTCTTGCACGTAATGAATCACCAAATCCGCTAAAACATCCGCAATATCAGAATTTCCCTTTGTATGCAGTAAAATAACGCCCAGGTGCCTGCCTTCCCAGATGACCGCGCCAAAGAACGCAATCAGTGCCGGACTTCCCGTCAGATTCTGCAAAAACAATTCCCGAAACGTGGAAATCTCCACCATGATGTTGAGCATCACGCCGTCATTAAAAACCTCCACCTTGTGATTCATACCTGGCGGAATGATGACCAAATCCCCAGGAAACAATTCAATCTCGTGCCGTTCTTGTCCAACTTGAAACATATGCTGACAACTGCCGCTATATACATAAGAGATTTCGATATACTCGTGCTCATGGAAATTGCCCGGCAAATAGCGCAGATGCTTTACGATCTGAATGCTACGGCCGCTATCATCCAATTCTTCCCATTTAGAAACCCGCCCCTCCTGGTAATCTCCGAATTTTCGCGCATTTTCAAGGGCTTTTTCCCTATTTTGCAGCATCCTCTCTTCCACTCTCGTCATCTTCGCCAACAATGGGTCTGGATGATACTCCTTTTCCCAGTTCTCCACTTGTGCACGCGCCATCTCATCCTCCTCACCTATCTCAAAGTATTCCCGGCCACTTAAATAAAGTTCTTTCAGTGCACGTTCCGTCGGCTCCAAAGTCTCAAAAAAAGCATATACGTCTTCTCGATTCATCTTTTTCATCCCTGACGATTTACAAACATGGCAATCTCATTTACACACGCTTCACACATGCGGTGACTTTACCTTGACGAACGCGTAAGCGTCCGTCCACCCCGCAAGGGCATGCGTTAAGGGGTACCCTTGGGCATACCCATCCTTATGCCGCCCTAATTCAAAAATTTTTTCAGTTCGTCCATAAACGTGTTTACATCCTTGAACTCACGGTAAACGGAAGCAAACCGCACATAAGCGACCGGGTCGAGTTCCTTCAGCTTGTCCATCACGATTTCGCCAATCATGCTGCTGGGAATCTCTTTCCCCTCGCTGTTAAAAACCTCCAACTCCACCGCGTCCACGGTTCTCTTAATCGCCTCGGCCGACACGGGCCGCTTATAGCATGCCCGCAACACGCCCTGCTCTATCTTCGACCGATCGTACTGCTCGCGGTTGTCATCCTTCTTGATGACAATTAGTGGAATCGTCTCGACGTTCTCGTACGTCGTGAACCGCTTCCCACACTCGTCACAAGAACGCCTGCGGCGAATCGCGTTGTTCTCCTCGATCGGCCTTGAATCAATCACCCGCGTGTCCGCGTTTCCACAATATGGACATTTCATAATGCATTCCTCCTCTATTCTTTTGTAATTTCCTGCATTTTTTCGTGTTCCCGCTTGATTTCCGCGAAACATTGCGGCGCGGTCCAAAACTGGTTGGCCGGGGTAAGAACCGCCTTGTAGGGAAACGGCCCCGCCCCGCACCTACGCAGGGCGTACAATACCTGATCCAGCCGTGAACCATTTAAAGAGGAAAAAACGAAAAACGCGTCGGACAACTCTTCCCCCTCGTAAACCCCCGGTGCGGCAGGCAAGTCCTTGCTGCCCGCAAGAACGCCCAGGGGCTGATTGTATTCCTCATAACTTACATACTTCAAACGAACTTTTAACGGCAGTAACGCCATCTCGACCATGCGGCGCTTGGCACGGTCTGGCAAATGGAACAGCAAAATCATTTCTCTCATGCAAAACTCCCCTTTCTTGTCTATGCACCCGGCTCCAAACGGCACACGGCCTGACACGATTTTTTATAGAATACAATCCCAAATTCACAAATCATAGGGTGTCTTTCATCTTATCATAGGTAGTTGCCTTTCGCAAGCGGAGAACGTCAGAAAATACATATTTTCATATATCGTGTCCCAACGGAATACACTGTTTATAATTCATTTGTAAAGAGGCTTGTTCATTTATAACAATAGGAAAGGAGTGAAAGATTTTGCGGTTATGCGAAATGCGTGACAAGGAAGTCATCAATATCTGCGACGGGAAACGCCTTGGATGCGTCATGGACTTGGAGTTTGACGTTTGTAGCGGGAAAATCGAAAAAATCATCATACCTGGACCAGGGAAAATCTGCGGGGTGTTCGGGACGGACAGTGAATACGTGATTCCGTTCGGCTGTATCAAAAAAATCGGCCCGGACATCATTTTGGTGGAAATCCAAGAGGAAAAATTTTTGCAAAAATATTGAGGCGTGATGCCCGTCACAGCTTACGTCCACGCGAGCGCGGACGTAAGCTATGGCAAAACGGGACATTTTTCCTCCTTGATTAAAATCCGGCAGAATTTTCGTCCGGGAAAGAAAACAGATTGAATCCTTATCCCATTTGTAGTAAAATATGGATAGGCGTGGGGTTCCCACCAATGCGACGAATATCCATTGATATTTTCATCCGGCCGCCTCCCTTTCGGACGTGCGGATTCGGACGCATCATTTTAACGAACGGAGGATTTACCATGAAGAAACGAGCGGTCATCGCTTTAGGACACCGTGCGCTGGGCACGACGTTACCAGAACAAAAGGTCGCCGTCGTCAAGACGGCCAAGGTCATCGCGGATTTAATCGAGGAAGGGTACCAGATTGCCATCACGCACAGCAACGCACCCCAGGTCGGCATGATTCATACCGCGCTCAATGAATTTGCCAAGATACACGAGGACTACACCGCGGCTCCCATGGCCATCTGCTCGGCCATGAGCCAGGGCTATATCGGATACGACTTGCAGCAGAGCCTGCGCGAAGAACTACTGAACCGGGGAATTTACCGCACGGTCAGCACGATTTTAACCCAGGTCATCGTGGATCCTTATGACGAAGCGTTCTATACCCCGACCAAGGTGCTCGGACGCTACATGTCCGCCGAGGAAGCCAATGAAGAACGCAAGAAAGGAAATTACGTGGTCGAGGAACCAGGAAAGGGATTTCGCCGGGTCGTTTCCGCGCCGAATCCGGTAAAAATCGTGGAACTGGATGCCATAAAGGCACTTTGGGATGCCGACCAGGTGGTCATCGCATGCGGCGGCGGCGGAATTCCGGTCATGGAGCAGGACAACCACTTGAAGGGTGCCAGCGCGGTCATTGAAAAAGACCTGGCCGCCGGAAAATTGGCCGAAGGAATTAACGCCGACATCCTGATCATCCTCACCAGTGTGGAACAAGTCTGCATCAACCTTGGCAAGCCGAACGAGGAAAAACTGGGCGTGATTTCCATCTCGCAAGCCAAGGAGTACATGGAACAAGGACATTTCGGGGTTTACAACATGCTTCCGAAATTCCGCGCATCCGTGGACTTTATTGAAAAAGGGGAAAACCGTAAGGCGTTGATCACTTCTTTCGAAAAACTGAAAGACGGGATTAACGAAAAAACAGGAACGGTTATCAAGTAACATTAGCGTCGATGTACAAAAGCCAACGCAAGCGATGAAGGGTGTCTTAAGAGTCCTCAAAAAACTCAAAAGGCACTCCTTTTTTATTTTCTTTTATTCTCCTTTTTTATGTTCCTCTTTTATTTTCCTCTTCTATTCTATTTTTTTCTAAATTCCTCTTGCATTCTTGTAATATTTGGTGTAATATTTGTATATATTAAATGTAGTATTCAATACTACTTATCGTTATTTTATAGTTTCATCATGTATTTTCATGATTCGCATTTTTGCAGGAGGTGCTCGAAATGAAGGAAAAACATATTAAAGATCCCGGAAGCGCAATCACCCACTTTATCGGCATGCTAATGGCCATTTTTGCCGCCGTCCCACTTTTAATCAAGGCCGCACATGAACCAGGACATATTTATGTCATCTCGCTGGCGATTTACGCCTTGAGCCTGATTTTGCTGTATGCCGCCAGCACGACCTACCACACGTTCGACATATCCGAAAAGGTAAACACGGTTTTAAAAAAAATCGACCACATGATGATTTCCGTCCTGATCGCCGGAAGTTACACCCCCATCTGCCTCTTGGTGCTAAAGGGACGCATTGGCCTCATCTTGTTGGCCGTCGTTTGGAGCTTCGCGATTGCAGGCATTCTCATCAAAGCGTTCTGGGTATATTGCCCAAAATGGATTTCTTCCATCCTATACATCGGCATGGGCTGGACCTGCGTGCTGGCCTTCACCCAGATTCTAAACGGCATGAGCCCGGCTGCATTTAGCTGGCTCTTGGCAGGAGGCATCATCTACACGGTAGGCGGCGTGATTTATGCGCTGAAGCTGCCGATTTTTAACAACCGTCACAAAAATTTTGGCAGCCATGAGATTTTCCACCTCTTCGTCATGGGCGGAAGTGCTTGTCATTTCATTGTAATGTATGCGTACCTGCTGCCATGAATACGTAAGTTAAATAAAACGTTTCACTTGCGAACCCTTCGCGCCAAGCGTGGTCGCTTTCGCGACATACTTCTTTTCACGCTTGGCGTTCCTTTTTATGCTTGTTTTTCTCGCCACCTTCCATCCTCCGGCTCCATGTTCGAAAACAAACTATTCTAACCGATAGTGCAATTCCCGAATCCGCGTGTCAATCCCGCGAGTTTCGATATATTCTGCCACGGCCTTTGGAACATGTTGCTGCCAAGGCTGATTCTTCGCAATCAACTGACGGATCTTGGTGCCGCTGATGCTCTTTTCCCCCGTTCGCCGAAACAGCACTTCCACGTCCAGACCCAGGCCTTGCAAAATCTGGTATTTCTCCTCGTCCCAGTCACTGCAGATGCTCATGTAATATACCGCGTCCCTTGGCACGTACTGAACAATCAAGTCTGACTGGCTTATGGGAAACGGCACGATTTCGAACTCCTTGCGCTTGATTCCAAAATCCAGGAGCGCGCCTCGAATCATCTCACCACGCTCATAATACGTCATCGGGTTGTCCCGCCTGGTCGTGCCGTGCTCGTCGAGCGACGACGTCGCCGCGAACGCCGCGATGTCCGAATGCGTGATGCCAATCAACAGACGATTGCAGCGCATCTTTGCCGCCAACACGTACTCCATCTGCTTTAAATGAAATATCTGGAACCTTCCAAATACGACTCCTGTCTCTACCATAATTCATCCTCCCCTTTTCGAATCTCGCGCCCATCCAGCGCCACATATTGTAACACGTCGCTCTTGTCATACACTAATTTGAGCGAGAAAAACGGATGATTTTTTTCCAAAAGCCGGAAGAAAATCAAATCCCCCTCCCACAATTCCAATTCCCGAATCCGCGTCTTGTCCACCCATTCCAGTTCTCCCTCGTCGCATTCCGCCGGTTCACCGACAAAGCCGTCCGCCGTGTAAAGCGACATGTATTCCACCACGTCCGCCCCATAGACAAACGTAACGATGCCCCGGTAATGCCAGGATGTCAACACGTACCCCGTCTCTTCCTGCACCTCGCGCAACAAGCATTCTTCCGGGCTCTCCCCTTCTTCAAAATGCCCGCCGACTCCAATCCACTTATCCTTGTTGACATCATTTTCCTTTACTGTGCGGTGCAGCATCAAATATCTTCCATCTTTCTCTATATAACATAACGTACTCAGGCTCATTTTTTGCCTCCTTCTTACCAGACATTTCAATAAAAATCATTTTTAAATAATTCTTCTACGAGCGAGGTTTTCCACGAGCTTAGTGGACATGGTATAATATCGCGTTTTTCGTCCAAAATAGTTTTATCAATGACAAATGAAAGGAACCCTACGCACATGAATATCACGGATGCTATTTTTAACGTCGGTGTCAACGACCACGACATTGACTTATTCGAGGGGCAATACCTTGTTCCCGAGGGCATGTCCTACAATTCCTACCTCCTCCTTGACGAAAAAATCGCCGTCATGGACACGGTTGACATCCGCTTCGCCGAAGAATGGTTAAAAAACGTGGAGGCCACACTAAACGGAAGGCAACCGGACTATCTGGTCATCCAACACATGGAACCCGATCACGCAGGAAGCATCGCCCACTTTGTAAATGCTTATCCACATGCCACCGTCGTCGCCAACCGGAAAGCCTTTTCCATGATTGAACAATTTTTCGGTCCCCTGGAAACAACAAGCCGCACAGAAATCGCTGCGACGCCCGATTTCGATATTACCTGCGACGGCACATGCGCCTTGGTGGCGAACCTTCGCCGACTCGTGGTGAACGACGGCGACACCTTGTCCCTGGGCGGGCGAACCCTGACCTTCCTTTTCGCCCCGATGGTGCACTGGCCGGAAGTCATGGTAACTTATGACGATTTGGACAAGGCTCTTTTCTCGGCGGATGCCTTTGGGAAATTCGGTGCCAACGACGAAAAACACGAATGGCACTTTGACGACTGGCTGCCCGAAGCCCGACGCTACTATGTCGGTATCGTCGGAAAATTCGGCGCACAAGTGCAATCACTCCTAAAAGCCGCTGCCAAATTGGACATACAAATGATATGCTCGACGCACGGACCGATTCTCACCGAGAACATCGAGCGCGTACTTGCCCTATATGACACCTGGTCATCGTACCGTCCTGAGACAAATGGAATCCTGATTGCCTACGCCTCCATGTACGGAAACACAAAACAAGCCGCCCTGCTATTAGAGTCCAAACTAAAGTCCCTCGGTCTTATGGAAGTCATCGTCACGGATCTCGCCCGTGACGACATATACCAAGCCGTGGCCGATGCCTTTCGCCACGATAAGCTGGTTCTGGCAACGCCCACCTACAACGCGGATGTCTTCCCCGCCATGCGCGAATTTATCACGCATCTGACACAGCGCAATTTCCAAAACCGCACGATTGCCTTGATGGAAAACGGCTCCTGGGCTCCGACGGCCAACAACGTCATGCGTGACATGCTGAAAGAATGCAAAAACCTGACCTTCGCCAAACAACATGTTACCGTCCATTCCACTCCTAATAATACCGCGAAAGAAGAAATCTGTTTGCTAGCGGAAGAACTGGCATCGCTTTCACCTGCTTGAGGCCGTGCGGCACGGCGCACGGCCATAGAAAAAGTAAAAAATCGTTTTACCTGCTTTTGAAGTATTCCCTCTGCGGGCCGCTCTCCTCCACCAGCACGAGCAGCCTGCCGCAGCACTGGCGAATCACGTCCAAACTTAGCCTGCCTTCCTGATAAGCCGCCTTCACTTCCTTGACGCAGCCCTTGCCGCCCGGCATCAGCAGGTCGTTCCCGCTTTCATACGCCTGCACGCGGTCGGCCAATCCTTTGTCTGTAGACATCCAGTCCGTCATCACGACGCCGTCAAAGCCCCACTCCTGACGTAATGCCTTCGTGCAAAGGTCGTAACTGTTCGGCGTATATACATGATTGAGCTTGTTATAGCTCGTCATCACCGCTTTCGCGCCGCCCTCGCGTACCGCGATACGGAAGCCCTCGAGATAAATCTCCCGCAAGGTACGCTCGTCCATGTTGGAAGACATCAGGTTTCGCTGCGTCTCCTGATTGTTGGCCGCATAATGCTTGATGGTCACGTAGCATCCTGGATGGGACTGCACCCCGCGTGACATTGCCGCCGCGCATTTTCCACTGAGTACCGGATCCTCGCTATAATATTCATAATTTCGCCCGCACAGCGGATTGCGGTGAATGTTCATGCCCGGTGCCAGCCAGAACGTCACGCCGTACTCCTCCATCTCGTCCCCGACCGCGCTGCCGACCCTCTCAATCATTTCCTGGTTCCACGTCTGCGCGAGGGCCGTCCCCACCGGAAACGCCGTCGCGTTTTGATAAAGGAGCGTGTCCTTCTTTGGATTTCCCGTCATCATCTTTTTCACGACGCCCGGCAGATTGTTCATGAAATCCATCATCATTTCCATCGCCTTAATCTGCCCCTTCTTCGTCAGGGCCGATACGCGCTGCAATCGTAATCCTGCCGGGCCGTCGCACAACGCCGTGCTGCAAATTCCCTTTTCCGGATACGCCTTCGTATAGGCCGCCGCCCCCGGCACGTTCAAATATGGCTTGCCGCCCATCACGCCGGAACCGGACAAAAGCTCTATCATCTCGTCCACGCTCAAGCCATCCATCCAACGCTCCACAGTCTCAGTCGTGGACTCCTCCAATTCACTATAGTCATAAACAACGGTCTGGATGTCCGCCGCCTTCCAATCGATGACAGGAAGCCCCTCCGCCAATTCCTTCTGCAAAATTTCCTGGTCGGGCGCCTTTCTCGAAAGTTCCTCGATTTTGCGCTCCGGCGGACAAATGTGCTCACACTGCTCCAGGCAGATGGTTTCGTCCAACTTCACGACCACGCAGGGGATCACGTCCACCGCGTCATGGCCATACGCCAGCACATAATCGCCGCTTTCCAACACGTAGGCCGCTTTCTCCTCGTCATAGGATGCCAGGGCGTGCGCGTCAAACGTCACGGCCACGCTCTCCTTCGCCCCTGGGGCGAGCAGGGAAGTCTTGCCAAAGCCAATCAGCCTCTTAGCCTCTTTCTTCATCTCTCCCTGCGGACAATACGCGTAAATCTGCACGATTTTCTTACCCGCAACCGCCCCAGTGTTGGTCACTTCCACTTCGACACGTCCTTCGTTTCCTTCCATCCGGGCATCCTTGTATGCAAGTTCGAACGTGGTATAACTCCTCCCATACCCGAACGGATAGCGTGGCTTCACGCCAAACGTGTCATAATAGCGGTAGCCCACGTAGATGCCTTCTTTATAATCGGCCTCCAGCGCATTACCATCCATATCGGCAAACTCCATCGCGTACGGCACGTCAAGATACCGCTTGGCCCAGCTGTCGCTAAGCGCGCCGGACGGATTGACCTTCCCCGTCAAAATGTCGGCAAACGCACGTCCCCCTTCCATGCCCTGCTGGCAATAATACAACACGGCGTTAATGCCCGGCACCTCCTCCAAAATGGACATGTCCATCGAACTGCCCACGTTAATGACCAAAATCACCTTCTTGTAGGCCTTGACCGCGCGGCGAATGTTTTCCCTCTCCATGTCCATCAACTGGTAATCAAATCGCTCCAGCTCGCGATCCGCGCATTCTCCCGCCTGCCTGGCTACCACATAGATGCAAGTGTCCGTGTCACTGTTCTTCACGTCCGCCACCGTAATCTTCCTTCCCGCCGGAAGACGGTACGGATTTGCCATGATGTTAATCAGCGCGGACGAATCCATGGAAAGCATCTTCTTTAACATCCCCTTCCCATGCGCCGCCTTTCCTTCCTCATACTTCTGCCGCCAATCGGTGAGCCAGTCCTTCGTCGTCACCGTGAACCCGGCATCTTCCAGCCCTTCCTCGATGCCGACGCTGTGACGCTCGTTCACCTCGCCGCTACCGGTTCCGCCCTTCACAGTCATGGCCGCCCCACCGCCGTAGAGGGCCACCTTTCCCGGAACGAGCGGCAACACGCCGTCGTTTTCCAATAAAACAATGCTTTCCGCGGCCGCCTCGTAGGCAACCTGCCGATTCCTTTTCTCCCGCTCCGATACCGCGTCACTGACGCTTGCCTTGTACCTAACCTTCTCCATGGGTATAAATCCTCCTTACTATGAGCACTTAGTGACCGTATTTTGGTCACTTACGTGCGAATGTAGTTACGCGTAACTTCCCTATTCCTCTGTTCACGCCTGTACGTGCAAACACTAAGGCTATAATACCATTTTTTCACGTAGAAAAATATTAAATAGTATTAAATTTCCGTTGAATTTCTATTAAGGCCTGATTGACATTTCCCCCTCTTTGTCATAAACTAATATCCAGACGGTGGAATTTGGGACTTTCATATCCACCCGCTAAGCAAACAGACACGTCTGCCAACACAGACGTCACCATGAAGAATTTCAGGAGGCAAACATGACAAGGGAAGAATTTATCAAAAGTTTACTGCAGCAAATACGCGACAAGAACATCTGTCAAAACATCCGATATTACGAGGATGGGTTCACCTCCGACAAGCCGGCGGAACTGACGATGATTCGCGAGACAAACCTGAAATACAGCAAGAAGGAATCGGACACGCTGCTTGGCGACTTCCTCATCCTGACAATAGACAAGAGTGCGTCCAAGGAAAATCTCGTCTGCCGTTTTGAGATGGAATACCTCTTCCAGTCCTACCAAAAAAACGGCTGGAACCTTGTCTGGGAAATCATAGACGCCAACATCGAACTTTCCGAAAAGATGCGAAAAAGCGACGTGATGAAGCTTTTGCAAGAAAACAATTATGAGACGCTGAAGGACAAGCTGTTCATCCGCCCCATCAATTATACGGACCGCAAGTATGATTTAAAGGACGCGATTTACCGCCAAATCGGCGATATCGCGTTAGTATTGTACATCCTGATTAGCGACACCTCCGAAGGGGAGCGGCATGACGTTTCCTCTTCCAAGATTCACAAGCTTACCGCGAAAGCATGGCCCGTATCCGAGGACGAGGCGTGGGAGGCGGCCTTAATGAATACCTATTTGATGGCACCGCCGCGACTATACCTAAACCCGATGGACACCTACAACCCTCCTTACCAGAAGGGCGCGTTCATGGCTCTGGGCAGTAGCATGCGAAAGCTTACCAACATGGACATGCCGCTGTTGACGACGACGAAGCAGATGAACGGCGCGATTGCCATTTTCTATCCAGGCGTGCAGGAAAAGCTTGCCGAACTATATGAAAGCGATTATTACGTGGCATTCACCAGTGTCAGCGAGGCACACCTGCACAAAGTAGGAACGCTCTCGCCGCTTTCCATCCTGCGCAACGTCAAGAGCGTGAACAAGTCCATGAACGGCCCGACGGACATATTGACCAGAAAGCTTTATATCTACAAACGGGAGAGCGGGAAACTGGAACAGATGGAATTATAATAATCATTCAAGGAAAAGACCCATCCGGAAACCATTTCATGTGGAGCGGACGGGTCTTTCATCTTGGTCGCCGCCATAAGGCCGCGCCCATCGTCTCATTGACACGCCTAATCAAGCCCTACCACGCCATCCACCGGCAGCGAGAGCACCACTCCCTGCGCCTCACTCTTTAGGCCGCATTTTTCACCAATCGCGCACATGATTTCCTTCTTCTTTGACTTCTCCGCGAGAATCAGCACGATTTCTCGCTCTTGTTGCACGTTGATTCCCCAAAAACGCTTCGCCTCCTCACTGCCGACGCGCCTGCTGTGAAAGACCGTTCCGCCACGTGCTCCCGCAGGCCTTGCCGCATCCATGACCTCGTCACTATATCCCTGGTTTACAATCGCCGCAATCATGCGGTACTCACTTTCTGCCATTTCCATGTCGCTCCTTTCCCCTGCCCTGCTATCGGCATTTTCTTGTAACGTCTCGCTTAATTTTATCATCCGGTTACTTGCGCCTGACAAACGAATTGTAAATGCCACGCCACTGTTTGGCGCCCCCAACTGTAACTTTTTATATAGCTTTCGCAACATGCCGTTCGCGATTTCCACCGGCAAGATCGTCATCACGACCGCCTTGTCCACCCCGTCCAAGCCCAACCAGTCTATGATGCCTTCCGAGGCCGTCCCCTGCGCCCTGAATTCATGCAAGATTGGAATGTGCTTTTCCTGAAACAACGTGATTGCCTTGCGCGCAAGCTTCGGCGTGGCGACTAAAAACAATACTCGAATCATGCTTTTTTTCGGTACGCCCGCCGCTCCAAGTTCGTCATTTTTCATTCCGTCCGTCGCCCGGGATTCCCCCATTTTCGACGCATCCGGCCTTTGGCACTCCTCATTTTTCAACTCACTCGTCATCGTCTTCGTCCTCCATAAAATCTATGATTTCGTCCTCATCCTCTGGAAAGTCCGCGACCTCTCCATTTCCATTCACGGAATCCGCGACTTTTTCATTCTCATCCGCAAAATCCGCGGTTTCTCCATTCCCGTCTTCGGAATCTGAAGCGTCTTCATTCTCGTCCGCAAAGTCCACGATTTCTTCATCTGCCACATCCGTCAAGGCAGCGGTTCTTTCTTCCGCATCTTCCGACTTCGCCAATTTGACGCGGTACTGCACTCCCATAATCTGCACTGCGATAAGCGGAGTCAACGCTACCAGAGCCACCACGCCAAACGCCTCCGTCATGATGTTTCCACCGACCGCCTCGCACGCCCCGATACTAAGCGGCAAAAGGAACGTCGTCGTCATCGGGCCACTGGCCACCCCGCCCGAGTCAAAGGCGATACCGACAAACATTTTCGGCACGAAGCGCGACAGCACCAACGCGATAAGGTAGCCCGGTATGATAATCCAATAAATCGGAAGCCCGGTCAGCACCCGCAGCATGGCCAACCCCACGCTGACGGACACGCCGATGGACAAGCAACGGTTCATGGTCGCGGCCGACACCGCGCCATTCGTCACCGTCTCCACCTGGTGATTTAGCACCTGGATGGCCGGCTCCGCCTTCACAATATAATATCCAATCAGCATTCCGATTGGAACCAACAGCCACCGCCACCCGGCCGACGCGATTTCGCTGCCAAGCAAGGAACCCATCGGGGCAAACCCGACATTCACGCCGCACAAAAACAACACCAACCCGACATAAGTATAGACAAGTCCCATCACGACACGCTTGACTTGTCTTCGCTTATAACGCCTGCACAATAACTGGAAAATGGCGAACACGCCGGCCACCGGCAAAAGCGACACCATGACTTCCTTCATGTATTGCGGCATGCTTCCCAAAAACTCCAGCACCACGTCCCTCGTCGTCGAAACGTCCCCCATGCCCGCCGCCGTGTACGCGGTTTCCGAAGGAGTAAAAAATCCCCCTAAAATCAATACCGCCAGAACCGGACCGACACTGGAAAGTGCCACAAGGCCGAAACTGTCGTTCGAGGCATTCTTATCGCCACGCACGGAAGCCAGGCCGACACCCATCGCCATGATAAAGGGAACCGTCATCGGTCCCGTGGTCACCCCGCCCGAGTCAAACGCCACCGCCAGAAACTCCTTTGGGATGAAGAACGACACGGCAATCACCACCGCGTACAACGCGATTAAAATGGTCGACAGATTCACCTGGAACAGAATTCGAAGCATCGCCACCGCCAAAAAAATCCCCACGCCGACCGCCACCGTCAAAATCAACGTCATGTTGGGAACGGCAGGCACCTGCTGCGCCAACACCTGCAAGTCCGGCTCGGACAAGGTGATGATTACCCCCATGAAAAAGGCGATGAGGATGATGAAAACAATATGCCCCGTCTTCGATATCTGCGCGCCGATGCCCTCGCCCAGCGGGGTCATGGACATTTCCGCGCCCAATTGAAAAAATCCCATGCCCACCACGAGCAATATCGCTCCCGTTAGGAACATCACGACCACGCCGAGGTCAATCGGCACCAACAAAATACTAATCATCAACACGATGCCCGTAATCGGCAATACCGCCGAAACGGATTCAATTGTCTTTTCTTTTAATTTGGGATTCATAAACCATCTCCTCTCTAGAAACGCGTTCATACGACCGACTCGACCAGCTCCTTGTCCACGTATTTCTTTATCTCGGCCAAACGCGACCCGATATCCACCATGTAATACAAATTGGGTTTACAATCTGCAGTCATGTTAAATGTTTTCCCATGTTCCACTCCTCATGCCAAAGTCTTGCTTATTGGATTATACTATCACACTTTCCCCACCTTTTCCATAATGAAAAGTAAATCCATTGAATTTATTGCGCCGCCAACTGAAAAGTGATAAAATATCTCTGAAAAAACAAATGGACGTATGGCTTACGAATCAAAATCATCATGGGGCAAAGCACGAGCCAGCGTCCAAATGCAGACTGGAGGGCATTACATATGGGATTATTTTCAAGAAAACCAAAAATCGACATGGAAGAGGCGCAAAAAAACAAAGTCAAGATGCGTCAGCTGTTTAACCAGGCGGTTTCTGACGGTAACTCCTACCAGATTCTTTACGCCACCACCGGCTCCACCTGGAAGGAAGACGGTCTTTTTTCCGACACGCGGGTATACCAATTCGTCAGCCTCGTGTTAGGCTATCGGGAAAGCGATTACAAAATCGTTGCCGTCCCGGTAAACATCGAACTGACACAATTCTCCGAGCCGCTTGAAATCGAGATTTCGGAAGTCAAATCCGCGAAATATAGAAAGAGGGAAAACACCTGGGAAATATACTTCGCCGAACGCGGTCGAAGCTCCATGTATTTTTCATTTGATGACATCGAACAAAATTCCAAGAGCTTTGTCGACAACGTCAGTCAGGAAGAAGAACGCCAGGCATTGGTGGCTTTCACGGAAAAATACAAGGCGAAACTATAATTCACGCAAAAATTGGGCAGACTTGTAATAGTTCAGCCAAGGCCGAACTGTTACACAAGTCCTTCATTGACGCGTTTTACTACCTTTGGCCCGTGGCCGTGATAGTAACAACGCGTATTTTATTCCGCTTATTTCACACTTTGTTCATCGCATGTCAATAAAATAAAATTTTGTTTAAATGGATTTACCAAGGCGTCAAGTTTTGGCCCTAACGTCCTTCATATTAAACTGGCAGGCTCTCCCGCACACACAGCGCCCCATACCCCACCTGCGGATTCGGATACTCCGTAAATCCCGGTAGCGGCCTCGCCCCGCGCCTCAAATACGCCTTCACCTTCTCCCCATACAAATACGGGTCATTATCCTCCACGACGCCCCACTGCATCAAGAGTGCCGCGCCGCCCGTCACGAACGGCGTGGCAAAAGACGTGCCGCTTACCTGCACGTAGCCGCCGCCCGCCGCCGTGGTCGTTATGTTCACCCCCGGCGCGACCAAATCCGGCTTCGTCATCACCAAGTCCTGCTGCCCCACGCCAAACGCCCTCGTACCAGCGTCGGATGAAGCCGTCCCTCCCGCCTGGCCGCCCGTCCGAACCGCCGCAAATCCATACGCCCCGCGACCGGAAAAATCCGCGTAGGAAAACGTCAGCGCGTCATATGCCCCCACCGTGACGACCCTTGCCGCCGTCGAGGGCACCGTCAACGTCATCGCGCTCACCGGCTGTAAAAATGCCGTTCCCACGTTCAGCGCGCTTTGCACCGGAAGCCACATCTGATACTCGCCCGACACGATTCGCCTCGGAGTCAGCACGATACGCCAAATTCCGGCATCAATGTACGACTGCCTCGGCAAGAAATCCAGATAAATCTCCTGCCTCACGCTATACGGCGCGGGTTCCCCATAATACAAAAGGATTTCCGTCTGCCCCAGCATGAACCGCTGGCTTCCCAACCGCTCTTGTATCGGCCCCACCCTGACCCCCGAAGGACTGACGATGGAAATGTCAAACTCATCCACGTAAGACTTCCAAAGCTGGACGTTGACCGTCGGCTCGTTTTCCTGCACGCCGAGCTGGACTTCTTGTTCCGCGCCCGTCTTTAGGATTCCTGCGGTATGCCCCGCCGTCGTCCCCTCGTTCCCGCTTCCTACGCAAATGACGCTCTTCCAGTAATTGGAAATGTCATCCAGATAGCGTTCCAAAAGCGAGGTGCCGTCATGCGAACCATAGGTGTTTCCAAAACTCAAATTGACCGCCACCGGCTTCCCCAATCCTTGTGCCTTGCGGATAATGTAATCCACGCCCATCATCAATTCCGTGGTGCGGGGAAAACCGTCCGACCGTGGGTTCCCCATCTTCACGACAATCAACTCGCTTTCCGGCGCGACGCCCACCACGCCGCCATCCGCCGTTTGCCCCGGCTGGCTCGCCGCAAGTCTTCGTCCGCTCCCCGCCGCAATTCCCGCCACCGCCGTCCCGTGCCCGGAAACGTCCTGGCTTGGCACGACGCGACGCCTTTCTTCCGCATTGCCCGCCGCAAGTGCCTGGTTAATTTCCTCACGCGTGTATTCCGTCCCCAGTTCATACCGCTCGGGCGGATTTCCGGCAATCGACTGATCCCACAAGCTATAAATCCTCGTCGTCCCGTCCGCCCCCCGAAATTCATCCAGCGTATAATCAATCCCGCTGTCCACGATTCCCACTAAAACCCCGTTTCCTCGCAAAGAAAAAGGAGCTTGCTGCACGTTGCTGATGCAGGAAACTCTCTTTCCGTTTTCCACCTGAAAAAATATTCTCTTCGGTTTTTCGATATACTCCACCTCCGGCAACTGCGACAACAGCGGAATCCGTGACTCCGCCACCGTCACCACCGCATATTCGTTCACCAGCTCGCTGGTCGAGATGGCCAACTCCCTTACCGCCGCCAGAGAGCCGGAATACTTGACAATCAATTCCCAATCCTTGTCAATCGGGTCATACCCCACGTCCAAATTCAACGACTTCTCACGCTCCTGCGTCGTCGAATCCAACGCGAGGTTCAATAAATTTTCCACTTTTTGGCTCATAAGAATCCATCCGCACAATCTATTTCTTTTATCTTATGCGCCAATGCAAACTCCGCTACTATAAACCGTGCACGTCACGATTCCATAATCCGTACATTTATCGCCCTCTCCTGATTCCCATCGCGAATAATTTTGTAACTAACCTTTTTTCCGCCATATGACCGGTCAATATCAGGATTGTCAAACTCATGGAAAAAGATATTATGAGGCATGTGCTCAATAAAACCAAACCAATTGTTATTCCTATCCAATTTTACATTCATCACATAACCCACATAGACCTTTTCCAAATCATGCCCGTCCAATGCCCCATAGATTTCTTTCATAAGAAAGTCCCGAAACTCGGCACTGTCCTTAATACCATGCTTATATTGTTTTCCCTTTAAATCAATCCACTTCGCCGTTATATCTTTGAACTTTTCGCAAGCATCCAGCGCATACTGATTCAGCTTGCCGCCTTCAAAGCTCGCCACCAGCCGCTCGCAATACTTATCTATGTCCACGGACGACAAATCAGGTGAAGAACCGCCTTGCATCTCCTTTATCAATAACATGACATGCATTTTGTAATTCTTCAAATCTTTCGGGAGTTTTCCCTCCCTAAAAAGCCTATCTATGTTCAAGTATAAAAAGGCGGCCAGGTAATATGGCTGACAAGAATGTCCGTCAATAAACAGACTGTCCTTATATTCTTTCAATAAGGTAAACTCATGCTTATGACTATCCTCCACATGATTTAAAAATAATGCGACCATGCTCTGAATCAAGCCACGAAAACCAATTTTTTGTTGTGGCTTAATTTGCATGTTGTTTGCGTACTGTCTAGAACGTCTTTCATAATATATCTTTTGATACTCTTTTATCTGATTGCATTCAAAATACTTTTCAAGTTCTTTATGAAACGCCTTAATCGTCTCGAATGCTTCCTCGTAAACAATATTTTGCCGATTTGCCCCCCTTACGATTCCCTGCGTCACTTCTTCATTAGAACCTACTATTTTGGCAATTATCTGGACACTGTCAAGCTTCACTCCCTTTCGATGTGCTTGATAAATCATGCTACATGTCTGACAACCGTTTATAATCTGCGGATTTTCCAATTCATACTTTCCATTTTTTGGCACAATATCTTTACATACAATCGTAATACCATTATTATATAGGACGAAACGTTCCGGATACCTTTTCAACGTTGACAATATTTCCTGATTGATCGTCGAATTCCCTTGAAAATCCCTCACATTGTCATCAAACATGTTCCGCCGAAGCAAATCGTCCGAGGTTGTCATTAATTTTACCAATTCCTCCGCCGTCAGGCACGCGATATATGTGTTGCCTAACCTTTCATTTCCACTGGCCGATATAAGAAACTCTTGTTTAAATGCCAATTCCGCTTTATAACTATTCTCATTAGAATTTACAATATCCAGTAATCCCCTTTTATCCACGTTAATACTATCTATGTCGGAAAAACATTCTTTAAACTTAGTGCTAAATTTTAGCTTAGCCTTCCCTTCACTATTATTATAAGACACAATCCTCAACACCGGATTATCCGACCATAACGACATAATTTTACGTGACATCGCGTAGAACAACAGTTCCAGCCATTTTTCTCCTTTGTCCACCTCGTCCAAATCACAAACAAGTTTTTCCAGTTGCCGCCCCAACATTACTGTGTCACCGACGGTCAAAAAATACAATTCCAACAATCCTTTTTGATCTCTCTGCAAAATGTCATCCACGTCCTGTGTTTCGCTAAGAATCTGGTCGTTCAACAAGAAAAAAGCCCCATGCACATGCGAAAACTCTGGAGACTCCACACAAATTTGGTCTAGCAAATCATTGTCCGTATCAAGACGTCCTGGTTGGAATTGCGAAAAGTAATGATAATTAACAAAACGTTTCCAATTTGACTCCGCAGACTCTCCCTGCAAACCAAAATCCTCAATAAATTCATCAAATTTTACATCCAATAAATTCCGCATTATATGCTCCTTTCTTAAACCAGAAAACGCGTCACATAGAGTTTATCATTCTCGCGACACAACTCCCTGATATGAATTTCATATGTATCATCTCTGTCCTCCACTTGAAAACTCCTATCCAGAATCGCCCGCACCGCTTTAAGTCTCGCCCTATATTTCCCTATATCCATCCGCTTTTTCCGTCGCGCCAAAGTCATGTTTTCCAAATCCTTTTCCATTCCATCGCAATATCTCTGATACTCCTCTTGGTGCCACCTCATCTTTTCTTCATCATAGTGTCTTGTAATCACGCCTAAATCTGGTGTCATTGAATACTCTGGCAATCGTTCTAGAATATTTTTCTGCAAATAACCCAATCCCGAATTCCATTGGTTGTAAAGCTTAACCGCCACATCTTCTCCAGCCAATGTTTTCTTAACATCATATAAGTGCCATCTCGCGCACCGTTTTACATGATTCAGCATTACCGCCGTAATGTCAATTTTTTTCGCACCCTCCTTTTGCACGTTCATGGGGCGATATTCTTTAGCAAAATACCCAGCGTCCCCTTCATCCATACAATACTCCAAAGTCACTTGTTCCAAGCTACCATCATCATGTTTTTCTTCCACCACAATATCTCGTGACCTTTCCACCTCATACAATTCCGTCTTCCCTGGTACCTCTGCCGTTTTTAATTTTCTCGCCCTTATCTCCATTCCCTACCTCGTAATTTTCTCTGCCTCGTTATATAGCTTATCCAAATTATCACCAAATAGCTGAAAATCATATCCCATCAGCGGATGGCTTATAAACTCCAACTTCTCGACCACCGTCGTTCCCCGTCCTTCATTCCGAAATTCATATACGTCAGCTTTCATATTCGGATGCAATAAATCCGCCGCCTTCAACCCCAATTCAGACAGCATTTGATAACCGGCCTTTCTCCTATTCAGCCAAGTTAGCATAAACAAGTTGTTTAACCTGCTTGCCATCGTATCACTATGCGAGCTTACTATCACATGCATTCCCGTATTCACCATTCGAATCAGCCATCTTGCCATCTCACCTTGCATCAATGGATGAAGGCTGTTCTCTACCTCGTCACAGTAGAGCCAGTCAATCCTTTTTGTCGCGTTCAATGCCTTCACGAACGGTGTCAATTCATGAATCATGGAAGATGCAATATGCAGGGAAACCGCCTTTCCCCCGTGGTTGTCAATATAAAAAGTCTCATCGCCTTTCTGAAATACTTTTCCTTGCAAAAGATATTCTTCTCCAAATTCCAACAAAGCTCTCCTCGACTCACCCAATTGTCCATTTTCCGAATAAAGTTGAAGGAAACGTAAAAAATCTTTTATTGGCATTACCATGTTTCCCTCCGTCCCTCCCGCAAAATAATGTTTATACATCAACTGCAATCCCGAACGCGATGCAGGCAAAAAAAGCTGTTCGGAATTCGAACTGTTATTTTCAGACAAAATAATTCCCCATATGATTTGTAATGCCGCCTTTACCGCATCGTCCATATCGCCATAACCAACAAGCTTATTTTCAAATGACCTTATATTCTCCCCACACTCATACTGACGGGTATCTATATTGATTTCTTTTTCTTGTTCTCCCATGCCCCTATTCCGACACTCGGAAATACTACTCACGAAATATGTGGACTCCATTCCATCCAACGCCACTTTTATCTCGTCAATCGAAATCGGAATTCCAAAAATATCTTCGATTATTCGTAACTTGTTCTCTGCTAAATATTCATTTACCCTCGATTCAACTTCCTTAAACCATTCTTCATCACAACGAATCAAAAACTGACCATTCAAATCCGATTTCTTTACCCTTGAAATTGGGATAAGAAAGTCACACAATTCTTTCCTAATCCCATAAATCAGTTGCATGACCAACGTTTTGCCACTATTATTATTTCCAACAAAAACAACAAGATTGTTTAACGATATATCCGCCGATTCTACCCTGCCAAAATGCCTAACCATTAAACGCAACGTCACAATTATCAACCTCCTTACCAACCGTGCATGACTTGTTGCATGTCCAGCCCCCCCTTCCCTGACAACAGTTTCACGGTTATGAAAAAATCTCACAGCCTCATCCCTGACAATGAGACAATGAGACAATCGGTATAACAATTAAAATCACACGCATGCTCGCCACCGGACAATACAATGATTCCGCTAAATGAAAAAAATCACTTCAACTTATCCGCCATCTCCTCAAACTCCGGCCTCGCCATCTCGAAGCACCGCAAAAGCTTCGGAGAAAATTCGCCGCATTCCCCGGCCATGATCATCCGAAACGTCTCTTCCTTGGAAAACGCCTTCTTATAAACGCGTTCCGTCACGAGCGCGTCATACACGTCGGCGATGGACACGATTTGCGCCGAAATCGGAATGTCTTCTCCCGCCAGGCCGTCCGGGTAACCCCTGCCACCATACCTTTCATGATGGTGCCTGGCTATCTCGTAACCGGCCTTCATGTACTCCTCGTCCCACGCGTCGTCGATGTCATCAATAATCTCTCCGCCTTTCGTGGTATGCGATTTCATGCACTCAAATTCTTCCGCGGTCAATTTCCCCGGCTTCAACAAAACGCTGTCCGGAATACAAATCTTTCCGATATCATGTAGAGCGCTCGCCGAAACGATGACGTCCACCTGGTGATCCGTCAAGCCATACTCCGGATATTCCCGCTTGATATACTCCGCCATAATCTTCGTAAAACTCTTGACTCGCTGAATGTGCATGCCACTTTCCAGATTCCGATACTCCACCACGGTACCAAGGACTTCGATGATTTTCTCATTGTTCTGCTCCAGCTTCTCTTTCTGCTCCTGAAGCTGCCGATACTGCACTTTCAACTTATCGGTCTGCACGTCCACGAGATGTTCCAGTTCGTTTTTATGTAGGAACAACTCCACGATGTTCCTCACCCGTCTCTGAACCAGCGCGAAGTCAAATGGCTTTTTAATAAAGTCGGAAACGCCATAGTCAAAACACCTTCTCTCCGTTTCCACGGAGTCCTCGCCCGTGATGACCAGGACGGGAATCAGCCCCAGCATGGAACGCTCCTGCATCGCCTGAAGCACGGCAAATCCGTCCATCTCCGGCATCACCAAGTCCAAAAGGACAATCTTGATTTCTTCCCTGCGTTCTGAAAGAATCCCCAACGCTTGTCTTCCGTTTTCTGCGGTAATGATGGAATACTCGTCCTGTAATATCTCCGTCAATATCTCGCGGTTGATTTCCATATCATCCACTATAAGTACTTTTCTCTGCATTGCTCCACCTCTTAATCCACTTTGCCGATTGCCTCTACGACCTGCCTATAATTATGCCGAACATCCTCGATAAGCGGTTCGATGTCCACCGTCGGCTCTCCATTCCGCAATGACTCGCAGAGAACGTCACTGGATTTCTGAAACTTTGACAGCCCGAGATTTAGGCCCACGCCCTTCATGTTGTGGGCGTAACGAAACGCGTCCTCATAACGCTTTTCCGCCAAGGCCTTCTCCAACTCGTCAAACTCCGTCCCCTTCTCAAACTTAAGCAAAAACCGCTTCACTAATTCTGGTTTCATGAGTCTCGACAATACGTCGTTAAAATCCTCTCCCAATGCTTCATAACACTCTTGTACCGTCATCCATCTAGCCCTCCCGACCTTTATAGAATTTTCTTCGTCCATTCTAGCACATTTATCTCTCTAAATCAAGAAATTTGAATCCCATCCTTTACCTTATAATCGGAATTGGGTTACTTTTCACGAGATGGGGAAAGTAATTGAACGGTATTACAATCCCGTGCCGGTGCGGGCTGAACACGAATACTTATTTCTTTCCTACAGAGTGAAATATCCCACAACATAATAAGCCCCAGGTAACAAGCTTCCCCTAAATATGGAAACCTGCCACCTAGGGCTTTACTCGTTTTACATGTGATTCCTACTTGGCATATAATCCTTACAGATTTTTTGGATCCTCGTTCGCGGGTCTCTCATTTTTCCCCTTGTACGCCGCAAATTCATACGGCAGGAAATGTCCCTGGTCATAACGACAAACCGGGCAGTTTAACGGCACCAGTTTTCCCTCGTGGATATAGCCGCAGTTCGTACAAATCCATTTCTTTGGTTCGTTGCCGTTCGCATAATACTCGTCTTTCTCCAACATTTCCGCCAGCTCGGCAAAACGCTGCTCGTGCACGTGCTCAATCTTGGCAATCTGGAAGAACGTGGCCGCCGCCTCCAAAAATCCCTCTTCCTGGGCGACGTTACCAAAATTCTGATACACGTCCTCGTATTCTTCCCGTTCGTTATGCTCCGCCGCGCGCAGCATTTCCGCCAGACTCTCCTGCTGATCCACCGGATATCCGCCATCAATAAAAATCGTCTCTCCCGACATACTCTTGAGCAATTCATAGAAACGCTCCGCGTGTGCCCGCTCCTGATCCGCCGTATAGGTGAAAATGTCGGCAATGGTATCCATCCCCATCTTTTTCGCCTTCCTCGCCGCAATCGTATAACGGTTGCGCGCCTGGCTTTCCCCGGCAAACGCCCGCATCAAGTTTTCTTTCGTCCTGCTTTCCTTAAATTCAACAGCCATGGTCACATACTCCTTTTCACCTTATGAGTACTTCTTGAAAATGCACTTTAAAGGCATTCTCCGAGAACTCTCCTTATACGGACATTGGCATCGCGATATGTCAATGCCGTCTATACATAGGTAGTATGTTCCATGGCTGGAAAAATATTCACGCAATCAACAACTCCGCTGCAGAGCAGCGAGGTTGTTGACCCTCGCGCGGTCACAATCAACTGAATCCGACCACCTTGCGAACGATACAATAAATCCCCGCGCCGATGGCGCGTCCCGTCCTGCCCGGAAGGTGGCAAAGGATTCCTAGCAGGCTATGGCGGATCTTTTTATAAGTCACCGCGTCCCGCTCTTTCAAATACTGCCATAGCTCACGCATTTTCTCCAGATTTTCCGCATTCTTGGAACGAATGCACAATATCGTGGAAATCGTCATCATCATCGACAAGTAATTCCTCATATAATGGCGCAGTTTCTCGCTTTGTACGTCCTCCTCGAGGTGATACATGTCAATCATCGTTTTCGTCACGAAAATCTGCTGGTCAAGCCGCCCAATCATCACCTTTTCATTGACCGACTGATCCTCGCGCCCAATATAATAAAGGTAAAAGTCCGTATCCACATAGCAAAACTTCTTCACATGTGGCAAAGGGTAATACACGTAAATATTGTCCACGTAAAATGTATGCTTCGGCAGTTCCATCTTGCAACCTTTCAGCATGTCGGTGCGGTAAATCACCGAATGCATCAGGATATATTGTCCCAGGTGAAGCTGATCCGCCTTGTCCCAGTCAAGAATCCGGTTCTGCTTGATGACGCTGCGGTAGTTCATGACCTTCTTGTGCTTCTTCCCTACCTTGTCATAGACATAATTTGATAAAATCATGTCCACTTCCCTGCCGTCACGCTCAAACTTCTTGAGCATGCCCATAATCTTCTTCAAGGATTCCTCGTCCACCTTGTCATCACTGTCAACCACTTTGAAATACTTTCCCGTCGCGTGCATAAGCCCATAGTTGACCGCGTCCCCGTGACCTCCGTTTTCCTTGTTGATTACCTTCACGATGGAGGGGTACTTGCTCGCATACTGTTCCCCAATCTCCCTCGTCCGATCCTTCGAACCGTCATTCACAACCAAGATTTCCACGTCGTCACCGGCCGGTAAAATGGACTGAATCGCATTTTCCATATAGCTTTCCGAGTTGTAACTTGGAATTGCAAATGATATGTATTTCATAATCGCATACCCTCTTTCGCATTTATTACATTCCCCTATGGCGATTCACCGCCTATATGATTATACGATATTTTTTTTATTTTTCCAACACTTTTTTACAGATATGCATTGGGAAATGCCGCCAATATTTTTTGAAATTTTTGTAAAATTTTTCCTTCATTTTTTTAATTACTCCAAATATATTGCAGAAATTTATTTTATTATTATTTCTTCTATCGCCGTTTCCCGCTCATCCGTTCCACTACCAGTTTCATCGCCACCGTCCTTGGCACCGCCGCCGGATTGAATTCAAAATGCTCCGTATGATAATGATCCGTCATCACCGTCAACGCTTCCATCTTTTCCGCGTCTGGCACGATGGCAAGCCGCCCACGTCCAATTACACTCTCATACTTCATCGTACAATGCGCACAATCCCTATCAGACACCAGCTCGTGGACGCAATCCATCTCGAATGAAACTCTATCATCCTCCCTTAGCAGCTCGTACTTCTTTCCTTCGTTCGCCCCATGAAAATACAGCGTGACCTTGCCGCCTTCGACTTTCACGCCAAAATTCAGCGGCAGGATGTAGGGGTATCCCTCCCTATCATTGAACGCCAAACGGCACACGTCACATTTCTCCATTATCTGTACCAACTCGTCAAAATCCGTAATTTCTCTGTCAGCCCTTCTCATAGCCAAACCTCCTCGCACCACTCACGATGGCCCCTACGTTGTCGCTCACACAATCTTTCCTGCCAGAATTTCACAATAATCCTCATAGTTTTTCTCAAGCAGCGTCGGCGTATCCAGTCCGTACGGACATTTCGACTTGCATTTTCCACACTTTAAGCATTCCTTAATCTTGTGCATCTTGACCTGCATCTCTTCCGTTAGTTGTCCCTGCGAGGGCGCGCGACGAATCATCAGGCTCATGCGGGCGCAGTTGTTAATCTCAATTCCGACCGGGCATGGCATGCAATACCCACAGCCGCGGCAGAACTCCCCGGACAACTGTTCCCTATCCGCGTCAATAATCGCCTTGATTTCATCTGTCATCGTCGGCGGGTTGTCAATATAGGACAAGAATTCATCCAACTCGCTCTCCCTTTGTACGCCCCAGATGGGCAGCACATTATCATACTGAGCCAAATAGGCATAGGCCGCCGCCGAATTGGTAATCAGCCCGCCTGAAAGCCCTTTCATGGCAATAAAGCCCATATCGGCCTCCTTGCACATTTCCACCAGTTCCAAGTCCTTCTCCGTCGCCAAATACGAAAACGGAAACTGCAACGTCTCATACAAGCCGCTCTCTATCGCCTCCTTTGCCACGCTCAAGCGGTGGTTCGTAATGCCGATATGGCGCACCATTCCCTTCTCTTTCGCCTCAAGCATCGCCTCGTATAATCCACTGCCATCTCCCGGCTTCGGGCAAAACGAGGGATTATGGAACTGATAGATGTCAATATAATCGGTCTGCAAATTCGTAAGCGATATCTTGATGTCCTTCCAGAAATCCTCCGCCGTCAACGCCCCCGTTTTCGTCGCGATATATATCTTCTCGCGCATTCCGGCAAAGGCCGCTCCCACCTTTTCCTCACTATCCGTATAAAACCTTGCCGTGTCATAAAACTGCACGCCATGTTCATACGCTTTATGCAATAGGTGAACCGCCCCCTCCTTGCTTATTCTCTGAATTGGCAACGCACCGAATGAATTCTTTTCCACCACGATTTCCGTTTTTCCAAGCCTTACCCTTGCCATTTTTGCTCCTCCTCTGTGTTTCGTCTTTCTCCTATAATTGCCTATTATTCTAACATTGTTTTATGTGTTTTGACAATAACTTATTAACTAATCAAGTTTACGGATGCACTATAACAAATATAATGTTGAATAATATCGGTATACAAAAACCAGCAGACATCATGTCTACTGGTCATTCTAACTCCCCGAGTTGGGCTCGAACCAACAACCCCGCGGTTAACAGCCGCGTGCTCTACCATTGAGCTATCGAGGAATATTCAATTTCCAGTGTACCTTCAAAACCACATGGGAAGAAAAGTGCTCCAAGTCTTCTTCATTATCT
>CAOKHZ010000010.1 GCA_948468385.1 uncultured Faecalicatena sp. | reverse complement strand
TATGGGGCAGATAGAGCCTTTACAAAGGGATTCTGACGGATAGAGCGGTATTTTCCGCTGAACTGCCAACGGCAACCATTTGGTGGCGGTCACAACCTTTTGGTTGGCAGTGTGCTTCACTCTTCCTAAATGATGAATGGAACAGTTATCCTGATGCAGGTATCCACTATATAGTTGTCAGTGGGATCCATTTGGCACTTACCCCTCCAGGAAATCTCCCGCCCGACACAATGTCGAACCTCTGCAAATATTTTAGCACCCTTTGTCCGTACCCACTTGTTGGCATGATTCGACACTTGTGTCGATGGTTCGTATTTTTATATGAGCCGGAGTCAAGATTGACTTGGGCGGCGTTCTCCCTGGATGGTGAACGGTTCCGCTGCCGATAATTACCAGCACCACAGTCGAAATTTCGACAGTCTAGGCTGGTGGGTCGTCTGGCTTGGTGTATTTAGGTATTTCAGTTAGTTCATTTATCCTTTTTATGGCTTCTTCTCTTCCAACATCATTTAATTGGTTGTACGAAGTTAATATTTCGTGAACTTGCATGGTGGTACTTTCACGCTTTTTGTCGACTGCATCCTCAAAAATCAAATCAAATAATTCATGGATTTTTTCTTGGGCATCTGCTTCAGCACGAGATATACTGGGACTTGTAAATATAACAAGTTCGTTTGTGATAGGATGGTCTATCGTTTTTTTCCCATTTTCATGAACATAAATTCTTGGAGCAGTTTTGATGGCGTTTTCCATTTCTGTTGATTCGGCAGTTTTAATGTCATGTTTTTTCTTATACTCTTCTCTTCCTTCCAAAAGATATAACAATGATGTATCAAAATAGTTAGCTATTTTCTCAATCATATCTAAGTTTGGCTCACGCTTTTCATTTTCCCAATTAAAAATAGCATTTTGTGTTACCTTTAGTTCTTTTGCAAGTGCTGCTTGTGTTAAGTCGCGTTCTAGTCTTAATTGTTTTAATCCGTTTGCAAAATGAGACATTGGCAATCCTCCTTTGCAAATGATAATAGCAAATTGGTGTGAAATTTTCAATATCATATTGACATTATAGCAATACGGTGTTAATATGTCAATATCAAAACACCAAATCGGTGTTACAAGGAGGTGAACAAATGAAAATCAACAAAGAGAAAATCGACATCGAACTGGCGCGAAAGAAAATGAACATCAAGGCTTTAGCAGAAGCTTATGGTGTAAGCCGGGCGAGGATGAATGTAATCCTGAACCAGAGAGAAGTGTCTACTATTTCTGCCGGGAGACTGGCGGATGCTCTGGGCGTGGATGTAACAGAAATCATGGAGTAACAATTGCTATCAAATGAAATCAGATGAAATCAGATGAAATCAGATGAAATCAGAAAAGGAGAAAAAAGAAAATGGCAAAGAAAGTATTTATGGATCACATGGCGGTAAATGAGAAGATGTTAGAGGGATTCACGGTAGCGGAGGTTCTTACCGGAATCAATGCAGAAGACAGCGGCAT
The DNA here is from genome assembly GCA_948468385.1 of uncultured Faecalicatena sp. Classification (GTDB taxonomy): domain Bacteria; phylum Bacillota; class Clostridia; order Lachnospirales; family Lachnospiraceae; genus Schaedlerella. The sequence continues at coordinate 133,586 of CAOKHZ010000010.1, read as the reverse complement.
GATGTTGGGATTGGAGCGGACAATTGATAATGTCACGATTGGAATTGACATCGTTTATAATCCAATCTGTACGGAAGATGAAACGCCCCTCATGGTGTCGCAGGAGTTTGTAAAGCATATAGATGTATGAGGAGGAGGGCAATGGTAAGGATGGGTTCATGGGAGAACGAACGGTTGTTGAGGGTGGTGGAGCGATACCAGTTCCATTCAAGCAAGGTGGCCGAGCCCAATCCCGTGATAGCGGATGCGGCCAAAATGATGTGCGATGTCGATATCTGTGAAATGTGGATGTTGACGCAGAAGTAGGATTGAATAGGAGGTTTAGGAAAGGATGTATGACATTCTTACCGCGAGAGCGGCGGCCAAGGTAATAGGGTGCGGAGCGCAGGAAGTCCGGCACAAATTGCGAGTTGGAGTCTGGACGTTTGGACGTGCAATCAGTCCGAAGGAGAGCAAGCTGAAGCAATGGCAATATGAAATAAACAAGAAAGATCTGGCACGGTTTTTACAGATTAGCCTAGAAGAATTGAATGAAAGGCTGGAAGGGGATGAGTGAATGGCGAAGAGCTACATGACGGCGAAGGACGTTGCCGAGGAGTTGGGAATATCGATGACCAAGGCCTACGCGATTATCAGGAGCTTGAACACCGAACTGCAGGCGAAAGGCTACCTGGTGATAAGCGGAAAAACGAGCCGTGCTTACTTCCGGGAAAAGTGGTACCAGGGGGAGGGCGTGGATTGAAGTGGATCTATGGTTTCTCAAATTCTATGACAGAACCGGACTCGTCGAGAGAGACGGGACAAGCCTTCCGGCGTGCTCATGGTTCGGGCCAGTCCCGGATCAGGTGGCCAAGGAGTGCTTTGAAGCGATGGAAAAAGCGGAGCATAGCGGAGAATTAGCCGGTCTATTCAAAGGGGCATGCCGCGAGTCGCGGAAAATGCGCGACAAGGGGAAGTTTTTCGATTCCCTTGTATCTGGAATGAAATTGTACAAGTCTACTTTCTTGAAAATTTATGGATACGGCATTTCAGCACCGGACTTCGTAAACGAAGCACTGGCCAAGTTAAAGGGCTTGGGATGCAGTAAGGCAGAAGAATATTACAAGGGGATTGTCTCCGAATGGGAGGAGGAACACGGAAGGATGATGAAAGAAGCGGCGGCGTGGTACCGCAAGAATTCCACGCAAGAATTTGCAAAGGGGCAGAAAGGAGGTGGAGAGCCACGGGAACAGAAAGAAATAACGAAGAGGGACAGAACATGGATGCAAGGCCTATACTAGGCGATTTTTCCAGTTATCCATTGACGGATATCGGAAGTTCAAAGATGTATGCCGACATGTTCCGGAATGAATTAAGGTTCGTGCGGGAAATGGGTACATACTTTCATTATAACGGAAAAATTTGGGTCAAGGATGTCGGGAGCATATTCGCGAGAAGGCTGGCGAAAAAATTTGCGATTGAAACCGTGGACAAGGCGAATAGAATCACGAATGATAAAACCAGGGAGATTTTCGTGAAATATTATAACAAGTTCAATAATTTCAATGCCAGGGAGAAGCTGGTAAAGGATGCACAAACGGTCTACCTCGTGGATTATTCGGAGTTTGACAATAAGCCGGAGCTTTACAATTGCCAAAATGGCACGTTTAATCTAAAGACCGGGGAACTCCAAAAGCATGATGCGGGCGACATGCTCACGCAAATATCTAATGTCATATATGACGCGGGCGCAAGATGTGAACGGTGGGAGCGGTATATTGACGAAATCATGCAAGGGGACGAGCCGAGCAAGAATTTGTTGCAAATGATAGCGGGATATTGCTTGTCTGGGAATACGAAGTTTGAGTGTTTTTTCACGTTGTATGGTAAAAGCACCAGGAACGGAAAGGGTACGTTTAACAGTACCATGATGAAGATGCATGGTGATTATGCGCAGGCATTGAACCCGGAATCTCTTTCGGCAAAAAGCTTTTACGGAAATGGAGAAGCACCAAATGAAGCGATAGCCAGTTTGGCGGGGGTGCGCTACGTGTGCGTGTCCGAACCTGGTGAAAACTTGGTATTAAATTCTGACTTGATAAAGACTCTCACTGGTGGAGATCCGATAAGGGCGCGGTTTTTGAAGCAGCATTTTTTCACCTACATACCATGCTTTAAAATCGTGATTAACACGAACCATTTGCCCAAGATATATGATGACACGGTATTCGAAAGCGAACGTATCGTTCTTTTGAATTTTAACGTACACTTTGAGGGGAATAGGCGGGACGACACGTTGAAAAGGCGATTCGTTGCCCCTGAAAGCCTAAGCGGTATATTCAACTGGTGTTATGAGGGATACAAGATGTTGGAACGTTCGGGAACCCTGAAAATGCCGGAAAAGTCCAAATTGTTGTTTGACGAGTACCGAGACGAAAATGATGTTGCGAAGCAGTTTATATCTGAAAACCTAATCCAAGTAGAGGGAGCCAGAACCAAACTCAAAGCGGTATACGATGAATACAAGGAATGGGCGAAAGAAAACGGGTATAAACAGTGTAGCAAGAAAACTTTTAAAATGAAAATGGAAAAACACGTAAAAATTGCGGAATATTGTAAGCAGGCTTGTATTTTTGAATATGATTTACAGAAAAATTTGCAAATTCCGTTTCACCTTACATGATTTCGGGAAATCGGGAAAAACGAGGGGTGTTTTTCAGTGAAAAAAAATTTTACTTTCTCGTGAGAGTTAATTAAAAACGGGGTCAAAATTCCCGAAATCCCGAAATAAACAAGGAAGGAGTAAAACGATGAGTAGGTTCGTAACAGTATATTCTAAATTTGAAAATGGTGAGGTCACCATCAATACAGACAAAGTTGAAAAGTTATGGAGGATTGGCAATAAAAGCACTTTGCATGTGTGCTTGTGCAACGGTCATACAATGGAGGTGCTTGATGAAAGGCATGACATTGAACGAGCCATCGAGGGGCGCGACCGCGTCGTGCAGGTCATCCCGCCCACGTATCCGTTGTACGCGAGGTACGAGGGTGACGAGAAGGGGGATATCGAGCGGCCAATTCGGTACTTGGGACTGTGCGCGAATGGGGACGTTAGACCTCTTGAATTGTGCAATGACGGGCTTTGCTTCGCGGACGAAGCGGACGATTTCGTTGGATTGCGCGAGGGAGAGGGGTACAAGATGACGAAACGCCAGGTTGCCGCCCTTGAGGGGATTAACGACAAACTTGACAGTATAAGCAGTTCCTTGTGCGACGCGTCATTGTCGCTCGACAGCTTGGACAAGAACATTGACGGCTGCGTCGCGCTGACTGGAAGAGCAAACGAATACGTGTTCCGCGTCGCCGGGGACGTGTACACAAATTAAACGCCCTCGGCAATGCGGAAGATGGGGCAAGCATGGCCGGAAACCGCACCAAACAAGTAGATAGTACCACGGTTTCCTGTAAAAAGGAAGAGGTAAATTATGATTACACATGAAAATTTGATTAAATTAGATGACGTCCAATACAGATACGAGCAGTTGACGCTCGCTGGTGTGGTTGTCAAACACTGAAAGGAGATTTTTATTATGTACGAAATTATTGACGAAAATTTGAAACTAGCAAGCTGCGGAATCGGTGACTTGACACTTGAGCAAGCATCCTATTTTCTTTCTAAGTGGGAAAAAGGAGCAAACATTGGGTCGCTTATGGCATTTACAGACCCAGCAGCAGGATACTTTGTGTTAAATAAGGATAATGCGAATTATGAGCATAACTTGGAAATGGCAAAAACTTATCTGTCCTCAAGAGAAGAAGATTTGGACGAATATAGGGGCGTTATCAGGAAAGAATCACATGAAATGGTTAATATTTTGGACAAATTCAGAAATTACAGAAGAATTATGAGAGATTTGGATATAATTAGCCACCAAAGTTTTGCAGGCATTGATTATGTGGTCGAAAGCGTGCTGGAGACTTTGGAAGAAAAGGAAATGTCACAACTCTTTTTAATGTCGCAGGCATATTCCTACGGAGTTATGAACGGAAAGCGCATGGAGAGGGCGAGGAGAAAGGCGGTGCGATATGAATACAGAGATTAACGAAGTGATTCTGAGAAGCCGGCCGTATCATGAACCTATGTCATTTGAGCGACTTAGATTCCTTTGCTACTTCGTGGCCGGGATGGTTGCGGAAGTTCTGGGGTTCGGCCTGGCATTCGTAATCGTTTTATGCATGGCCGGGGTACTGCGATAAATATCCGCTTGCGTTCTGGTATTCAGGGCGTGGATCGGAGCCATAAGCCTCGCGGGTGGCGGTTTGGAACATATCGCTACCCGCCCTTGCTTCTAAAATACAGATAAAAACGTGTTAAGAATGGTACAAATTAATTCGCATTTTACGGTATGATTAAAAGAGATGAAAGGGAATAACATGGAGGTGCAATGTGGAAACGGAAGCAGTATACAAATTGGAACTGCATATATGGCTTGAAAAAAAAGAAGAATTTGAGCATAGCCGGGACAGACTGCGCAGAGGGCTAAAGAAATATCCGGGAGATTGCGGCATTATCTTATTTGCCAGGGACAGCAAGGAATATATGGAGTTGCCGGAATGCAAGTTTAATTACAAAAAATCGGAACTGGTGGAAGCAATAGCGCATACTTTTGGAAATTTCAATGTGGATATAGTTACAAGGGTTTCCTGCCGTCCAGTTACATAAAGGGGGCTTTGTGATGGCTGAAAGACTGACGGACGAAAAAAGAAAAATGATAATAGCTGACTATGCAGAATCAGGAAGCTATAAAGCTACAGCAAAGCGTTTTGGGGTAGCAGATAACACAGTGCGCAGGATATGCAGGAATGAGCCGGAAGTGTCGCAAAAAGTCGCACAAAAAAAGGCAGAGAATACAGCCAATATGCTTTCTTTTATGGATTCCCGGAAACGGAAAGCGCAGAATGTTATAGATAACTGCCTTGATATTCTACCGGAGAAACTGGAAGAAGCAAGTGCGGCACAAGTGGCAACGGTAATGGGAATCACGATTGATAAATTCCTGAAAAGTACAGATGCAGGGATGGACATACCGAAAATACTGGAAAACATGGATACTATGGCAGATATTGTTATACATCCAGTCCCGAACAGGGATATTGCGGATTATGAATAAGGAGGATTTTACTATGAAGAAATCGAATATTGAGTATTACAAAGAGGTGGTCAAGAGGGCAGAGAACGCAAGAAACACGATTAACCAGGCAAATGCGGATTTTGAGCGTGACTGTGTACTTACGAAAAATGCTTATGAGGCCGATCTGTATGGAGAGCGGGGCTATAAACAGCGGTTGGAAGAACTGGAAGCAGAGAGGGATTTAAGGATAGAAAGTGGTTTGTCCCGGATACTGGCGGTGGTTGATGAATACGATGCAGAGATGCAGAGATTGGGCGAGTTGGATGGTAACAAGATTGATGATGGAACCATGAAGTTGCTAAATAGTGGGATGAGCCTTAGTTCGGCTGATTGGCAGCAATTGGCAGACAAGCACGCAGATAATGCCATTATGAGCAAAATTCTGAAAGAAAGATATGGTGAGAACAAGCCGAAGGAGGAAAAGCCTATAGTTGTGCATTTCGGACAGTCCCCGGAAAGCAGGTCGGAAGTATTCAGCAAGTTTACAAGGACCATCTATAATGCCGCAAGACTTGGTGCGTGCCCGTCATTGTCGGGCGGCGGAAGGCTAAAGACGGTAAGGGACTATTATAATTATCTTGCACAATCGTCGCTTGAAGATATGTGCCCATTTGAGGGCGAGGATTTTAGTAATCTTGACGCGGATTTCCCGGTTGAAACAGTGAGCGGAAAAATAGAGAATGCAGGAGGAAGAAGTACCAGCTTCAGCCCGGGGGATCCAGCGGACTTTAACTTCAACTTTACTCCAGTGCGTAAAGCATAAGGGAAAATATATTTTGGATTATGAAAATTAAAAAGAAGAAATTGCACTGGAATCAATCGGAAAGATGCAACCGTTTTCCGATGAAAACTTTGATTCGGTCAATGAAGACTTTCCGGCGGCATACCAGAGGCCAGGGTGCGATGTATGGTGATGCAAAAATAGTTTCATAAAAACGGAGGGATAGGAAAATGGCAACAATGTCAGCAGAGGCTGTTGAGGCGAGAAGATCTTATCAAAGGGAGTATCGAAGAAGGAATCGAGAAAAAATTAACAGCCAGAGAAGAAAATGGAGTAATCAGAACCCAGACAAGGTGCGCGAATGCCAGGAAAGGTACTGGGAAAATGTGGCGAGAAGAAACATTCGTGCATCATGGACGGATTATGGTATTGATGAAGAACGATATCAGGAATTGCTAAAGGTGGTAATGTCAGACGAATATGAAGGAATCGTATTGACTGCGGCTATCAAAGCGAATGAAATGGCGGCGGGGCATATATTGTTGTCAGTGAGTAAACACCTTTCTTATGAGCATGTGGAATATCATGAACGACTGGGGCGGTGCCCGCTAGGCAGAACTGATTTTTATGGAGCCAGACGACTGTTCTTTCATTATCTGGATGTTGCACTAAAAAACATGGAAAAGGAAATGCGGCCGGAATCTGTTAGACAAGGAAAGGACGGAGAGGGTTTATGAACAGTATGTTGCAATCAGAATTGGATCGTGTTGTAAACAAGCAGTTTGAGCAAAGTAGGGCGGCGGTTAACGAGGCACTTTTGAGCGGCTTGGAGGAATCTGACAGCAAAGACGAAATTTATGTAAAAATGCTCCGCAATTCAATGGTGGTATCCGCTGATGTGGCTGTAAAGCTTGTTTTAGAAATACTATTCTCCTTGAATGTGCTTGCGGAGGTTGACGAGAAGAAAATGAGAAAGACTTTGTTGTCCGTCGTGAAAGAAGAAATTTAAGGAAGGGAAATTGAACGAACCATTGTGGCAAGGGATTAACTAAATTATCGGCACGCCGCTAACTAGGGCGGCGGAAGAGCTAAGAGGCGCTATGGATGCGTGTAATGCGCGTCTATGGCACCTTTTTATTTTGAAGGTGGTGAGAGTATGGCGCAGTATGATGGCGCAATCAGAATAGTTACGAAAATTACAACCAAGGACGCGGAGGAGTCATTGGCCAGTCTGGAATGGAAGATTAAGAAGTCGGCCAAGACTATGGATGAGTTGCGCTCAAAGATGGACACGCTGAAAGGGCAGAAAATTCCAACAAAGGAATGGAAAAGCCTGCAGGACGAACTTTCTGCGTCTGAAAAGGAACTTTCGGATTTGGTTGCCAAGCAAAATGAGTGGGAGAAGATGGGCATTACATCCGGTGGCGCATGGGATTCGTTGAATGAAGAAATCGCGAACGCAAGCGATAAGGTTGACTCTATCAAAGAAAAAATGCGGGCTTTGGTGGATGCGGGAAAGGATTTTCAGCTTGGAGAGGATACGGAACAATACAAGGCGATGGAACGGCAACTGCAGCATGAAGAAGAATCCGTTGCGAGTAATGGCGAGCGATACAAGAAACTGCTAGACAAGTCTAAGAAAAGTTACAAGGAACTGGGAGAAACAGCCAGAAAATCGTTTGAGAAGATAAACAAGTCAGCCAAGGAAACAGTAAAGACTATCGTGAAAGGTTCCATCAAGACACTCGGGAGCGCGGTAAAGAATATATTTACAAAAATAGGTGGATTCACTAAAAAGTCTGGCGGTCTACTTTCCACGCTGGGGGATCGGTTCAAAGGCCTCGCCCTTTCGCTCCTGATATTCAACCAGATTAGCAAGGCATTTAACGCCATGATGTCCGGAATACGGGAGGGAATCGGAAACCTCGCAAGGTATTCAACCCCGGTCAACGCCGCGCTGTCCTCGATGAAATCCGCGTTGACGCAGCTTAAGAACAGCCTGGCCACAGCGTTCGCCCCGATACTTACCGCGGTGGCTCCGATGCTCACGTCGTTTATCAACATGCTCTCCAAGGCGGCGACATATGTCGGGATGCTCATCGCCGCGCTGACTGGACAAAAGACGTTCACCAAGGCGACGGCGGTGCAGGAGAATTATGCCGAAAGCTTGGGTGATACCGCGTCTGCCGCCAAGGATGCGAATAAGCAACTGTCATCCCTGGATAAGCTGAACAATTTGTCTTCGGATTCCGCCGGCGGCGGGGGTGGTGGAGGCGGCGGTGGCATTTCTCCCGCTGACATGTTTGAAACTGTTCCGATTGGGAATGGAATGTTGGACATTGCAAATAAGATAAGAGACATGATTAAGGCGGAGGACTGGGAAGGACTCGGAGATTATGTTGCGGAAGGATTAAACAAGGCACTTCAAAAAATTTACGATGTTATTAATTGGGATAATGTCGGCCCAAGAATTATGCATGTCGTAGAAGCTTTTACCAGAACGATTAATAGTCTTGTTGATAATATCGACTGGAATTTGATGGGAAGAACTATAGGGGCTGGAATAAACTCGATTGCGTACACCCTGAATTCCTTGATAGAGGGAATTGACTGGAAAAATCTCGGGTCAAAGTTTGCGGAAGCAGTTACGGGAATCGTAAGGGAGATAAACTGGAATAACCTGGGGAATTTTTTCGGAAACCGTTTCATGATACTTTGGAACACGCTTTATGGATTCGTGACGAATTTAAAGTACGATGAAATAGGCGTTGCAATAGGTGACGGGTTGAATGGTGCCATTAGTTCAATAAACCTTGGTACGATTGGTGCAACGATTGGTCGAGCGATTACTGGTGCGTTTCAGACGGCGATTGCTTTCGCTGATACATTCGACTGGAAAGCCTTGGGCGACAATATTTCCAATGGGATAAACATGTTTTTTGTGGAGTTTGATGGGAAAACCGTTGCGGAAGGTGCCACAAAGCTTATATCTGGCATCTTGGATTCTCTCATTGAGGCGATAACGGTGATAGATTGGACAGAAGTTTGGAAAGACATTATAGATTTTCTTGTAAATGTTAATTGGGTAGAATTGATAGGTAAAATTATAATCGCGGCTAGTCAGCTTATATATGGATTGTTCGAGGGACTTGTGCAAGCGATTGCAGAAACCGATTGGGGCACGGTATGGGAGCGTGTTTTACAAGCTTTCAAGGATTTCTTTGGCATCCATAGCCCATCAACGGCAATGGAAGAGCAAGGTCAGTACCTTATGTCCGGATTGTTGAACGGAATTAAAGGTCTTTTGGGTTCTGTCAAGGACGTATGGAACGGAATAAAAGATATCGTATTTGGTGTAATAAACCAGATATCGACCATCATCGCATCCGTTGTTGGTGCAATTCAATTTTTGTGGAATGGCGCATGGAGTGGAATGGCAAATACGGTGTCAAACATTTGGAATGGAATTGTCGGAACTATAGTGTCCGCAGTGCAAACGATTGTCGGATGGATAAGTGACTTGTTCAGCATATTCAATCAGTTTAGTGGAAAAGCAAGTGCGGTGTCTGGTGTCGCCGGCGGTGCCATGTCGGGTATCCTTCCGAGGAACATGAGCAGAATGAGCACGTACAGCATTTATCCAGAACTGGCCAGCTGGACTCCTGCGCCGATTCCGAAGTTGGCGGCCGGTGCCGTGGTGCCGCCGAACCGCGAGTTCATGGCAGTGCTTGGGGATAATAAGAGAGAGACGGAAATTGTTTCCCCGCTGTCAACCATGAAGCAGGCGAATAAAGAAGCGGTTCTTGAGGTGCTTTCAGAGTTGGGATTGTCTGGAGGAAATAGGAGCAATCAAGGCGACTTGGTTATTAATATTGACGGAAGAGAAGTATTCCGGGTAACGCAGGATTACGCCAAGGATTATTTTAGAAGAACGGGATTGTCCCCATACCCGATCTGATAAGCGTTACATGACTTGTAGTTACTTGGCTTCTTGATACTTAAATGATACTAAAAATACGTGCAAACGGTGAAAAATGAGCCAAACGGGGCAGATTTTCGGGAAAAAGGCACGGAAAAACGGGGGAAAAACAGACAAAAATCGACCTTTTGAATTTTGAATTCAATGACAAGGGGTGCGGAAAGGATTAAAATGTAGATGACAGATAAAAAACGAGTGCTTATAACAAAGGGGGTCATACCATGCATAATTTTCAATTTCCGGTAATCGATTTGAGGCGGACGGGGGAACATTTACGGGACATGTTACGGGAGAGGAACCTTTCACCGAAGGAGGTTCAGCAGATTTTGCGCATCGGTTCCACGCAGACCATATACGATTGGTATAAGGGGAGGACTCTGCCCTCGCTGGACAACATGGTGGCAATTGGCAGGTTGCTGGGATGTAGCGTGGAGGAATTGCTGGTGTTTCAGGCGGTGGAGGAGAAAGGGGAGTGAGTTTCGCCAAGAAGATGGTGAAATTGCGAAAAATTATCGGTAAGCTTGAATTTGTGGAAGGGTAATGGTATCATGGAAGGGAGAAATAAGGATGAGCAATGTATATGGGCGGGGCATTGATTGAAACGGAAGCGAGGAGAATTTTGAACAGTGGAAGAAATGAGGGAAGAAATGAAGGAAAGAGAGAAGTGATAGAGGGCTTGGTAAAGATGGGCAAGTTGACGATTGAGGAAATCGCGGAATGCGCCAACCTTAGTGTGGCAGAAGTGAAACAACTCGTGGAGTCATGGATGACGCAAGGAAAATGAAGAGACGTTATGAGAATAGAAAAAGGGGCGGCATTTTTGTCAGCCTCTTTTTCTTACTTTATAGGAAACTTCGTTCCCTATAAAGCAAAACCCTCCAGGGGATGCGCACTTCGCGCATAAGGAAAGTGGCTGCTGACGCAGCCGCGCTCCGGCGCGAGAGTCCGGCTTGCCGGACTCTTTATTCTTCTTTCGCCCGGTATCCCCTTAGTGACGAAAGGTATGCGGCCTTTTCCAGCAACAAGGCCAGCAGTTCTTTTTGCCGTCCGTTTGAGAATCTGGTTTCGGGGACGACGATGTTCATGGAGGCGGTAATGTTTCCGTTGCCATTTCTGACGGGGACGGCGATACTGCACACCCCGTCCTCGTATTCGCCTTTGTTGAGGGCGTAGCCTTGTTCTTTGACTTGATGGATTTCCTTTATAAAAGCATCTTCTTCCATGATGGTCGTGTCCGTGTAACGGGCGTGGCATTCTTGAAAGATGCGGCGCAGGGAAAGGTCTTCAAATTCGCATATCAGGCATTTCCCGGCACTGGACGCGATGACGGGGATGGTCGCCCCGAGTGGGAAGTCGACACGTATGGTGTGTACGGAGGACACGACTTTTGACGCGAGGACGACGTGCGTCATGCTCTTTAATAAGTGCAGGTTGATTAATTCCCCACATTCGTGTTCCATCTCGTTTGCGACCAGCAAAAAATCGCTGGTCAACTTGTTTTCCAGTTCGATTTGGGAGCCGAGGTAGGACAATTTGCTTGTCAGATAATATTTCCCGGGAAGGTCTCGTTCCACCCAGCCGTTGGAAATCAAGGTTTGCAGGATGGGGTGTACGGTTCCCTTGTTATAATGTAAGGCGTTGGCAATTTCCGTCACGCCGCAGCCCTCTTTTATATGTTTTGCCATATGTTCGATTATTTTCAATGTCTTGTCTGCCGCAGGAACGAGTTTTATGTCTGAATTCATTTTTAGTCCCAGCCTTTCGTGTGATGTTTTTGAATACCATGTTCTGATGTAATTTTCGTTTTATATAGAAAACAGTATAACACGATTTGCACAAAATACAATAGGGAAAATGGGGCAAATGGCTGAAAAAAATCTTGGATATTGACTTTTGGGATGTGAAATTGTACTATATATAAAACGATATACATAAAACGTTTTGCATACCGAACAAAAGTGCTTTTGCAAGGAAAATGACCCGCTGAAGGTGGACAAAGGCGTGAAAGCATGACTTTGGCTCGTTGCCTGCGGGAATAAAAAAGAAGGAGACATGGGTGATGAATGAGAAGCAAGTAGGAATTGTAAGCTATGGCGTGGAATTGCCGTATCACCGGCTGGCCGTGGAGGAGATTGTCGAACTGTGGATGAATAGTCCTATCGATACGATAAAAAAATCCCAAGGCGTATTGGAACGCGGAGTCCTTGACACGGACGAGGACGCGAACACGCTGGCAATCGCGGCGGCGCGGGAGGCGTTTCGCAGGGTTCCTGACGCGGGAGGCGTGGACGCGTTATATTATGGGACGTGTACGAACCCATATGATTCAAGACCGTCAAGTACGATGGTGCTCGAGGCGTTGGGACTTCCTTATCGAACGAAATGTTGCGACCTGCAGTTTTCCATGAAGTCTGGCATGGCCGCCTTGTTGAACGCATATGCAATGGTGAAGGCCGGACTGGCCAGCCGGGCACTGGCAATCGGGGCGGACACGATTAACCGTCACACGGCGCCGGGCGATTTGGTGGAGCCTTATGCCGGCGCGGGAGCCGGAGCGTTGGTGCTTGGCACGGACAAGGTACTGGCCACGGTGGACGCGATGGAATCGTATTCGAGCGACTTGTCCGATGGGTTCCGCGTGGAGGGCGAGCGTTATTTGAGGACGGGCATGCTGCTTGGGACTGCCAAAAACGAGGTGGGGATTGATGCGCATATGCTGGGTGCGGCGGAAGCATTATTTAAAAAGACGGGGTATCAACCATCTGATTTTAAATATGCCGTGTTCCAACAGACGACACCGGGATTTGTCCGTCACCAGGCAAAGCTTCTTGGCTTTACTAAGAGTCAGTACGCGCCTTCAATTATTGCGGATTACGTGGGGGACACGGGTTCGGCGTCCCCGCTCATTGGATTGTCCAAGGTGTTCGACCAGGCATGCGCGAACGATAAAATCTTTCTCGCGGGGTACGGGTACGGAGCGGGCGCGGACGTGTTCGTGCTGACCGTGACGGAGGAGATTGAAAACGCGCGCGCAAAAGTGAAAACGGTTGATGAACATATTTTACGCAAGCGGATGGTGGATTACAAACAAGCGATGAAGATGGAGTTCAAGTACCTCCGTCATGATTATCCGTTAAATGCATATCTGTAAGGAGGGAAAAGAGATGGCAAAATACGAACATAAAGTGGCTATCGTGGGAATTGGATCCACGGCGGCGCCTGGAAGGATTTACCCGACGAAGACCTGGAAGGACATTGTATGTGACGCGGCATATGAGGCAATCGAGGACGCGGGGATGGTACCGAGGGACATTGACGGCGCGGTCATTGCTTATCACGGCGAGGGAGTCAACGAGCAGGGAGGGATTGGCGGCAGCGTGGCCGACTTGCTTGGTATCGCGCCTGCACCGGTGTTTCCTCACTCAATGAATTGTTCCGGCGGCTCTGTCGCCTTGAATACGGGATGGGACATGATTGCCTCCGGGAAATATAAAAAAGTGTTGGTCATGGGATTTGACAAAGAGGGGGACAATATCGGTTACACGGAAAACATCAACATTTCCTTTGACACGGAATACGATTACGTGTTTGGCTTCCGGCATAGGGACGGATTTGAATTGATGAGTAACTATTACATGTCGCATTATGGGTATGAAGGCTGGGAGGCGTACGGCGCGCAGGCGTATCAATGCCACTGGTATGGACGGCGCAATCCGAAAGCGACGCTTTATGGCACGCCGATGCCGGATCGGGACTCATTAAATCACAGTGGCAGTTGTTTTTCCATCATGGGCGAGGGCTGTGCGGCGGTCGTTTTGGTGGCGGCGGACGAGGCAAAAAACTACCCTCATAAGCCGGTTTATATTGACGGAATCAGTCTGGGAGTGACCTCGCATTATATCGCGCATAGAATCGGAGAGCCGCCCATGGGTCCGGCCTTTCCGGAGGGGCTAGTAAAGGAGGAGACTTACGGGCAGTCGGTGGCTTTGATTGCGGCGGCGAGGAAAGCTTATGAAATGGCGGAAATCGAGGCGAAGGACATTGACCTTGCCCAAGTGTATGATTTGACGGGGGCGGCATTTTGGCAGATTGACGCGCTTGGAATCACGGAGTTTGGAGAGGGTGGCCGACATTTCCTAAATGGCGACGCCGCGATTGACGGGAAGTGTCCGATAAACACGAGCGGCGGCTTGATTTCTTATGGGCACGCGTCGGGCGCGGACGGCTTGAACCAGGTGGTGGAAAACGTGATTCAGCTTCGAGGGGAAGCAGGAGAGCGTCAGGTAAAGGACGCGAGGTGTGCGGTGGCGGCATGCACGGGAAGCGCGTTCGCGCACATGACCTGCACGGTCACGACAAACGACGAGTTCGAACGATAAGAGTTCATAATAATAGAGAGGAAGGTGTATGGCATGAGTCAATTTCAGGAACAGATTTACCGTCACACAACGGCCAGCGCGACAAGAAGCTGGCGGGAGAGGAAGGGACGTTATTTATTAGAAGGAACCCGCTGTAAAAGTTGCGGCGCGATTCATTTCCCGCGCAGGACGGCGTGTGCGGAATGTAACAGCCGGGATTTGGAACCGTATCGCCATCCGTTTACGGGGATGATAGTGGAGGCGAACATTTGCTGGCAGGCAACGGGCGTACACATTGGTTATGGCGAGAGAATTCCCCGCGTCTCGACCGTGATTCAATTGGATGACGGGGTTTGCGTGCTGGCGGAGGTGACCGAGACCCCGATAGAAAAAATCGTGCCGGGGGCGAGAGTGGAAATGGTGACGAAGAAGCTTCACAGAGAAAGCAACTCCACGTGGATGTATGGTTACAAATTCGTGGTGGTGGATGAATAAGGAGGGGAGGCATTATGAAAAATATAGACAAGAAAAAAATAATAGGGGCGGTTCTGGCAGTTGTCCTCGTCGTGGTGTTTGCCCTGATACCGGGCGACGAGAACGCTCTGACGCACGAGGCGTATGGGGCAATCGGGATTTTTCTGGCGGCAATCGTAATGTGGATGCTTGACGTGCTGCCAATGTCGTTGGTGGGAAGTCTGGCCATCATCCTGATGCCGATTGTGGGCGTCATGGATTTTAAGACCGCCATTGCCAATTTCAGCGTGTCTTCGGTATTCTTTATTTTCGGTTCGTTTGGAATTACCACGGCAATGAAGAATTCCACGATTCCGTTGCGTATCACGAACCTGATGCTGAAATTGTCAAAGGGAAAGACGAGTACGATTATCCTTTTGATGACCCTTGCCACCGGACTGGTGTCTTCCTTCATGTCGTCCACGGCAACGGCAATCATGTTCTATACGTTTTCCAAGGGATTGCTGGACATGCTTGGCGCGGATTCGAAGGCAAAGGGGACGGATCTGAACAAGTTGGGAAAGGCTTTGGGACTTTCCGCCCCGGTGGCGGCGGGAATTGGCGGGTTCATCACGCCTGCTGGTACGCCGGGAAATATCATTATCATGGATTTGCTGGCACAGCTTGGCACTGAGGTCACGTTCGCGCAGTGGACGATCATTGCGGCACCTTTCGGAATCATTGCCTTGGCCGTGGTCGGCGTGTGGTTGGGAATCGCTTTCAAGGCGGCTCCGCTTACAGAGGAGCAAATGGGAGTCGTATCGTCTAATTTTAAGTCGGTGGGAAGCCTGACGGCAAAGGAAAAGAAAGCGGTGTGTATTATCGTGCTGATGATTGCGGCATGGTTCGCCGGAACCTGGATCTCGATTTTGAATACGGGAACCGTGGCGATTCTTGGACTGGCCTTGATGTTTTTCCCTGGTATCGACGTGTTAAGCTGGGAAGAATTTAAACCGGAGGCAAACATTAACATCGTGCTGATGATGGGGACGGCGCCCGCGGTCAGCAGCGCGCTTACGGCGACCGGAGCACTCGCCTATATCATTACGGCAGTTTTTTCGGGTGGAGTGTTCTCGGCCATGAACGGACTTTTGTTACTTATACTTATTTCGGCATTGGTATGTGTGTTGCGGGCGTTTATTCCGACGTCGGCGGCGGTGGCATCCTTGTTCATTCCGCTGATGTACACGATTTCCGGCCTCGTTGGCATGAACCCGGTCGTGCTCTGCATGATTCCGGCGTTTTGGGGGCCTGCGGCGATGCTGTTGATTTATACGGAACCGATTTTCTTATATTCTTACGGCGACGGCTACTATTCGGAGACGGATTTACTTCGGGGCGGCGGGGTTCCCTCGCTCATTATGGTGGTGGTCACGGCAATCCTGATGATGCCTTTGGTTTCGTTGGCGGGATTGGGATGACGCTTGGTGGTTGTTACAAGGTTTTTGAAGTCAAAAAGCCCTGCGTTTCATGCCTGCGGCGTAAAGCGCGCCGGGGCATGAAAGGGCGAGACTCTGGAATGGGGTGTGTGAGTGTGAAAACAAGAGAAACAAAACAATCGTTTGTGGAAAACTTGTCTGGATTTTGTAATAAGTATATTCCCAGTTCCTTTTCGATGGTGTTGCTTATCACGGTCATATCCGTCGTCATGGCATTATTTTTGACGGACAGTACGCCCATGTCAATCGGGCAGAATTGGTATGACGGCTTTTGGAGCATGCTGACGTTCAGCTTCCAAATCTGCATGTTGATGTTTACCGGGTTTTTAGTGGGCGATTCCAAGCCCGTCAAAAAGCTCATGCAAAAAATTGCCAAGGCACCAAAAAGTGCGACGCAGGCTATGCTTTTTTATTGGCTGATCGTTGGATTTCTTGGTTATCTACACTTCGCGGTTTCCATGGCGGCGGCCATGCTGCTGGGAAGGGCGTTGATTGTCGAGCAAGATAAAAAAGGAAATAAAATGCCATACCATTTTATGGTGGCGCTAGGGTATTGCGCGCTGATTCTTCAGGCGGGACCGACGGCGGGATCGCCCCTGGTCATGGCTTCGAAGGATAATTTCATGGCGGACGTGGTGGGAGTGATCCCGTTGACAAAGTCCATGCTGACCATGCCGGTTATCTTGATGAATTTGTGTATTTATGTTACGGTTTGTGTTTTGATTATGTTTTTGATGTCAAGACTGAGGGATACGATTTCCGAGGAACAACTTTCACGAATAAAGAAAGATTTTTTGACGGAGGATGAAAATGTCGTTTTAGGGGAAAATCATTCTTTTGCCTGGCGGATGGATCATACCCGAGTTTTTCAGATGTCGATGGGGATTATCGGCCTGGTTATTTGTAGCGTGAGAATGGTTGGAAATTTTTCCGAAGAATTTAATTTTAACGCCATCAATTTTCTGTTCCTGATGCTGGCGCTGGTATTTCACGGCACGCCGGACTCCATACTGGCTTCCACTGGTCGGGCGGTCAAAAATTTGAGCGGGGTAATTTTTCAATATCCGTTTTATGCGGGCGTGTTTGGAATATTGAACTATTCGGGGCTTGGGGGCGTGTTGACACAGGCGTTTGTATCCATCTCGTCGAAGCGGACGTTTACCTTTTTGATTTTTGTTTTTACGGCGCTTTTGAATTTTTTGGTTCCGTCGGGCGGCTCGCAATACATGGTGGAAGCGCCCTACGTCATGCCCGCGGCATTGCAGCTCGGAGTTCCCGTCAACTGGGTACTAAACGCGTTTACTTGTGGGGATTTGTTGACGAACCTGCTGCAGCCGTTTTGGGCGTTGCCGCTTGTTGTAGCCTTTCGGGTGAAATATAAAGACGTGTTTCCGTACTCTTTGATGGTTTTCACGATATCTGCGGTTTACATGGGGCTGTTTTTCTTGTGCTGGATGTATTGAGGAGTACACCGGCGTTATCATTTGGGGATGGCATTTCGGTGAAGAAATAGAATATATATGGTTGAAAAGGGGAAACTAAAATTGTATAATAGATTTTAGAAAAAGGGCAAAATTTGCAAAAATCTAAAATGGAGGGTGCGGCATGCAAATTCAGAGAGACGAATATCTCAGAAAATTAGTAGATAAAAAGCATAATGGTTTGATAAAAATCATTACGGGAATAAGAAGATGCGGGAAATCGTACTTGTTATTTAAGCTTTTTAAGCAATATTTATTAAGAGAAGGTGTTGCGCCCGACCACATTATCGAAATCGCATTTGATGATAGGAGGAACAAGAAGTATAGAAATCCGGATGCGTGTTTGGAATATGTGGATTCTAAAATTGAAGATGACAAAATGTACTATGTGCTTTTGGATGAAGTACAAATGATGGATGAGTTTGAAGATGTATTAAACTCGTTTCTTCATGTTGAAAATGCGGACGTGTATGTGACGGGAAGTAATTCAAAATTTTTGTCATCGGACATTATAACGGAATTTCGGGGGAGAGGAGACGAAATCCGAGTCTATCCACTGAGTTTTTCAGAATTTTATGCGGCGGGACGATTTGAAACATGGGAGGATGCCTGGAATCAATATTACACGTTTGGCGGACTTCCGTATATCTTGCATTTGAACGAGGAGGGTGACAAAGAAAATTATTTAAAAAAGTTATTTGCGGAGACGTATTTAAAGGATATTATCGAACGAAATAAAGTTCAGAATGATATCCAGCTAGAGGAGTTGGTCAATATTATTTCGTCTGCCATAGGTTCTTTGACAAATGCGAATAAGTTGGTAAATACATTTCAAAGTGTTGAAAACGTGGAATTATCCGCGCCGACAATCAAACAATATCTGGAATATTTGGAGGATGCCTTTATCATTGAAAAAGCCGTGCGTTATGATATCAAGAGAAAGAGGTATATTAACACACCGTATAAATATTATTTTGTGGATGTGGGACTTCGGAATGCCAGATTGAATTTCCGACAGCAGGAAGAAACTCACATTATGGAAAATATTATTTTTAATGAGTTAAGGATGCGGGGATTCGCGGTAGACGTGGGAATCGTAGAGGTTAACGAAAAAAATGAAAAAGGAGTCTACGTGCGAAAACAGACGGAGGTTGACTTTGTTATAAATAAAGGAAATCGAAGGTATTATGTGCAATCGGCGTTTCGTCTGCCGACGGTGGAGAAAGAAAGGCAGGAAGAGCGGCCATTGCTTTCTATTTCGGATTCATTTAAGAAAATAATTATTGTGAGGGATAATATTTTGCTAAAAAGGGATGAGAACGGTATTATGACAGTGGGATTAAAGGAATTTCTATTAGATAAGAATAGTTTGGATTTGTAGGAAGTTGACGTAACAGAGGGATGGCGTGATGCAAATCGTAAAATTCGAACAAGACGGGGTGCGTCTATTTCAATTGCATATAAGGGAGCTTGCAGAGCCGGAGATATTCCGAGGACATTATGACCAGATGTCGGATACGAGGCGATTGAAGGTCGACCGTCAGCGTACGGATGCGGGGAAGCGGCTTTCGCTGGGAGCCGGGATTTTGCTGGATGAAGGTTTGAAGGAATATGGACTTCGGGAGCGTGAGGTACAGATTGCCACAAAGGAAAATGGCAAGCCGGTTTTAAAGGACTATCCGGAAATTTATTTTAATTTGTCCCATTCAAAAGAGATGGTGCTGGCGGCGTTTGCCCATTCGGAGGTGGGATGCGATATCGAGTACGGGGGGGCGTTAAAATTGCAGATTGCCAGGCGGTTCTTTTGCCCGGAGGAGTATGAATATCTTATTAGTCAGCCGCAGGAGCGGCAGAGAGAGGTATTTTACCGCTTGTGGACCTTGAAGGAGAGCTTTATGAAAGTGACGGGACTTGGCATGCGGCTTATGCCAAATCAATTCTCATTTCGTTTTGGACAAGTGTCGGGGGAAACATGTTTTCCGTACATGCAGGAGGTGACGATATGTCAGGACGTGGATGACAATACGTATCATTTTAGTGAATACCTTTTTGAGGGCTACCATATGGCCGTGTGCGTGAGGCGGTGAAAAATAACGTTACTGTTCAGCCCGCGTTGGCGAGGCACTGAATTGTAACAAAGCAACTGAAAATCATAAAATAACAGTCATTTAGGCATTGACTGTTTTTTTTATTTGAATTATACTGGTGTAACCGTCAGTTGAAATATACAGTTTGGGTGTTCTTTTTCGGCCAATCGTCGTTCCGATTGTGCGAAAGGGACGTACGAAAAGTTTATCAAAAAGGAGTGTACGGGAGATGAATTTTTTGAAGAAGCTTTTTGCCCCGGTTGACATGACGATAGGAAGGCCGTGGGAGGATATTTTGATTTTTACTGTGCCGATGCTTCTGGGAAACATCGCGCAGCAGCTTTATAACGCCGTGGACAGCGTGGTGGTTGGAAATTACGTGGGGGACAATGCCTTGGCGGCGGTCGGTAGCGCGGGGCCGATTATCAACCTATTGATTGTCTTGTTTATCGGTATCAGTGTCGGGGCGAGCATCATGGTGTCGCAGTATTTTGGAGCCAGGAATCGGGAAGCCTTGTCGATGACGATTGGAAGCTGTATCACGCTTACCGCCATCGCCAGCATCGTGATGACGGTGGTGGGGTTAATCGTGGTAAGGCCGCTCTTGGTGATTTTGAACACGCCGAGTAGCATCTTGAACTGGAGTACGTCCTATTTGCAGATTATCCTATTAGGATCCGTGGGATTGGCATATTATAATATCTTAAGCGGCGTGTTGCGCGGGCTGGGGGATTCCATTTCCGCGTTAGTGTACTTATTGGTGGCAAGCGGGTTAAACATCGTGTTGGACTTGTTGTTCGTTATTTATTTTGACATGGGGGTCAACGGTGTGGCTTGGGCGACTATTTTGGCGCAGGCCGTATCGGCGTTTTTATGCATCCGACGTCTGTCGAAGATGAAGGATTTGTTTGAATTGAAGCCGAGTTACTTGAAAATGTCCCGGGTTCATGTCATGAACATCGTGCGTTTGGGAGTGCCCTCCGGCGTGACCCAGGCCATCATGTCCATGGCGATGCTGATCGTGCAGTCGCTTACGAATAGTTTCGGCGAGCAGTTTATCGCGGCGAACGTCATCGTGATGCGCGTGGACGGGTTTGCCATGTTGCCGAATTTTTCATTTGGCACGACGATGACGACCTATGCCGGGCAAAATATCGGCGCCGGGAACCAGGAGCGCGTGGTGAAGGGCTCAAGGCAGGGCTTGTTGCTTGGTGTCGGGACTTCGGCCGTCATCACGCTGGCGATTTTGATTTTCGGAAAACATTTGATGGCTATTTTCACACCCACGGAAGAACTGGTCGAGTTGAGCATGAACATGATGCGCATTCTGGCGGTCGGTTACATTGCCATGGCGGTTACGCAATGTCTGTCCGGCGTGATGCGCGGAGCGGGAGACACGATGACTCCGATGTGGATTTCCGTCGTGACCACGATTTTGATTCGGGTGCCGTTGGCGTATGGCATGGTGTGGATGACCAAGAGCGAGCAGTTTCCGCAAGGGCGCAGGGAATGTATTTTTATTTCCTTGTTGATTTCGTGGGTTTTGGGGGCGTTGATTACGAGTATTTTCTACAAAAGAGGAAAGTGGAAAGGAAAGGCCGTGAAGTAGGATGACAAAAAAGCAATTGGCAAAGGAAATTATTGAACGATTGAAAAGAGAGTACCCGGATGCGGGATGCACGCTGGATTATGATGACGCGTGGAAGTTGTTGGTGAGCGTCCGTTTGGCCGCACAGTGCACGGACGCGCGGGTTAACGTGGTGGTGGAAGGCTTGTATGAAAAGTATCCGAGTGTGGAGGCACTGGCGGCGGCCGACGTGGATGACATCGAGGCCATCGTGCGGCCTTGTGGTCTGGGAAGGAGCAAGGCTCGTGACATCAGTGGCTGCATGAAGATGCTCATGGAAAAATATGACGGAAAGGTGCCGGACGATTTCGACGAACTTTTAAAGCTCCCCGGGGTAGGGCGCAAGAGCGCGAACCTGATTATGGGCGACGTGTTCGGCAAACCGGCCATTGTCACCGACACCCATTGTATTCGCCTGACGAACCGCATGGGCCTGGTGGATGATGTCAAGGAACCGAAAAAGGTGGAGATGGCGTTGTGGAAAATCATTCCGCCCGAAGAGGGAAGCGATTTTTGTCATCGTCTGGTGTACCATGGACGTGAGGTCTGCACGGCGCGGACGAAGCCGTATTGCGACAAGTGTTGTTTGAATGATATTTGTAAGAAAAAGGGTGTATAATAGATACGGGGAAAAGAATCGTGCCGGGATGCAAGGGACGAGCATTATAAGAATTTTTTAGGAGTTTGTAGAAAATGCGGGAGATAGTACGAGAATTATTTGATTTTATAGAAAAAAGTCCGAGTGTGTTCCACGTCGTGGAGAACATGCGCCTCGAGCTTTTGGAACGAGGCTATGAGCAGCTTTTGGAAAGCGAGGCATGGAATTTAAAGGCGGGCGGCAAGTATTTCGTGATTCGCAACGGCTCATCCTTGATTGCGTTTCGAATTCCGAAAGAAGACTATAAAGGTTTTCAGATTATGGCCAGCCACAGTGATTCTCCGACGTTTAAAATCAAGGAGAATCCGGAGATGGAGGCGGAGGGAACTTATGTCCGGCTGAACGTGGAAAAATATGGCGGCGCGTTGCTTGGCCCCTGGTTTGACCGGCCGCTCTCCGTGGCGGGAAGGGTGCTGGTGCGGGAGAACGTCGCGGCGGGTGGACGCATCATTAGCAAGCTGGTCAATGTTGACCGTGACCTGCTTTTGATTCCCAGCCTGGCCATCCACATGAACCGGGAAGCCAACGATGGGTATAAGTACAACGTGCAGAAAGATTTGATTCCTCTATATGGAATGGATTTGACAAAGGGGACGTTCATGGAACAAATTTCCGAGGCGGCGGGCGTTTGCGCGGAAGACGTCGTGGGTCATGACTTGTTTCTCTATAATCGGACGAAAGGTTCGATTTGGGGGGCGAAGGAGGAATTCATCTCCAGCGGGAAATTGGATGACTTGCAGTGCGCGTTTGCGTCGTTGAAAGGATTCCTGGCGGCAGAGGAAGGGGCGGGTGAAAGCGTTCCCGTGCATTGCGTGTTCGATAATGAGGAAGTGGGCAGCAGCACCAGGCAGGGGGCGGCCTCGACGTTTTTGCAGGATACGTTGGTACGCGTCAATGAAGGGATGGGGCGCTCAAGTGCCGATTACCGCCGGTCGCTCTCGCAAAGCTTTATGCTGTCGGCGGACAACGCGCACGCCGTGCACCCGAATTACCCGGACAAGGCTTGCCCGACAAACCGCCCGAAGATAAATGGCGGTATCGTCGTGAAATATAATGCAGAGCAGAGGTATACGACGGACGGTGTCGCGGCCGCGATTTTTAAAAATCTTTGCCAGCGGGCAGACGTGCCGTGTCAGACGTTCCACAATCGTTCCGACGAGCGGGGCGGCTCGACGCTTGGAAATTTGTCAGGAAACCAGGTGGCCGTGAAGTGCGCAGATATCGGGCTTGCGCAATTAGCGATGCATTCTCCCTATGAGACGGCGGGGGCGGCGGACACAGATTACCTAGTGCGGGTCGCGAAGCTGTTTTTTGAAGCGACAGTGGTCGAGGCGGAATATGGAGCGGTGGAATTGAGGTGAAATAAAGTGTCGGCGTACGGATGGTGAAGTGTTGCGAAGTAAAGATGGCATGAAAAGGAGTCCAATGTCGATTACGAAGGGATTTTAAATGATTGACCATGAGGTGCGGACGTGGTAAAATATTCATATGTGTAGCAAGCGAATTGCTTTTCACGCTTCGGTCAATCGGCGTGATGACCGGTCAGGATGACACATAACAATCTATGTCAAGGAGGAATGACGGAAAATGAAATGTATGGCATGTGGAGCAGAGGTGGCGGAGGGTACGAAGTTTTGTACGCAGTGCGGGCATACGGTAGATGGCGTGAACGTGGTTGATCAAGGGGCTGGTTATCAGCCGGGAACAGGTTACGGCCAGGGAACGAATTACCAGCAGGGAGCTGGCTATCAGCCGGGGACGGATTACTAGCAGGGAGCAGGTTACGGCCAAGGGATGAATTACCAGCAGGGCGTAGGTACGGGCTACCAGCAGGGGGCGGGCTATGGCCAGGGTACGAATTATGACTATGGGCAGGCGTATGTGAATGGCACCTCCGAGCCGATGACCAAGAAGGAGTTTTACAAGCTGCCAAGGCTGAAGGATTGCAGGTCGAGTATTCTGGCAAGCGCGATTATTTGCTATTTCAGCGCGGGCGTTACGCTTATCGCGTCATTCTTATTACAAGGTTACGTCAGTGCTTCCATTTTGGACGGAATTTTGTTATTGGCACTGGGATTGTGGATGCAGCTTGGAAAAAGCAGGGTGTGCGCGATCATCCTCACGTGTTATGGCGCTTTCAACATGATATTGATGTTGGCGTTATACGGTCAGGTTCAGGGCTGGCTGATTCCGGTTGCCGGAATATTGGGAATCGTCTATACGTTCAAGTTTAACAAACTGTGGGATCGCTACATTAAGGAAGGGGTGCTTCCCTAAAGGAAAGCCATAAGGCATGATGAGTGCGCATGTGTGGCAAAATGGCCGTGAATGGTAACGATTTTATGCGTTACCATTCATGGCCATTTGTGTACGATGGTTGACCCTTGGTAAAATTTACAGATAAGAGCCGATCCCATGCGGGAACGTCCAGATGTTAAGCAGCACCCGTACAATTCCCCACATGCCGTTCATCACCGCAGAATTTACCAACTCCAGGGGGACTCTCAGAATGCCCGTATAGAGGCATATAAACAATATCGGCATTGCATATGGCCTGATTTTATAATATAAATATTTGGCCTTCGGAAACAATTCCAATAGGACGTTCGATCCATCCAGCGGAGGAATGGGGATTAAATTGAAGGTTCCTAATCCGATATTTATAATCGCCAGGTAATAAAACCAGATTCCGAAGCCGCTTTCGGCTTTGTAAAAAATCCCGTACAACAGCATTCCGGCAAACGCCAGCAGGTAATTCATCATCGGGCCCGCCAGGGATACCAGGATCGTCCCTTTCTTTTTATCCTTATAATACGATGTGTTAATCCGAACGGGTTTTGCCCATCCCATACGAAATAATACCAGGCACAAGGTTCCCCAGAGATCAAGGTGGGTCAATGGGTTCAGCGTCAGCCGCCCTTCCGTTTTCGGCGTGGGATCGCCCAATTTATAGGAAACATAGGCATGTGCAAATTCGTGGAACGAAATTGCCAGAAGGATTGCCGGCACCGTATAAATGATGCTTGTTAAATAATCTGATGAAAATAGATAACGTGACATTTTTCTTCTCCTTTTTATAGGTACTTGGCATCCGTCCTTTGGATGTCCCCGCATGGTGCATGTCATGTCGTCATTATAACGTTTCTGTTCCATGGTGTCAATCTCGTCGCAAAACAATTTAAAATTGGTTACTGTTCAGGTTACTATTCACGGGGCTGTGTGCCCTTGCCGCACGGCCACCGTCCGCTAAAGTGATGGTGCCGATACATCACCCGCGAAGTTAAGGTATTGTTTTTGACTTTGTGGATGTTTTATGTTATCCTAGGAAAGGACTCGTCATTTTTGCGTGGGCATGCGTCCTAGGGGCGTACAGAGTGACGAGGGTTATGGACGCGGGGTTACGGGTCAATGTGTTCCGTGACACATGACAAAGGATGGACAAGGTGGAGTTTTGATAAGGAGGTAGGCTTCATGGGTGGTTTTTTTGGCGTGGCATCAAAGAAAAATTGTACATTGGAATTATTTTACGGGGTGGATTATCATTCCCATTTGGGAACGCGGCGCGGCGGCATGGCGATGTATGGGCAACAAGGATTTCAGAGGGCAATCCATAATATCGAAAATTCTCCGTTCCGCACGAAGTTCGAGAAGGACGTGGAGGAGTTGGAGGGACATTTGGGAATCGGCTGCATATCGGATTATGAGCCGCAGCCGCTCTTGATTCAGTCCCATTTGGGAAGCTTTGCGATCACGACGGTCGGCAAGATTAACAACTTGGACGAGCTGCGGGAAAAGGTATATGACGAGGGGCGTTCCCACTTTCAGGAAATGAGCGGGGGACAGATTAATGCGACGGAGCTTGTGGCGGCGCTGATTTGCAAGTCCGATTCCATCATAAATGGCATTCGATACGTGCAGGGGCTGGTGGACGGTTCCATGACCATGTTGGTGATGACTAAGGACGGAATCTATGCCGCCCGCGATAAATACGGGCGCACGCCGACGGTGGTCGGAAAGCGTGAGGACGGATATTGTGTGGCGTTTGAAAGCTTTTCCTATTTGAATCTGGGGTATGAATCGTATAAAGAGCTAGGACCGGCGGAGATTGACTTTATCACTGCCGACGGCGTGGAAATGCTGAGTCCGCCGGGAGACGAGATGAAAATCTGCTCCTTCCTATGGGTGTATTATGGGTATCCGACGGCTTGCTATGAAGGCGTGAACGTCGAGGAGATGCGGTATAAATGCGGAAGCATGCTGGCAAAGCGTGACGGGGACAGCGTGAAGCCGGACATCGTGGCCGGCGTGCCGGATTCCGGGATTGCCCATGCCATCGGCTATGCCAATGAGTCAGGGATACCTTATGCGAGGCCGTTTATCAAATATACGCCGACGTGGCCGCGCTCTTTCATGCCGACCAATCAGAGCCAGCGCGACTTGATTGCCAGGATGAAGCTGATTCCCGTGCAGGCATTGATTGAGGACAAGAAACTGTTACTGATTGATGATTCCATCGTGCGCGGCACCCAGCTTCGGGAGACGACGGAGTTTTTGTACCAGAGCGGTGCAAAAGAAGTGCATGTGCGTCCGGCGTGCCCGCCGCTCTTGTTTGGCTGTAAATATTTGAACTTCTCTCGTTCCAAGTCGGACTTGGACTTGATTACGAGGCGGATTATCGCGGAATGGGAACCGGAGGTGACGCAGGAGGTTTTGGAAGAGTATGCGGATCCGACGAGTGAAAAGTATGAAAAGCTGGTGGAGGAGATTCGAAGCCGCCAGAATTTTACGACGTTGCGGTTCCATCGGCTCGACGACATGCTAGAGGCAATCGGGCTGGAGCCGTGCAAGGTGTGTACGTATTGTTTCAATGGTAAAAAATAAAAAACTACTTGCTTTTTGGCACAAATGGTGGTAAAATAGCATTCGTGCCAAGGGCATGCGGGTGTGGTTCAATGGTAGAACACCAGCCTTCCAAGCTGGATACGTGGGTTCGATTCCCATCACCCGCTTTAAGTCAGGAGCATCGGATATCGTGAATGTACGGTTTCCGGTGTTTTTTTGCGTCATGGGTGGCGACGTTCAACTGTTGCAGTTTTTATGCCATGATGCTATACTGTATAAAAATATCAAAGGAGGTTCATCATGGACAAAGCGGCAATGTACAAGTTAACGTACGGATTATTTGTTTTGACGGCGAAGGAAGGGGAAAAGGAGAATGGCTGCATCATCAATACGGCGATGCAGGTGACCACAAGTCCGAATCGCATCATCATCGTGGTCAACAAGGCGAATTACACGCATGACATGGTCATGCGGACGAAAGAGTTCAACGTGTCCTGCCTGGGGACGAACGCGACATTTGACGTTTTTAAGCATTTCGGTTTTCAGAGCGGGAAAAACGTCAACAAGATGGATGCATGTTATCCGCATGCGAAAAACGGCATTCCTTATATAGGAAGCGTGGCGGGGGCATACATTTCCGGCAAGGTAGTTTCAGAGACGGATTTGGGGACGCACACGATGTTCCTGGCGGACGTGACGGACGCGAAGGTGTTGGACGACGGCGAATCGTTGTCTTATGCTTATTATCAGAAAAATATCAAGCCTGCGCCAAAGCCGACAAAGAAAACGGGTTGGGTGTGCAAGGTTTGTGGTTATGTGTACGAGGGCGAGGAGTTGCCGGAGGATTTTATTTGTCCCTTGTGCAAGCATCCGGCATCGGATTTTGAGAAGATTTAGTTATGATTCACGGCCGGATAAAATTGGACAAGTCGGCTCGCAAGCTTGATTGCCGTGGGGTGAACGGATGTATTTTTGCAAGTGATAACGACGTGTTTTTTGAAGCGCGATGGAAGTGACATTAGGGGGAATTCTACGAATGAATAAGAAGGTCAAAAAATTGCTTCTGGCGATATTGGTTTGTTGCCTGGGAGTGTCGGGCGGCATGTATGGGGCGGCGGAATTTTTTGAGGAAGATTTTGGGGGATGGATGTTTGAACGTTCGCCGGGGCGAATCGCGCAGTATGGTGGAATGACTTCTGTCGGAGTGACGGAAGGGGAGATGCAAGTCATTTTTTTGAATGTCGGCCAGGGGGACTGTACGATCGTGCGCACGAAGAAGGCGGACATGGTGATAGATTGTGGCGACAAGGGCAGCGCGAACGAGGTTGTGGAATATTTGCGAAGCCAGGGAATTAACGAGTTGGAATACTTGATTTTGACACATCCGGATGCCGACCACATTGGCGGCGCGGACGAAGTACTGGAAGCTTTCGACGTGGAACACGTGTTGATGCCGGACGTGGCCAATGACACGAAAGCTTATGCCGATGTCTTGGAGCAGATAGAAAAGAAAGGGATCGTGGTGGAGCATCCGGTAGTTGGGGACAGTTACCTGCTGGGGGATGCCATGTTCTGGATATTATGTCCGGAGCAGGAGCTTGTCAGTGAATATGACTTGAACGGCAGTTCCGTGGGAATCAAATTGGTGCATGGGGAGAATTCGTTCGTGATGTGCGGAGACGCGGAAAAAGCGTCCGAGCAGGCGATGGTGGAGCGTTTTGGAAATGCCTTGGAATGTGACGTGCTTAAATGCGGGCATCACGGAAGTTCGACGGCCACTTCGGCGGAATTTTTAAAAGTGACGGATCCGACTTGGGCGATAATTAGTTGTGGAAAGGATAATTCTTATGGGCATCCACATGCGGAGGTTCTGGCCGCGTTGGAGGATGACGACGTTCAATTTTATCGTACGGACCGTCAGGGGACGATTATCGCTATCAGTAATGGAAAAGAATTGAAATGGAGCGGCTTGCAATTTGACGGTTCACAAAAATTAGAATGAGTATTGACGGTCATTGATTCATTTGTTAGAATAAAGGACATGGTAAAGAATGAATTGATAAAGCAACAATATTGTTTCTGGTTGGTTCGTTCTAAAAAGGATAAATATGGAAATTGCACGAGGGTCGAGAGAACCTCGCCAAGTGCTTGGGGCAAGGAGGCACGGCTGTGAAGGATTTATCATTTGGCGAGCAGGTCAAGATTATTCTAAAGCGAAAAGGCATGACAATCAAGGAGTTGGCAGAGACGATTGAGGAGCGCACCGGCAAGGTGATGTCCAGGCAGAATTTGACACAACGTCTGAACCGGGATAATTTTCAGGAACAAGACATGAGGCTGATAGCGGCGATTTTGGAGTGTCCGTTCTATCTTAGCCTATTCCCGTTGGAAACCATGGAGGATACGCAGATTATTCCGGCGGAGGACGTGATTTCGAGGTATGCGGACAAGGCGCAGTCCCGCAAACGTGGTGGAGACACTGCCGTGGTGGAGACGCTCAAGTCGTCAAGGGGGATGAAGGCGACGAACCGGCAGACGCATTCTTCGGGCGCGGTTTCCGGCGAGGACAAGTTGGCCGCGGCGGAGGATTTGCAGTTGTCGGATTCGGAGAAGGCAGACGTTGCCAAGGCGCTGGAGATTATGGAAGGAGAGTCCGAGCCGGAGCAAAGAGAGTTGACGATTGGCGAAGTATATGGCATGTACGAGAGGCTTGACGAGATGGGGACACCTTTCGGTGAGGAATATTTGAAGGAGTCCAAGGAGACGTTTCGGCGGCTTACGAGAGGCACGAAAGAGAGAACGGCGGCCATGTACGATGGCACGGGATTGCCGAAAGCCAAGGCTTCGGGCGACCAGTCGGCCACAGGAAGAATTGGCGCAGGAACGACGGGAGACAGTTTGCCGGGAGTAAAATCTTCCGGAGCGGAGACACATGGCGATTTGGCGGAAACGGCGGGGAACGCGAAGCCTGCCCGGGCGCAAGAGCCGGATGAGAAAAGGGAAGAGAAGACGGAACGTTTCCGTACGGGAACGGTATTTTTGCGAAGGCCGGATGGTCAGGAGAAGGTGCAGACGCGCCGCTTTGCCAGGGTTTCGGACGAGGATGTCGGGCGGGACAAGGATGGAAGGTCATTCGCCACCGGGCAGATGCGTCATAGTGGCGTGATGAGGAGGCCCGGGGAGACCGCGTCACTGGGATTGAGGGACTTCGAACCAGTCATTCCGTTTACCGACCAGGAAGAAGATTTGGAACTGGGCGAGCTGAACCCATATACGGGACACGAGTACCAGTCAAACAGCGTGCGGATGCACCCGACCCGGATTGGCTACGTTCAGGTTTACGAGCGTAGCATGCATGGCTGGACGGATATGACGGAATGGGCTTTTTTGGGACATCAGGAACGTTTGAAAGCAAAGCTTGGAAAAAATTACAAGGAGCCGATTTATTTGGATTGAGAAAACGTGTCAGCACGTGGCAATCCATGTGCCACAATAAGTGTCAAAAGGAATCTTGATGCGGGTATCATATTAAGAAGGAAAGAACGTGATTGGATATGGAGTGGGCCACACTTTTGTCTACAGAGAGAAGCCGCCCGGGGAGAGGCACTTCCGGCAGGTCTTCGGATTTGCGCAGTGAGTTTGAAAAGGATTATCATCGGATTATCGG
The DNA here is from genome assembly GCA_948468385.1 of uncultured Faecalicatena sp. Classification (GTDB taxonomy): domain Bacteria; phylum Bacillota; class Clostridia; order Lachnospirales; family Lachnospiraceae; genus Schaedlerella. The sequence continues at coordinate 103,043 of CAOKHZ010000010.1, read as the reverse complement.
GAGCGCGTCGTTTCGCCGCCTGCAGGACAAGACGCAGGTATTCCCGTTAGATCAAAGCGACTTTATTCGTACGCGGCTGACGCATTCTCTGGAGGTTTCTTCATTTGGAAAGTCCCTTGGGCAAAACATTGGCGAGCATATTTTGACGCACCGTCCGGATGCCGGCTTTACGCCGCAGATGAAGGAAGACATTTGCCATATTTTGCAATGTGCCGGTATGATTCATGACATCGGTAATCCGCCGTTCGGGCATTTTGGTGAGTCGGCGATTCGCGATTGGTTTTCGCGAAATCTCAAATCGCTTAAGTTTGAAGGAAAATCGGTGGAAGGGCTTCTGACGGAACAGATGAAGGAAGACTTTTATCATTTTGAGGGAAACGCGCAGGCACTTAGATTGGTGACAAAGCTGCATTATCTGGTGGACGAGCATGGGATGAACCTGACGTATGCTTTGTTGAACACGACGATTAAGTACCCGGTTTCATCCGTGGGGATTGATTCGTCCACGGGAAATATCAAGGACAAGAAAATGGGCTATTACTATGCCGACCGTGAGATTTTTAAGGCCGTTTCGACCGCCACCGGGGCGGGGGACAGTCGTCACCCGCTGACTTATATACTGGAAGCGGCGGATGATTTGGCGTATAAGACGGCGGATATCGAGGATGCCTTCGTGAAAGGGTGTTTCTCCTACCACATGTTGCTGCGGGAGTTGGACAAACTGAAAGAAGGTCGTTTGGCGCGGCGGTTTGACGCGGCCGGGAAATTGCGAGAATTATATAATCGGGGCGTGTCACAAGGAGTGAAAAGCCCGGAGAGTTATGCGATTAAGAATTGGATCGTGCGGGTACAGGCAATTTTGATTAGCTGTATTACGTCGGGCTTTACGTCTAATTATGATGATATTATGGATGGGGCTTATAAATATGACTTGTTCCATGGCACTGACGGGGAAGAGTTGATGGAGTTGTTGGGGGACGTCGCCTACCGCTACGTGTTTTCGTCGGACATGATTTATCGTCAGGAAGTCAGTGAGGCCGTGATACTGGACTTCCTTATGGACAAGCTCGTGCAGGCGGTCTTGTATTATGATACGGGGCATAGGCAAAACGCGCTCGACCAGAGAATCGTGTCCGTGATTTCGGATAATTATCGTATGGCGTATCGGATGCAGGCAAAAGGAAAGAGTGAAGCGGAGAAGTTATACCTTCGCCTCTTGTTGGTGACGGATTATGTGTGCGGGATGACGGACAGCTACGCAAAACGGCTATATCAGGAATTACGGGGAATCATATGATGACACCAGGCTCAAAAAGTCATGCATTTCATGCTGGCATGGAAAGGCATGACTTTGAGAGCTACCCAAACACCGAAAAGAACTTCCTTGCAAATGAGCGGATTTGAGTTGTTTAGAATTGCGAGAGCACGAAGTGCGTAGCAATTCGGGGTGTCGTCATGTTCGGCGTTTTTCGCCGTTTGCGGCAGGGATGGGGATTTCGCAGCACCAGTAACCGAAGGTGCCAAAATTGTTTTGTTCTTCTCCGGCAAGCTGCATTTTGTCATTATATTCGTCTGTAAACCGGGAGAAACCGAATAAACTGGCGGCGTGGGATTCGCGGGTGCTGTAGATGCCGGGAACGCCGATTAGGTAATGACCATCTTTTTCGACAAGAAGAAGGTGGTTATAATTATAGTAGCCATGCATGAGAAAACTGTTGTTGGACAGATTCCAATATTTACGGGGAAGAACGCGCAAATCTTGACGGCTGATTTTTCGAACCTTCTGCTTTGTGGCAGACGTCTCTCGCATCGTTGCCGTGGCGGAGGCGGCAGGAGAAGCATTTGTTTCTGTCGTCGTTCCCATGGTTGGAACGGCGTGCACTTCTTTTTGTACGGCTGCCGTCATGGCAGGGGTAGTTTTCACTGATGTCGCAGTGGGGATGGTCGGTGCGTTTTCCGTCGGTGCCGTAGCGGGAACATCCCGTGTGATTTCTGCCGCTTGAGAAACGGTAACGTTCGATGTTACGTTTGTCAATGCCACAACGGGGACATCCGAAGTGCTTTCCGCTACTGCCACAACGGGGACATCCGAAGTGCTTTCCGCTACTGCCACAACGGGGACGTCCGGCGTGCTTTCCGCTGATGCCGCAGCGGGGGCGGCCGGTGCATTTTCCACCGGTGCCATGGTAGGGACGGCGGGTGCGTCCTCCTTCGGGGTGGCGGTCGAATCGAAATTGCGTAAAAAATGAAGCGACTTCGGATTGAAAGTCGTGTCGGGCGTGGTGGCGGCAATCATATTGCCGTCAGGAAGGGTGAGAAAAAAACCACCAAGTTCGGGAAGCGTGCAATGGTTCGCGAACAGTGCTTCAGGGATGTCGTATTTTGCAAAAACGGCATTTGTCTTGGCGACGATGTCGGAAAGCGGCACTGCCAGAAGAGAGCCGTCTTTGGGATAGAAAGCGCCGAGTTTTAACGTGTCCCCTTGAGATACGGGGATGTTGCGGATATGCAATTCTATTGAGCAGGTCGAAAACCGACTGTTCAATTTTAGGAAACCGACATTACAAGGCGGATGCCCTGGCGTATAATGATAAAAGTAAAAGATTCCGGGACTCATGGTTACCTCCGGGCAAAATATTTTTCTAAATACAATGTATTCTACGGCAAAGGAAAAAAGAACGAAAGGGAGGATTCATATGAAAAAGAAAGTGCTAAAGGGTGCTGCGGGCGTTGTCGCCGCCGCCGTCCTCGTGGTCGTGATTTATCTCGCATACGTGTTTGCGACGTATTACCGTTTGGAGGACAATCTGGAAATTGGCGTGGAACGTTTTGGCAGCGGCGCGGCCGACGACGTGGCCAAGATTGGGGAAGATTACCTCATCGTATCGGCAAATATCGGTTTTGGCGCGTACAGTGATGACTATTCCTTTTTTATGGACGGGGGCAAGGAGAGCCGCGCACGTTCCGCAGAGGCCGTGACGGAGAACGTGTCCGGTTCCATGGGAGCGGTTGCCGGACAAAGTCCGGACATCATCTTGCTGCAAGAGGTTGACACGGACGGGACAAGAAGCTGGCATGTGGACGAGAAGGAACTGGCCATGCAAGAACTGGCTAAAGAAGGAATGGAAAACGTGGATTATACATATGCGCAAAATTATGACAGCCCCTATTTGTTCTATCCTTTTCTAGAACCGCATGGGAGCAACAAGGCGGGAATCGTTACGATTTCCGATATGGAAATGTCAAACGGCATTCGCCGTTCCCTGCCAATCGAGGGCGGGTTCATGAAATTTTTAGATTTGGATCGGTGCTATAGTAAACAGCGCATTGAGACGGACAACGGCAAAGAGCTGGTCGTGTACAACCTTCATCTGTCCGCGTACACGTCCGACCCTTCGACAGCCACGAATCAGCTACTGTTGCTTTTCGACGACATGATAGAGGAGTATGAAAAGGGGAATTACGTGATTGGCGGCGGTGATTTTAACAAGGATTTGCTGGGAAATTCTTCGGAGTATTTTGGCTGCGGGGAATTGGAAGACAATTGGGCGCAACCCATTCCGGAAGAATTGATTCCGGAAGAAATCCAGTTAATCGCGCCGGTTGACGAAAGCCGGCCGGTGCCGTCCTGCCGCAACGCGGATTCGCCTTACGACGAGGACAGCTTCGTGCTGACGGTGGACGGCTTTCTGGCATCCGCCAATGTGGAAGTGATTGAAGCCAAGGTGATTGACACCGGTTTTAAATGGAGCGACCATAACCCCGTTTACATGGAGTTCGTCTTAAGATGAAATATTTCAACGCTGCGTTTTAGAATTCCATTCATGTGCGCGATGGCCGTGCCGTAATTGGTAATCGGCACGTTTTGGTCGGCGGCACATTTTAGGCGATATTTCATTTCGCGTTCGTTTAGCGTGCAGCCGCCGCAGTGAATGATTAGGCGGTACGCGCTTAAGTCCGTTGGAAACTCGCCGCCGCTTTGGAAGGTGAAATTCAGGTTTTTCCCGCTATGTTTGCCAATCCAGCGGGGCAGTTTGACGGTGCCGATGTCGTCACATTGGCGATGGTGCGTGCAGCCTTCGCAGATGAGGACGTTGTCACCGTCTTTTAGTTTGTCCAATTCGCTCGCGCCATGTACGACGGTTTCCAAATTTCCTTTATAACGTGCGAACAAAATGGAGAAGGAGGTTAGGGGGACGTCTGGCGGTACGATTTTGGCCACTTCTTCAAAAGCCTGGCTGTCGGTAATGACCAGGCTTGGCTTTCGCGCTAGCCGTCGCATGGTTTCGGCCAGTTCGGTTTCTTTTACCACGATGGACACGGTGCCGGCTTCTAAAAGGTCACGGATGGTCTGTTGCTGCGGCAGGATGAGGCGCCCTTTGGGGGCGGCCGAGTCGATGGGTACCACCAGCACGACGAAGTCCAAGGGTTGAACCAAATCCCGGACGACGTGCCGCTCTTTTTCTTCGTCCGGAACCAGTCGGGCAATTCGTTCTTTTAATTCATGAATGTTTTCGCCGGTGGCCGCGCTGACCATGATATGGCTTTCATCGGGAACGTGGCCGGTCTTAGTTGCCTCCGTGGCAAGGTCGGACTTGTTGAAAACGATGACGTAAGGAATCATCTTGTTCTGGATGAGGCGCAGGATGTCATCATCTTCGGCAGTCAGGCCTTCGCACGCGTCTATCACCAATATGGCGATGTCCGTCTTGTTTAAAACCTGCTTGGTTTTCTGGACGCGTAACGCGCCCAGTTCCCCGTCGTCGTCGAGGCCTGGCGTGTCAATCATCACGACCGGGCCAAGCGGCAAAAGCTCCATCGCCTTTTGGACGGGGTCGGTGGTCGTTCCCCTGACGTCGGAGACGATGGCCAGGCTTTGTCCGGTGAGTGCGTTAATCAGGCTGGATTTGCCAGCGTTACGCCGTCCGAAAATGCCAATATGCGTGCGGTTGGCAGAAGGTGTGTTGTTCAAACTCATGGTAAATGTTCCCCCTTAAAACCGGAAATCCCTCCGATTGTCCTCTTCAATCAGCCGCAGGTTTTCCATCACGATTTTGCGCGCCTTTTCGTTTGGCACGTTAAGCACTTCCTTTTCAATCAGGCGGTCGCCGATGGCTTTCGTTTCCGGCGCGGCATAATCCATCAAATACTCTTTCAGCGTCATCAGCGCGTTAGGATGGCAGCAGTTTTGAATCTGCCCGCTCTTACATAGTGACATGAAGCGGTCGCCGGTGCGCCCTTCCCGATAACATGCCGTGCAAAAACTGGGAATATAGTCCATCTCCATCAGCCATCGCACGACCTCGTCAAGAGAGCGCGTGTCGCTGATGTCGAATTGCTCCGATTTGGCGTCCTCTGGCTCCGGTTCATAATAGCCCCCCACGCTGGTGCGGGAACCGCCGCTGATTTGGGAGATGCCGAGGTGTAGGACGCGTTCCCTTGTTTTTTGGTTTTCCCTCGTGGAAATAATCATGCCCGTGTATGGCACGGAAATGCGGATGCAGGCCACAAGCTTGGCAAAAATGTCATCGTCAATGCCATTGTCAAACTGGTCGGGATCAATGTCGTCGGCTCGCTTGAGGCGCGGCACGCTGATCGTGTGCGGCCCCACGCCAAAGGCGGCCTCCAAATGCTCCGCGTGCATCAACAGCCCGGCAAATTCATAACGATATTTGTCTAATCCGAAAAGCACGCCCAAGCCCACGTCGTCAATGCCGCCTTCCATGGCGCGGTCCATGGCTTCCGTGTGGTAATCGTAATCGTGTTTCGGACCCGTGGGGTGGAGCTGTAAATAGCTTTCCTTGTGATAGGTCTCCTGGAATAAAATATAAGTGCCGATGCCCGCCTCTTTCAACAAACGGTAATTGTCCACGGTGGTGGCGGCGATGTTGATGTTGGCACGGCGGATTGCCCCGTTTTTATGTTTGATACTATAAATCGTGTCGATGCATTTCAGGTAATATTCCATCGTGTTGTGAACCGGATCCTCCCCGGCCTCCAAGGCCAGACGTTTATGCCCCATGTCCTGCAAGGCGATGACCTCCCGGCGAATTTCCTCCTGCGTCAGCTGCTTGCGCGCGATATGCTTGTTTTTGGCGTGGTAGGGGCAGTAAGTGCAACCGTTGACACAGTAATTGGACAAGTAGAGCGGTGCGAACATCACGATACGGTTTCCGTAGAAATCCTTTTTGATTTGTTCGGCCAGCTTGAAAATTTCTTCATTCTTTTCTGCGATGTCGCAGGCAAGGAGCACGGAAGCTTCGCGGTGCGAAAGCCCCTTGCGTAGCTTCGCCTTCTCAATCAGGGCGTCGATCAGCCCGACGTTGTCTTTGTTTTCATCCGCGTAGGCAAGCGTTTCCAGAATTTCTTCGTGGTTGATAAAATCCTCCGCGTGTCTTGAATTTACGTCATACATAATAAAATCCTCCTCCTATGAGCACTTAGCATCCGTTTTTTGGATGCTTATGTGCGAATGGACTCCGCGCGCCTTGGCGAGGCATTGCCGAGCCTAGCCAAGCGGAGTAACCTTGTACCCGGCACTTAGCATCCGTTTTTTGGATGCTTATGTGCGAATGGACTCCGCGCGCCTTGGCGAGGCATTGCCGAGCCTAGTGCCTTGTACTAAGTACTTAGTATTTGGCGTATACGGTTTTCGTGCTTACCCCGGGCAGCATTCCTAGTTTGCCGGACAAGGCGCTGATTACGTCCCCCGGAGCGTCGAGTGCGACGCTGATGATGGATAAATCTTTTTCCCGATATGGGATGCCCATTCGTCCGATAATGTATTGCCCATACTGACTGAGCAGGTGGTTGAGCTCGTCTACGGAATCGCGGTTGTTTAGGACGATGCCGACGAGGGCGATTCTTGTATCCATGTCATTCTCCTTTCCGTAAAATGCACGGGTCATCACGTCACGGGAAATGGAAGTTTACCGTGTGATAGAACATGTTGTCCCATGAAAAGTAATAATGTATCATAAAAATGCCCATGTCAGAAAATGGGTTCTGACATGGACATCATGAAAAACAGAGCTACGCAATTCGTATCCCTCGCATTTTTAATTGCCATCATGAGCCTTCTTACGCAGGTACGAGTCCCCCGTCCTTTGTAATCAGAACCTTTTTCAAATGAAACGGCTTAGGAGGCCGTTATGTTAGTTTAGAATAGCATGTTTGAAATGAAATTTCAATATAATTTTTCGTTTTGCAATATGGAAATATTTTTTTGTGAAATATTTTTTATTCCTTTTTGGAAAGGGGCATGGTATAATCTCGACAGAGAAAATGCTTGCGTTGATTGTCGTCCGACCGCAGGGAGGATGCCGCATAATATGAACATCTGGTAAGTGTTTTACGAGCTTGGTAGCGTCGGTGTACAGATGGCGAATCTGTCTCTTCGCGACTCTGGGAATGTTTTTACAAAGGGAGGAACTTGGATGGCAGAGGTGAGAAAACGCATCACGTTTCACGGGCGGGTGCAGGGCGTGGGTTTCCGATTTACGGCCAAGTCCATGGCCCGTTCGCTGGGATTGACCGGTTGGGTGAAAAATGAGTGGGACGGTACGGTGTTGATGGAAGTGCAGGGACGGGAGCCGATGATTCAAAAGTTGTTGGTCGGGTTGAACCGCAATCAGTTCATCCAGATTGATTGGCTTGACACGGAGGAAATTCCGTTGCGAACGGAACTGGGATTTGATTCGAGGTAGCGTTGTATCCAATATTAAGGAGGGTTTGGAAGATGAAATTGGGATTTATCGGAACGGGGAACATGGCGGGAGCCATCATGGGCGGCATCATGAAAAAAGGGATCATTACGCCACAGGAAATCATCGGGGCGGACGTTTCCGCGTCGGGACGTGATAAAGTGCGTGAGACGTATGGCATCTTCGTGACGGAAGACAATGTCGAGGTCGTGAGGCGGGCGGACATCGTGTTTTTGTCCGTGAAGCCGCAGTTTTACCAGGCGGTGATTGAGCAGATTAAAGGAGTGGTCAAAGAAAGCCAGCTGATTGTCACGATTGCCCCGGGCAAGACGCTTGACTGGCTGAAGGAGCAATTCGGGAGGGAATTGAAGATTGTCCGCACGATGCCGAATACCCCGGCGATGGTCGGCGAGGGAATGACGGCGGTCTGTCCGAACGAGAACGTGACCGGGGAAGAACTTTCCCGCGTGCTGGACGTTTTAAACGCGATTGGGAAGACCGAAGTGGTGGCGGAGCATTTCATGGACGCGGTGGTGTCGGTGAGCGGCAGTTCGCCGGCATACGTCTTTTTGATGATTGAGGCGATGGCCGACGCGGCGGTGGCCGAGGGGATGCCGCGGGCGCAGGCATACACGTTTGCGGCGCAGGCGGTGTATGGGAGCGCGAAAATGGTTTTGGAGACGGGAAAGCATCCCGGGGAATTGAAGGACATGGTGTGCTCGCCCGCGGGTACGACGATCGAGGCGGTGCGCGTGTTGGAGGAAAAGGGCTTCCGGAGCGCTATGATTGAGGCAATGAAGGCTTGTGCCAAAGTGTCGAAAAGCTTGTGAGGACTTGCGGCGGCAGTGGCCGACGCGAGTGGAAGCTAAAGATATAGACATTTGTCTGTTTCCCATAATGTCTGGTTCATGGCAGGAAACGAATGATACCGATGGTATGATTCGCTCCCTGCTTATTTTTTTGCCTTGACGATGTGATTTCTCAGTGCCTCGTGAAATAGTGCCATCGGCATTCGGAACGGTCGTATCGGTTCGCTCACGCGCCGGTGATTTTTACGTGGTGCTTCACGCTATACCCGTAGAACATGGATTGTAAAACTGCTTGTTACGGGTGATTTTTTGTCGAAAACTGTCGGAAAGTATGCCCGAACCTTGGTTGACAACATATGTTGTCGAGTATACGATAAGTATAAGGCAAGCAAACCGTTTCGACGTATTTTGGCAGACAAAGTTTAATCGTCCACCAAGACGATGAGGTCTTTGACGTCGCAGTTGAAATATTGGCATAGCCTTACCACGAGATTCGCATCGACCCTCTGGAACTCATCCCGGCAGTAGCGGTTGAAATTTCCCCTTGGGAGGTCTAAGTCTTTGCAAATTCGATTTTTACTGATGGATTGTTCCTTTAGTAATTCGTTGATTCTTAAGTGTAAATGCGCCATATTATGTCTCCTTTTCTTTGAAAAGCGGCAATTGAGAGAATATCCATGGTCTGCAGCTTAAAAATAATTATAAATTTTATATTTAAAGATAGAAATTTCCTATGAAATAAGTTATTATTTAACAAATACATTAATTTCGAGTATGAAAATACCAAATTTTGGAATACAAAGTAATAAAAAATAAAGTTAATAGAAACAAAATTGGTAAACTTAGGACTTGATTAAAATGAAATTGGTGTATTAAAACTTGATAAATTATAAGTTGTCAAACAAGAAGCTTAAGTGATGAGAGGTGCGTAGAATGGGCAGAGTGATGTGGATGGCAGTGGTTTGGGCGTTGTTGTTGACCGGATGTGGCCGGGAGGAGCTGGAAGAAGGGATGGACGTGGTGCGAAACCGTGTCGTAATCATGGAACATGGCACGATTGAGCACTTGGCAATCGTGACGAACACGGGCGAAGTGGAAGACTGGGAGGCGTGCGCGATGGAAATTATAGAGCATTGCGTCAACAACGATTTTCAGACGGTTCGCTTTAGCTATGATAGGAACGGGTATCCGGTGGAACTGCATGCGGAGGTCTATTTGACAAAAGAGGACATGAAAAACGGAGAGGCCGTCTTTTCGATGTCCTACGTGCAGGATGAATCCTATGGGTATATATATAATATCAAGGATCATCCGGAGAAATTCTATTTGGAATTGAAGGAAATACCGGCCACTTAATGTTTTCCCACCCGAAAACGTCCATGTCCTTTGGCAGCGGGGAGGAGAATTCCACCCGTCTCCCGTTGACGGGGTGAGTGAAACAGAGCCGGGCGCTGTGCAGTGCCTGCCTCGTCATATATTCCATGTCGGGATTGTAGAGGTAGTCGCCAATCAGCGGATAACCCAGGTGCTTCATGTGAATACGGATTTGATGGGTACGGCCGGTCTCAAGGCGTAACGAGACGAGGCTGTGCCCGTTTTTTTCTTCGACGGTGTGATAGTGTGTCACGGCGCGTTCGCCATGGGCGAAGTCCACGGTGCGCTCGATGATGGAACCGGGCTTGCGGGAGAGGGGCGCGTCGATGGTGCCGTTTTCAGGAATCGGACGGCCACGGACGATGGCCAGATATGTCCGCTCAATTTCGTGATGTCTGGCCATGCGCGAAAGGATGTTGGAACTCACCATGTGTTTGGCGATTACCGTCAGCCCGGACGTGTCGCGGTCGAGGCGGTTCGTGCAGCGGAAGACGAAAGCCTCGCCTTTTTGCCCATAATGCCAGGCGAGGGCGTTTGCCAGGGAATTGTAATAATTGCCCTGGGACGGGTGCGTCGGCATCCCCGCGGGTTTGTTGACCACCAAAAGATCCTCGTCTTCGAAAATGATGTCGAGCGGCAAGGGGGTAGGCGGTATCTTTTTTGAGGAAGTCATTTCGTGAATGTGAACCGTCAGTTCGTCCCCGGCTGACAAGGGGTGGTTTAGATGATGCCAGATGTTATTTACAAGGATGCTTTCAGGCATCTTTTTTAATTCGACCAGGTTCTGCCTGGAAAATCCCAGACGGCGTAAATATTGCTCCACGCGCAGGCCGTCTTCTTCTTCGGTAACTTGATAGGTCAAGGTGCGGTTCATGAAAATTCTCCTCTCATTAGTAATACGTGGATTGCTCCGTGTCTGGCCATGCTTTTTCGTGTGAGCATGAAAACGTGTTTTTTGATGCCCCTGATATCATTAATAGCATCATTATAATATGTGCGGCGATTTATAGCAATGTTTATAGCACTTAACATTTATGGCGGATGATGAAAATATCTTTTGACCAGAACGACGATTTGTAGTAGTATACCAGTGAGGAGATCATAATATAATATCAGGGTTAAGAAGAAACGGAGACTATTCATGAGTGTATATGAAACGTTATGTGGCATACTTGGCGAGGAGAACGTGTTGCGCGACGAGCCGATGGGCGCTCACACGACATTTCGCGTCGGCGGGCCGGCCGATTATTTCGTGATGCCCCAATCGGAGGAGGCATTGGCGGAATTGGCCGCATTTGTCACGAAGGAAGATATTTCCCATTATATATTGGGGAACGGGAGTAATTTATTGGTGGGAGACAAAGGCTATCGCGGCGTGATGATTCAGGTTGGCCGGGGGCTTGGCGAGATACGCGTGGATGGGGAATTGATTTACGCGCAGGCCGGGGGTTCACTGGCCAGGCTGGCCGCGGTCGCGCGGCAGGAAAGCCTTACGGGATTGGAGTTTGCTTCCGGGATACCGGGAACGCTGGGCGGGGCTGTGATGATGAACGCGGGCGCGTACGGTGGCGAGATGAAGCAGGTGATTGTCAGCGCGCGCGCGCTTGCGCCGGGCGGGGAAATCCGGGAAATTCCCGTGAAAAAACTCGAGCTTGGCTATCGAACCAGCATATTTGCCGCGAACGAGGACATTATATTGGGTGCGGTCATGAAATTGGAAAAGGGCGACAAGGATCAGATTCAAGACTACATGGACGAGTTAAAGCGGCGCAGGGTGGAAAAGCAGCCGTTGGAGTATCCGAGCGCGGGCAGCACGTTCAAACGGCCGGAGGGGCATTTTGCCGGAAAACTGATAGAGGATGCCGGCCTGCGGGGATTTTCCGTTGGTGGCGCGCAGGTTTCCGAGAAGCACTGTGGGTTCGTGATTAATAAGGGCAAGGCGACGGCGGCGGACATCCTTTCCTTGATGGAGCAGGTGGCGGAGCGGGTAGAGCGCCAGTCGGGCATACGCCTCGTGCCGGAAGTGAAGCGAATAGGAGAGTTTTGAAAAGGATGATGTTTGACGGGAGGGGTGCGGGTATGAGACTTGTAATTGTTACGGGGATGTCCGGGGCGGGGAAATCCACCGCACTTAAGATTTTGGAAGACGCGGGATACTTCTGCGTGGATAATCTGCCGATTCCCTTGATACCGAGGTTTATCGAAATGTTGTCGGCTCCCGACGCGGACGTCAAGAAAGCCGCGCTGGGAATTGACGTGCGCAACGGGCAGGCACTGGACGAGCTGGCAGGGGACGTCCCGCCCGCATGGCTGGATGCCAGGATGACGACTTGCGAAGTCCTTTTTCTTGACGCGAGGGACGACGTGCTGGTAAAGCGTTATAAGGAGACGAGGCGGCAGCACCCGTTGGGCGGGGAAGGACATGTCGGAGAAGGGATTTCCAGAGAACGAGAGCGCGTCACGTTCTTAAAAAAGAAGGCGACGTATATACTGGATACCAGCAGGATGCTGACAAGGGAGCTCAAGGCCGAATTGGACAAGATTTTCGTGGAGGGAAAGGATTTTAAAAACCTTTACGTGACAATCATGTCGTTTGGGTTCAAGTATGGGATCCCGCAAGACGCGGATCTCGTTTTTGACGTGCGTTTCCTGCCAAATCCGTATTACGTGGAGGAACTGAAGGAAAAGACAGGCAATGACGCGGGCGTGCAAGACTATGTCTTGAACGACGAGCGTGCGGAAAAGTTTTTGGAGAAATTCAAAGACTTGATTGGATTTTTGCTCCCGAATTATATTTTGGAGGGAAAGAACCAGCTCGTCATCGCGGTGGGCTGTACCGGCGGGAAGCACCGTTCGGTCACGATGGCGAACGAACTTTATACGTTCGTGCAGCAAAACGATGATTACGGCGTGCGCATCGAGCATAGGGACATTGACAAGCGATAGGCGTGGCATGGCCATGCCGTAAGGGTGGATAAATATGTCATTTTCGGCAAATGTGAAGGAAGAAATTTCCAATCAGTGGAGTCAGGCGAGACATTGCCAAATCGCGGAATTGGCGGCACTTGCCGGGTTTTGTGGTTGTATCACGGTCGACGGGCGCGACCGTTACGGAATAAAATTTCATACGGAAAATAAGGCTGTTGCAAGAAAAGTCTTTACATTACTCAAAAAAACATTTAATATAGATGCTAACATCTCGGTTCGCAGGAACATGGAAAAGCATGGAACCTCCTATTCCGTAGTGGTGAACGGGCACGAGGAGGCACGGCGCGTCCTGCAGGCGGTCAAGATGATAGACGAGTATCAAAACGGGTTTGAAAAGGTCAAGGCGATGAATCCCATCGTCACGCGTCAGCCTTGCTGCAAGCGGGCCTTTTTGCGGGGGGCGTTTCTCGCCGCGGGCTCGATGAGCGACCCGAACAAATCTTATCATTTTGAAATCGTGTGCGGCGCGGGCGAGATGGCGGCGCGAGTTCAGGAACTGATGCGCGGTCTCTCGATGGATGCCAAAATCGTGCGGCGGAAAAAGGTATACGTCGTGTACCTGAAAGAGGGCGAGCAAATCGTAGATATGTTAAACATCATGGAAGCGCACATTTCTCTTATGCAGTTGGAGAATGTAAGGATAATAAAAGAGATGCGCAACGCGGTGAACCGAAAGGTGAACTGCGAGACGGCCAATATCAATAAGACGGTCTTTGCGGCGGTAAAGCAGGTGGAGGACATTACATACCTGCGCGACACGATTGGGTTGGAAAAATTGCCGGAGGGATTGGAGGACGTGGCACTTGCACGCTTGTCACATCCCGACGCGACGCTTAAGGAACTGGGGGAATTCATGTCGCCGCCGGTCGGTAAATCGGGGGTAAACCATAGGCTGCGGAAAATTGGTGAGCTGGCCGACAAGATTAGGAAAAACAAGGAGGGTTATTATGATTGAAACACCGGTTGTCGTGAAACATGAAAATGGTCTGGATGGAAGGCCGATTGCGTTGTTGGTACAAGAGGCAAGCCAGTACGCGAGCCAGGTTTATATTTTGGCGGACAATAAAAAAATTAACGCCAAAAGTATCATGGGCATGATGAGCTTGAGCCTGGCGGAGGGTGAGCGCGTCACGGTACTCACTGAGGGCGAGGATGAGGAAAAGGCTGCGGAGGGAATCAAAACTTTTTTCTTGCATAATAATTAAAGACGGGGAAAGAACACTTTCCCGGCATGGGGTGTCGTGTTTATGAAAAAGATGTTGTTTATCTATAATCCAAATGCGGGAATGGGACTGTTGAAGCCGCAATTGTCAGACATACTGGACATTTTTGTGAAGAGTGGGTACGAAGTGACGGTTTATCCAACCCAGCAGTGTCAGGATGCCATGGAGAAAACGAAGTCTTATGCAGAAAGATATGACTTGGTGGTGTGCAGCGGCGGGGATGGAACGCTTGACGAGGTCGTGACCGGTATGTCCATGCGCGTGGGAAAGGTGCCCATCGGTTACATTCCGGCGGGTACGACCAATGATTTTGCCAGCAGTCTGCACATTCCCAAAGACATGCTCGAGGCGGCGGACGTGTCCGTTAATGGGAAACCGTTTGCTTGCGACGTCGGGGCTTTTAACAATAATTACTTTGTCTATATTGCAGCGTTCGGGCTTTTCACGGACGTGTCTTATGAGACGGATCAGAAAATGAAGAATATTCTGGGACATCTGGCGTATGTCCTGGAGGGGACGAAGAAGATTTTCAATGTGCCTTCATACCGCGTACGGGTGACACATGACGGGGAAAACATCGAGGATGAGTTCATGTTCGGCATGGTGACGAATTCCCATTCGGTGGGAGGATTCAAGGGCATTGTTGGGCAGAACGTGGCCTTTGACGACGGCTTGTTCGAGGTGACGTTGATCAAGACGCCCAAAACGCCGATGGACGTGAATGAAATCATAGCGGCCCTTCTGGGAAAACAGATTGATTCCACGCACATGTATTGTTTCCGTACCGGCAGCATTCGATTCGAGAGCGATGAGGAAATTCCATGGACGCTGGACGGGGAGTTTGGAGGAAATCATGACGAAGTGCAGATTGAAAATCGGAAAAAGGCACTGCAAATCATGGTGGAGGCGGACGTGATTCCCGATTTGCGCCGCAAAAAGGAGGAGGTTCGCGAGGAAGAGAAGAAGCTGACCGTGGAAGCGGCGGCAGCGGAACTGGCCGAAGAGATGGTGGCAAAACTGGATGAAACTCTGGAAATAGAACTGGAAATCGAGTTGGACGAGTTAAAAGAAGAATTGAAAGAGGAAGTCAAGGAGAAGATGGAAACCGGATTGGAGGGCGGACTGGACAAGGAGTTGAAGATAAAGACAAATTCGAAAGAAGAGATGAAGGCCGGGCTGAAGGAAGAGTTCAAGGAAGATGCCAAGGAAGGCATCGAGGAACGGCTCGGGGCAGGGTTGTAGTTACCGTTTCCAATGCCCGCGGCAGTATGAGCGTGGCGCGAATGTTTTTCACTTCTTGACAGACCCACTTGGAATTGTTATGATAACACTATGATTAAAGCGTTCATAATATAGTAATGCCTATATTGACAGGCATGTTATATTGAAAAAATTCTAAGCGGAGGCTTTGGGAGGTGAAAAGGCATGCATTTTAGAAATTCCATTCTTTCTCGGCTGTTTGGATCAAAACCCGAGGAGAACACGAAGGAAGAAATTGTTTTAGAGCGTCAGGACGGGGTGGAATCACAGCCCGAGGTTGATTTGGCACGTCTCGAGTTGTCTCCGGAGCACGTCATGAATCAGTTGTGGAAACTGTGGGTGGAGCAGACAAGGCAGGAAGAAGGCGTGACGGAACCCGTATTGCGTCTGGCAGGGACGTTGAAACAGCCGGAATTGCTGTCGGAGGACAAACTGGAGGCAGAATTGGAGCGTCTGTGGCAGATTGCCACTTCCACCGCGGACAAACGTTTTGAGGAGGCGCGGCCCAGATGGGAATTGTTATTGGGTGAAACGGATGTACAGGAAGATGCCGGTTTAGATGCTTCGGCCATGCCGGAGGAGACCGGTTCGGATACTTCGGATGTGCCGGAGGAGACCGGTTCGGATACTTCGGATGTGCCGGAGGAGATTGATTCGGATGCTTCGGATGTGCAGGATGCCGGTTCGGATATGCAAGAGGATGCCGATTCGGATGTTGCGGACAAACAGATAGAAGTGATACCTCGGTTGGACGCGCAGGTGGTACTTTTCTTGACGCGGGACGATATGAGCGCGTGGTTCCTGGTATATCCTCCGGCGGGCGGCGGCAAGGAAGTGGATCGCGACATGTTGGCAAATGCCTTGAACGAGTGTGGCGTGAAATTCGGCGTGGACGAAGCGCTGATCGAACGGTTGCCAGGGGATGAAAAACGGTATTTTCAGCTGCATCTGGCGGCCGAAGGCAAATTGCCGGTTCAAGGAAAGGACGGTTATACCGTGGACAAATTTCCGCGTACTTCGCGGAAGGATCTGGCAGAAGAGAGCGGGCAGATTGATTATGCAAATTTGAACGTCGTGCACAACATAGAAGAGGGCGGGGTGATTTGTGACATTATCGCTCCGGGATCTGGCGTGGCGGGTACCACGGTGCTTGGCAAGGAGGTTCCGGCAAAAGACGGACGTAAGGCGATTGTGCCAAGAGGACGTAATACGGTGATTTCCGAGGACGGGACGACGCTTGTTGCGACCAAGACGGGGCGCATTGAGTTCAACGGGCGTGATTTCGAGGTCAAGACGGCGTTGGAAATCAGCGAAAACGTGGATTATTCTACCGGAAACGTGGACTTCATGGGAGACATTTATATCCGCGGAGACGTACGCGGGGGGTTCACCGTCAAGGCGACGGGGAACATCACGGTGGACGGCGTCGTGGAAGACAGCATAATCGAGGCCGGTGGCGACCTTGTCGTGGCAAAGGGAATCAAGGGCGATGATCAGGCCGTGATTCGTGCCGGGCGCAGCGTTTATGTCAGGTATTTGGAGAACAGCACGGTTTGCGCGAGAGAAAACTTACTGTCGGATTGTGTCGTTAATTGCGACGTGTATTGTGACGGCGCGGTCAGCGCTTGTTCCGGCCGGGGAAGCATTATCGGTGGAAAAATCCGGGCAGGCAGGGAGGTGCGGGCAAATGCGGTGGGTTCTCGGGCGGAGTGCACGACCTTGGTGTCCCTGGGTGGTAAACCATCGGAAGAGTTTGAGCATGAAGAGTTGCGGCGGGAGATAAAGGACCTGCAGGAGGAACTTGAAAGACTGGAACGCCAGCCGAACGGTCCAGAAAGGCTTAAAAACCTGCCGATGGTGCGGATGAAGCTGTCTGTGAGCAAGACGCGGATGGAACAATTGGAGAAGGCGATAAGGAAACGGGAAGAAAAGCGCGAGGATCCAAGCGGCAAGAGGTTGGCGTGTGAGATTGCCTATTCCGGGACGGAGATTGTCATTGGCGGTGCGAGGCACCGTTTGAAATACGAGGTGGAGCCATGCAAGGCGGTGTATTACAAGGGAGAGATTCGTTTAGTTTAAGCACCGGCCGGCTAAATCCGAGAGAAAAACCTTTTCTAAATAAATGGGCTAAAAAAATTGAAGAAAAAGGTTGAAATTTTAAAAAGGTAAAAGAAAAAGGTTGAAGAAAAATAAAAAAATGCTTGCATTATAAAAGGTTATGTGTTATAGTAAATACTGCTTGTGGGAAACATCCCACAAGCAGCAAGTTAACATGGCTCCCTGGTCAAGCGGTCAAGACGCTAGCCTCTCACGCTGGAATCAGGGGTTCGATTCCCCTGGGAGTCATAAGGACATCTTCTTTAATTCAGAAGATGTCCTTTTTCGTGTCATAGGAAACTTCGTTCCCTATGACACAAAACCCTCCGGGGGATGCGCACTTCGCGCCTAAGGAAAATGGCTGCTAACGCAGCCGCGCTCCGGCGCGAGAGTCCGGCAAGCCGGACTCTTTGTTCTGTTATGGGAAGACGTCGTTTTCCATAACATGAAAAATTTGGGGGTGCAGATAAGCGTGAGAGTTTCACGAGCGAAACTCTTTATTCCATGCATGTGCGCACTTGGTATGGAATAGAATAGGAATGAGGAATTTTATTAATTGGAGTAAGTTTATATGAGTATGAACGGGATTGATGTCAGTAGTTGGCAAAGTGGAATCGACCTAGGTGTGGTGCCTTGTGAATTTGTGATTATTAAGGCGACCGGCGGCACCGGGTATACGAATCCGGATTATGCCAGGGCGGTGGAAAATGCCTTGGCCAACCGCAAGAAAATTGGATTGTACCACTATGCAAGGGAGGTCGGCTATGCCGGCTCGCCGGAGTCGGAAGCAGATTACTTCATATCGCGGGCGCAGTATTATCTTGGACGTGCGATTCTTGCCCTGGACTGGGAGCAGGAGTTGGGCCTGGGGGTGCCGTGGGCGAAAGCGTGGCTCGACCGTGTTTACGTGAAAACCGGCGTACGCCCGCTCATTTACATGAGTAACCGAACGATTCATCAATATAACTGGAATCCCGTCGCCGTGGATTATGGCTTGTGGAACGCGGGATATTACGCGGGAGACACCCCGATGGGGTATAATCCGGACGCGCCGCTGATAGGCGGGATTGGCGCGTGGAAAATGGCGGCGATTTACCAGTATACCTCGACGGGGCGGCTTCCCGGCTGGGAGGGCAATCTGGATTTGGATGTCGCCTACATGGATGCGGCGGCATGGGATAAATATGCCACGGCAGAAAGGAATCTTTGCATCATCGCCGACGAGGTCATCGCCGGGCAGTGGGGGAACGGGAAGGAGAGGGAGGAAAGGCTGACCGCGGCCGGATACAATTACGACGAGGTGCAGAAGCTTGTCAACGAGAAATTAGGGTACATTCCGACGCAGGCGGTATATTATACCGTGAGAAGGGGTGACACCTTGTCGGGCATCGCCGCGAAATATGGAACTACGTGGCAGGCAATCGCGAGTCTGAATAATTTGAGCAATCCAAATTTGATTTATTCGGGACAAGTGCTGAGGGTACGATAATATTATAAAAGTGAGTCCAAGCTTTTATGGCAAATTTTTTGTTGTATTTTTAACGGGAATGGTCTATAATGGAACAAGATTGGAAAATTCCGCAAACAAAAGAAGCGGATAAATAGAATTGGAGGGAAATAACATGTTAGTATCAGCAAAAGAGATGCTTCAAAAAGCAAAAGCCGGACATTACGCGGTAGGACAGTTCAACATTAACAACCTGGAGTGGACGAAGGCCATTTTGACGACGGCTCAGGAGTGTAATTCTCCGGTCATCCTCGGGGTGTCCGAAGGCGCGGGAAAGTACATGGCGGGTTATAAGACCGTGGTAGGCATGGTAAACGGCATGCTTGAGGAGTTGAACATCACGGTTCCTGTGGCCCTTCATCTTGACCATGGAACGTATGACGGCTGCTTGAAGTGCGTGGAGGCGGGATTTTCATCCATCATGTTCGACGGTTCCCATTACCCGATCGAGGAAAACGTGGCCAAGACCAAGGAGTTGGTAAAGATCGTGGCGGAGAATAACATGTCGCTTGAGGCGGAAGTTGGTGCCATCGGCGGCGAGGAAGACGGCGTTGTTGGCAAGGGCGAGTGCGCGGATCCGCAGGAGTGCAAGATGATCGCGGATCTCGGCATTGACTTTCTGGCGGCGGGTATTGGCAACATTCATGGCAAGTATCCGGCGAACTGGGAGGGCTTGAGCTTTGAGACGCTCGATGCCATCCAGCAGCTGACCGGTGACATGCCGCTTGTTTTGCATGGCGGTACGGGCATCCCGGAGGACATGATTAAGAAGGCGATTGACCTTGGCGTTGCCAAGATTAACGTAAATACGGAGTGCCAGCTTTCCTTTGCGGCGGCCACACGTGAGTATGTCGAGGCGGGCAAGGACAAGGAAGGTAAGGGGTATGACCCGAGGAAACTTTTGAAGCCGGGTTACGAGGCCATCAAGGAAACCGTGAAGACCAAGATGGAATTATTTGGTTCCGTGGGGAAGGCGTAATTTTGTTATGGGCAAGACTGCCAAAATTTTGTCAGGGCTGCCACCATATTTTTATGAATTTTATACTTGCCTTTTTGTGGAATATGAGTTATACTAGCTGACGTAGATAAGAACAAGGGCGTTCCAAGACAGCTTGGAGTGCCCTTTCTTTGCTTTATAGGAAATTTTCCCTATAAAGCAAAATCCTTCCGGGGAATGCGCACAAGCGCGGTCGTGGGCAAGGATGCGTTGCTTCGGTTCTGGCAGGCCGTTTCGTGGGAGAGTCAAAGAAGAGAGAGGATGAAGGCTATGGTTACGGAAAAGGAAAAGATTGATGTTGCGGATATTTTCGGGGAAAACGTATTTAATGATACCGTCATGCAGGCTCGTTTGCCGAAAAAGGTTTACAAGAACTTAAAGAGGACGATTGAAGAAGGAAAGGAACTGGATCTTGAAACCGCCGACGTCATTGCACATGAGATGAAGGAGTGGGCAATTGAGAAAGGCGCGACGCACTATACCCACTGGTTTTTGCCACTGACGGGCGTTACCGCGGAGAAGCATGATTCGTTTATTTCTGCACCGTTGCCGAGCGGAAAGGTTTTGATGAGTTTTTCGGGAAAAGAATTGATTAAGGGTGAGCCGGATGCTTCCTCTTTTCCATCGGGCGGGTTGCGCGCGACGTTTGAGGCCAGAGGTTACACCGCGTGGGATTGTACGTCTCCGGCGTTTGTAAGGGAGGATGCGGCAGGCGCGACGCTTTGCATTCCGACCGCGTTTTGCTCCTATACGGGGGAGGCGCTTGATCAGAAGACGCCGCTCCTTCGTTCCATGGAGGCGATTAATGCACAGTCATTGCGCTTGATTCGTCTTTTTGGCAATGTGACGTCCAAGAAGGTGACGCCGTCCGTTGGACCGGAGCAGGAGTATTTCCTTGTGGATGCCGGGAAGTTCGAGCAGAGAAAAGACCTGATTTATACGGGACGCACGTTGTTTGGCGCGATGCCGCCGAAAGGGCAGGAGCTTGACGACCATTATTTCGGAACCATTCGCCAGAGAATCGCGGCATTTATGCGTGATGTCAATATCCAGCTGTGGAAGGTCGGGGTATCGGCCAAGACGCAGCATAACGAGGTTGCACCGGCACAACACGAGCTGGCCCCGATTTATGCCGAGGCCAACGTGGCCGTGGATCATAACCAAATCGTGATGCAAACGTTAAAGCGGGTCGCCTGCCAGCATGGCATGAAGTGCCTGCTTCACGAGAAGCCGTTCGCCGGGGTCAATGGTTCCGGCAAGCACAATAACTGGTCGATTATCACGGACGACGGAATCAACATGTTGGATCCGGGCAAGACACCGCATGAAAACAAGCAGTTCCTTTTGGTATTGTCTTGTATTTTGAAGGCAATCAACAAGCACGCGGATTTGCTTAGAGAGTCAGCGGCCGATCCGGGCAATGACCATAGACTTGGAGCCAATGAGGCACCGCCGGCGATTATCTCCATCTTCCTCGGCGACCAGCTGCAGGACGTGATGGATCAGTTGATCAGCACCGGAACCGCGACGCACAGCCTGAAAGGCACGAAGCTGCACACGGGCGTTTCCTCCCTGCCGGATTTGGATAAGGATGCCACGGACAGAAACAGAACTTCACCGTTTGCGTTTACCGGAAATAAATTCGAGTTCCGCATGGTTGGCTCCAGAGATTCCATTGCCAATCCGAACATTGTGCTTAACACCATCGTGGCCGAGGCGTTTGCGGACGCATGTGACATTTTGGAAAAGGCAGATGACTTCGAACTGGCGGTACATGACTTGATCAAGGAGTACATGACGGAAAATAGGAGAATCGTTTTTAATGGAAACGGATATTCTGACGAGTGGGTAGCCGAGGCGGAGCGAAGAGGCTTGCCGAACATTAAATCCATGGTGGAGGCGATTCCGGCCATCACGACGGATAAGGCCGTAGCACTGTTTGAACGCTTCAACGTGTTTACCAAGGCGGAGCTGGAGTCCCGTGCGGAAATCCAGTACGAGGCATATTCCAAGGCCATTAATATCGAGGCCCGTACCATGATTGACATGGCGAGCAAGCAGATTATCCCGGCGGTCATGGGCTATACGAAGACACTGGCCGACACGATTCTGGCAGTGAAGGCAGCCGGAGCCGATACGGAAGTACAGTCCGGCATCCTCACGGAAGTGTCCGCGCTTTTAAAGGAGACGAAGGCGGCACTTGTCAATTTGCAGGCCGTGACCGAAGAGGCGGCAGGCAAGGAGGAAGGCGGCGTGGCGGCAAATTATTATCATGACACCGTCGTTCCGGCGATGGCGGCACTGCGTGCTCCGGTTGACGCGCTGGAGATGATCGTGGATAAAGAGGCATGGCCGATGCCGTCCTACGGAGATTTAATTTTTGAAGTATAGTCCACGAAAGTATTGAGACGTGCGAAAAAAATCAGTCGGGACGTTGTGTGTACTTGTACACGGACAACGTCCCGACTGATCTTTTTCATAGGGCGAAAGCCCGTGAGCGAGAAGAAGCGAAGCGGATTCGAGCTGCACGCATAGGGCGAGAAAGAAACTAGGATTCTTTCGAGAAGTTTCGAATATGAAGGTACACGGTATTTTTGGAAATGTTCAGATGTCCTGCCACGATGGCGACCGCGTCCTTTAAATTAAAGATTCCGTCCTGATATAAAATTCGGATAATCTCTTTGTTTTTGTTGGCGGACAAAATGGAATGGTCCGCGTTGACCGTCTCTCTGGCCTTGTTCACACTGGATAGAATCAGCGCACACGGGTCATCTGGAAATTCTTCGTCCATCGTTTTTTCCCCTTGTGCGTTATTTGTAAACTCTGAAAGAATCATCGAGAGCGGCGCGTTTAGATAAAAATTCATGCACAAAAGGCCGATGGCCTTGTTGTTGGTGCCCCGGATTACGATGGTGGAGGATTTTAGCGGGATCCCGTCCTTGGTCTTGGTAAAGTAGGTTACAGAATCCCCGTCATGGTTTGCGTCAATTTGTTCTAGCATCTTAAGTGCCAGGTCCGTGACCGGCGAGCCGACCCGCCTGGAAGAGTAATGTCCGTTGTGGATGGCGATGACGGAACTGTCCAGTTCGTCTAAGCTGTGCAGGACGATTTCGCAGGCGGCTCCCATATAATCCGAGAGACCGGCTACCATTTTCTTGTAAGATTCCAATATTTCCCGGTCAGCCTTTGTCAGTGAAACTTGATATTTCATATGCTTTCCCCTTGTGTTTGGTAAAATTATATGGCTACTTTTCGGTGTTTTGCGGGTCTCAAAGTCATGTTTTTTCATGTAAACATGAAACGCATGACTTTTTGACCCTGGTATCATCATTTTAATGCATTTTTTTTATGCTGTCAAATGAAATGATTTATTCGCTTTACAAAAATATCGCGACATTAAAATATTTCATTTAATAAATCACATTTACTTGACATTATTTTATTTTAGTGATATTATTATTTTACAATACAAAGAGAGGAGGGAATTTATGGACGTGAAGAAACGAATGGATCCCGTTTATGCGGGACTGGAGGCGCCGGATTTTGACGGGTACGAGGCGTTTCGCGGCCGGGCGGACATTGATTTTATGGGATGGGCGGATCCGTATTTTCCAGACGATTCCATGCCGAAGGTGGTAAGGGAGGGAATTTTACAAGCGTTGGACGGGGATGCCGCGCACTATACCCTGCCGGTGGGAAGTCTCGAGATGCGAAAGGCCGTGGCGGAGCGTGTGCGTGCCTTGAACGGGATTGACATCGATCCGAATGAAAATGTCGTGATTACGAACGGGTCGGATCCATCGTACATGTACGCGCTTCGGCCGTTTCTGGTGCCGGGAGAGCGGACGGAGGTTTTGGTGCCCGCGCCGACATATTCGCATGCATTTGTATCCACGCAGTTGATGGGGGCAGTTCCGATTCCGGTTCCCACATGCAGGGAAAAGGGG
The DNA here is from genome assembly GCA_948468385.1 of uncultured Faecalicatena sp. GTDB lineage: Bacteria > Bacillota > Clostridia > Lachnospirales > Lachnospiraceae > Schaedlerella. The sequence goes on along the minus strand of CAOKHZ010000010.1, from coordinate 79,138 downwards.
TACGATTTGGATGCGGCGGAGTTTGAGAAGCGGATTACGCCATATACAAAGGCCGTAATTTTGGTGAATCCCAATAACCCTACGACGACGGTGTACAGTGAGCAGACGCTTCGTGGATTGTCGGAGGTAATCATCCGTAATAATTTGATTCTGATTATTGACCAGTGCTTCGAGGAGACGGTATTTGACGAAACGGAAATGTTCCAGGTTTGTACCATTCCGGGCATGTTTGAGCGGACGATTTTAATGAGCTCGTTTTCCAAGTCCATGGGGCTGTGTGGATTGCGTTTAGCCTACATGGTGGCGGACAAGCCAATCATGGAGGTATTGCAGGCCTGCGCGGTCAATTACGTGGGCGCGCCCAATACCATAATCCAAAAGGCGATTTTGGCGGCACTGAGGCATCCGGAGTTCATAGAGCAAAATCGGGTGGAATTCCAAAAACGAGCGTTGGCGGGCTATGAGCTTTTGAAGGACATTCCGGGAGTTTATTGCCACAAGCCGGAATCAGGATTTTATTTGTGGTTGGAGGTGGACGGTCTGGGGACTTCCGCCGAGGTGACGGGTTATCTTTTGGAAGAGGCTCATGTGGCGGTGTCCGATGGGACAATGTTTGGAACTTTGGGAGAAAAAGGCATCCGTGTCATTGTCGGGGCGAAGAAGGACATGGCCGCATGTATGGACGCGTTGGAACGCATAAAGAAAGCACTTGAGAAGTATCCAAAGCATGGACGGTAAGTGCTTGTTCATAGTGAGGAGGTAGAATATGAACCATATTTTGGCATTGCTCCCGCCTATTTTGACATTGATATTGGCGTTGTGGAGCAAAAATGTAATTATCGCGTTGTTTGTCGGCGTACTTTCTTGTTCTCTGATTGCAAACGGCACCGGATTTTTATATGCGTTTGTCAATGAGTACATGGTTGGAGGCATTACGGGAAATCTGGACGTGTTCATCATGCTGTTTATTTTCGGCATGATGATTGAAGCGATTAAAAAGGCCGGCGGATTTAACGCGTTTACCAGGATTGCGGGAAGTCGAATACGCTCGGATCGGAGCGCGATGTTTTTTACATGGCTGATTGCCTTGTTTTGCAGTGACGGGACAATGTCCACGATTGGCGTTGGAACCATCATGCGGCCGTTGACGGACAAGCACAAAGTATCCCATGAAAAGCTGGGGACGATTCTTTCTTGTACGGGTCCTGCCATGTGCGCGATGCTGCCGTGGACCATATACATGCTGGCGATTTCCGGCATGATTCAGGCCGTGGACCCGTCTTTGGACGGCATGGCGGAGTATCTTAGATTGATACCGTTTAATTTTTATGCGATCGGAAGTGTGCTCTTGGGGCTTTTGGTTGCCTTGAAGGTGATACCGGATTTTGGACATATGAAAAAATGCCAGCAGAAATTTGCCGAAAAGGAAGCAACGCGGATGAAAGCGGCACAGAGTACAAAAGCAAAAGAGGCGAAGGACGGGGACAAGGCGAAGGAAAATTCGGACATGTTAAGCTTCGTGCTCCCGTTCGTGGTTTCTATCGTATTGGTCGTTTATTATTATTTTACAACGGGCATGGTTACCATCACGGTTCCTTTCTTTGCCGGATTGCTGGTGATTTGTGTTTATGGGCTTGTCCGCCGGTATTTTAAACTGGATCAGCTGATTGGAGTTTTGGTGGAAGGCATGATGAGCATGGTGCCCATCATCCTGCTTTTGACGCTGGCGTTTGCATTCGGGAAAGGCGTCACGGCGGTCGGATTTTCCGAGACCATCGTGGAACTGACGGGCGGGCTTTTAACGGCGAAGATGCTGCCGTTTATCGTGTGCTTCTTCTGTGGACTTTGCGCGTTTGCAACCGGTTCCCTTTTAAGCGGCATGGCGGTATTTCTTCCGATTGCGATTCCGTTGGTGGCGGCACTCGGCGCAAATCTGCCAATCGTTTTGGCGGCGTGTCTGGGCGGCGGAATGTTTGGAGATGAGACCTCTCCGTTGTCGGACATGGTGATTCAGGCGGCGACCGGGGCGGACGTGGACGTCATGAGCCTGGCGAAGGCGCAGATTCCGTTAAAAACGGCGGTATTTTTAATTGCATGCTTGATTTATCTGGTAATAGGGCTGGTAATGTTGTGATAGTGGCACTTCGCGGCCTGACCAGGCGCGAAGTGCGTGTGGCAGTATAAGAAAATATTTTGTCATTTTGAATCAATGAATTATAAGAGATGGAGGTACTTAGTTATGAGCAAGACAATTTTAAATTCACAGAAGGCACCGGCGGCGATAGGTCCGTATTCGCAGGCGATCATGGTTTCCGATTTGATTTTCGTATCCGGACAGCTTCCCATCGTTCCGGAGACGGGAGAACTGTTGAATGGAACCATCGCAGAGCAGACCGAGCAGTCGATTGAAAATATCAAGGCAATTTTGGCCGAAGCAGGATATACGTTGGCCGATATCGTGAAAACCACGATTTTTGTACGTGACATGGGTAAATTTGCGGAAATCAACGCCGCGTATGCAAAGGTTCTGGGGGATTTAAGGCCGGCCAGGTCTTGCGTGGAGGTCAGCGCGTTGCCTAAAAATGCGGAGATAGAGATAGAGTGTATCGCGGCTCGTTAATGTGGTGACTGCATTAGGCGAAGAGGAGGTATGTGCATGGGTGGTATAGGAAAACCACTGAAAGGAGAAACCTTGATGGGGTACGGAGAAAATGTCTCGGTGTCCGAGGAAAGCAGGCTGAAAAATCTTTATGCGGATTGGATGAAAAAAGGGCTGGAATTAAAGACCGGTGCCGCCGGTGCAAAAGGTTATGACTTGCAATGTGGCCGCTATTTGAAATTGCCGTTACAAGAGCAGATTGACCAGGCGACCGTGGAGGCACTTAAAAGGAAGGACACCACGTATTGGGATTTGAACCCGAGGCTTCCAATTAAAATCAGTGAAAAGTTAAAAGAGGAAAATGACCTTGTTGCAGACCCATTTGCGGAAATATGCCTGACTTGCGGCATTACCCCGGCGATTGACACGATACTTTCCGCTTTTGTCAACGTTGGCGACGAGGTGATTTCCATGGATCCGGATTTTGTGACTTCCTACGGGCAAATCCGGGCGAGAGGCGCAAAATTAGTCACGCCGCGCCATTGTTTTACGGAAACGATAGGAGACCTCACGGAGAAACGCTGGCGGCTTTGCCCGGAGGCGTTGGAGGAGGCAATCACTGACAAGACGAAAATGATTGTCTTTACCAATCCCAATAATCCGATTGGCTATGTGTATTCTAAGGAAGAACTGGGAGCCATTGCAAAGCTTGCCGTAAAGCATGGAGTCATGGTCTTGGAAAATGAATGTTATGAGCGCATGTCCTACGTGGCCGAGGCGGGGGAAGAGACAAAGTTTACTTCTATTTTGTCCATGGATGGAATGAAGGATTATGGAATCCTTGTTCAGGGGCTGAGCAAGGGATATCACTTGTCCGGCTACCGAATCGGCTGGGTCGTGGCCAATCCCGAGATTGTCAAGATGCTTGCCATCGTGCAGATGTGGAGCAGCTTTTCCATGGCACCGACGATTACGCAGTACGGGGCGGAAGCGGCTCTGACGATGCCGTTACGTCAGGAATATATCGCGGAGGCCAAGAAGATTTATCGGGAAAACATTGCCTATACATGTGAGAGCCTGGCCGTTTTTGAGGGGCGGTTTGAGTGTGCCAGGCCGATGGGCGGGCCGTTCTGTTTCGCTGACGTGTCGGGCAGCGGCATGGATGACAAGGAACTGTCGGCGGCATTGTATGAATTGGGAATCAATAATACGGCAGGAAGCAGTTGGGGGCCGGAGAAAGGGAAAAACCACTTGCGGCTGGCGCTCTCCAACCCGCCGGAGTATCAAAGGGAATGCGTGGACGCGCTGGTGGAGGCGCTAAAGCAGATTTTCGCGAAAAGATGAATTTTTATTCATGATGGCCGTGCGCTTGGTTGCACGGCCATCGGTCGTTGAGGTGATGACATATTGCTTTTTTGTGTGGAAAAGAGTAAAAAAGTGTGGTAATATACATGATAAGATGAATGGTGACATGTCAATTTAGGAAGGAGTTGAGATTGTGAGTACACTAGAAGCGACCATATCAATGTTACAGTCTTTACCAGAATCAGAATTATTGACAATATATGATTTGACAAGAAGATTTTATATAAAACAGAAAAAAACTGCAGAAGTTGAAGCCATGACAGAAGAACAAATACTTGAAAAGTTAGAGACATCAAGGAGGCATGCTGCCGAGGGTAGGGTGATGGATGCAGATGTAGCGGTAAGTAAGCTGAGGATGAAATATGGATTATAGAGTGATTGTGACGGATGATGCTTTTGCAGATTTGGATAATATTCTTTATTACCTTCTGTTTGTATTAAAAAATGAACAAGCGGCACAAAACGTCCTGGATGATTTTGAACATACGAAAGAACAACTTTCACGGGTGGCCGGTAGTTTGAGGGTATGTGAAAACCAAAAAAGGGATGGCGGCCATCCCTTTAGTTTTTACATTTTACGGTAAAATCCCTTTCTCGATGATTCCAAATCCCAACGGGTACGGCCCGGTGTGCACGCCAATCGTGGCTCCGATTTGATAAAGGGGGATATCTACTATGTCATATCCGTTTTCGCCCAGCGTGGCCAGTGCGTGGTCGCGGAAGGCAACGGCTTCCTCGTAGTCATAACCATATCCTATTGCGAGACTATAACTTTCAATCCCCAAACTGCTCTCCCGCAGGTAGCCTAAAAGAAGGTCTATCGCTTTCTGGGTACTGCGCCTGCGGCCCCTGCCGATGCCGGAAGGGAAAATCTCTCCTTGTTTCAGCGTGATGACGGGGCGGATGTTTAAAACGCTCCCTGCAACGGCAGCCACTTTCCCGATTCTTCCCCCGTGCTGCAAATATTCCATATCTCCAACCGTGAAGAAAATCCTCCCGGTGCTCTTTATCTGTTCCAATCGTGCGACCGTGTCCTGATAACTGACACCACTGTCGCGTAAATTTACTGCTTCAAGAACATAGAGGCCTTGCAAAACCGTATTGATCGTGGCATCAATAACCGTGATTTCCGCCTGCGGGTATTCCTCCAGGATGAGTGAGCGCGCACCTAGCGCGGACTGCATGGAACCGCTGAACTTGGTGGTGATGCAAATGCAGATTACGGGAATCCCATCCTGGGCGAAGGGCAAAAACGCCTGCTGGTAATCGTGGATGGAAGGCATGGAAGACTTGGGATACACGCCCTTGTTGTCCACCATTTGCTGATAAAAGTCCCGGATGCCGATTTCTACGTTTTCTTTCTGGTAGTGCTCCCCATCAAACGATACATAAAAGGGCACGACCGTAATGTTTTTTTCTTCTGCCAGATTCGTGGGCAGGTCACAAGAACCGTCACTGATAATGTGAAATGCTTCGTTCATGTTAAAAACCTCTCTGCGTCATATGTTGTGATTTGACTCCATGTGGATGGAAATCGGTCTGAACTTTGTAGCCGATACATTTCTGTCAAAGGAGAATGAGCGTACAAAGTACTTCGTATTACTATATAGGATACTACGTTTCTGCGGAAAACGCAACTGTTTTACGATTGAATATTTCAAAACGTAGTTATAAAAACCAGATTTAGAGATTTACTATTACTAGACTGCGGTAAACATTCAGGGAGAACGGTGGGAATACCGTTACTATCGCGGCCATAGGCCGTGAATAGTAACCAAATTTATGTTGTAATACATGAAAATTAAGAATGGATGTGGAACAAGAGCTTTTTTTGTGATATTATGATGATACCAGATTTATAAAGTGCGTAGCAATTCATGGGTATCAGGGAATTAAAATGCATGTTGAAATAAAAGAAACGATATCGGGAGGAAAAGGTAATGAAAAGAAGTAGAAATTTGGTGGTACTTTTGTTGGTTGTCTTGCTCTGCGCGGGTTGCGGGGGTTCGAACTCCGCCATGCGCCTTACGAAGACGGAAGGGACGGTCGAAGTCTTAAACGGAAATGGGGAGACGGTTTCCCCGGCGGAAAATGTGGAGCTTTCCAGTGGCTGCCGTATGGAAACGGGAGAGGAAAGCCATGCATGGATTGCCCTGGATGGCGTGAAGACGGTAAAGTTGGATAAGGAGAGCGAGGTTGAGGTTCAAAAAGATGGGGAGAAGACGGAAGTCATCGTTAATTCCGGCGGCGTGTTTTTTTACGTCACGAAACCAGTAAAGGATGAGGAAACATTTGTAATCCGAACTTCCACGATGACGGTTGATATCCAGGAAGGTTGCGGCTGGGTGGAAGTGCTTGACGATACGCACGAGAACGTTTTTGTTTTGACGGGAAGTGTGGAATGTGGCATGACGAATCCGAAAACCGGGGAGATGAAGGCGGAGCAGATTTCAAGCAGGGAAAAGGCAGAACTAAGCTTTTATTCAAGAAGAGAGTCGGGAAAGTATGAGATGGCCAAGGATAAGCTGGAATTATACGAGGTTCCATCTTATGTTTTGGAGGAAGTGTGGGCGGATAATGGACTTAGAAGAAAGATAAACGCCGCCCTGGACATACAGATTCCCAAGGAGGGTTCGGCTCAGGCATACGCACTGCGCGGAACCGCCCGTATTTCTGAAGGAGAGACAAAGGAAAACATAGAACTGGCGCGGGCGGATTACGAGAAGGCGATAGAACTGGATGCGACGGATGCAGGAGGCTATCTGGGACTGGCCGACCTGGAGATTCGCCAGGGCGAGTATGATACTGCGATGGAAATCCTGGAAAATGCGTTGGAGGAAACGGGAGATGGTAAGGAAATCAAGGAAAAGATCGCGGAGATGGAAAACGGGGAAATAAAAGATTCCCAGCAGCGTATGAGAAGATACTCCTTTTATAGGGATGGTGATTTGGCCTGGTACCATGACTATTTTTATGATGAGCAAGGGCGCAGGATAAAAATCATGGCGTATGACGCTTCGGGAAAGCAGATCGGGGTAGGAGAAGAGAAGTATGACGAGGAGGGAAGGAAAATCCAGGCATATGGATGGGAAACCCAAAATGGCAAGCTTATGAAAGAATCCTACGAGTTTGATGAAAATGGGAATCGAGTGAGAAAAAAAGTATACGATACCGATGGGATGTTTATTTACTATTGTGAAAATGAGTACGATGAAGAAGGCCGTTTGGTAAAAAGCAGTCAATACGAGGCGGGAGGCTATCTGGACGTATATTATACTTATGAATATGATAAAAATGGAAACCAGACAAGGAAAAATCATTACTCGGAGGATGGGACGTTGATTTCTTATCATGTATACGAACATGATGAGAGGGGATACTGCGTTAGGGATAGAAGCTACCGTGGAACCGGAGAATTAAGATGGGATATCACGTATGAGTATGACGAGGAGGGCAATCAGATATCCGAGCAGCGGGTTATGGGTGAGGAATAAGATGAAGGCCAACTCTTTCTTTCAAAGTGTGGGGGAGCTTTTTTATCAAATTTTCAAAAAACAGTTGACTTTCCCCCTTGTGGAACGTGTATAAAAAAGGAAAGATACACGCAAAACGCAAAGTAGGAAGTGGGAGCCGTCATTCATGACCAGCGAACCTTGCTTGGCAACGGCATGGCGGCAAGTGGGAGGCAAGGCCATGCGTATCAATGAAGTGGAGCGGTTGGTGGACATTACGAAAAAGAACATTCGATTTTACGAGGAGCAAGGACTTTTAAATCCTGCTCGTAACGAAGTGAATCGTTACCGGGACTATTCAAACGAGGACGTGGAAGTTTTGCGAAAGATTAAATTGCTCCGTAAATTGAACGTGCCAATCAGCGAAATACGCCGGATGCAGGAGGGACATCTTCCTCTCGAGGACTGTCTTTGCAGGCATATCATCACGCTGGAGCGGGAAGAAAAGAACATAGCGGAGATGAAGACGTTTTGCGGTGCGATGATTCAGGCGCAAGAACAGTTTTCAGGCATGGATGCAAGCGTGTATCTGCAAAAAATGGAACAGATGGAAAAAGGAGGTGTGGCATTCGTGGATGCGAAAAGAACGGACAAAAAATCAAGGAAAAGGCATTCCATTATAGCGGGAAGTGTCATGATTGTATTCATGGGGCTGATGATTGCTTTGTTCGCGTATTGCACATGGGGGATTTCCGAGGATCCGATGCCGGTGTTCATGTTTTTGATATTCAGCTTACCGCTGGCGGCGGTTATCGTGGCGACCATCATGGTGATGAGGGAAAGAATGAAAGAAATCGAGGGGGGAGAAATCTATGAAGCTTCTAAGTATTAATTATGTACCGGGGAAAGAAATTGAAGCGTTGGATATCGTGAAGGGAACCGTCGTAATGTCAAAGAACATAGGGAAGGATTTTATGGCGGGCATGAAGACGTTGGTAGGCGGTGAGCTGACCGGCTACACCGAAATGCTGAACGAGGCCAGGCAGATTGCCACGAAACGGATGGTGGACGAGGCGGAAAGCCTGGGAGCGGATGCCGTAATCAATGTCCGTTATGGGTCGTCCTCGGTGATGCAGGGAGCGGCGGAAGTCATCGTATATGGAACCGCGGTGAAGGTAAAGTGAAGGATTGGAAAAAAGAATATAAAAAGTGGATTACTGCTTAGCCTGCGCTGGTGCGGCGTTGAATTGTAATAAAAGTGGTGAAAAAGAAGGATTCCGGGAAGATGTCGAGATGCTAATGATTTTGACTTTTACGGGATTCTTCTTTTTTGAATCGGAAAACGGAATCATGTGAAAAATTGATATAAAAATGAATAATTAGAATTTGAATGTTTCATGCTTGAACGTAAAACAAAGAAAAATATCTTTAAATTCCTAGAATTTTGCAAGAAATGGTTGACGAAAAGTCAAAAATCGGGTAGGATATCCAGTGGTGGTTTAAAATTGCAAGGGCAGGAAGCTGATGGCGGCTCATTGGCTTCTTTTGGAAATGAAGTGAGCATGTGACATGAAACGGAGGAGTAGAAGAATGGCGGCATATAAGGACTTGAGCGTGGAAGAACTAGTGGAGTTGAAAGCGGAGCTGGAAAAGGAGTTTGAAGAGGTCGAGGACAAAGGACTGAAGCTGGACATGTCCCGTGGGAAGCCGTCGACGGAGCAGTTGAATCTGTCGATGGGTCTGATGGACGTTTTAAGAAGTGAGTCCGAGCTGGTGTGCACGGAGGGCGTGGATTGCCGGAATTACGGCGTGCTGGACGGCATTACCGAGGCGAAGCAGCTTTTGGCCGACATGATGGAGGTTCCGAAGGATAACATTATCATATATGGAAATTCCAGCTTGAACGTGATGTATGACCAGATTGCCCGTTCGATGACGCATGGCGTCATGGGCAGCACGCCATGGGCGAAGCTCGACAAGGTGAAGTTCTTGTGCCCGGTTCCGGGGTATGACAGGCACTTTGCCATTACCGAACATTTTGGCATCGAGATGATTAACGTCCCGATGACCATGGACGGGCCGGACATGGACGTCGTGGAAAGATTGGTGGCGGAAGACGAGGCGATCAAGGGAATCTGGTGCGTGCCGAAATATTCCAATCCGCAGGGAATTACCTATTCGGACGACACGGTGCATCGTTTTGCCTGTTTGAAACCAGCGGCGAAGGATTTCCGTATTTACTGGGACAATGCGTATGGAATTCATCATCTGTACGATGACAAACAAGATTATTTGCTGGAAATTTTTATGGAATGTAAAAAAATGGGAAATCCCGATCTGGTTTATAAATTTTCTTCCACTTCCAAGATAAGTTTTCCGGGTTCCGGCATCGCGTCAATCGCGGCATCGGATGCCAATCTGAAAGAGATTCGCGAGCAGCTTAAAATACAGACGATTGGCCATGACAAGGTAAACCAACTGCGTCATGCAAGGTTTTTTAAGGACATTAGCGGGATGGTAAACCATATGAAGAAGCATGCCGACGTCATGCGTCCGAAGTTCGACACCGTCTTGGAGACGTTGGAGAGGGAGCTGGGCGGTTTGGAGATTGGCTCGTGGATTGCGCCGAGGGGCGGATATTTCATTTCCTTCGATGCGATGGAGGGGTGCGCGAAGGCCATCGTGGCTAAGGCAAAGGAGGCCGGCCTGGTGATGACGGAAGCCGGCGCGACTTATCCGTATGGGAAGGATCCGAAAGATAGTAATATCCGTATCGCACCGTCTTACCCGACGTTGGAGGAGTTGAAGACGGCGGTGGAGGTTTTTGTCTTGAGCGTGAAATTGGTCAGTATCGACAAGCTGCTGGGAAATATTTAAACATGAAAAATCCACTGTATCGGTTCGTCCATACAGTGGATTTTTATGACCCTGTGTGCATTGGCCCATCCTCCTTATTCTGTTTTATTTTATGTGAAACCATCCTTCGAGGTGGTGTTTTCCATCAGTTTATGCAAAATGCATGTCTCGTTATGTAATCTTTACGTTCCCATTGGATTATACCTCGCTTCGTTGGATTTCTCATTTCTTATGCTTTTATCATTCCCATCGGACTGTACCTCGCTTTGTTGGATTTCGCGTCTCTTACGTTCTTTACGTTCCCATCGGACTATACCTCTTTTCTTTGAAATTTAATATGGAAAATGGAATATTGCTTATCTGTTCTTGTTGTTGAAGTTATAATAACTCATAATAAAACAAATGTCAATAGAAAAATCTGAAAAATTATAAAAACTTGAAAAATTATGTTACTATTCAGCCCCCATCGTCAAACTATAAATTGACTGGCGCACATTCCCATGTTACAATAAACACGTCTTAAGAAAGGGGAAGGTGGGACGGAAAACTTAGAGGAACAAATTTTTTCTGCTGCGATAGCGTTTTCCCGAACTGGAAATCCGAACAACCCGTCGATTTTGCAGTGGCCTGCGTCGAGGCCGGGACACCAGCAAGTGATGGTGTTTGATGAAAATACTCGGTGTCTGGAGAATTATGACGTGGAACTGGTGCGCGAATATGCGAAATATGGCGCGCCGATGTTGATGGCGTTGATGGCGGCTCGGCAGGGTGGAATACAGCATTAAGGAAGTGGTTAATTTTTCCTAAAACCTCTTGACAGGTGGTAACAATCGGTTGGTATAATCATATAAAGCAGACGTGGCGCGGTGCCACAAAACGGAATCGAAAGAGAGGATGAAGAGAATATGATTTACACGGATTTTCAAGGACTTAAATTATCGTTGCTGGGATTTGGGACGATGAGGCTGCCGCAATGTTCTAATGAGCCGGGCAGTCCGGTGGATGAATTGCAGGTGGAGCGGATGGTGGAGTATGCCATGGAACACGGCGTAAATTATTTTGACACGGCATATCCCTATCATAACGGGGAATCGGAGCGGATTATCGGGCGGGTACTGAACAAATACCCACGGGAGCAATTTTATCTGGCGACGAAGTATCCGGGGCATCAAATCAGCAAGAGCTATGACCCGGCCGTTATTTTTGAGGAACAGCTTAAAAAATGCGGGGTAGAATATTTTGATTTCTATCTGCTTCATAATGTCTATGAAAACTCCATTCAGACCTATACGGATCCGCGCTGGGGAATCGTGGATTATTTTCTGGAGCAAAAGCGGCTGGGGCGTATCCGTCATTTGGGCTTTTCTTCTCACGGAAGCGTAAGTAATTTGACGGAGTTTTTGGATCTTTACGGTGACAAGATGGAATTTTGCCAGATTCAGCTTAATTATTTGGACTGGACATTGCAAGACGGGAAAGAAAAGTATGATTTGCTTACGCAAAGAAACATCCCGGTATGGGTGATGGAACCCGTGCGGGGCGGGCGGCTTGCCAAGCTGGAGGCGGCCGATGAAGAAAAAATGAAAAATAAAAGACCAAAGGAGGGGGTTCCGGCGTGGGCGTTTCGTTTTCTACAAGGGCTTCCGAATGTGCAGATGATACTCAGCGGCATGTCGAGCATGGAGCAAATGCAGGAAAACGTTTCTACCTTTGAGACGCGGAAAGCCCTGACGGATACGGAAGAGGCCATGCTGTTGGAGATTGCGGAGGGGATGAAGAATTCGATTCCATGTACGTCTTGTCGGTACTGCTGCGACGGATGTCCGAAGGGGCTGGACATTCCAATGTTATTGGCAGTTTATAATGAACTTCGTTTTGCCCCCAATCTTAATGTATCCATGCGTATGGACGCATTGCCGGAAGAAAAACGGCCTGCCGCTTGTATCGGGTGTGGGAAATGTGCTAAAATTTGTCCCCAGCGTATCGATATTCCCGAGGCGATGCAGGGGTTTGCACATACGCTTTCGAAAATGCCGAGCTGGGCGGAGATATGCCGCCAGCGGGACGCGGCTCAAAAATAGTTAGATGTCGTGTTACTTTTCACGGGGTGGACGCCAAAACAGCTGCGAAACCGTGCGCTTTTAGCGCACGTCGCCCTTTTCAAGGGCTTATGTTTCTCGCTGTTAGGGCGGCCACCCTTTTCGGGTTGTGGGAAACAAGGAATCTAGCGTTATGCAAGCAAGCTTGCAACGCTTTATTCCTTGTTTCCCCACCCCGTGAAAAGTAACCTGAATTGCAACTATTTGTTTTATGAGCTCCTTGTTCCCTTGACGTGAGCGGGGAAAAAGGGTATTCTAAATAAAGAAGAAACGGTCTGAGTTAGTCATTGCCAACATGTGGATACGAAATATTTTCATGGAACAGATTGTGGCATCCATTAAAGGAAGGAGACAGTATGGGGCAGGAAAAGAAACAAAGGAAGCAGTATGGCGCAATGAGCGCGGCGAGGTTCTGGGTCATCGTATGGGGGATGGGCATCGCGGGACAGTTATGTTGGAACATGGAGAACCAGTGGTTCAACACGTTCGTGTATGCGAAGATTTCCGGTGACGTGAACATCGTTTCGTGCATGGTCATCGTCAGTGCCATCGTCACGACGATTTCCACGTTCGTGTTCGGTACGATGTCGGATAGGAAGGGTAAACGCAAGCAGCTTGTATCCGTCGGTTATATTATCTGGGGTGTCACGACGATTATTTTTGGCATGACGGAGTACATAAGGTCGTCCCTGCCGATGCTGTCGGTGGCGTTTATGGGATTTTTGGTGGTATTTGCCGATTCTGTCATGAGCTTTTTTGGTTCCATGGGATGCGACTGCGGGTACAACGCGTGGCTGAACGACCACACGAATGACAGTAACAAAGGGCAGGTGGGGGCGGCCCTTGCGGCGATGCCGATTTTTGGCACGGTAGTCGGCACCGTGGTCGGCGGCATGCTGGTAAATAGTGGGAATCCCACGGTCAATACGGCCGAGTACAATCCGGCTTTGGATAATTATCAACTTTTGTTCTGGGGAATGGGGCTGTTTGTGATTACGATGGGCATCCTTTCCTTGTTTATCATGAAAGATTCGCCTGACCTTCACCCGTCGAAGGAGGGGAGCTTCTGGGAACAATTGACGTCCATCTTTCATTTCTCCACGTTGAAGGGTAATAAGACGAATAAAGAAATGTTTTTGGCGTGTCTGGTCGCTTGTGCGTTCTTCGTTCCGTTTAATTTTTATTTCGTACATATGGGAAACTGGATGATTTATGACATCGGTTTTACCGCGGGCGACATGGGGCTGGTGGAAGGAATCGCGCTTTTGCTCGCGGTGCTCGTCACCATCCCGTTCATCAAGCTGGTGAACGCGGACAAGATTCCGATGGTGACGTGCATTTCCGTCATTACCAATGCCGCAGGATTGATTCTTTTGGCCATGTTCATCAAGGATCCATCCTGCGTGGACAACGCGAGGTTGTTTTCCGCGAAGAACGTCCCCTTGTTCGCGTGCGTGTTTCTGGTCGGCATGGGATACGTGCTGATTATGCAGACGTGCATGATTTGGGTGAGGGGGCTGTTCCCGGAGAAAAACAAGGGGCAGTTCGAGGGCATCCGGGTGACGTTTTTCACGCTGATTCCGATGTTTGCCGGGACGTTGATTGGCAACGCGATTATCAAGGGAACGCCGCAGGAGCAAGTGATTGCGGACGTGTATGGCAATCCCATCGACGTGCCGCAGGAGAATTTGTTCTTGTATGCGGGGCTGATGGTGCTCGTCACCTTTATTCCGCTGGGGTTCGCATGGAAGGAATATAATAAGCGCATGAAGGAGAAACATGCATCAGGGCGTGATGATGTGGAGTGAAAGGGAAGGCACCGTTGCGTGATGACTCGGAGTGAAAGGGAAGGCGCCGCGGCGCGATGACTCGGAGTGAATGGGGGCGTGCCGCGGTGCGATGACTCGGAGTGAATGGGGGCGTGCCGCGGTGCGACGATATGGAGGTGGAATCAATGCAGCATGAGGTTACGGATCGTACATTTCTGTTGGATGAAAATGGCCGGCTTGCCGAGCCGGGCTATGCCACGAAGATGAATTTTGTTTACAATCGGGAGAAGGTGAAGAAGACCCCGTTCAATCTCAAGGAATGGAATTTTTATCAGTTCATCAAGGATCGATGGGTGGTGCAGATGACGATTGGCCACGTTTCTTATATGTGCAGCGTGACGGCGACGCTTTTGAACCTGGATACGGGGGAAAAGCGCGAGATTGGCAGCATGCGGCCGTTTTTCATTCCGCGACTCGATAATGACCCGGAGAAAAATTCCGTGTGCGGGTATCGTGGGGATGATTTCGTGATGCGCTTTAAGGTGTCGGACGATATGCGTTTTTTGGATTTCCATGGAAAAAATAAGCAATACGCGGACGTGAGGTTTCACCTGGAAGTGGAAAATGACGTGGCAAATGAGAAGATGGTCATCGCCACCCCGTTTGAAAGGCCGTGGCAATTTTATTTGAATTATAAGGAAAATTATTACCGAGTAAAAGGCTTCGTGAAGTTTGACGGCCTGCGGGTGGACATGGACGGCGCGCGCGGACTGATTGACTGGGGCAGGGGTGTCTGGCCGTACAGTCATGAGTGGTATTGGGGCAATTTGACGGCGCGGCTTGGAGCGTCGAGTTCGTCCCACGCCAGTGCGGGCGGTGTTGGTAATGACTTGTCCCGTTGCGGCGTGGATGGCGGGGTGGATTTTGGATTTAATATCGGTTGGGGCTTCGGACATCTTGACAATGCGACGGAAAACATGTATTTTTATAAACGTAAGGCTTATAAGGTGGGGGTTCTTGAAGTGAAGCGCGATGGCGGCTACATGGAACCATGGCACTTAAAGGACGGCGAGGGGAAGATGGAGTTACATTTCACTCCCGTTTATGACAATTACACGCAAAATAAGCTGGTGGTCGTGGATACGCATTGCGACCAGGTGTACGGCATGTTCGACGGATTTGTAATGACGGACGAGGGAAAGGTGGAATTCCACGACCTTCTGGCGTTTATCGAACATGCAGTAAATCGGTGGTAAAAGGTTGTTGAAAAGGTGACATGTGTGTTGCGAAAAATACCACGAAAAGGTAAAAATGAATTTTAGGAAGGTTTTGGGTGACAGTGATGCAGACATCAACGGATTTGAGAAACTTATTGAATCGGATTGACCATAGGGGATATCCGGCGTACAAGGACACGAAGGGCATGTACCAGTTTCCGGGCTACGTGCTTTCCATCGACCACGTGCAGGGCGACCCGTTTGCCGCGCCGTCGAAGGTGAGCGTCCATGTGAAGGGGGCACAGGCGGGATTTTTGCCGGAATTGTATTGTGGGGCGCATCAGCGGATTGCCTTGCAGGATGAATTGAACCGGCAGTTCGGGCGCGAGGCCGGAAAGTATGCGTTTCAGGCGAAAGGTTCGGGAAAGAGCGGGTTGATTTCCGTCAGTCGTTGCGGACAAGAGGTGTTGGAGCGGACGGCGTGTCAGATTAATGCGGAAACAGGGGACGTGATTTTACGCATGGAAATCGGTTTCCCGGCCAATGGGCGGACGATTAACGCAAGAGAGTTGGAGAAAATTTTGTTTGACTTTTTGCCGCGCTGCGTGCAGCAGGCCTTGTTTTATAAGAATTGTGACAAGGCGCGTCTGCGTAAGATTTGTGACCTGGCCGAGGACCAGCAGTATATTCGCGAGCAGCTTGATGAGATGGGGCTGGTGGCATTCGTGGCCAACGGCGCGATTTTGCCGAGGGAATCCGGCATTTCCGCAAAGCCGATGAAGGGCGCGGTGGCGTTCGAGTCGCCAAAGGAGATGGAAGTGACGATGAACCTTCCGCATAGGGGCGCGCTTAAGGGCATGGGAATCCCGAAAGGCATCACGCTCATCGTGGGCGGCGGTTATCATGGAAAGTCAACGCTTCTTAAGGCGTTGGAGTTGGGCGTGTACAACCACGTTGCCGGGGACGGGCGCGAGTATGTGATTACGGACGCGTCCGCCATGAAGATTCGCGCGGAAGACGGGCGCAGCATCAAGAAGACGGACATTTCCATGTTTATCAATGACTTGCCAAATGGAAAGGACACGCGCGGGTTTTATACCGAGGATGCCAGCGGTAGCACGTCCCAGGCGGCGAACGTGATTGAGAGCATGGAGGCGGGGGCAAAAACGCTCTTGATTGACGAGGACACGAGCGCGACCAATTTCATGATTCGCGACGAATTGATGCAGCGGGTCATTCACCGGGACATGGAGCCAATCACGCCGTTTATCGACCGCATCCGCGAATTGTATGAAGAATATGGCGTTTCCACGGTCATCGTGGCGGGCAGTTCGGGCGCGTATTTCCATATCGCCGACCACATCGTGCAGATGGACCGTTACGTGCCGAGGGAGATTACCGGGATGGCCAAGCACGAGGCGGAGGATTTCCCGGCATTGTCAGGGCTGGAGAAACCGGCGGAAAACCCGGTGTTTACGAGATGTCCGGGACAGAGCAAGGAGTTTAGGGGCAATGACCGGATTAAGATGAAGACGCTGGGACGCGAGGCGGTGCAGATTAACCGTGAGACGATTGACTTGCGTTACGTGGAACAACTCGTGGACAGCGAGCAGGTTTCGGCGTTGGGATATTGTGTGCGCTATGCGGAGAAGCATCTTTTTGGCGGGCGCACAAGCGTGCAGGACGTGGTGCGAAAGCTGGAGGAAAAGATTGCGAAGGACGGCATGGCGGGCTTGTGCGAAAGCACGTCGAGCGTGGCGGCGTTGGCCGCGCCGAGGAGGCAGGAAATGTTCGCCTGCATCAATCGCTATCGGGGACTGGTGTTATAAAATAAGAAAACGGTGGCTGGTTCGGCCAGGTCTGCGCATTTATTGCGCAGACCGTACGAAAACGTGATGGGGAGAAGGCATATGGCTCATCGCGAAGCGATTTTAATGGTCATATGCTGTTACGGTTCAGCCTTGGCTGAACCGTAACATTGTTATTCTTCCTCGCCAAGGAGATACATGTCTTCGATTTCTGTGTCGCAGTCGCTGGCTCGGAAGAGAACCGGATTATCCATTAAACCGGACTCGTAATATTCGATGATAAATTCCTCCAGGGGGTAATCTTGAAAGCTATAAACCTTGTATTTCTCATCATTGTTTAAAATGCCGATTTGTTCCTTCATGTCAGACTTGTTGGGAAGTCCGTAGGGGAGGTATTCGATATCTTGGTAGAGAATCATATTTTGGTCATTTGGAAGTTGAAAATCCAGTAACTCCTTGGGGGATTTCTTGGCGCAGGACGCAAGAAATACAAGAGTTAGCGTTAATACATAAATGGTTAATGTGATTAATGATGTTTTCTTCATGGAAATACACGCTCCTTACTATGAGCACTTAGTGACCGTTCTTTGGTCAATTATGTGCGAATGTAGTTACCTGCAACTTGCAATGAACACTTGGCGAGTTTTCACACGAGCTTAGTGTGAATGCACTCCGTGAATCTTGGCGAGATTTATCGAGCTTAGCTTCACGGAGTTTCTAATTTTTCGAGCCTAGTGCAGTGTAACTTCCGTATTCATGGTGACATAATGCTCAATGGAATGATATTCTTCCTCGTTTATCTGATAGATGCCATTGTAGGGCTGTTCAATATAGTACCTATTATTTTTCTTGTAAATAAATAAAGTGGAAATTCCGGTTTCTGAAAAATGGAAATCAATTTTGATTTCACCTTCTGCATTTACGGGAGCATCTTGTATGCTCTCTTCCTTGGTGGTTCTTTTTTCTCCACCGATGATATCCAATATCTCTTCTATCTTTTTGCTGTCATCAATGGTGGTTTGGATGTTATTCTGTTCGAGGGAAATACTTTTCAAATTTTCTGCCAGCGGCAAATGAAGTTCGTAAGACCTTCCGCCCGTGAAAAAGTAAATAATCCCTGCCAATAAGATGATGAGTAGGATGCCGGATACTGTGAATACTATTTTTCTGCTTTTCATGAGAACCTCCATTATCATTACTAAAAACTTCTGGTACGCCAGTTAGAAGTTTAGATACCAATAAGCAACCCGATGTTTAACTTATATGTGGTATGATAACATATAATATATCCTTTTTCAAGATGAAATTATTGATTCTCAATAAAAATATATTGATATTTGAGAAAAATGAAAAAACGGATAACATATTACCTCATTTCTCATGACCTATTTTTCGACAAAGGGGATTGTTTTTAGTTTTACGCTATAATATAATTAAAAGCAGATACATCACGTCTTTCAAGGGTGAGAATTACAGTGTTTGAAAAGGAGGAAGTGTCGTGGCGAAGATTGCAGAGATTATCAAGTATGAGGGAGACAACACTACATTTATCTGGAAGCATCCATTGGAGGACTTCAACAGTCTGACACAATTGATCGTGCATGAAAACCAGGAGGCCATTTTCTTTCTAAACGGGCAGGCTCTTGACTTGTTCGGCCCGGGCAGATACACGTTGGAGACACAGAACGTGCCGATGCTGGGGAAATTATTGAACCGTGTAACCGGCGGTGACACTCCGTTTCATTGTGAGGTCTATTTTATCAATAAGACGGAGCAAATGTCAATCAAGTGGGGGACGGACAGCAAGGTGCAGTACATCGAGCCTACATATGGATTCCCGATTTCGATTGGCGCGTCCGGTGAGATGAGCCTTCGCGTCGAAGATAGCCGTAAGTTGCTTTTAAAGCTGGTCGGTACGGAGAATTTGTTGAACCAGCAGAAACTGGTCGGCTTTTTCCGCGCCTTCCTCATGACGAGGGTGAAGACATACATCGCGCAGGTTATGAAGAATAATGCGATTAATATTTTTGAGATTGATGAAAACCTTACGTTGTTTTCCGATTCCGTGAAGGGTCTTTTGACTGCGGATTTTGCGGATTACGGCGTTTCTTTGGAGCGTTTTTTTGTCACAAATGTTTTGCGGCCTGACGGTGATAAGCAATATGAGAAGTTCAAGGAACTGCATTTCCGCCAGTATGCGGATATTGCAGAGGCAAAGCTGCGCCAACAGACGGATCTCATTTATGCCCAGACGGAGGCGCAGAAGGTGGTGATCGAGTCCAAGGCCATTGCTGCCAAGCGCGCGCAGGAGGGCTACAGCTACCAGCAGGAGAGAGGTTTTGACGTTGCCGAACGGGTGGCGGAAAATGAAGCGGTTGGTCAGTTTACGAACATGGGTGTCGGTTTTGGAACCATGGCGGGAGTCGGCGGTGCCGTTGGCGGCATGGTCGGCGGCATGATGAGCGACGCCATAAATACCGCGCAGGCTCCCGTGCCGCCCGGACAGAATTTTGCGGCGGAACAAAATTTGGTGATGCCCGGAGGGCGGACGGACATGTCGGGTCAAAATCCGATGACAGTAGGGATGGCATCAGGGCAAGTTCCAGCGGCGGGGCAGCAGGAGGGTGGCTTTTGCGAAAACTGTGGCGCGAAGCTGGCGGCGGGTGCTTCCTTTTGCGAGGAATGCGGAGAACCGGTGGTAAATAGCGGCGTTTGTCGGAATTGTGGCTACAAATTTGAGCGTGCCGGGAAATTTTGCCCGAAATGTGGCACGAAGAGGGAGGGCTAAAAGATGAAGAAGAATTTCAAGTATTATTTGGCTGCTTGGGTCGTATTGTTCGTCATTTTCAATGTGGTGGCGTTTACGGTGTCGGGGCGCGTGCCCGGTACGGAGCGGTTTGATAGGTTATTTTGGCCGGGATATATTTTTATCGTGATTGCCTTTGCGGTACAGCTTGGCGTATCATCCTATGCGTTTAAGCCGGAAAGGCTGGACAAGTTTTTTTATAGGATACCGCTTCTGCAGGTCAGTTGGACGGGACTGGTTTTGACGCTTGTCTGTGGCACCGTCTGCATGCTGGTGCCGCGCTTCCCGGCCTGGCTGGGCTTCATTCTTTGCTTTGTATTTCTCTGCTTCTATGCCATTTTGGTGATAAAGGCCGTTGCCGCGGGGGAAATCGTGGGCGAGATCGATGACAAGGTAAAAGAAAAGACGTTGTTTGTCAAGTCGCTGACGGTCGATGCCGAATCTTTGATGGCGCGGGCGAAATCGGATGCCGTGAAGGTGGAATGCAAAAAGGTGTATGAGGCCGTTCGCTATTCAGACCCGATGAGCAGTGACGCGCTGGCAGAAATGGAAACGCAGATCACGCTTCGTTTTTCTGTTTTTGGCAAGGCGGTTGCGGCTGATGACGCGGAAACGGCGAAAAGTGTAGGCGAGGAAGTCGTCGTTTTGCTTGATGACAGAAATAAAAAGTGTAAGTTGCTAAAAGTGTAAGTTGTCAAAATAGGGGAAGTGTATTTTCGCGGGCAACAACCGGAGCGATACTCACGGCAGATAAAATTTGTCGTGAGTATAAATCTGTTACGGAAGTGCCCATTTACAAAAGGAAAGAACGCAGGGAGGAAGTTGTAATGTCTATCTACAAGTGTAAAATGTGCGGGGGCGCGTTGGAAATCGGTGATGGTGATAGCGTCGCGGTGTGTGAATATTGCGGCACGAAGCAGACGGTGCCGAGGCTTGATAGCGAAAAGAGAGCGAATTTATATGACCGGGCGAATCATTTTTTCCGCAATGATGAGTTTGACAAGGCGATGGGAATTTACGAGCAGATTTTGAGCGAGGATAGGACGGACGCGGAAGCCTACTGGTCCATCGTGCTTTGCCGATACGGGGTGGAATACGTGGAAGACCCGTCCACGCACAAGCGCATGCCGACCGTGAACCGCACCCAGTTTGCGTCAATTTTTTCGGATGAGGACTACAAGTCCGCGTTGGAGTATGCGGATGGATATCAGAAATCCGTTTATGAGGAACAAGCCAAAATCATTGACAAAATCCAGAAGGACATTTTGGCCATCTCGCAGCAGGAGGAGCCGTTTGACGTGTTCATTTGCTATAAGGAGACGGACAACGGCGGCCGCAGGACACCGGATTCGGTTTTGGCCAACGAGCTTTACCATGAGTTGACCGAGGAAGGATTTAAGGTGTTCTTTTCCCGCATCACGTTGGAGGACAAGATTGGCACGGCGTATGAACCGTATATCTTTTCCGCGTTAAATAGCGCGAAGGTGATGGTGGTCCTTGGTACGAGGCCGGAATATTTTCAGGCGGCGTGGGTCAAAAATGAGTGGAGCCGTTACCTCGCGTTGATTCGAAACGGAGAGAAGAAGATGCTCATTCCTGCTTACCGTGACATGGATCCGTATGACTTGCCGGAGGAGTTTTCCCATTTGCAGGCGCAGGACATGTCGAAATTGGGTTTTATGCAGGACCTGGTGCGGGGAATTAAGAAAATCGCGGAGCCGGGGGAAGAGGAACGACCAAGAGCAGAGGAGAAAGGGAAAGAAATTAAATCATCCAAGAAGAGCCAGGAGATTGAGCCATTATTAAAGCGAGTATTTCTATTCCTTGAGGATGGAGATTTTGAAAGCGCGGATGAATATTGTGAGAGGGTGCTTGATATGGACCCGGAATGCGGTGAGGCGTATCTTGGCAAGTTGATGGTGGAACTTGAGGCAGAGAAGCAGGAAGATATTGTAGATTACGGTATTACGTTTGATGATAGCAGTAATTATGAGAAAATCCTTCGCTTTGGAAATGCAAAATTAATTGCGACTGTGAAAGCGTACAATGAGCAGATTATCAGGAATAATGAGTTGGAACGTCAGAAAGAGGTTTATGATACTGCCATTAGTATCATGAGGGAGGCGAATACTCAGAAGAAATTTGAGGAGGCTGCAGTAGCGTTCGAGTCTATTAGCACATATGAGGATGCTGTTGCATTGGCCGGAGAATGTCATGAAAAAGCGGAAATTGCTTGGAGAGAGACGGCGTATACCATAGCAAGGAAGAAAATGTCTGAGAACAGAGCGGACGCTTGTGAGGAGGCCATAAAACAATTAGAAATCATTCCGGGCTGGAGAGATGCAGATGAACTGTTAAATGCTTGTCGTCAAAGCCTTGAGACATTGCGAGTAAAAGAAGCGGCCGAACAGAGATTTGAGAATTGGTTTCCTGTTATTTTTATGTTGATTTCAATAGTGGTAGTGGTGTTGATTTTTGTTTTGGTATCATTTATATGAGAATGATAAATGCGGGATATAAGTTTTTGAATATCTCTACAACTGTATTGAAATTGTCGGTTGCAATGTGCATACATCTAATGTTACAATAATAAATAGATTGTTAGAAAAATGACAAAGTAAAATTGTCCAATCAAAAAGTAAAAAGAGAGGTATGAAAGCAATGGGAAATGTTTGTGTTGTAACCGGCGGCGGTAGCGGAATGGGATTGGAAACGGCCAAGATTCTGGGCAAGGAGCAGAAAATCATCCTTGTCGGACGTACGGTTTCCAAGTTGGAAAATGCAATTGCAGAGTTGAAAGCCTTAGGAATTGACGCGGAAGCTTATCCGGGCGATGCATCTGACCGTGAGTCCATGAAGAAGTTGGCGGCGTATGCGGCTTCGCAGGGAACGGTAAAGACTGTGATTCATGCGGCGGGCGTGTCCCCGCACATGGCGGATGGAGAGAAGATTTTCAAAATCAACGCGGTTGGTACTATCAATATTGATGAAGAGTTTGCGGAAGTGATGGAAGCCGGAAGTTGCATTTTGAATGTGTCTTCCATGTCGGCGTACATGATGCCTGCTGATCGTGTGCCGAAGCAGGTTTATAAAATGGCTCTTTCCGATGTTGCGGCGTTTGAGGGCGCGGTAAATCAGATTATCGCGGGCGTGCCGGAAGAACAACGTTCGGGCATGGCTTACACGATGTCAAAGAATTTCGTCGTATGGTATACGGCAAGGGAAGCCGTAAAGTTGGGTAAGAAAGGCATCCGCGTCGTTTCCATTTCCCCGGGAACGTTTAAGACTCCGATGGGAGAGGTCGAAGGGGAGCAGGCGGCGGCCTTTGCGAAGCAGGGTGCGATGGGAAGACTCGGCGAGCCGGAGGAAATCGCGAAAATGATGGCGTTCATGGTCAGTGACGAGTGCAGTTACCTCTGCGGCGTGGACGTGCTTTATGATGGTGGTTCCGTGGCGGCGATGAATGCCATGATGGAAGATAGGGCACAGTAAGGGGTGTAGTAACAAGTCGTAGTGTATGTAAAGATTGCTGTTGTGATAGCAAAAGCCGGGAGTTCGCTTGGATTCCCGGCTTTTTAGATTTGATGTTAACATTTGGCATTGCGCTGGCGCGGATTGGATAGTAACGCTGGATAGTAACGATTCGGCTATTTTTGGACAAAAGGATTGTTTTTGTTTTTTGACTATAATATAATAAATATTAGGGAAAAAGGTGATACGTTTTGAGCTTATAAGAGATGGCGTGATTTCGAGAGTTTATTGCTATTTACTAAGGAAAAATGATGTGGGAGGGAATTGTGATGTCTATTTACAAATGTAAAATGTGCGGGGGCGCGTTGGAAATCAGTGGTGGCGAGAGCGTTGCGGTGTGCGAATATTGCGGCACAAAACAGACCGTGCCGAGGCTTGACGATGAAAAGCGGGCGAATTTATATGATCGGGCGAATCATTTTTTCCGCAATGACGAGTTTGACAAGGCGATGGGTATTTACGAGCAGATTTTGAGCGAGGACAAGACGGACGCGGAAGCTTACTGGTCCATCGTGCTTTGCCGATACGGGGTCGAGTATGTGGAAGACCCGGCCACGCATAAGCGCGTGCCGACCGTGAACCGTACCCAGTTCGCGTCGATTTTTTCGGACGAGGACTACAAGTCCGCGTTGGAGTATGCGGATGGATATCAAAAGTCCATCTATGAGGAGCAGGCGAAGGTTATTGATAAAATTCAGAAAGGCATTTTGGCCATTTCACAGCAGGAAGAGCCGTTTGACGTGTTCATTTGTTACAAGGAGAGCGACAATGGCGGCCGCAGGACGCCGGACTCGGTTTTGGCAAATGAGTTGTATCATGAATTGACGGAGGAAGGCTTCAAGGTATTTTATGCACGTATTACGCTGGAGGATAAGATTGGGACGGCCTATGAGCCGTACATATTTTCTGCGTTGAACAGTGCGAAGGTGATGGTGGTTCTTGGTACGAGGGGGGAGTATTTTCAGGCTGCATGGGTGAAAAATGAGTGGAGCCGTTATCTTGCATTGATTCGGAATGGTGAGAAAAAGATGCTTATTCCGGCTTACCGTGACATGGATCCGTATGACTTGCCGGAGGAATTTTCGCATTTGCAGGCGCAGGACATGTCGAAGCTAGGCTTCATGCAGGATCTGGTGCGGGGAATTAAGAAAATCGCGCAGGTGGAAGAGGAAAAGCCGGTGGTGGTGAAGGAGGTTGTTAATTCTGGCGGTGACGTGAAAATTACATCTTTGCTGAAGCGGGTGTTCTTATTTTTGGAAGATGATGATTTCGAAAGTGCTGAAGAATACTGTGAACGGGTGCTTGACATCGAGCCGGAGTGTGGTGAGGCTTATCTTGGCAAGCTGATGGTTGAGTTGGAAGTGAATACGCGGGAAGAACTGGCAGATTTGGCGGAACCGTTTGACGGTAGTGGCAATTACAAGAAAATTCTACGGTTCGGGGATGAAAAATTAGTTGCGGAAGTGGTAGGATATAACAATTACATTGTGGAACGTAATGAGCTAGAGCAAAAAAAGAAAATTTATGGTACTGCAATTAGTATAATGAGAAGTGCGGCAAATGCGGAGGGATATCAGGAGGCGGCAAAACTGTTTGGAACTATTGGGACATATGAGGATTCAGAAGAGTTGGCAAAGGAATGCCGCGAAAAAGCAAGGATATATCGTGAAGAAAAAGAAAGGAAAGAGAGAGAGCAGATATATGATTCTGGTATAAGTTACATGGCTGCGGCGAGTGTGGCATCGTATGAAATGGCGATGGAAAAATTTGGGTCTATTCCGGGCTGGAGGGACGCGGATGAAAAACGAGAATATTGTGGCCAAAAACTATATGAACTTAGAAAGCAGAGGGCGGAGGAACAAAAGCGGAAGAAACGCAAAATGTATGTTGGCGTAGCGGTGGCCGTGTTGACAATCCCTTTGTTTATTGCTGTGTGGTCTTTGGCGGAACCTTGGTTGAAGTTGTCTTCCGCATACAATTCTGCCATGGACTTGTACGAGGCGGAGAAATACGAAGAGGCATATGTCGCATTCAAAAGCCTTTCATATAAAAACAGCGAAGAGATGGCGCAAAATATTTTGAGTGAACATCCAGCAGTGGCGCAAGTAGGCGATTGTATCACTTTTGGTAAATATGAGCAGAACAATGACATGGGAGACGGCAAGGAAGACATTGAATGGTTGGTATATTGGAGAAGTGGAAACGAGCTGTTTTTGGTGAGTAAAGATATCCTTGATTGTCAGCCGTATGACATGCATAGCACAAGGATATGGTGGGAAAAATGTTCTCTTAATCAATGGCTGAATAATACGTTTATTAACGAGGCATTTACTGAAGAGGAGCAGAAATTAATACTAGGGCATGATGAAGAAAAAATATTTTTATTAAACTTGTTCGATGCTGGCAAGAGCTTTGTGTCGGGCGAGGAAAAAATCTGTGAAGCAACGCCTTATGCGCAGGCAAATGGGTTGAGGCTGGACGAGGAGATGGGAGCGTACCGATGGTGGATTGTAGATGATCGGGGCGACTGTCGGTTTATGCCTTTTGATGATGAATATAGCGTTGTTGGAACTGCAGATTATATTGGCGTGCGACCTGCTATAAGAATTAGCAATTTTGGAAAATAATTGACTGGAAAAAGCGGTATGTAGGAAGGAGAATAGTTGGGGAGAGGGAGGTTTGTCTACAAATGTAAAATGATCGGGGCGAGTTGGAAATTAGCGATGGGGATTTATGGGCAGATTTTGAGCGAGGACAAGACGGATGCAGAAGTCTATTGGTTCATCGTGCTTTGTTGATACGAGGAGGATGAAGAGTGGAAGAAATGAAATACGGCTCCTATATGGGCGGAGGCGACGAGCAGGAGCGAAAGCGGATGGCATACACCGCCGCGGTTGATTTGATGCGGCGGGCGATAATGCCGGAGCAGTATGAAGAGGCGGCACGAATGTTTGAATCCATCAATCCGTATGAAGATTCTGAAAATCTGGCACGGATATGCCGTGAAAAGGTAGTGCTATATCGTCAACAAAGTGAAATGGCGTGGCGGGAAGAGACTTATGCGGCGGCCGTGAATTGTATGTCGACAGTGAGCATACCTGCATATGAGCGGGCGGCGGAATTGCTCGGGATGATTCCCGGGTGGCGGGATGCAAATGAAAGACGGGCGTATTGCATTCAAAGGATTGACGAATTAAAGAAGGAAGCGAAGGAGAGGCAAAAACGAAAAAATCGAAAGCTTATCATCACTGTCGTGATATCGGCTCTGGTGGGGCCGGCACTGGGGAATTGGGTGATGTGGGCAAATAAGCCATATAATGTTGCCATGAGATTGTACAAGATGGGGAATTATGAAGAGGCTTATGTGAAATTTAAAGAGCTGGATGATGATGACAGCAAGAAAATGATAGAGGACATTCTGAAGGACTACCCGTCGGTGGCACAAGTGGGAGACTGTATCAAGTTCGGCAGGTATGAGCAGGACAATAACGTGCAGAATGGCAAGGAAGACATTGAATGGATTGTGTATTGGAGAGGCGGGGACAGCATGTATTTGGCAAGCAAATACGTTCTCGACTGCCAGCCGTATGACGTGGATGGGACAGATACGGATTGGGAGGACTGTTCTTTGAATGCGTGGTTGAATGATTCGTTTTATAACGAGGCGTTTAATGAATGGGAGGGGTCGCGGATGATACAGACACAAGAAGAAGGGGCTCCCAAAGTGTATTTGCTAAATTTGCACGATGCCCGCAGCATCTTTTCCTTAGACGGCGGAGCAATATGCGAGGCGACGCCTTATGCTAAGGCAAAGGGCGTGATGACGGAAGACGGCACGGCAGGGTGTTATTGGTGGATTGAGGATAACAATGGAGAATGTCAGTACTTTTTTTACGATGTCGGTAGCGTGGATGCCACTACAGATACAATCGGCGTGCGTCCGATAATAAAAATTCAAATACGCTAAGGAACTGTCGCGAAATAAATCGTGCACTATCTTGTCTAAATCCACATAGCCGTTGTTGTCATCAATCGCCGTAGCCCGCTATGGCTCTTTCTTCCGCCTAGGCTATGTGGATTTATCCTGCGATATTTGGCACATTTTATTTCACGACAGTTCCTAAAAGTGACGGCGGGCATATGGCACCTGCCGTTTTGCATGTCTGGCCGTGTAGGGCGATTTACTTTCCATGTCGGCGGCGGTATTCCCCCGGTGTGCGCCCGGTTTGCGCTTTGAATACGGAAATGAAGTAGCTCTGAGAACTGAAGCTGAGCATGCTGCTGATGGTGGAAAACGTATAATCCGTAGTCAGGAGCAGTTCCTTTGCCTCGTTGACGCGAACATCCCGGATGAAATTTTGAATACTGGTATTGGTTTCTTTCTTAAAAATCCGCGAAAGATGCGAGGCGGAAACATGCGCGTGCTTTGCCAGTTGTCCGACCGTGATTTTTTCGTGAAAATGCAGGGATACATAGTCCATGGTTTTTTGCACGGGCAGACTATAAATGTCTTGCTGTTTGCGCAAGGCGGCCATACGCCGTGTGAAGTCTAACAGCATTTGGTGGGAGAGCATCGTAAGCTCGGACGGTTGGGTGATACGGCTGGCCTTTTGGATATAAAAATCACTCAGTGAAAATGCGGTAGTGGGGTTCAAGCCCCCTTGGAGTGCCGTGCGGGTCACGAGCGTCGTACTGCAGATCATGTCAAAAAGCCGTTGGGTGGCCGTGTCATCGGACATTTTTCCAGAACGTACTTTTTTCGTGCCGGAAAGGATGGCCTTGACCTTTTCAATTTCACCGTGCTTGACATGGTTTAAAAATAGCTGTTCGGTTCGGTATGTGTTGAGACAGTCCTCTTCAGGCTGCTCGTTGTCTGGCAGAGGCGGAATCTGTTGTTTGTGTGTGGACAAACTTTGAATTTGTCCTTCCATTTCGACGCGCGAGGGTGCGGCTTCCGTAAAAGCGAGCATGAGAAAACGGGTCAGCGACACAAAATTCATCAGTCCGATGACGGGAATCGCGTCGCAAATTTCCAATAGGATACCATGCGGAAAGGTGCGGCAGAAACTGAGTCGTTCAAAGTCCCGCCATATCTGGGGACGACTGAAAAAAACGGGGCCGATAAAGACTGTTTTTTTTACGTCATTTTCCGAAAAATGAAAGGTGGCATAAAGTTCG
This sequence comes from uncultured Faecalicatena sp., assembly GCA_948468385.1. Lineage (GTDB taxonomy): Bacteria > Bacillota > Clostridia > Lachnospirales > Lachnospiraceae > Schaedlerella. Next base: position 50,458 of record CAOKHZ010000010.1, on the reverse strand, counting down.
TTGTCGCTGGCAAGGAAGAATAACTCATGATTATTTTCTTGTGCCATCATGTGCAAGGGAGAAATGCGTGACTGAAAAAATAGCGTGGAATAGGGGAACGAGCCGTAAGAAAGCTCGTTTTTTTCATCGAAAATCCAAACCCCCACTCGATTGGTGTCATAATAAGCATCTAATAAAAGGCCTTGTTTTTCTGCAATGTTCATCGTAGGTGTTCTCCCGCAATATTAAAAATAGGTTTCTAAGATGTGATTGTATTTTAACATAAATAGCATAAAAACGATATACATGATTTCATGATTTTATTAAAATGAAGATGATACCAGGGTCAAAAGGTCATGTATGGCATGTTTGCGACGCGAAGCTAGTCCTTTAGGGCATGTCAACACATGACTTTGGAACATGCGAAAGAAGGGGTGAGAGGAAATGTTTGTCGTCGTATGTTTGCTGGGAATTGCACTTGTTTTTCTATATCTGGTCATAAGTCCGCGTCCTCTGATTTTATTGCTCAGAAAAAAGTTGAGCGGGGAGGCGGACTTGAAATATTCGCCGGATTACGAGGAGGACGGAAGCGTCCTTGTCCGAACCGACCTTGTGTACCGGTCGGAGAGCGGAAGAAATCGGTACGATTTGTATTTGCCGCAAAAAGGAAAGAAAAAGGCCCCGGTCATCATATGGATTCATGGGGGCGGATTTATTGCGGGCGGAAAAGGCGGAGTGAAAAACTGGGGAATGATGCTGGCGCGTGAGGGATATGCCGTCGTAGCACCTGATTATGAATATGCACCGGAGGCCGTGTACCCGAATCAGCCGAGGCAGATGCAGGAATTGATTGGTGAGCTCAAGCGGCAGGAGAAGGAGGGGATGCCGATTGACATGCATTGTGTCTGTCTGGCAGGGGATTCGGCCGGAGCACACATGGCCGCACAATGTGCATTGGCGGTTGCAAATCCTCGATTTGCGCAGGAGGCGAAAATCAAGCCGGAGCTGCCTTTGGAAAATTTAAAGGCGGTGCTTTTGTATTGTGGCCCGTACAACGTGGAATCCGTTTTGGACACGGATAACATGGCGGGGCGTTTTGTCATGGGAAAAATCGGATGGGGGTTGTTTGGCACGCATAACTGGAGAAAAAGTTCTCTTTTAAAAACCACGGTGATTAAAGATTATATCACGCCGGATTTCCCGCCCGTTTTTCTTACGGATGGAAATACGGGATCTTTTGAGAGGGATGGGCGAGAGCTTGTAAAACATCTAAAAGCATGCGAAGTCAAGGTGTCGGAATTGTTTTTTGAAGCGTCGGCGGGAGAAATCGGACATGAGTTCCAATATGATTTGTCCGGGACGGCAGGAAGGTCGTGCTATCAAAAAACGTTGGAATTTTTGGCGGACGTTACAAATTAAGATAGGGTAACTATTCGGTTACTATTCATCCGGCTGTGAATAGTAACCGAATGGTCACAAGAAAGGAATAGGTGAATGGAATGTCTGTAAAGGAAGCGGTCGACAAGGCTTATGAAAAAATATCGGTTAAGGAAAAAATGGCATATGGGAGCGGCGACGTGGCCTCGAACTTGATTTTGGCGTTTGTCACGGCTTATAGTTCGTACTTTTATTCGAAGGCACTGGGATTGCCGACGGAAATGACGGGAATTATTTTTCTTGTGTCGCGGATTTTTGACGGGATATCGGATTTGGTGATGGGGATTGTCATTGACAAGGTAAGGGGCAGACATGGCAAGGCTCGCTCCTGGATTCTATGGCTGGCTATTCCATTTTCCGTCAGCGCGGTATTGATGATGCTTGTACCAAAGGGATGGGGGCAGACGGCCAAGGGCGTTTATGTCTTTTTGACCTACAACCTTACCACGACGGTGTTGTATACAGCCATCAATTTGCCTTATGGCGTTTTGAATTCGTTGATTACCCGCGATAGGGATCAGCGCGCGGTTCTGAATATGATACGCATGATAATGGCGGCCGTGGGCGTGTTTATTGTAAATGCGGCGACCATGCCGTTGGTCAACTCGATGGGAGGAACGCAAAAGGCGTGGATTACCGTGGTCAGGTTTTATGCCGTTCTCGCATGCATATTGTTTTTAGTATGCTTTTTTGGTACGAAAGAACGCGTGACGGCGGAAGTGACGGGACAGTATGATGACGTTCCGGTACTCAGGGCACTTGGCAGCGTCGTACAAAATCGTTATTGGTGGATGATTTTGGCATTGGCGGTTTTTGACGGCGTCGGCACTTCGATCGGCAACACGATTAATGTGTACTATGCCGATTACATATTGGGCGACAGCAATCTGATGACGCTTTTAACCGTGGTGGTGACGCTTCCCGCACTCGTTGCATTACCTTTTGCGGCGAAATATATTCAGAAAAAGGGAAAAAGAAATGCGATGCTTTTGGGACACGTTCTTTCTTTGATATTTTGCTCGATACGATTGATTGCACCCACGAACATCCCGTTTTTACTTGTGATGATTGGCTTGAAGGGAATGACGGTCACGCTGACCGGCATGGTGAGCCACGCCATGCTGGCCGATACCATCGAGTACGGGCAGTGGAAAACGAAAATCCGGGCGGAGGGTATCACATATAGTGCGAGCAGCATGTCGGGAAAAATTGCTGGAGGGCTTGGCCTGGCAATCGTAGGAATCTTGCTGGGAACGGTGGCCTTTGACGGCGCGCTCTCGGTTCAGCCCAAGGCGGCCCGGGACATGATTCAGGCACTGTTTCTATACCCGTCCATTATCATCAGCGGAATCAACGTGGTGATTTTGTGTTTTTATGATTTGGATAAACGCTATCCGGCAATTATGGAAGAGTTGGAAAAACGCCGTAAGGCGATGTGAAATATAACCCTGATTTTGTATATTTTATGAATTTTATTGCCAGTTTATTGACAAAGTCGGAAATTAAGAGGAAAATAGGAGGAACACGAAGCAAGCGATTTTTACTCATGGTGATGGTTGCGTTAGCAAACAGGTATGCTTCGAAACTGGAAAAGGGGCGAGGTTTTTATGAGAGAAAGATATGAGCGGTTTATGCAGGGAAGATACGGTTTGGATGAGTTTGGCCGTTTCCTATGGCTGACGGGGGTTATTTTGCTGGCATTGTCAATCGTGGTTCTGCCGATTGGACTATCGCATTTTTTCTGGATTTTTGGAATTGCGGTATGGGTTTATGATGATTTTCGCCGGTTTTCTCGGAATATTAGCAAGCGATATGCGGAAAATCAAGTGTTTTTAACGAAGACGGCGAAGATTCGTGCCCTTTTTGCACGGCAGATGAATTTGCTGGGACAGCTTAAGACGCATCATATTTATCGTTGCCCGGGGTGTCAGCAGAAGATTCGTGTCCCGCGCGGCAAAGGGCGGATTGAAATCCGATGCCCGAAGTGTCAGACGAAGTTTATCAAGAAGAGTTGAATGAAGAAGATAGAGTACACAAATAGGTAATAGTGCGGGAGCGCAAGACGTAGTAAGATGAAAACAATAGGAGAGAAGTATGCAAGATCCATATCAGATATTGGGCGTGGCCAGGAACGCCTCGGACGAGGAAATCAAGAAGGCGTACCGGTCACTGAGTAGGAAATACCATCCTGATGCAAATATTAACAATCCGCTCAAGGACGAGGCGGAGGCGAAGTTTAAGGAAATACAGCAGGCGTATCAGAAAATCATGGACGATAGGGAGCGGGGATATTCGTCGGAATCGGGCTATGGCGGAAGCGGTGGTTCTTACGGCCAGGGCCATGGGGACGAAGGCGGATATGGCCCGTTTGGTTCGTTCGGCGGTTTTGGCGGCTTCGGGCCGTTTGGAAGCTTTGGGTCGTTTGGAGGGCGCGCAAGGGGCGCGTCCGGCGCGGAAAGCGAGACGGACATGCATCTTAGGGCGGCGGCAAATTATATTCAGGGAGGCCGCTACAAGGAAGCATTGAACGTGTTGGACGGGATAAAAGAACGGGGCGCGTTGTGGTATTTTTACAGTGCCTCGGCCAATTCCGGCGTGGGAAATAACGTGACGGCGTTGGAGCACGCCAAAGAAGCGGTTCGCTTGGAGCCGAATAACTACCAGTATCAGATTTTGTTAAACCGTCTGCAGGGCGGCGGCAGTGTCTACCAAAATCGGCAGGGGATGTACGGGTATGGCTTCCCGGTCGGCGACAGCAGGCAATGTTCCCAGCTCTGCTTGATGATGACGCTTTGTAATTGCTTCGGCGGAGGATGTTTCTGCCCGGTGGTGTGCATATAGCATGGTACGGACGGATTCGTTTGGATTACATTAGGATACGAAGGATTTGAAAAATGGGGTTCCAAGATTTGAAAATAAAGTCCGTGGATTTGGAAAAGGAATCCGTGGCTCTAAAAAATAGGCCAAAGTGCCAAAAGCGGCGCGTGTTCCATCGAGTGATGTTGACGGTGGGAATCGTGGCAGTGCTCGTGGGGGTCGCGTTGGGCGTTCGCGCCCTTCTATTGCTTCGCCCGTACCAGAATCTGCCGCATGTGACGACGGAGGACTTGGACGCGCTTGAGTTGGATGGGTATGACAAGGTGATGATCGTGGCGCATCCAGACGATGAATTGCTCTGGGGCGGGCAGCATTTGATTGAAGATGATTATCTGGTGGTGTGCATTACCCGGGGAAATGACAACGTGCGGCGGGCAGAGTTTGAAGCGGTGCTCGTGGCGACGGGGGACAAGGGCTTGATTCTGTCTTACCCTGACAAGATTGGACATAAGCGAAGTGATTGGAAGCCTTGGCGGGAGGACATCGAGGCGGACATTGCCACCGTTTTGCAGTATAAGGAGTGGGAACTGGTGGTCAGCCACAACGAGAAAGGTGAATACGGACATCAGCAACACGTCATGACCCACGAAAGCGTTGCGAAGGAATATCAGGAGACAGGCTGTTCGGCCAAACTATATTGGTTTGGCAAATATTATGTGTTTGACAAGGTTCCCTACGACTTGGAGGAGATGGAGAAGTCCGTTTATAATGAAAAGCGGGAAATCGCGAAACTGTACAAAAGCCAGAGGGCGACATTTCGCAAACTTTACCACATGATGCCGTATGAGCATTGGACGGAGGATGCGACTTGATAATGCACGAAAACAGCGTAAAATGAAGTTAGATTTTAGAAAACTCGGAACGGGAAGAATTTTTGCTAAAATATGAAATTAGGGCTTTACAAATGGTATGTATTTGTGGTAAGATATCATTTGTCGAGCGGAAGTGGCGGAATGGCAGACGCGCTAGATTCAGGTTCTAGTGGGAGTTTATCCTGTGAGAGTTCAAGTCTCTTCTTCCGCATCAAATGGCGCGAAGCAGAACTCAGTTGGTTCAGGTTTCGCGCCATTTTACGCATTGTACCAAGAGCACCAGATACCGTAAATAGAGCGGTTTCTGGTGTTTTTTTGTCCTGGTATAAAAATGGGGTAGAAATGGGGTAAACCATTTCTATCGCCGCGTCATTTTCTGGTATTCCAAAGGGGAAACTCCATATTCCGACTTGAACGCGCGGTAAAAGGCCGAGTATTCTGAAAATCCCACTGACTGGCTTACCAGCTCCATCGAATACCCCTTGTGAATCAAATTTTTCGCCTCTGCCATCCGGCGCTGCGTTACACACTTGTAAAAGCCTGTTTTCAGTTCCCGGCGGAAAAGATGGGTAAGGGTGCTTTCGCTGACGTGGAAGTGCTGCGCTGTCGTCCTGACAGATAGTTTGTCGGCCAGATTATTTTGAATATACTCAAGCACTTTTTTCAATAGCTCTTCGTTTTGCGAGGGGCGTACCGTGTTCAAATCGTGCGTCGCCCTTGCCAGATGCGCGACGAGCTGCGCCGTATTTCCACCAAGGCACACTTCCCAGCCGGGGGCCTGCGTTTCCGCTTCCTTGATTCCCGTGTAAAAGTAGCGGGAAAGATATTCCCATTTCGTACCTGCGGTATGGAGGACGGTCGCCTCTTGAAAATCTGCCAGCACGGAATTCGCCTGATTCAAGATGCTTGCAAAGGCGGCACTGATCCAGACGACATAACGTTCATATGGGACATCCAGCGGGTTTTTCAGGATGGGACTGTGGATGATTCCCGGCGGGATGATGATAACGTCGCCGACGCTGACCTGATATCTGCGAACTCCCAACAGATATGTTAGAGTTCCTTGAACGCAATAGATAATCTCGTAAAACATATGGCTGTGCTGTTCCATGTAATCCGCCAGATAACTGATATCCTGATGGCAATCTACCATGGCGGAATCCATTTCTGTTTCCTGATAAATGTTCCCGAAGCCCATGGAATAGGATTTTTTTCGCATTTCGTCCCTGGACATGCCAGGTGTGAAACACCGAACCATCTCGCTCCTTTTCATTGTTTTTCCCTCGCTTTCCTATATGTAGCGTAACACATGCATGCCGGATTTGCAATAAAAATTGCTGAAATCTCAATTACATTTCGATAAGATTTTGTGTAAAATAGCAATAAATAAAAAATGTGCGAAAGGAAGATACACCAATGAAAAAAATCAAAAAAAATTCTTCTGGCGGATTGACAAAGAAGCACCTGGTAGGTTATGCTTTTGGCGACATGGGAGGATGCATGACTTTTGCTTTGATGGGAGCCATGGTCACCCGATACTACACCAACGTGCTGAAGGTTGACACGTTCGTTCTGGCCATTTTGTTGGCCGTGTGGAACATCTGGGATGCCGTCAATGACCCAATGATGGGAGCACTGATGGACAAGATGTTCGCCAAAAAGCAACATCCGCAGGGGAAGTTCCGCCCGTGGCTGCTTCGCGCGACGCCGATGCTGGCCATAACCTCCATTGTATTTTGGACCGTGCCCACTTTCTTTGAAGGGACGGCCATGATTTGCGTCTTGTTCATCTGCAAGATTTTGTACGAGGGGTGTTACACGATGTTTAACATTCCCATGGGCGCGTTGCTCTCCGCCATGGCCAATACCGATGAAGAGCGTGCTGCGCTTTCCTCGGCCCGAGGCTTTGGCGGTACGATTGGCAACATGATTCCGATGATATTGTTTCCGATTTTGCTACAAATATTCGGCGACAGCAATTCCGTCGGTTATAGTGCCGGGGCGACCGTCTGCGCGCTGATAGGAGCCGTGTTCTGCTTTTTACATTATCGGTGGACGACGGAACGAAACATTGTAGAAAGCACGTCCGAGGAAGCGAAAAGTATCAAGCTTGGCGACATTTTCCAAGTATTTCGGAAGAACCGCGCGTTTCTGGCACTTTGCATCCATGGCATCTGCATCTGTACCAACCAATACGTGAGCCAGACGCTGGGAAGCTACATGTACGCCGACGTGCTTGGAAATATCGGCATGATGAGCCTGGCGTCCATGCTGACAATGCCGATTATGTTTATCACGTTGATTGTTTCGCCGAAGATTGCCAAGAAAATCGGCCTCGAGAACATGATTCGTATCGGCTTGCTGCTTGGCTGCCTGTCCAGCTTTGCCTTGTTCTGCATGCACATGTTGTTTACGGTGCCGGCACTCGTGCATATGATTTGGGTGAGCATCGCTTCGGCCTTTTCGAGCGTTTCCATTTACATGCAGTGGGGACTCGTGGGCGAGGCTATTGATTACAATGAGTATCTGACCGGTAAGCGCACCGAAGGTTCTATTTACGGCACGTTCAACCTAAGCCGCCGTATCGGCCAGACCATCGGCAACTCGGCCGCCGTTCTGATGCTGGGATGGATTGGCTATGACACCGCCCTGGCAAGTGCCGGGGGCGTGCAGACGGCTTCCGTCATCACCGGCATCAAGGTACTGTGCGTGTTGTTGCCCGCGATTTTCTCCCTGGGCAGTTGGGCGGCGTTTAAATTTGTCTGGAACATCACCCCGGAAGTTCGCGAGAAGGTTTCCGCCTTTTATGAGGCGAAGAAAAATCCGGTGGAAAACTCATAATGAAAGGAGTGACGTCATATGAAACTGCGTACTCGTATCCTGCCGAAAATGCTAAATGGCGAGGTGCAGGAGTATTTAAAGCAAAATGACATCATCATCGTGCCCGTGGGCACGGTGGAAATGCACGGGGGCCTGCCGTTGGACGTTGAAACGAACATCAGCGAGGCGGTGGGTTTGAAAATGGCGGAGGCCTGCGACGGATTGTTGCTGACCGGCCTGCCCTACTTTTACGCGGGGGCGACCGCGTCAGGCCGGGGCACCGTCCAGGTGTCCGTTCGTCAGGGAATTGATTACTTGGGAGCCATTGCCAGAAGCCTTTTGCGCCAGGGATTCAAGCGGCAAATTTATTTGAGCCTCCACGGCCCCGCCCACATGACGGTCGGTCCCATGGTGCGAGATTTTTATGACGAGACGGGCGTGCCGATTTTGTATCTGGACATGACGATGCAAATGTTTGACCATGCGAAAGATTTGTTTCAGGCCGATTCGCTTGGAAAGGATCCAAAGGCCTTTATGAAGCTGTTGGATTCCATGTTCGTGGGCGCGTACCAAATCATGGGGCGGCTTGACGACGTTCCGCTGACAACGGAGTACGATGTCCCCGTCGGCCAGACCTGCGCCCCCTTTAACGACATCCTGAATCTGGCCTACCAGAGCTCGGCGGTTGGATATTGCTTTGGGGAAAACACGGATCACGCGCCCACCACGGCCATTCCGGATGAAGAGACCCGAAAGGAAATGGCCGACAAAGGGCAGGAATTAATCGAGGAATTGGTCAGGAGGCTTGACATGCCGCATGTCGCGGAGCAATTGCGAAAGCTGGAGCAATACGGTCTGGAAAACGAGAAAAAATATCCGTGGATGCCCAGCGCGTACCATAAGGGACGCGAAAAGTAAGATAATGGATGGGAAATAATCCGTGTATTATAAGCGGAAAAAGGGGTCGTGCACCGGTTTTCGTTCGTCGGTGCGACGATCCCGTCTTTCTTAAAAATCCATGTTTCATCGAATCAAATCATTTTGTACCGGTTGGTAAAACAACCGTTGGATTTCTTCCAGATCCTCCGTTTGTCCGAGAACCCACATCAGTTTCGTGACGACTGCCTCCAAGGTCATGTTGTACGCCTCGATGATGGGATAGCGTTCTTTCACCTGCTTGCCTACTTGGTAGACCGACATGTCGCTGCCTTCGTAAGGCACTTGCGTCATCATCACGAATGCCCTTCCGCTATCTATCCACTCGCCAATCGCCTGGGCGAATTCCCCGTCGCCGCCGCCCGGCAATCCGCCCACCCCGAACGACTGACAAATGACGGCTCGATAGTCGTCTTTTAACTTGTGTAGGGCATGGGGCTCCATTCCGGGAACCAGCGTGAGCAAAAGAACCCGGTCTTCCAAGTTGTCAAAAAACAGTGGCTTCGCGCCGTAAGAGTAAGGTTTCGTGGCCAGGTAACGAATCATCCGGCCGTCGCGGATGACGGCGATTTCCGGGTAATCGACACTGGAGAAGGCGTTGTAGCTTTTCGTCCGCTCTTTCCGCGCGCGCGTCCCGAGTATCACCTTCCCGTCAAACACAAGGCTGACGTCGTGTGAATCATCATCCGTCGCATAGAGAAAACTGTTTAACAAGTTCATCCGTGCATCCGTGTCGTTTAACGAGATTGACTTTTGTGAACCCGTGATGACGACGGGCTTTGGCGAATTTTGTATGAGATAGGAAAGAGCCGCGGCCGTGTAGGCCATCGTGTCCGTGCCATGCGTGATGACAAAGCCGTTATACCGGTCATAATGTTTTTCGATGGCGGCGCGGATTTCCAGCCAATGCGCGGGGCTTATGTTCGTGCTGTCTAGATTCATCAGCTGTAGCGTGTCTACCTGGCAAAAAGAGCCGATTTCGGGAACGTGGCGCAAAATCTCTTCCGAGGTGATACAAGGAGAGAGGCCGTGCCCGTCCTCGCGGGAGGCGATGGTGCCGCCCGTGGCCAACATCAAAATGTGTTTCATAAGTATCGTTCCTTTCATAGAATGATCTATCTAAAGCATAATGACATGCGAGGCATTTGTCAATGAGGAATTGAGTCATTTAAAAGGTTACAAAGATTGCCGAATTTGAAGCAAGATACGACACCATAGTCAAAACAGCCGCGAAAGAATATGAAGAGGATCCGCCATCGGATTGTTATAAGGATGGGTACAACCTGCACTTGCGGATGGCGAAATACAGACATAACCATCTTCCGTTTCTGTCAAACCCGCTTGTGGCACCCGACAACAATCTCTGCGAACGTAAGGTCAGGGTCCTAAAAGGAAAAATCAACCAGGCCATCTCCATGCGGAGTTTCGAGCATCTAACCTATTTCTGTGAATATTTAAGTGTGCTTGATCATTTCGCAACAGAAAATGCAGACAATCTTTACCAATCTGTAAAAAATATTTTCAAAAGGAAAAAACCAATCAAGACAAAACTTGGAAAGTTGGAACCTTCTGATAGGATTCCGTATTAAAGAAAAGAAAGTTATTTTGAGTATGTATCGTAAGGGTTACACGCTGGAGCAGATAGCGGACGTGGCGGAAAAGAGCGGGGCAGAACTCTATTTTGTTTGATAGGGTTTTGCCCCGGTATTTGTTTTAGGTTTCATAATCAATGCATGACTAACGGAATAGAATATCATAAAGTTGGCTTTGTCAAGCGTATATTTACTGTATTGCCATGATGTAAGTCAGGCTATATAATGCCCTTGTGAAGGAAAAGCGGTGTTTTTGCCCATCATTTTAACGGTCAATCTTCCTCATAGTGGTTGATGGCGAATTCAAGGGCGATATTTACAAACTTGTTGAAAGAAATGTTTTTCGTTTGTGCAATTTTTGCCCCTTGTTCCACCAGTGCTTTTTTTAAACGCAGATTTTTGACGATATATTCTTCAGATTCTATTTTGAAAATGTTCTTTTCCATGGAATGTCCTCTCCCCTCTTTCGGATAGATTTTGTGTGTTTCGCGTAAATTTTGTGCTACTTGCATGGTTTTTGCCCATGCGAAGTGGCTGATTTTGCTGAAATTTTCCCCATGTTTTAAATTATAGGTTGAAATAGTTAGTGAAAATATGTATAATTTCAAATATCTAAAATGATATTAAAAATAATATGATAAAAGGAGTGAACATGGAAAGAAAGAAAAATTCAAAAAATTATCCATTATACGAGCACCCGGATTTTATCAATTTGAAGCAGCTTGTCGTTGAAAATGCGATTTGTGTTCCTGACAAAAGCGCATTTCAGTATTTAGCTCAAAAGCGGATTGAGAATGTTACATATGGACAATTTTATGAGGATGTCATGAATTTTAGTCTTTTTCTGCGTCAGAAAGGGTTTCGGGATATCAAGATTGCCTTGCTGGGGGAAAACAGTTATGAGTGGATTTTATCCTATTTCGCGGTCGTCTTAAGTGGCAACGTCATCGTGCCGATGGATCGGATGTTGCCGGATGACGAGTTGGACGGCTTGCTGGCGTTTTGTGACGCGTCCGTCTTGATTCATTCTGACATGTATGCGGATATTGGAAGAAAATTGCTTGGTGAGGGACGGGTGTGGGAGACGTTTAATATGAAGGATTATCCTTCGCTTTTGAAAGAAGGAGGCGCGGTATCGCAGGCCGAAAAGGATTCATTTCGAAATGGCGAGGTGGACGCAGACGCGGTATGTTCAATTATATTTACGTCCGGCACGACCGGCAAGCCGAAAGGGGTCATGTTGTCACAAAGGAATCTGATGGTGGATGCCACGAATAGTTGTAAAAACGTCTGTTTTTCCGGGGCGTCATTGTTCACGCTCCCCCTTCATCATACGTTTGCACTGACGGCGGGGATAATAATGATGCTGATTTATCGTCTGCCAATTTGTATTAGCAAAAATTTGCGGACATTTAAGTCCGACATGCAGGTGTTCAAGCCGCATCACATGTTCCTGGTGCCTCTTTACGTGGAAACTTTGTACAAGTCGGTATGGGAAAACGCAAGGAGGCAAAAGAAGGAAAGCGCATTGAAAGTCTTGATATTTTTTAGTGACTTGGCCAGAAAGTGCGGGTTGGATTTGCGAAAAAAGCTGTTCCATTCCATTTTGGAGCAATTTGGCGGGAATCTGGAACTGATTATTTCTGGCGGAGCCCCACTTCCCGCTAATTTTGCAGATGGAATGGAGGCCATTGGGATTCAGGTTTTGAACGGGTATGGGATTACGGAGTGCTCCCCGGTCATCGCGGTAAATCGAAATGAATATTATCGAAAAAACAGCGTGGGGCTTCCGCTGGCGTGTTGCGAGATCAAGATTCAGGATGGCGAGATTTGGGTAAAAGGGCCGAACATTATGCAGGGCTACTATCACGACGAAGCCGCGACACGAGAGGTATTGATGGAAGGATGGTTCAAGACCGGCGACCTGGGGTATTTGGATGAAAAAGGTTTTTTATATGTCACGGGGCGTAAGAAGAATCTTATCATTCTCGGCAATGGAGAAAACGTTTCGCCGGAGGAGTTGGAGGAAAAGATTCAAAACATTGAAAACGTGAGGGAAGTCCTCGTCTATGAAAAAGAGGGTTCCATCGCGGCTGAAATTTATGCAGAGGATGGGATTTGGGAAGAAAGCCAAGAAAAGACCCGGGAGGAGATTCAGGAAAGAATTCAGATAGGAATCGAAGAAAAAATTGCAGAGATGAATAGGGGGCTGCCTACGTATAAGCGCGTACAAAAGGTCATTTTCCGCAAATTTGAATTTGAAAAAACGACCACGAAAAAAATAAAACGGTAAATTTTTTGGTGTTTTTACCATCGATAGAGGGGGAATGAAACATGTACGATTTGTCCAAACCACAAAGGTCGGTTTATGAGATGGAAACATATGCGGGCGGTTCTATTTCCGTCGTCTGCGGCAGCATGTTCCTAAAGGGAACGAGAAGCTTGGAGGAATTACAAAATGCCGTGAACAAGATATACGAGATGAATGACGCGTTGCGTCTTTGTATTGTCAAAACGGAACATGGCGTGCAACAAAAAGTAGAGGAATTTGTGGAACAAGATGCCGAAGTGTTGGGACTTAAGACAAAGGAGGAGTTTGACCGTTATGCCGATAGGTATGCAAAAGAGCCGTTAGATTTTTACGGCTTGCTCTGCATAATTAAAATTGTTTTGCTGGAAGACAGGTATGGCATTTTAATCAAAATCCACCATATCATTGGGGACGCATGGGCGTTATCTTTGATTTGTTCACAATTTAACGCCATTTTATCTGGTGAAATTCCGAAGGCCTATTCTTATGTCGAATATCTGGATAAGGAAAAATTCTATACTAAGAGCAATGGCCAGGGGAAGGACAAGGCGTTTTTCCTGGAACGGTTTAAGGAATGTGACGAGGTTACCTATCTTTCTGAAAAAGAGGGCAAGTCATTTTGTTCCACACGCAAGACGTTCGTATTGGATGCGGGGAAGAGCGGCCAAATCGCGGCATATGCCAAGGAGCGGAATGTTTCTTTGTTTGTTTTGTTCATGGCGGCGTTAGCCGTTTACATGAATCGCACAAAAATGAACGTTGACAAGTTTTATATTGGCACGGCGGCTCTCAACCGTGCAGGCAGGCACGATAAAAACACGGTGGGATTGTTCGTCAACAGCGTGCCGATGCTAATAGGCCTTGATAATGAAAAGTCATTCTTGGATAATTTGTTGCAAATTAGGCAGGAATCGTTTTCCGTGCTTCGTCATCAGCGGTATGGTTATAGCGAAGTTTTGAAAGATATTCGTGAGGCGTATCATTTTAATGAAAAGCTATACGACGTGGTTCTGAGTTATCAAAATGCCACGGTTTTTGGTGGTGGCGAGGAAGTGGAAACCACATGGTATCATAACGGCATGCAGATGGAAAGCCTGCAAATACATATTGACGACCGGGATGAGGAAGGGACTTTTCGGATGCATTATGACTATCAGGTCGAAAAGTTTAGGGAGAAAGAAATTGTACGAATGCATGGTCAAATGATGCACTTGTTGTATGATGCCATGGCCAATGATGGCAAGAAGCCATATGAGTTGGAGATGCTTTCTGATGTCGAGCGCAAAAAGATATTGAGAGATTTTAATCTCACCAGGGTGGAATATCCACATGACAAATGTGTGCACCAGTTGTTTGAGGAACAAGTGAAAAAAACGCCGGACAAAGTGGCGGTTATCGCCCGAGACAAGACATTGACTTATGAAGAATTGAACAAGCAGGCCAATCAAATCGCCCGTGGCCTGATGGAACGGGGGATTGGCGTGGGTGACATGGTTGCCTTCGTGTTGCCGAGACAAAGTTATTTGCTTGCCGTCATATTTGGCATTTTAAAAGCGGGAGCGGCTTATTTGCCAATTGACATTGACCTGCCGGATGAGCGGATTTCGTACATGTTAAAAGACAGCGACGCGAAATTGTGCATCACAGTGGAAACGTTGGAAGAATTATCATTGGGAAATGGTGTTTGGACCGACTTGCAAAATCCGGTCGTCGCGATGACAAGCGAAAACTTATGTTATTGTATTTATACCTCGGGAAGCACGGGAAGACCAAAGGGCGTTCTTATCCGGCATCGTAACCTCGTCAATTTATGTACCGCAAATGAAAAGAACTGTTACCAGACTTTGGCACTTTTACAAGACAAGGCATTGCTGTCAACGGCAAAATGTTGTTTTGACGCGTTTGCGATTGATTATGCGCTGTTTTTATTGAATGGAAAAACCATCGTGTTGGCGGATGACAGCGACTTGATGGATGGGACGAAACTGGCAGATTTGGCAAAGAAGCATAACGTGGAAGTGCTTCAATCCACGCCGTCCGCAATCAAGGCGCTATGTACGAATGATGCATATGCCAAAATGCTTGGGCGGATCAAGGTTTTGATTTTGGCGGCAGAAAAATTTTCATCGGGGTTGTATGGATACCTGCGAACCATGACGGAAGCGGAGATCTTTAACGGTTACGGCCCCAGTGAGACGACTGTCGGGGTATCCATCGGAAAAATTGACTCGGAAGACATATATATCGGGAAGCCGATTGCCAACACGCAGATTTATATCGTGGATAAGTTTCTGCGTCCGGTGCCGATTGGCGTGACGGGCGAGCTTTGCGTGGCCGGTGCCGGAGTCGGTGCGGGTTACCTGAATCGGCCGGATCTGACCGCCGAAAGGTTCGTCGACAATCCGTTTGGCGACGGGAAGCTTTACAAGACGGGGGACTTGGCCTATTGGCGGGAAGATGGAAATGTCGTTTACGTGGGACGGAACGTCTTCCGCAAATGCCGTTGATGGCGAATGGGAAAATAAACCGCGGGCTTTTACCGGACGTGGTGCTAAATCAAAATGAAAAAGGCGTGGCATATGAGAAGCCGGAAGACGAGATGGAAAAGAGAATTGTCCTGATCATGGAACAAGTGCTCGGCTTCGCGCCTATTGGGCGTGAGGATGATTTTTTCGACTTGGGAGGCGACAGTTTAAAAGCAATTGAATTTGTTTCCAAAATGCATGGTGACGGAATTTATTTTACGTTGCAAAACGTGTATGATCACCCGACGGTGAGAGGGCTGGCCGAATATATTAAAACGGACAATCACCTAGCGGTTTCATTGGGAGACATGGACTTTACGAGCGTGAATCATATTCTTGAAAAGAACAAGATGGAGTATATGGCAACGCCGCGAAAGGAAAATGTTGGTTCTCTTTTGCTGGCTGGTGCGACCGGCTATCTCGGCATTCACATTCTTGATGATTTTTTGGAACATGACGATGGCATCGCGTATTGTCTTGTGCGGGGAAAAAATCAAGTAGACAGTAAAAAACGGTTTGAAGAGTTACTCGAATTCTATTTCGGTGATAAATACAAGGAAGCGTCCCGTATCAAGGTGGTTTGTGCGGATTTGCAGAAAGATTATTTTGGCTTGTCCAAATCGGAATATTCTCGGTTGCTCTCTGCCGTGGATACGGTTGTCAATGCCGCGGCCAGCGTCAAGCATTATGGGTCTTATCAATATTTTTACGAAATAAACGTGGAAGCGGTGAGACGGCTGATAGAATTTTGTCTGGAGTCGGGCGCAAAATTAATTCATACGTCAAGGATGAGCGTGTCGGGTAATAGTTTTGCGGACACTTTTGAGGGTTATGTGAGCGAGACGGAAAAACATTTTTATGAAAGCGACTTGTATATTGGACAGCCGTTGGACAATGTCTATGCGCGCAGCAAGTTTGAGGCGGAAAAGCTTGTTTTGGAGAGCGTACAGAAAGGATTGCGTGCCAATATTATGCGTCTGGGGAATTTAACCAATCGGTTCCGTGACGGGGCGTTTCAAAAAAATCATGAGACAAACGCATTTTTGATGCGCATAAAGGCTATTTTGGAAATGGGCTTGTTCCCTGACTATTTGATGGATTTGTATTTGGAATTTACGCCGATTGACGCGGCGGCAGAGGCCATCATGACGATAGCGCGGCATTTTACCGTGGAGCGGACGGTGTTCCATATTAACAGTACGAAAGTCGTTTATATGGATAAAATGATGTCATATTTCAGAGAGTTGGGGTGCCCATTGGAAGTGGTCAGTGGCGAGGCGTTTACCGATGCCCTGCGAAAGACAATGGAGCAAAAGGGGCAGGAGTATATCTTTGAAACCTTCATTAATGACATGGATGACGACGATCGACTAAATTATGACAGCAAAATTCGTATTGAAAATGAGTTCACGGTTGAATATCTGAGGCGGTTGGACTTCGAGTGGCCGGATATTGGCATGGAGTATCTTAAAAAGTACATTACATATTTTAGAAAAATCAATTATTTGGAGGTATAGGGTTATGTTGGAGCAAGTAAGGAACATTTTGTCGGAATACACGGAGGTTTCAGTAATAATGCCGGAATCCGTACTGACTACGGACTTGGACTTGTCATCTTTTGACCTGGCTGCCATCGTGACGGAATTTGAAGAGGTGTTTGACATTGAGATTTCGGACCGTGACATGGAACGTTTCGTTTGTGTGGGGGACATTCTGGAGTATTTGCAAAAGTGTATTTCAATAAATGAATGAAGGACGCTAAAAAGTATAAGGGATGTTAATTCGTATAGAAAGGTTTGCCTTAAGTATACAAAATTCACAAAAAAACGCAATTGAGTTTTTGACTCTTGCGTTTTTTTGGTGCAATATGCTATGATGTTTTTGCATCGGACATAAGGGGGAAGTGCGGAAGAAAGGAAGTTTTGTGAATAGGGAGATAAAGAATGCGGTAATAACAACGGACAAAGAGGCACAATATGATGAAAGTGCGAAACGTTTGTTGGGGAACAAACATATCCTTGCCCATATATTGGCAAGGACGGTGGATGAGTTCAAGGGAATGAACCCGAAAGATGTCGTATCGTACATTGAGGGTGAACCGATGATAGGCATCGTTCCAATGGAACCGGGCATGACGAATGTGGCGAGGGAGGAGAAAGGTCAACGGGTGGTCGGCTTCAATACGGAGAACGTGGAGGCTCATGAGGGGTTGGTGCGGTTTGACGTCGTGTTCTACGTACGGATGAGGGATGGAATTTCGCAGATTATCGTGAATATAGAAATGCAAAAGGATAATCCTACAAAATACAAGATACTGAACCGGGCCATCTTTTATGTAAGCCGTTTGGTGTCCTCGCAGAAGGAGCGGGACTTTGAAAAAACGAACTATGACGACATAAAGCGCGTGTTTAGCATTTGGATATGCATGAGCATGGACGAAGACAGTCTGGACTATGTGCACTTGACCAATGACAAGCTGTTGGGCGACTATGTATGGGAAGGCGAGATGGATTTGCTCAACATCGTCTTGATTGGAGTGTCGGATGAGTTGCCAGAGCAGGATGAGTGCTATGAATTGCACCGCTTGCTTGGGGCGTTGTTGTCTGCGGAACTGCCCATCGAAGAA
This sequence comes from uncultured Faecalicatena sp., assembly GCA_948468385.1. Taxonomy (GTDB): domain Bacteria; phylum Bacillota; class Clostridia; order Lachnospirales; family Lachnospiraceae; genus Schaedlerella. Next base: position 32,543 of record CAOKHZ010000010.1, on the reverse strand, counting down.
AAATTAGACATCCTTGAGACGGAGTATGAAATTCCGATGGAGGAAGAGGGAAAGGAGGAAATGAAGGTCATGTGCAACTTGGGAGAAGGAATCCGGGAGAAGGCGGAAGCCAGAGGAAAAGCCATTGGGGAAGTTCAAGGGGAGGCGAAAAGAGAGAGAAAATTCATCTTGAACATGTACGGAAAAGGTTATACCTTGGAACAGATAGCGGACGTGGCGGAAAAGAGCGTCGAGGAAGTCCGGGGCATCGTGGAAGAGAGAGAACTTGTAAGTGTTTGAAGTGTGGGACTCATGGGTCTTTAAGGGGGTATCATATGATTTTACATTTCATGGACAAGAAGGGAATCTGCACGATTATTGACGCGGATTTTCAGACCGAGACGGTCAAGATAGAAAACTGCACGGATGACAATCTCCATCGTGCGTTTGGAGTGAAGGATAATCCTACCTGGGCGGATTTTGAGTTCTTTTTGGAAGACCGCTGTTTCCCGCGTACCCGCGATAAGTTAAAGCTGGTGCTCAAGGACGTGGGGGTGGATCATTATGACCCGCTGACCATCATTCGCAAGACGCAGGGGAGGATGGCGGAGGACACGCAGTGGATTGAAATCATTTCGGAATAAGTATGGAATAAATTTGGAATCTAGGAGCGATGGTTGGATGATTACAATGACGCAGTCGAAGCAGATCAACATGAATCGAAACTCTTCCAAGGGGAATCAGCTAAAATGGTTTGATGCCGGAAACTGGTATAAGGCCGATTATTTGGGATATGAAGGATTGGCCGAATACCTCATCTCGCATTTGCTAGAAAAAAGCACCGTGATTCCCCGCGTGTCTTATGAGCTTGACGAAATATCGTATCAGGACACCATTTATAAAGGGTGTCGTTGCACCGATTTTTTGCAGGAGGGGCAGGAGGTTTTGACATTGGAGAAACTGTTCCGCCTGGAGTGGGGAATTGACTTTGGAAACATGTTATGAGCGAATCGAGGCAAAGCCGTTCAACCGTTCCTTTGACGAGCAAATGGACGTGGCAGAGGAACTTTATGGCGTTCATTTTTACTATTGGTTTATGGAAAAGGATGTGGAAAGGTTGTTGTCGGGCGCAAAAGAGGCATATGGGGCAGAGATTGTCAATAGGGTCTTGGACGTGATGCGGCAGCAAATGCGCAAGTATGCATATTTTAACCCCATCAGGGAAGTTCCCCGCTTTTTAAAGCGGGGGTGACTTTCCTGTTTCAGTGGGAGTACAGACTCCCACTGAAATGTCGCGAAGCGGCAATGAGGTTATGAGCAAGTAGCGAAGCGGATTGCGAATATCCGCTTGACAAGGGAAAAGAATCCTTTGCTTTGTCACTTGGGAGGATAAAAAAGGACTGCCGCATTTTAATTGGTGCGGCAGTCCTTCCTTTGAGCGGAGACGGAGGGATTCGAACCCTCGTGCCGCTTTCAGGCGGCAAAGCGATTTCGAGTCGCTCTCGTTATGGCCACTTCGATACGTCTCCATAAAAATACTTTGTTACAATCCATGGGCGTAAACCAACAAGTGCACGACTTCATGAACGGCAACGGTTAAAATAAATTAAAAGATATTAGGGCAGAACACGGAGCTTTGCATCTCCTTTTGGAATGCCATATATACTTGCAAGCATGTCCATCTCAAAACTCCGTGTTCTATTTTAATGCATTTTTTGCAAAATGGCAAGAGAAAAATGAAATTCATTAAAAAATCGTTTCAAACCTGGTTTATTCTGACTTATTTCTGGTTCGTTTCCGGCCTATTCCCGTGTTTTCTCCTGCTTGTCCTCTTTTTTGCCAATCTCCTTCGTGGAATCTTCTGAAGAGTCGTCCGCGATGTCCGCCTCCGTCTCCGGCAGGTAGACGTGTACCAATTCCAGCCGGTTCTTGTCCATCTTTTCCACGACCATGCGAATGCCGTCTTCCAGAACAATCTCGTCTCCGACCTCCGGCAGACGGTCGAGGTGTTCGATAAAATATCCGCCAAGCGAATCGTAATCTTTCGACTCCAATTCCAATTCGAGACGGTCGTTTATGTCATCCAGGCTTAAAGACCCCTCGACGATATATTCCTGCTCATCCACCTTTTTTATGAATTCTTCTTCATTTTCATCATATTCGTCATGAATCTCGCCGACAATTTCCTCCAGAATGTCTTCCAACGTAATCAGGCCGGCAGTTTCGCCGTACTCGTCAAGCACGATGGCGATATTGTAGGAGGCATGGCGCATTTCCACAAGAAGCTCGGAAATGCTCTTGTATTCATACGTAAAATAGGCTTCGCGTAAAATGTCGCGTACGTGGAAGTTCTCCCTATTGGCAAACAGCAGGAGATCTTTCATGTTGATGGTGCCAATCACGTTGTCGGTCGTGTCCTCATAAACCGGAAGGCGCGTGTACTTGTCTTCTTTGAAAATATTAATCAATTCCTGGAACGTACAGTTCACGTTTGCAAACGTGACGTTGACGCGGGGAACCATGACATCTTTCGCCTTGGCATCGCCCAAATCAAACACGTTGTAAATCATTTCCTTTTCCTCGGATTCAATCACCCCGTCCTCGTGGCTTACGTCCACGATGGTACGTAATTCGTCCTCGGTCATGGTGTCGTTCGCCGCGTCCGGGTCGATGCGCATGAGGAAGAGCATTCCCCGTGCGAAGGAATTGATAATAAAAATGACCGGTGTAAGAACCGTCATCAGTACCCGGATTATCCGGATATAGGAAAGTGACAGTTTTTCAGACTGAAGCGTGGCGATATTCTTTGGCGTAATCTCGCCGAATACCAGAATCGCCAATGTCAGTATGCCGGTTGCCAAACCGACCATGCCTCCTCCGAAACGGTAGGCAATCGTCGTGGTCAGGGATGCGGCGTAAAGATTGACGATGTTGTTGCCAATCAGAATCGCGCTCAGCATCTTTGGCTTGTGATTTTCAATTGTGTCAAGAACGACCTCCGCCTTTTTGTTTCCTTCGTCTGCCAGAGAGCGCATCCGTATCTTGTTGACGGTCGTCAGCGCGGTCTCTGCCGATGAGAAAAAAGCAGACATAAAAAATAAGATAAGTAATATGCCAAGTTGTATGGCGTCACTCGGGTCCAATGAAAGTTCAACTCCTTTTTGATAATATATTTCCGCGTTTGTATGGCGCAGATGGATATCGAGTGTTGCAAGCCGCCGGTTAACCGGTGATTTGCGTGTATACGTTCTTAATCATACAACATTTGCCAGCACTTTGCAAGAGTTGTTTTAAGGCCATGGCAAAACCATGCGAGTCACTATTTGCGGGGGCATGTATGACGATTTGGCCATCTTTTTCCTTTCCGACCACGGGGACTTTGCCAGAGATTATCATCTGGCGGAGAAGGCGCAAAACACATACGAGGACGTGCTTTCCCGCGTGCCGCTTTTGATAAAGCCACCGAAGATGAGGAACGAGAGAGGCCTAGAACTGTATCCGTGCGATGCGGGGGTCGCGGCTGGCATATGAGGAGCAATGTGACGAGTGGCATTCCGAGCCGCCAAAGCCGGGACGGGACGACTACTGGGCGAAAAAGACGGCACAGTTGGATGACGAGGCACATTGCAAGACCACGATGGTGACGGACGGGCACTATAAATTTGTGCAACATTTGAACGGGGAGCATGAGCTGTACTGCTTGGATGATGACCCGCAAGAACTGAACAATTTGTACGCGACAAAGCCGAAGAACGCGGACGGCACGTTCAAAGACGGCGCGTTGCAGGGTGTGATGTGGCGCATGCAGACGGAGCTTTTGCGCTGGTACCAGGAGACGTGCGACGTGATTCCAAAAAAATATGACAATCGTTTTTCGGAGGAGCGCATCTGGGCCACCTTGCGCAATTATAATAAATATAGTATTTGTGGATTTGCAGAAATGGTTGGCACATTCTATATAGTTATGGTAAAATGAGGGCACTTGGGAGATGGAGTTTTTTAAACCAAGTGCTCTTGGTATATGAAAATGTGAAAATCCTGCGGACGATTTTTGACATGTATCAGCACGGAGGGATCCCGCCGTGAATGGGTGTAGGGAGGTATTACGATGAAAAAAGCATTACCAATCGGCGTGGAAAATTTTGAGGACATGGTGAAGTCTGGGTATTATTATGTAGACAAAACGATGCTCATAAAAGAATTGTTGGATTTAAAGGGGAAGGTGAATCTGTTCACACGTCCGAGACGGTTTGGAAAGACCCTGAATTTAAGCATGCTCCGATATTTTTTTGAAGATACCGGTTCTGTGGAGAAAAATAAACAGAACAAGGAACTTTTCCAAGGAATGAAAATCATGGATGCAGGGGAAGTTTATACTGGCCAGATGGGGCAATATCAGGTGCTGAACCTGACGCTAAAATCGGCAAAGCGGGAAAGCTTTGAAATTGCATATTATACGATGCGAGCCGAAATCGCGTCGGAATTTGACCGGCATAGGGACATGGTCGAGCAGGGAAAAGAGCGGCTTACGAAAAAGGAATATGAACAATATTTTGCCATTGCGGATGAAGAGGCGGATAAAAGTTTCCATATTGGATTAATACCAGTTCAAATGACATTATCAAGGATTTAATTGTCAGGGCTGACCGGGAAACCAAGGGGCAGATCGAAGGGCTATTGCACGGGGAGGGTTTGGACATTTAGGTGCATGAAGAGGTCACATGTGAGGACATGCATGGAAATGGGGAAAATCTGTGGAACTTCCTTTATTTTACCAGGTATCTGACAAAGGAAAGCGAGTATTTTAAGGAATCATCCATTTTTTTAAGAGTGCGGATTCCGAACGTGGAAGTGAAGACGATTTATCAGAACACGATTTTGAATTGGTTCAGGGAAAAAATTAAAAAAGAGGATTTTCGGGATTTGTACCAGGCGATGGAAAACGGGGACGCGAAGCGGATGCAGGATATTTTGAACGTGCAGCTTTTTCATGCAATCAGTTTTTATGACAGCGCGGAAAATTTTTATCATGGTTTCCTTACCGGTATTTTAAGCCAAAGCGAGGATTATCTGGTGAAATCAAATCGCGAGTCTGGAAATGGCCGTTCGGACATCATGGTGAAAAGCCCTTCACTGCGGGGCAGGGCATTTGTTTTGGAATTAAAAGTGTCAAAGTCCATTGACGATTTGGAAGATGATGCAAAAAAGCGTTTCGGCAGATAGATGAGAAGCGATATATGGATGAGTTGCGCATGGAAGGATATCGGAAGATTGATTGTTATGGAATTTCATTTTTCCGAAAGGACTGTGAAGTGCGGTGTGGAAAAAAGGGAGATGGCCGGTAACCGACATGTAGTTTGACGGCGACATTGGTAAGTTCATGTGAATTTTAAGGTTGCGTTGTTTGTATCTTACATGTTATAATCGCTATGTTTGAATGGAAGCGAGGTGCTTTTATGCTGAAAAGGCCGATCGGTATTGGGATAGAGAATTATAAAGAGATGATTGACAATTCTTATTATTACGTGGACAAGACATTGATGATAAAAGAATTGTTGGATTATCGCGTGAAAGCGGGGCTGTTTACCCGTCCACGGCGATTCGGAAAGACACTTACGCTTAGCATGATAAGAACCTTTTTCGAGAAAGAAATTGCGGCGGATGGAGGCGTGGTCGACAACCGTCATTATTTTGACGGAATGAAGATTATGGAGGCCGGAGATGAGTACCTGCAGCATATGGGGTGTTATCCGGTTATTTCCATGTCGTTAAAGTCTGCAAAACAACCGGATTATTATTTGGCGTATACACTTTTGCGCCGGCAGATTGCAAGGGAATACGATCGGCATAGATATGTGCTTCAAGGAAACGCCTTGTCTGAAATGGAAAAACAACGCTATCAGGCAATTCTTGATTTGGAAGATGATAAAAGTTTATATGCGGATGCGTTGAAGTTCTTGTCCGAATGTTTGAAAAGGTATCATGACAGCAATGTCATTATTTTGCTGGATGAGTATGACGTGCCTTTGGAAAATGCTTTTTTCAGAGGATTTTATGAGCAGATGGTAGACTTTATCCGTTCTTTGTTCGAGTCCACGTTGAAGACGAATGATTGCTTACAATTTGCGGTTGTGACCGGATGCTTACGGATTAGTCGGGAGAGTGTTTTCACCGGTTTGAATAACCTTGACATTTATTCTGTTTTAGAGAATCAGTTTTCCGAGTATTTTGGTTTTACCCAACAGGAAGTGGAGGCGATGTTGGATTTTTATGAGCTGGGTTCGCGTGTCCAAGAGGCAAAAGAGTGGTATGACGGCTATTTATTTGGAAAGACGGAGGTTTACAACCCGTGGAGCATTATCAAATATGTAAGTGCGGGAGTCGGTAATCCTGATGCATTTCCTCGTCCGTATTGGTCGAACACGTCTTCTAACGGTATTATTCGGGAACTGGTGGAAAAAGCGGATGGCGGTGTGAAAGATGAGCTGGAGGAACTGGTTGCCGGGGGGACGATTGAAAAGCCGGTTCACGAGGAGATTACTTATGGCGAAATCTATAAAAGCCAGGATAATTTGTGGAATTTTTTGTTTTTCACCGGTTATTTAAAGATGGCGTCGCAACGATTTGAAAAGAATAAGATTTATCTGACCATGACCATACCGAATGAGGAAGTGAAATACATTTATGAGAATACAATTGAGGAATGGTTTGATTCTCAAATAAAAGGGCGCGATTTTTCGGATTTGTACCAGGGGTTGATGCGGCAAGAAGTTGACAAGGTGCAAAACATCCTCAGACAGCAATTACGAAAAACCATTAGTTACTATGATGGCGGGGAGGCTTTCTATCATGGATTTTTGGTTGGGGTGTTAAGCGGTCTTCCAGATTATCGCATTCGCTCAAACCGGGAGCAGGGAGATGGCCGGCCGGATCTTTTCTTGATGCCATATGACGAGACGCGGCCGGTTATCGTTATTGAAATAAAAAGTGTGGAAAAATTGAATCAAATGGAAGAAGGATGCAAAAGAGCGTTGGAACAGATAAAAAATCTGGACTATGCTGCCGAGGCGCGGGAGGAAGGTTATGAGATAATTTTAAATTATGGAATCTGTTTTTGCAAGAAAAGCTGCGTGGTGAAAGTGGAAGTATAATGAGAGCAAAAGTGGTATTTTTAGCAAAGCTTGTATATAAAAGAATCATAACGAGACGAAAGAGAGAGGGAGATTTAAGAGATGGACATTAATCAAAAGCTGACGGAAGAACTTGGCGTACAGCGTTGGCAGATTGACGCGGCCGTGAAACTGATTGACGAGGGAAACACGATTCCCTTCATTTCCCGTTATCGAAAGGAAGTGACGGGTTCGCTCGACGACGAGCAGCTTCGCAAGCTCCATGAGCGGCTCTTGTATTTGCGCAATCTGGAAGAGAAGAAGGAGCAGGTCTTGTCCAGCATAGAGGAGCAGGGAAAGTTGACGGAGGAGCTGAAGGCGCAGATTCTGGCGGCGGAAACGTTGGTGGTCGTGGAGGATCTTTACCGCCCTTACCGTCCGAAGCGAAGAACCAGGGCGACGGTCGCGAAGGAAAAGGGATTGGAGCCGTTGGCGGCGGTGATTACCCTGCAGCAAATTTCCGAGCCGCTTGAAAATGAGGCGGCCAAATATATTTCCGAGGAAAAGGAAGTGAAAACGGCCGAGGAGGCGATTGCCGGGGCGATGGACATTATCGCGGAGTCCGTTTCCGACGAGGCCGCGTACCGAAGCTATATACGAAGCATCACGATGCAAAAAGGGATGCTTGTCTCAGCAGCGAAGGACGAGAAAGCGGAGTCCGTTTACGAGATGTATTACGAGTTCGAGGAGCCGTTAAAGAAGCTGGCCGGGCATCGGATTCTGGCGTTGAACCGGGGCGAGAAGGAGAAGTTTTTGACCGTGAAGGTGGAGGCTCCCGAGGAAGACGTCCTGCGTTATCTGGAGAAGAAGGTCATTCACAAGGACAACCCATATACCTCGCCGGTGTTAAAAGAGGTGGTCGAGGATAGTTACCATCGGCTGATTGGGCCGGCAATCGAGCGCGAGATTCGCAACGAACTGACCGAGAAGGCGGAGGACGGCGCCATCGAGGTTTTCGGAAAAAACCTGCACCAGCTTTTGATGCAGCCGCCGATTAGCGGCCGCGTGGTGTTGGGCTGGGATCCGGCCTTCCGTACCGGATGCAAGCTGGCGGTGGTGGATGCCACCGGCAAGGTGCTGGGGACAACCGTCATTTATCCGACGGCCCCGACTTCCGAGGCGAAGATTAAGGCAGCCAAGGATTTGCTCAAAAAGATTATTCCGAAATATAATATATCCTTGATTTCATTGGGAAACGGAACGGCCTCGCGTGAGTCCGAGCAGTTTATCGTGGAATTATTAAAGGAAATTCCGCAGAAGGTGCAGTACGTCATTGTCAATGAGGCCGGGGCTTCGGTGTATTCGGCCAGCAAATTGGCAACTGAGGAATTTCCGAAATTTGACGTGGGACAAAGGAGTGCCACGTCGATTGCCAGAAGGTTGCAGGATCCGTTGGCCGAGTTGGTTAAGATTGATCCGAAGTCCATCGGCGTGGGACAGTACCAGCACGACATGAACCAAAAGAAGCTTGGCGAGTCGTTAGGCGGCGTGGTGGAGGATTGTGTAAATAAGGTCGGCGTGGATTTAAATACCGCTTCCGCTCCGCTTTTGGCCTATATTTCCGGCATCAGCAGCACGCTGGCAAAAAATATCGTGGCCTACCGTGAGGAAAACGGCCGTTTTGCAAACCGCAGGCAGCTTTTGAAGGTGCCGAAACTCGGGCCGAAAGCATTTGAGCAGTGCGCGGGCTTCATGCGCATTTCGGGCGGGGACAATCCTTTGGACGCGACGGGCGTGCATCCGGAGTCTTATGCGGCGGCGGAAAAATTATTGAAAAAGCAGGGATTTGCCCCGGAGGACTTGAGCGGCGGCAAGCTGGTGGGATTGTCCTTGACCATCAAGGATTATAAGAAGTTGGCGGAAGAACTGGGAGTCGGCGAGATTACCTTGCGTGATATCGTGAAGGAGCTGGAAAAACCGGCCCGCGACCCGCGCGACGAGATGCCGCGTCCCATCCTGCGCACGGACGTGCTGGAGATGAAGGATTTGAAAGAGGGCATGGTATTAAAGGGCACGGTGCGCAACGTCATCGACTTCGGCGTATTCGTGGATATCGGCGTGCACCAAGACGGACTGGTACACATTTCCCAGATTACCGACCGCTATATTAAGCACCCGTTGGAGGTGGTGAGCGTCGGCGACATCGTGGACGTGAAGGTCATGAGCGTGGACATGAAGAAAAAAAGAATTCAGCTTACGATGCGGATGTGAAAAAGGGTGATAATATGGCCTTGACCAAACGATTACAAAAAGGGAGGTATTGGTTATGGCATTGCCGGTAGGACAAGCGCGGTATACATTTCGGGACTGTCTCACATGGAATGAAGATGAGCATGTGGAAATTATCAATGGCGAGGCGTTTATGATGGCAACGCCATCCAGGAGGCACCAGGAAATCTGCTTCGAAATCGGGCGGCAGCTTGGTAATTATCTGGAAGGGAAGCAGTGCGGGGTCTATCTGGCACCGTTTGGAGTCCGCCTATTTGAGCGGGAGGGAGATAGGCCGGAAGACGTGGATACGGTGGTCGAGCCTGATATTTCCATCGTGTGTGATAGAAGCAAATTGGATAAACGCGGGTGCAAGGGCGCGCCGGACTTCATTGCGGAAGTCCTCTCCCCTTCCACGCAGCGGCAGGATCAGCTGGTAAAACTAAATCTCTACCAGCGGGCCGGGGTACGGGAATACTGGATCGTGGATCCCGAAAATAGGACGGTTCGCGTCATGCTTCGGACGGATGCCGGCATTTTGCAGATCCATGAAGTCTATAAACAAGACGAAGTGGCAAAAGTCAACTTGCTTGACGGGTGCTTCATCGAACTGGGCAAGGTGTTCACTGATTGACTGTGAATCGTAAAAGTGTGTCCAATTAGTTTGCCCTGGTTTGTTTGCGGACTTGTTCCCGGTATTCCTTTGGGGACAGTCCGTATTCTTTTTTAAACGCCCGAAAAAAACTGGAGTAGTCCTTGAACCCACACATCAGGTAGGCATCGCTGATGCTGGTTTGGCTAAGTATGGCGTCGCGGCACGTGGAAAGCCGCTTTTTCGTAATAAACTGATGGATGGACATGCCGAGGTTTTCCTTAAATACATGGGCAATGTGATATTTGTTGACATAAAAAATCCCTGCAAGCTGATCTAATGATAATTCTTCATCCAGGTGTCCTTCAATATATAGCATGATCTCCTGATACAAACTTTGTTCCTCACGGGGGGCGCTCGGGTGCTCCATCTCGTAAATCGTGCGGTTTAGATGGAGAATCAGGTCGTTGACGCAGAGTGAAATCTTCGCGCTTTTGCCAAAGCGGTTGGAGTGCTGTTCTTCAATCAGCTGAAAGGCCTTGGATTGTAAGGCGTTTAAGGCAAGTGCGTCATAGTGGTGGATATAATGCTTTGTGACCGCGACATGCTGCATCAGGTAGACGTAGTCGGGTGAAAGGTTTAAAAGCAGGTTGCAATATTCTTGTGAAATCCAGAAAACAAAACGACGGTAGGGTGCGTTTTCGCTATGGAGAAGGGTATGATGGGCAACGCCGGGGGGAATTAAAATCACGTCTCCCGGCCTTAATTCATATAATTTGCCTTGTATATACATAGAAATGTCCCCTTCGAGGAAAAAATAAAATTCATAATAGTCATGCGTATGGTCTTTTACACCGGAAAAATGGCTGTCGCTATAATAATAGATTTCGAAATGCTTTTCCAGCATGTACTGGCGGGTGTTGAAAGTGGTTTGTAAATTTTTTTTCATAAAAAGAAATCCTTTCCGTATTCTGCGAGAGTGCGGGCAGAGTACCCCGAAAAACTTGTGGTTTTTCGAGGCGGCTTTGCTTGTCGAATGGATAGAGAAACCGCCGCCCAAGCAAGCTTGCATGTCTGCTTTTTTGTCCGTTTGACTCTGCCCTTCTTGCATTATAGCAAGAAACCGCAACTTTTGCAATGTAAACAACAATCCTGCCAATTGGATTTTTTGGTAAAAAAAGTATAATAAAATCAGTGCACGAAATACTGTTGACATGGGCGACAGTAAGATAAAAGAGAGACGGAGAGAAAAAGTTACTGTTTGCGTTTTCATTTGGTCGTGAATGGTGACAGAGAAAAATTAGGAAAGCGAGGACAAGTATTATGGAAATGACATTAAGGTGGTATGGCTCCAAGTTTGACACGGTTACCTTGAAGCAGATTCGGCAGATTCCGGGCGTGACGGGGGTTATCACGACGTTGTATGACACCCAGCCGGGCGAAGTGTGGAGCCGCGAGCGTATCCGTGCCATGATTGACGAGGTCGAGGCGGCGGGACTGCACATTGCAGGCATCGAGAGCGTGAACATTCATGACGCGATTAAGACGGGCGCGCCGGAGCGTGACCAGTACATCGCGAATTATATCGAAACGTTGGAAAACCTGGCTGCCGAGGGGCTGCACCTGGTATGTTACAACTTCATGCCGGTATTTGACTGGACGCGTACCGAATTGGCGCGCATGAGGCCGGATGGTTCTACCGTGCTTGCCTACACCCAGGAGGCGGTCGACAATCTCGACCCGGAGAAGATGTTCGAGTCCATTTCCGGTGACATGAACGGAACCGTGATGCCGGGCTGGGAGCCGGAGCGCATGGCGAAGGTAAAAGAACTGTTCGAGATGTACAAGGACATCGATGATGAAAAATTGTTTGAAAATTTAAAATATTTCCTTGAGAAGATTATGCCGACTTGTGACAAATGCGACATCAACATGGCGATTCACCCGGATGACCCGGCGTGGAGCGTGTTCGGACTCCCGCGCATCATCATCAACAAGGAAAACATTTTGCGCATGATGAAGATGGTGGACAACCCGCATAACGGCGTGACGTTCTGTTCCGGTTCTTATGGCACGAACTTGAACAATGACCTGCCGGACATGATTCGTTCCCTGAAGGGCAGGATCCATTTTGCCCATGTGCGTAACCTGAAATTCATTACGCCGACCAACTTTGAGGAGGCAGCTCATTTGTCCTCCGACGGAACGTTCGACATGTACGAAATCATGAAGGCCTTGTATGAAATTGGCTTTGACGGCCCGATTCGCCCCGACCATGGACGTATGATTTGGGACGAGGTGGCGATGCCGGGATATGGTTTGTACGATAGGGCGTTAGGCGCGACGTATTTGAACGGACTTTGGGAAGCGATTGAGAAAGGAGCAAAAAGGTCATGAAATTAAGTTCACAAGGATTGCAGGAAAAGGCACAGTGGGAAGCGGCCGGGTACGATTTGCCGAAGTTTGACCGCGAGGCGGTAACAAAGGCGACGAAGGAAAACCCGTTCTGGGTTCATTTTGGGGCGGGAAACATTTTCCGCGCGTTCCAGGCAAACGTCGTGCAGAACTTGTTAAATGACGGCGTGATTGACCGTGGCCTGGTCGTGGCGGAGGGCTTCGACTATGAGATTATCGAAAAAATGTATCGTCCGCACGACAATTATTCCGTACTGGTAACGCTGAAAGCGGACGGGACGATTGACAAGACCGTGGTCGGCAGCGTGGTCGAGTCTTGTATCGTGGATTCGGAAAACGACGCGGAGTTTGGCCGCTTGAAAGAGATTTTTGAGAAGGATTCCCTGCAGATGGTGTCATTCACGATTACGGAAAAGGGCTACAGCCTGGTAAACGGCAAGGGCGAGCTTCTTCCTTCCGTCGTGGAAGATTTTGCAAACGGGCCGGCCAAGCCGGCGAGCTATATCGGCAAGGTGGCCTCCCTTTTGTATACCCGTTATCAGGCGGGAGAGAAGCCGGTGGCCATGGTCAGCATGGACAACTGCTCGCATAATGGTGACAAATTGTATGCCGCGATCAATGCGTTTGCCGAGAAATGGACCGAGAACGGCGTGGCCGACAAGGGATTTTTAACCTACGTCAATTCCAAGGACAAGGTAAGTTTCCCGTGGAGCATGATTGACAAAATCACGCCCCGTCCAGACGCGTCCGTAGAGAAGATATTAAATGGTGACAACATTGACGAGCTGGAACCGGTCATCACCTCGAAAAACACTTACGTGGCACCGTTCGTCAATGCGGAAGAGTGCGAGTACCTCGTGATTGAGGACGCGTTCCCGAACGGCAGGCCGGAATTGGAAAAGGGCGGACTGATGTTTACCGAGCGCGAGACGGTGGACAAGGTGGAGAAGATGAAGGTTTGTACTTGCTTAAATCCGTTGCACACGACGTTGGCAGTGTTCGGCTGCGTGCTTGGCTACGACCTGATTTCCAAGGAGATGAAGGACGCGACGTTGAAAAAGCTGGTGGAAATCATTGGCTATGAGGAAGGATTGCCAGTGGTGGTAAATCCGGGCGTGCTCGATCCGAAGGAGTTTATTGACACCGTGTTGAACGTGCGGATTCCCAATCCATTCATGCCGGACACCCCGCAGCGGATTGCGACGGATACGTCCCAGAAGTTGGCCATTCGTTTTGGTGAAACCATCAAGGCCTATGCGGCTTCCGACAAGCTGGACGTAGCCGACTTGAAGAGGATTCCGTTGGTGTTCGCTGGGTGGCTTAGGTATTTGATGGCGGTGGACGATGAGGGCAACAAGTTTGAACTAAGCCCCGACCCGCTTCTGGACACGGTATGCCCTTACGTGGCGGGCTTCAAACTGGGCGAGGAGGCGGACGTGGAAGGCGCCTTGAAACCGGTGTTGGAAAATGCCAAGATTTTCGGCGTGAATCTCTACGAGGTAGGTCTGGCCGACAAGGTGTGCGCTTATTTCAAAGAAATGATTGCCGGAACCGGCGCGGTGCGCAGGGCGTTGGAGAGACATGTATAATAGGCGGAGGATGTAACTATTCAGGAACTGAATAGGTATCGGAGGATTTCATTATGAAACGTTTTATGGATGAAGATTTTCTACTGTCTACCAAGACGGCGAAAAAGTTATATCATGAATATGCGGCCGTGATGCCGATTTTGGACTACCACTGTCATTTGAACCCGCAGGAGATTTACGAAGACCGCAAATTTGAAAATATCACGCAGGTCTGGTTGGGCGGCGACCATTACAAATGGCGGCAGATGCGCTCGAACGGCGTGGAGGAGAAGTATATTACCGGCGACGCTTCCGACCGGGAGAAATTCCAGAAATGGGCCGAGACGTTGGAGATGGCGATTGGCAATCCGCTTTATCACTGGAGCCATTTGGAGTTGAAGCGGTATTTCGGTTATGACGGGTATTTGAGCGGAGACACCGCGGAGGAAGTCTGGAATCTTTGCAACGCGAAATTGCAGGCGGGATTAAGTGCCCGCAGCTTGATTAAAATGTCAAACGTGACACTGGTGTGCACGACGGACGATCCGGTGGATTCTCTGGAGTGGCACCAGAAAATCAAGGCCGACGAAAGCTTCGACGTGCAAGTGCTCCCCGCGTGGCGGCCGGACAAGGCGGTCGCCTTGGAAAAGAAGGACTACCTTGATTATCTGGCGAAGCTTGGCGAAGTGAGCGGGATAAAGGTTGACAGCTTTGAAAACCTGATGGCGGCACTGAAAAATCGAATGGATTATTTTGCAGAAAATGGTTGCTCTGTGTCCGATCATGGGTTGGAATATGTGATGTACAATCCGGCAAGTGCCGAAGAGGTGGAAGCGATTTTTGCCAAAAGGCTGGCTGGCGAAACGGTGAGCCGTGAGGAAGAATTGAAGTTCAAGACGGCCTGCATGGTGACGCTTGGCAGGGAATACGCGAAGAAGGGCTGGGTCATGCAGCTGCATTACGGCGTGAAGCGGGACAACAACGTAAGCGTCTTTACCAAGTTGGGGCCGGACACGGGCGTGGACTGCATCAGCAACCATACGCCGTCCGCGGAACTGGCGGATTTCTTAAACGCCCTGGCGGTGACGGACGAATTGCCGAAAACGATTATTTATTCGCTCAACCCGATTGACAACGCGGCAATTGGCACCGTGATTGGTTGCTTCCAGAATGCGGATGCCGTCGGCAAGGTACAGCAGGGAAGCGCATGGTGGTTCAATGACAATAAGACGGGTATGATCGAGCAGATGACGTCGCTTGCGAACCTCGGACTGCTGGGCAACTTTGTCGGCATGCTGACCGATTCACGGAGTTTCTTGTCATACACGAGGCATGAGTATTTCCGCAGGATCATGTGCGAGCTGATTGGCGGCTGGGTGGAAAATGGCGAGTATCCGGCAGATTATAAGACGTTGAAGAAAATTGTCAAAGGAATATCTTATAATAATGCGGTGAGGTACTTTGAGTTTGATTTATAAATCCCGGACGGCGGAGAAACGAAGGTCAAGCTTGTTTGAACGTTCGTTTCTCCATTAGACGGGCTCCCCACTCATGAGCAAGTAGTCCGGTAGGACGGATTGCGAATGGGGGAGCGATTGCGGGAGTGCGTGGCACGGAGCGATCGACTTATAAATACTTAATTTAAGAAAGGAAGAATAAAAAATGAATGAAGTATTGCAGAAAATTCATGAGACCGGCATCATCCCGGTCGTGGTATTAAATGACGCGAAGGACGCGGCACCGCTTGCGAAGGCGTTGTGCGAGGGCGGGCTGCCATGCGCGGAAGTGACGTTTCGGACGGCGGCTGCGGAAGAGTCCATCCGCATCATGACGAGCGAGTATCCGGACATGTTCGTAGGGGCGGGTACCGTTCTTACGACGGAGCAGGTTGACAGGGCCGTGGCGGCGGGCGCGAAGTTTATCGTAAGCCCGGGTCTGAACCCGAAGGTGGTAAAATATTGTCTGGATAAGAACATCCCGATTACGCCTGGTGTCGTGACGCCGAGCGAGGTGGAGCAGGCCATCGAGTTGGGATTGGAAATCGTGAAGTTCTTCCCGGCGGAACCGGCGGGCGGTCTTAACATGATCAAGGCGATGGCAGCACCGTACGTGAACATGAAGTTCATGCCCACCGGTGGCATTAGCCCGAAGAATGTCAAGGAATACCTGGCATGTGACAAGATTTGGGCATGCGGCGGAAGCTGGATGGTAAAAGGAAGCTTGGTTGACGCGGGCGACTTTGACAAGATTAAGGAAATGACCGCCGAGGCCGTACAAATCGTGAAAGAGTGCCGGGGATAATATCCTTAGGCAGATACTAATATAAACCCTATTTTTGTCCGCGAGAGCGGACTGCCATGAAAAGGAATAAAGCTGTCACATATGTGGCAGCTTT
This sequence comes from uncultured Faecalicatena sp., assembly GCA_948468385.1. GTDB lineage: Bacteria > Bacillota > Clostridia > Lachnospirales > Lachnospiraceae > Schaedlerella. The sequence goes on along the minus strand of CAOKHZ010000010.1, from coordinate 16,217 downwards.
GTTCCAAATATGGAGGTAAAATCATGGAACAAAAAAAAGATTTTGATTTGTTGACTTTAGGTGAGATTTTGCTGCGTCTTTCGCCGCCGTCGAACGAGCGCATCGTGCGTGACAGCGTGCTGGAGCGGCAGGTGGGCGGGGCGGAACTGAACGTGGCCTCGGTCGTGTCCCTGATGGGGCTTCGTTCCGGCGTGATTAGCCGTATCCCGAACACGAGCATCGGCATTTACGCCAAGAACAAGCTGCGTTTTATCGGCGTGAGCGATGATTACTTAGTATATGACGATGACGACGAAGCCCGGCTGGGCGTGTATTATTATGAAAACGGCGCATACCCGCGCAAGCCGGAGGTCGTCTATGACCGGCGTAATTCGTCTATGACGCGCCTTAAGGCGGAGGAATTGCCAGAAAGCATTTACGCCTCCACGCGATGTTTCCACACGTCTGGCATCACGCTGGCGTTGAGTCGGCAGTGCCGGGAGACGGCGGTGGAAATGATCAAGAGATTTAAGGAGCATGGGACGGTAATATCCTTTGACGTGAATTTCCGGGGAAATCTTTGGAGCGGGGAAGAGGCACGGGCGTGCATTGAGACGATATTGCCTTACGTGGACATTTTCTTCTGCTCCGAGGATACGGCACGCCTGACGTTCGGCAAGGAGGGCGACGTGAAGACGATGATGAAAAGCTTTACGGACGACTATGACATTTCCGTCGTGGCAGCCACGCGGCGGACGGTGCACAGCCCGAAGGTGCACAGCTTCACTTCCGTCATTTACAATGCGAGGGAAGACAAGTATTATGAGGAGAAGCCATATCAAAATATCGAGGTCGTGGACCGCATTGGCAGCGGGGACGCGTACTGCGGCGGCGTGTTGTACGGACTTCTGTCCTCGAAAGGGGACTGCGAGCGGGCGCTTCGGTTCGGCGATGCCTGCAGTGCGGCGAAAAACACGATTCCCGGCGACATGCCATCTTTGAACAAGGCGGAAATTGAAGGGATTATCGAGGACCATTATAACACGGGATATAAAAGCGAGATGAAAAGGTAGGTCATTAAAAAAATAAGAATGGAAAGTTGCACGCCTTAGGTTAGGCGTGTTTTTGGAAAAATTTTTGGGCAAACATCTTGAGTTGCCTAAATTTTACACATCCGCCTTTGGTTTGTCCATTGTGGAATCACGAAAAATTGCGTAAACTCCATTGTAAAGATAGCAATTACAAATTGCTTCATATAATATTAAAAACTATTGGGGGTACGCAAGATGAACGTTTCTGCAACAATGAAAAAATTTGGACTGGAGCAGGCTTTTAAGTATTTGTACAAGGATCCGGAAAAAAACATGGTCAAGATCATGGACTGGGCGGACAAATTTGCCGGAGACGAGTTTGTTACGCAGCGGAAGGTGTTTCGCGAGGCGATTACAGATTCGAATCATCCGTATTATGGATATATACGACGGGTGCTTTCGGACGTGGATCCGCACGTGATGCAGACGGTGGCGGTTAATTTCTTTATTAACGCGTCGCTGATTGGCTGGCCGAAGCAGGAGGAAATGCGGGAGAAATATCAGTGCAACATTCCGTGGGCAATCCTTTTGGATCCGACGAGTGCCTGCAACCTGCATTGTACCGGCTGTTGGGCGGCCGAGTACGGAAATAAGCTGAACCTAAGCTATGAGGAAATTGATTCTATCATCGAGCAGGGGAAGGAACTGGGAGTTTACTTATACATTTATACGGGCGGCGAGCCGATGGTACGTAAGAAGGACATCATCCGCCTATGCGAGAAGCATTCGGACTGCGTGTTTTTGTGCTTTACCAATGCCACTTTGATAGACGAGGCATTTGCCGATGAAATGCTTCGCGTGGGCAACTTCGTGCCGGCCATTTCGCTGGAAGGTTCGGAAGAAGCGACAGACGGACGGCGCGGCGCGGGCGTGTATCAGAAGGTCATCAAGGCGATGGAGCTTTTGCACGAGAAGAAACTGGTTTATGGGATTTCTTCTTGCTACACCAGTGCCAATTACGATTCCATCACTTCGGACGAGTATTATGATAAGCTGATTGACCTGGGTGCGTATTTCATTTGGTATTTCCACTATATGCCCGTGGGAAATGACGCGTCGGTGGAACTTTTGCCGACACCAGAGCAACGTCTGGAGGTATATCGAAGGATTCGCAGGCTGCGCGCCGAGAAGCCGTTGTTCGCCATGGATTTCCAGAATGACGCGCAGTACGTGGAAGGATGTATCGCCGGCGGGCGGCGTTATTTGCATATCAATGCCAATGGCGATATCGACCCGTGCGTGTTCGTTCATTATTCGGATTCGAACATTCGGGAAAAGACTCTTTTGGAAGCGTTAAAGTCGCCGATGCTGATGGCTTACCACGACGGGCAGCCGTTTAACGAGAACATGCTGCGGCCATGCCCGATGCTGGAGAATCCAGAAAAATTGCGGGAGATGGTGGCTAAGACGGGGGCGCATTCGACGGATTTGCAGTCGCCGGAGACGGTAGAACACCTCTGCGGGAAATGTGACAGCTATGCAAGATGTTGGCAACCCACGGCAGAAAAACTGTGGGAGGAAGAAAGTGGGCGGTAGAGTGAAGCCGATAACATATGTGAAACTGGCAAAATACGGATATATCATAACCTCCGTCATACTCATCATTATCGGGGTAAGACTGTTGTGCAGTCCAAGTCTTGACATGGATTTTGTGTATTACATGTTGGGCGGAATGTCGATTGCCTATGGCGTGATTCGTATCATGGGGTATTGTTCGAGAGATTTGTACCGGCTGGCATTCCAGTACGATTTGGCCTTTGGAATTTTGACGATTGCGCTTGGCATCGTGATGATATTTCAGGCGTGGGGGATTCAAGAACAAGCGCATACCATTTATGGGACAATGCTTCTCACCGACAGCCTTTACAAGGTGCAAGTGGCCATTGACTCCAGACGCTTTGGCATCGAGCGGTGGTATCTGATTTTGGGTCTGGCCGTCGTCACGGGCGTATGCGGAATGCTCCTGATTGTATGGTTGCCGCTTGAGGTGCGCACGGCCATGATTCTTTTGGGACTGGCTTCCTTGTTTGAGGGTGCGTTGTGTCTTGACGTGGCGATGTCGGTGGTTAAGGTCGCTCGGCATCAACGTTTTGACACGGAGAGATGACTACAAAGGAGTGGAAAATATGCCGTCGTTTACACAGGCAGCCATCAAACAATCCTTTTTAAAACTATTGGAACAATACCCGCTTTCCAAAATCACGGTGAAAATGATCGTGTTGGATTGCGGTATCAACCGAAATACGTTTTATTATCATTTTGAGGATATTCCGATGTTGCTGGAAAAGGTAATCGAAGACGAGATTAACGCTATTGCTGATCAACTTCCGGAAAATTTTTCCCTGATTGAGGGCGCGCAGACATTGTTGTCCTATCTGGTAAAAAACAAAAAGAAAGTGGGGCATATCTGGAATTCCTCGACTAGGGAATTTTATGAAATGCACCTGATGAAGATTTGTGATTATATTTCTAGAAGATTTATCAAGAGGTTAGGCGAGGAAACGGCAAAGGGGGAGACGGAAGCGTTATATGCCGATCTTTTGAAATATGAACTGTTCGGCCTGATTATTGACTGGATTAACCATGATATGTCGTTTGACATCGTGGAACGTGCGAACCAAATGGGAGCACTTTTGAATGACAAGTTTGAATTTGAAATAAAATGATGATACAAGGGTTTCCTATGATATGAAAAAGCGGGATCCATTAGGAGCCCGCTTCCTTGTTTTTAAAACGATATTCCTTTGGGGTTACGCCGTATCGTTTCTTGAATAATTTATAAAAATGCGTCCTATTTGAGAATTGCAGTTTGGTGGCGATTTCTCCGATGGTCCGGTCGCTGTGAATCAATTCATCGGCGGCTTTTTTCATGCAGAAATTCATGGAATAATCAAAAAGGCACAGCCCGGTAAACTTGTTGATGATGCGGTTGATGTAGTCCCCGCTGTAGTTGAGCTGCCGCGCGAGCTCGCTGCGGGTGATGCGGCCGTTTTTTTCTTCAATCAGGTGGCTGATGCGGGCAAAAATCAAGATGTCGGAGTTTTCTTCCAGGAGGATTTTGCTGCAATGAAAATACTCCGGGTTGGAAAGGCTGGCAATCAGGAGGGAAAACAGTCCCTTAATCTGGTGCGTCGCCCCGAAAGTCGGATGTAACATGACTTCCATGATGGACGTGTTGATGTTATGCAGCATTTGCACGCTGGTCTGGTTCCCGAGGGAGGGAATGAAGTCCAGGTACGCCTTGGAGCCGGGATTTTTTATGTCATCCATGATAAAATGATAAAAGTCGCTGTCTAAAATTTCTTTTTCCTGCGGAAAGTCCGCTACCGAACAATGGTCAAACAATTCTTTGATAAAATCCACGGAAAAACCAACGAATAAAACCCGGGCGGAACCAGAGTAGTCCTCTAAATGATACAAACTGCGGTTAATCAGGCAGCAGGAGCCCGGCGTATAAAAATATTCTTTATCCTCAATCATCTGGCTGACCGTCCCTTCTAATACAATCAGCAACTCAAAATAGTCATGAATATGTAAATTTTTTGCGTTGTATTGTTTGTGATGGTCAGAAAGCATCTGCTGATAGTGGCAGCTGTGCTGCCCGGAAAGCGTGGTGATGTTTAGAAAATCCTTGTTGGAACTTCCGTTGTAGGAAATAAAGGTAATCTGAAAGGGAGCCTTGATTTGGTAAAGGCTGGAATTGTTTTCAGTCATTTCTATGTGGATGGAGTTGTTGCTGCTATTGGCAGGAGCTACCATGTGGGTATGTTCGTAAAACATGTTTACACCTCCTAAAAATGATTCCCATATCTGTTATAAATTGTATCATAATTGTCTCTTGGTGTCATTGTAATTTTTTGATTTGCAAAATATAATGATTTTATAAAGTTACTTTCCATGGAGATGGAAAAGTAACTATATAAAAAAGAGATCGGGTGCGCAACTGATGGAAAGGATAAAAAAGTGATTGATGATACAATTTTAGGAGTTGACTTAGGCTGGGTGTCCCAACTTGAGTCAATCGGATACCGATGGGTGGACGGGGACGAACGACTGGTCGACCCGATAGCGGCGGCAAAGGAATTGGGGGCGAATACGGTGCGCCTGCGCGTGTTCGTAAACCCGCCCGAGTATGGCTTCTGGGTAAAGCCGTCAAAGGAATTTCGCGGACATGAGGTGAAAGGCGGCCTGGTGATGCTGGGGTTTTGCGATAAGGACGGCGTGACGGAAGTGGCAAAGAGGGTAAAGGCGAACGGGATGCGGCTGATGATTGATTTTCATTATAGTGACCATTTTGCAGACCCGATGTTTCAGGACATTCCCGATGCGTGGGCAGACTTGGACATCAAGGAAATGACGGAGAAGGTGGCCGCCCACACCAGGGAGGTGCTCACGGCGCTTAGGGAGGCGGGGGCGGCTCCGGAATATGTTCAGGTAGGAAATGAAATCAATACGGGACTTTTGCTTCCGGTGGGGAGCAAGGCGGAGCATCCGGCCGAGTTGATGCAATTTTTGAATGCCGGTTATATGGCCGTGAAGGAGGTGTGCCCGCAAACGTGCGTGGTCACCCACATTTCCATGGGACATATTTTGGATCAAGTGCAGGGGTTTTTTGACGTATTTTTCGCACACGACGGAAAAACGGACATGATAGGGCTTTCCTATTACCCGGCATGGTTCCAGGAAAAGCATGACACGGAAGGATTTCTTGACGTGTTGAATCAGGTTTCCCGGTTATACGGAAAACCCCTCGTACTCAGTGAAATCGGCGGATGCGACAACGAGGAAGAGGAAACCTACAAACTGCTTTCAGACACGCTCACGCTAGTGAAAAGAGTAGAAGGCGCAGGGCTGAAGGGAATGGTTTACTGGGAGCCGGAAACCAACCGGGCGGTCATGCCGGATGCCTATCCGCTGGGGGCGGCAAGATTGGCAGGCAAAAAGAAACTGCAGTACACGAAGGCACTGAGCGCGTATCGGGATTATGTAGAAACCGGAGATGGTTGTCAAAAAACGGATGTTAAGTGCTCATAGTAAAGGAGGAAAAGGAAAATGAAAAAGAAATGGATTGTGTTATTGCTTACGATGGCAATGGTGTTGGGAGCGTTGGCCGGCTGTACGGGCGGCGGTTCAAGTGACGGCGAAAAGAATGGTGACGGGGCGAAGGTGGAAAACGACACGGGAAGTGAAAGCGTAAACAACGCGAGCACGGGCGTGCAGAAGATGACCGTATGGTGCTGGGATCCGACGTTTAATATCAACGCGATGAACGTGGCGGCGGAAATTTATAAAAAGGATCATCCGGAGTTCGAACTGGAAGTCACGGAAATATCAGCAGGTGACATTGTTCAGAAGCTTGCGACCTCCACTTCCGCCGGAAATACGGCTGACGTGCTGCCGGACGTTATTTTGTTTGATGATTCCCTCGTGGCGCAAGAAGTCGTGTCTTATCCGGAAGTATTTATGGATTTGACCGATGCGGGAATCGATTTTTCCGAGTTTTCCGAAGGAAAGGTGGCATGCTCCGTCGTGGACGGCAAGAACTACGGGATTCCGTTTGACTCCGGCGCGGCCATCGCGGCATACCGCACGGACGTTTTGAAGGACGCGGGATATACCATTGATGATTTCACGGACATTACCTGGAGCGAGTGGATTGAAAAGGCGAAGGTTGTAAAGGAAAAGACGGGAAAGGCGTTGATAAACGGGCAGTCTTCCTATAATCAGGTCACGGTCATGCTGAAATCCTGCGGCGGTTCTTATTTTGACGAGGATGGGAACATTGACATTGCCGGAAATAAGAAAATAAAGAGGGTTTGCGAGTTGTATTTGGAAATGCTGGAGGCAGGCGTCTATCAGGAAGAGGTAGGCTGGGATACTTATATCGGAAACATCAACAACGGTAATGTTGCCGGCGCGATGAACGGTTGTTGGATTATGTCCAGTATTCAGGCGGCATCAGACCAGTCGGGCCTTTGGGCGATTACCAACGTGCCGAGCGTGGATGGGGTGGACGACGCGACCAACTACTCCAGCCAGGGCGGTTCTACATGGACCATTACCAATGAGTGTAAAAATGTCGATTTGGTAATTGACTTCTTTAACTCGACCTTTGCGGGCAGCAAGGAATTGTATGATACCATCCTTTCGACATGTGCGATTTCTACATGGATTCCGGCGGGAGAATCAGAAGCCTATACGGAAGAAGTGGAATTTTATGGAAATCAGTCCGTGTATGCGACGATTGTCGATTATACGGCAAAGATTCCCGTCAGCGTGATTAACGCGTATGATGCCTCCGCAAGGCAGGCGGTATGTACGGCGATTACCAACGTGGCCTTTTCTGGTGCGGATTTGGACGAGGAACTGGTGGCTGCGGAGGAAACCGTGTCATTTGAAATGGAGCAGTGATTATGAAGCTTACTATGAGAAAGAAAGAGAATCTGGTCGGCTGGGCGTTTTTGGCACCCGCCGTGGTTCTCATTGTCATTATGAATTTTGTGCCAATCATACAGGCGATGATTATGTCGTTTCAGTCCGGGCGAACCGGAAATATGACGTTTACGGGACTTACCAATTTTACACGGATCATTCGGGATTCCCGCTGTATTGACGCTTTAAAAATAACATTGGAATACGTGGTTGTCACGGTGCCTTTAATTTTGGCACTTGCCGTTATCATGGCGGTGCTTTTAAATGATCCAAAGCTGAAATTGAAAGGAATTTACCGCACATGCATTTTCGTCCCGGCAGCGGTGTCCATGGTGGCGAGCGCGGTTATTTTCCGTTCCTTGTTTGCCGCGGACGGATTTGTGAATTCGGTCTTAATGAATCTGGGAATTTTAGAAAACGGCTATAATTTCCTCGGTCACCCGAGCAGCGCGAGGATCATACTGATGATGGTCAGGGTATGGAAGATGCTTGGATACCAGATGATTTTTTATCTGGCGGCATTACAGTCCATTGATTCGACGATTTACGAGGCGGCCAAGATTGATGGGGCGACGGGACTGCAGCAATTCTTTCAAATCACGCTTCCGATGCTCAAACCGACCATGGTGTTTACAATCGTCATGTCCGTTAATGCAGCGATTCAGGTCTATGATGAGTCTGTCAACCTGACAAACGGCGGACCAGGAAACGCGACGATGCCAATTGCCCATTATATCTATGGCCTTGCGTTCAACGGCGTGCCTAATTTTGGCTACGCATGTGCGCTTTCCATGGTGATTTTGATTGTGGTGGGAGCGATGGCCATGATACAGATGAAAGTAGGTGACCGGCGTGAATAAAACAAAATACTGGGTAGGCCGAGGAATTAAAAATGTGATACTGACAATTTTCAGTTTGTTTTGCGTGTTCCCGTTATTTTGGGTGTTGATCGCGGCCACCAATACCAGCGTTGACATCGTAAGCGGCGTACTGTTGCCGGGGAAGAACATGGTCGAGAATTTTCGCACGCTTGCCGAGCACTATGACGTGTTTGGCGCAAGCTGGAACACGGTGAAATATTCCGTTGTCTGCACGATTGCATCCATCATCGTGTGTTCGATTGCGGGATATGGATTTGAGATTTACCATGACAAGGTAAAGGACCGGCTGTTTGGACTTTTGATGCTGACCATGATGATTCCCTTCGTGGCGACGATGCTGCCGCTCTATCAGTCTTATGCGAAGCTGGGACTTTTGAACACGACGTTGGGATTCATCCTGCCATCCGTGTCCACCGTGTTTTTAATCATGCTGTTTCGGCAGAACAGCCGGACGTTCCCAAAGGACATCATCGAGGCGGCGCGGATTGACGGGGAGTCGGAGCTTGGCATTTTCTTTAAAATGTACGTGCCGACGATGAAGGCGACTTATGCGGCGGGAGCCACCATTACCTTTATGAATGCGTGGAATAACTATATGTGGGCGAGATTGATTATGTCTGACAATCGTGCCCAGACATTGCCGATGATGATTTCCAACATGATTACGGGACATTACATTGATTATGGCATGCTGATGATGGCCGTTCTGATTTCTACGCTGCCGACACTTGTTGTGTTTTTCGCATTGCAGAAGAGCTTCGTGCAAGGCATGACGGGCGCGGTGAAAGGGTGAGAAGGCGAGAGGGTTTGTGATTCGCAGTCACTTCCCCGGAAAGGAGAATTGTGTTTGCTTTAAATATCATACATCGGCCGGAGATGGTGCCGGAATATTCCCAAAAGGTGACCGGGCAGGGGAAGGCCGAGGACATGAAGGACGAGGGGCTTTTGACGGAAAGCCTGGACATTTTTAAGACGCAGCAGGAGTGCGCCCACAAATATGGCCTGAAGACCACGATACAGATGACGTACGCCTCGCTTTTTAACGAGGAGGCGGTGTCCTTGGCAAAAGAGCATCACGAGGTTTACGGCGATGAGATTGCCTTGTCCTTGTTAGGCTTGCCTTGCGAGGAGTTCAGGGACAAATATAAGACGAAAGATTTTTGTATCTGGATGTTTTCGATGGAGGACAAAAAGGCCATCGTAGGCGACGTGTTTGAAAAATTCCATGACATTTTCGGGTTTTATCCGCAGTCAACGGGTTCCTACTACATGGACGCGGAGTTGATAAATTATATTAAGGAACAGTATCCGGGCGTGAAATGTGCGGTGGCCACTTGCTGGGAGGAAGGACCAAAGGCGTACCACACCTGCAATAATTCGTGGTATACGTTTATGGACGGCGGCCCGTGGGCACCATGGATTCCATCGAAGGCCAACACGCACGCCCCGGCGGCGAGCGAGGAGGAGGACTCCGGAATTGTCGCGATACCGCACTTGAGCCGGGACTTGTTGGCTTGTTATGACGGAAACGGCTCGAATTTCGGGACGCATCCGCAAAACGTCCTGCGGGGCATGATTTATGACAGCAAGACCTGGGAGTATCCGTATTTATATAATCTGATTGACCAGTATCGGTATCAGGCGAGGTTCAACGAAGGGTATTCCTACAACATGATGTTCGTCGGACCCGGCTGGATGAACAAGATGGGACGCTGGGAGGCTCCGTATGAGTTGCTGTTAAAGTCGTATGACGACGGCTGCAAATATTATGGAGAATTAAAAAAGCAGGGGAAGCTTGTGGACATGACCATGGCGGAGTTTGCCGATTACTATCGGGAGAAGAAAACCTACACGGCTCCCGAGGTGGCTTTGTGGCGGGACATTTTGTACGGAAGTGACAAGCAGTTGTTCTGGTATACGGATCCCTATATGCGGGTTGGCGTCAACATGGACCAGGGCGGTGCCATCGTGGACTTGCGTCCTTACGTGGCAAAGTTAAACTGGCCGGTAGGGATAGGCACGGCGCATGTCACGGACGCGTCGTATCCGTTCTTGATCCAGGAAAAATATAGGGCGGGGTATTTCACGCACTATGCGGGGGAAGGAACCGTCCGCAGTGCCAAAGTCATTTATGGCAGGGAGGAGGTGGACTTGTGCCTATGCCGGACAAAGGCACGATGCGAGAGGCAAAAAGGACGCGTCGTGTTGACGTTGGACGCGGTAGATGTCGAGTTTTCAGACGTAAGCGTGAAATTACAAACGCGTTTTACGTTTGAGGAAGGCAGCGTCGTGATTCGCTGTGACCGGGAGATTTTGGAAATGTCAAACCCGGACGTGTGCGTCACCATCAATGAGTACATGGTGGGATGCTACGGGACGACGGAATATGCCGAGGACATGACGTCGCTATCGTTGTCCGTTACGAATGAAAAAGGGACGAAAGAGATTGCCTATGAATACAAGTGCCGCGAGCTGTCAGCCGTCGGGGCGGAGGAGGTGGCCTGCGTGTTGCCGCCAATTTGCACCCGCGTGTCCATGGAGGCCGAAGGAAGGGACAAATTTGGTTACGTGAAGGAAGGATATGCTTTCAGTCCCATGTTCACGTTGGGATATACTGGCGTGCTGCGCGAGAAGGAGGTGTTTACCACATGGCTCAGGCTGGAAAAGGCAGATTAAACTACCGTTGCCCGTCCTGCTTCATGCGGGATTTGGACATCGACATGTTTTATGACGCGGAAAAAGAAGAATTTTACTGCATTCGGTGCCAGTATTGCGGCAGCGAGGAAGACGTACTGAAGAAAAACGAAATGGTGCGGTTTCGTTACCGTGCTATGGGAAAACGGTTTCGATTTGAGGAAATGGACGGCTGAGAAATGCTGAATTGAAAATGATGCAGGAGGTGCTAAAATGAAAAAATTAAGGATGATGTTTACGGCATTTTTACTGACAATCGTGGCTGTTTTGGGGATTCACTGTCAGACTGTGGAAGCTAGTGACGGCGTTACATATGGCGCGGATGTAGGCTGGTTGAACCAGTTGGAAAATCAGGGCGTGGTATGGGTTGACGATAATGGCGTACAGAAAGACGCGCTGCAATTGCTGAAGGACAAGGGTGTCGAGGCGGTGCGGATAAGGGCTTTTGTAAATCCTGATCCAAGTTTCCAATGGACGAAGGATAACGGGCAGACTTGTTATTTGGGCTATGCGGATATAGCCGGTGTCTTATATACTGCGGAACGTGCAAATGAACTGGGTATGGACATTAATTTGGTGTTGCATTATAGTGACCATTTTGCCGACCCGCAGTATCAGGATATTCCGGAGCAGTGGAAGGATGCCACGGCAAAAGAATTGGAGAAGTACGTATATGACTATACATATTATGTTATGACGGAGCTTGCCAACAAGGGAATTTACCCGAAATGGGTGGAAGTGGGAAATGAAATAAACGGCGGCTTGTTATATCCGTATGGCGACAGCACGACGAACATGGAGCAGATGACGGCATATCTGAACAGTGGATATGACGCGGTAAAGGCGGTAAGCCCGAATACCAAGGTGGTCACGCATTTGGCCAATTTGGGTAACCATACGTCCATCAGCGTTACGGACTTTACATGGTTCTTTGATAATTTTTTGAATACTTACGGGGGCAAGACGGACGTGATTGGAATGTCATATTATCCCTACTGGTTGGGATATGACATTGACGGCGTGTCGGTGACGTTGAATGACATGGTGCAGCGTTACGGGAAAGAGGTCATGATTTGTGAAACTGGAGAAAAGGAAAGCGAACCGGGAAAGGCCTATGAATTGTTGAGAAAGGAAATTAACGTTTTGAAGTCGATTCCAAACGGCAAGGGCGTGGCCATTTTCTATTGGGAGCCGGAGGCAAACTCCACGTTATTGCCGGATTCGTACATATTGGGCGCGACGGAAGTGGTCGGCACGAATATGCTGAAATTCACTTCGGCGTTAAATGCTTTCAGTACGGCTCCGAAGTTTTTAAGTGATGAAAATGCATTTGCGATATATAATTGTAACAGCAAAAAATCGTTGAACGTCGCAAGCGGATCCGTGGAAAATTCGGCCGTTATCGAGCAGTACCCGTATGACGACTGGGACAGCCAGAGGTGGACGTTTGAGAAGGTGGACGGCTCATACTACAAGATTACGAACGTCAATAGCGGCAAAGTGTTGGAAATCGGTTCCCTTTCGACCGAGGAAGGAGCGGTTTGCTCGCAGTATGAATATAATGGCGGATGGAATCAGATGTGGGAGATTGTCACGGATTCCACGGGACAGTACAAGATTAAAAACAGATGGAGCGGTCTGTATCTTGGCATATCCAATTCGTCCACCGATGACGGGGCATGGTGCGTCCAGACGGCGGATGGCGGCAGTGCCAATACGAGCTGGTATTTCCTGGTCACGGAGTAATGTCTGTAGCTTGAAATGCTTATATGAAATAAGGCGGGGATGCGTTGCATCCCCGCCAGACTTTTACCATCTTTAAATCGACGCGTTAAACAAGTTCCGCAGCTGGTTGGAAATATCATCGCTGGTGGCATTTAGTGAAGCCGCCTCGTTAATGTCGGAAAGTTGCTTAAGTTCGCCGTTTTCATCATAATAGTTGTAACTGATGGTGTAAATGGGAACCTGCATGCCGGACACGATTGGCGTGATTCGGCTTAAGCTGTAGCCTTCGTTCTGCTCCCCGTCGGAGAGGACGAACATCATCAGCTTGGCATCGGGAACTTCCTCGGCTTTCTTGGCAAGCATGTCGAGGGCCACCAAAACTGCGTCATAGGTGGCGGTACTGCCGCCTTCCGCCAGGTTCTTTACCTCGCCGGTAAAGTAGGCCTTCTGGGTGGCGTCAAACTGCTCGATGGGTAGGTGGACGGTGACATCGTTGGCATAGCTTACCAGACCCACGTAATGTTCGGAGCCGATGTACGAGGCACCACTCACGAGGGAGGTCTTCAGGGAATTTAGCGGCTCCCCGGCCATGGAACCGGACACGTCGGCCACGAACACGGCGATAATGGGCTTGCCGCCGCTTTTGTTTTGTTTCCATACCTTCTGGGCCGTGAGGTAACCCGTCCCGTCCAGCCCCGGATCCTGGGCCTCGTAGTCGTCGTGACGGTTGAAGCCCTTCTCGGTGGCAAGCTTCTGGTTTTCATCCGAGAGGCAATAATCCGTGAACAACGCGGCCGCCTGCTTCTCCTCATCTGTACAGTAGTCGAACGTGTATACTGGGTGGTCATGGCGGATTCCCGCGGGAATGTACTCGTAGTTTGCCAGTTCCGGCGTGTTAATATAAGCTTGCTCCTCCATGACCATCGCATTGATGATTCCCTTTGAGGCCTGATTGCGCAGAACAGCGGTCGTATAAGCTACCGGCGGGGATTCTCGCTGGTATTCCAATAGTTTACTCTGGGCCGTGTCCGAGAGCGGGTTGGAAGGATCAAAGGAGTGCAGCATAGCGGTCAGGATGTTCAAGCCCGTGCTGGAGGTGTAGGGATTGGTGTAGGCAAATGTCAAGTCCCCGGCCAGCGTGGCTTCCAGGACATTTCCCACGGTGGCCTCCTTGTATTTCTCTAAAAATTCATCGTAAACGTCGCCCTTGATCAGCATGCCGGCGGTGTTGCCAGCAATCCGGTCGGAAAGGGTCTCCACGCCAATGCCAGAGGATTTCAGCATCATGCCCCAGGCCGCGTTGGAAGGAATGTACACTTCGGGGTGATACGCGTCAGCGGTCATGTAAGTGACCACCTCTCCGGAGGTAATCTTGCGGACGGAGACGGAAACACGCTTTCCGTTTACCGTCTGGCCGGATTTGTTAAAATTTTGCGCCACGATGTTGATCCAGTCGTCGGGTGCCTCGGCGGAAAGCTCGGTTGCCGCCGCGATTTCAATGTTGATTTCCCCGTTTCCTTCCACCGTCAGGGGGAAGGTGTCAATGTCGGCCAGGGCTTCCGCCTCGGAGAGGTCGTCAGAGTAAATGTCCAGGTTCGGATTGGACACGGTGGAAACATCGACCTTCTTTAGCATGGAGTCTATTTCCGTGCTTGCGTCTTCGTAGCTTAAGTTTCCGGTGTCACGTTCGGTTCGGACCGGGCCGTCTCCCCCGCATCCGGCCAGTAATAGCATGGATGAGGCAAGAATGGCAAGAACCCGTAACGTTTTTCTTTTTCGTACAAACATAATTTCCTCCTTTTCGGCGCGCTTGCCGCGCCAGTGTTAAATTTTAGTCGTTCTGGATGGATGAAAGAATCGTGGACTTGTAAATGTTCAGCATATCCATGCTGTTATCATCGTCCCCCTGCTTGTTCAAAAATTCCGCCAGGGCAAAGAGGAATTCCTGCACTTGTTGCAGCAATTTCTGTCCTTCCTCGTGACAAGCGGCGAGGCGCAGGCTTACTTGTTCCACGTCTCGTTCATTGTCCTCGTCCGCGACGTCCATGTAATTTAGAACCTTGCGCACGTTCTTACAGAGGTATTGTTCCACCTGGTCGAGAACCTCGTTCGTGTTGGAAAGGCTGTCCGCGCCGTTGTTTTCCAATAGGTGTACCAGCTTTTCTTGATATTCGTCCATGATGTCCAGTTGCATCCTGATCTTGGCAATGGGTCTGGCCAGCCGGATCCAGGCTCCTGCCTCGTATGTGGACAACACTTCCTTGAGCCGCATCGCGTCCATCTTTTTCGAGACGGACAATATTTCACGGTGCCGTTCTTTTTCCAAGGCCTCTTCCTCCAGGGCGGCTTGCTGTTTGGCGGTTTCCTCGTCCTGTGCGCGTTTGTGCTTCTGCTGCTTGCTCCAGTTCAGCAGGAAATGAACCAGGAAGCCGGCCGTGACGGGCGCACCCACGATTAAGACGGCGTTGTTCAGCGTACGGTAGAACCGTATTCCTTGTTGGATGATGATGTCGTCCCTTGTAAGCCGCAGAATCAAGGTGAGTCCCAAATAGAGCACTGTCGCGATCAAAAGCGGGATCGGAGAAGGCATTCGGTTTTTATCTTCCATATGAATGTATCCTTTCTGTATATAAATTGTAGTGAATAAACAAGGTTTCTAACGTTTTTTTTCAGCCCCAAGGATGCGCTGAAACTCCAACAGCTTGGTTTGTTCTTGCAACAGCCTGGATTCTTGGGAGACGGCATCATGCTCCCGGGAATGTGTGAGGAAACTCTGGAGCAAAAGCTGCTTTTCCTGCACAATCTGGAGATTCTGAATGATAATCTGCCGGGTAATGTCAAGGGACGAAGTTTCGTTCTGGGAAATTGGCGATGCCATATTTTGAGAAAACGCCAAATTCTCTTGAAGCTGTAGAAGTTCTTTTTCCAGATATTGGCAACGCTTTAGGAAAATCTGACATTGAATCTCCACGAAAGCTCCGTCCTTAGTCCCATAGGGGGCGATGATATATTTGCCAATGTCCTCGGTAATGTGTAGGAGTGAATCTACGGTGGAGGCGGCTTGCTTTTGCAATTCTACAAGATTTTCACCCATCTCTTTCCCTCCCGGCGCACGGCTCCGTGAATAGTAACGTAAAACGTCCTAATTTTCAAGCAGGAACAGTCTTGAAATTTGTTTTTATCATAGCACAGTGACAACGAAAAATCCAGAAAAATTTCTAGCTGTGTAGGGCCGTTTCACGAAAGATTCGTTACCCTTCACAAGCCACTGCCCGGACAATTAAAACACTTCTCCATGAATAGCAACTCTTTTTGCGAATAAAATATATTTTGTGTTTTATTTTTGCTACAATTGTAGAGGAAAGGAGCTTCTTGTATAATACAAATATAAGGAATTCCAAGAAAGGTGGTTGAT
>CAOKHZ010000009.1 GCA_948468385.1 uncultured Faecalicatena sp. | reverse complement strand
AGATTCCACCTCGCGATGGACACCCTTGCCTTCGGCTATATCCTTCCCACTACCAAGCGGATTCCAGACTTTCACTGGTTAGAAACGTGCGCCGCCGGGCGCACAAAAGGAACAACGGGTTTCACAAACGAAACCCGTTGTCCCAAGCATGTTCTATTGGCCGTGTCACTCTTCCTTATCGCTTATCCATTTACTCCATCCATTTATTCCATCGTAAATCCGGCGAAATCCACCGCGCCCTCTCCCACATAAGTGAAATAGAGTGCTTGTTTTCCCGCCTCCGGGGCAAATTCGCCTTGAAATTCCTTCCACTCGTCCGTTGACACAAGCTCGATTTTGGCCACGCATGCCCCGTTCTTTTGCGTACGCACCTCCATCACGCCTTTCGCGCCGCGAACTTTGACGGAAATTTTTCTCTCCCCGCCGAATTCAAAATATTTAAATCCTGCCCACGCCCCGTCACACATATTGGCAATGTACTGGTCGCCGTCGCATTCCCTGTCTTCCCCGCTCTGGGTAAAATACGGATGTCCCTCTTCTTTTGACTTCTCCTGCACATATCCAAACGTACCGTTTTTCGAAGAAAGGTTGCAGGCAATCCTCGCCTCATAGCTTCCCGTTCCCGGCAACGCTCCCCCATTGAGTCCGCAGCTTGTCACCTCCACCTGAGGAATGCTTCCATCCGGAAGAATGGTAACCGCCTCGGCAATTCCCTGGCGTGAGAAAGCATTTTGATTTGTCTGGCGATGGCCGAAAATGTACCACGTCCCGTTTATTTCCACCAGGCCGCCATGATTATTTCCCGTATAGTTCAACGCCTCTCCGTCAGGTACCAGTCCCACGTCGCCGTTGCTTATGATCACGCCGCCGTATTTGTAATCCCCGTCCGGCGTATCGCAAGTCGCATAGCACAGATCATGACTCTTGACGGAAGAATATACCAGATAATATTTATCACCAATCTTGCGCGGACTGCTGGCCTCATAAAACCCGTGCCCCTCAAACCCGGTTCCCTCCGACACCGACTCACACGGAGCCACCAACTTTGGTTCCGACTTCACGGTCAGCATGTCGGAATCCAGTTTGACACAATAGGAACCGTCAATTAACAGCATTTTACCCATCATGTCCCGCATCGGTCCCGGATTTGGTGAAAATCCGGTATACAAGTAATATGTTCCGTCCGTATCCTTCAAAACACCCGGGTCAAAATTAAATACATTTTTTTTCGTCTGGCCCATGCCATATACGGAACCATCCTCGTATTTTACATGCCCGTAAAACTCATACTTCCCGGCCGGGGTATCGCATACCGCCACGCCCACCGCCGGAGTACGGTTCAGGCAGTAGTATAGATAATAGCGTCCGTCATCCCCTTGTTGCACATCCGGTGCAAACAAATACTGGCCTCCGTTCGCATTCATCGGGTCTTGCGTCGCTTGATAGATGACACCTTCGTTCCGCCACGCGCCCAAATCGTCCACTGGCGCGGACCACCCCACGTAATCATTCATACAATAGTCGGTTCCGTCAAATCGGTCATGACTGCCAAACACGTACACGCGATCCCCGAACACGTACGGCTCACCATCCGGCACATACTCGTAATTTGGCAAATAAGGGTTAAATGCTAATGTTTTCATAAAATACTGCTCCTTTCCATGCTTGCCTCTTTCATCCGGCGTTTCTTTATCGTAAGCATAACAGATTTCGCAAAATATTTACACTGATAATTTCAGTATCTCTATCTTGATTCCAAACATAATGTATGATATTCTTACATGGTGAAGACAAATTATATGACAATTTCCATTGCGTCTGCATACAAATAACGGCACGAATGACAGGAGGTTTCCCATGAACAAAGAAAGTCTGCAATACCGCCGCGTTGACAAGTGCATCCTCAACGCCTTTATCAAAATTTCTCCCCAGATTCCTTTTGAAAAAATGACGGTACAAGACATTTTAGACGAAGCACTTGTAAGCCGCTACACCTTTTACGCCCATTTCCATGACAAATACGAGGTGGCCGAGCGCATCCAGGATGACCTTTACCGGCAGTTTCTGTTACTAACAGAGGAACGGATTCCCACGATTGAATCGCAGTCACTGTCCTCACCCCGCCACCACTCCTTCATCGACCACGAGATTATCGCATTTTTCCAGAAAAACGAACCGGAAATGCGGGCCATCAAGGACATACACACGGAGACCATTGATTTTTCGCGGAAAATCAAAGATGCCATGGCCGCCCGTTACCTGGCATCCAATGAAGAACGCTCCACGCTCACACTGGAGTCACTTCTCTATTCTGGTTGCATGGCCGCCTTGATGGAATATGCCCAGGCGGGAGAGGACAGCTTGAAAAACTTAAGCCACACCATCTTCGAGGCACAAGTCCGGGTCATGGCTTACGCCATCGGCCTGCACGACGCGAAAAGCGTGGACAAGCTGATGGAAGTCACGGAAAAAATGGTACACCCATAATAGGGAATTTGACCCAGAAATGGGGCGGCATTTTTATGCCGTCCCATTTTTCATGCTAAACATGAAATGATTTCTAACTCTTTTCTTTGTCACTATACTACAACAATCTTTCTTTATTTCAAATTGACAATCACGTCAAGGTCATACAACGCCAAATCATCGGCCTTCTCTGCCTCTTTCTTTATTTTTTCGTCAAATCCTGACTCGGAAAACAATACATAATAAAATCGCGCGCTTTCCTTGAGCGGGGTCAGTTTCGCCTTTATATCGAGGTATTCCGCATACTCGAACGGCCGTGTTTTGAATTTACATTCACCAACCAGATACTCTTTTTCCCCTCTGCCAATGCCGAGCAAGTCAATCTCCGTTTCCGACACCTGAAAATCTCTCTCTTCTTTTTTATTCCGAAGCGTGGTCTTTCCCATCCACCGTCCCAACCGGGCATAACGAATTGGCAATGCATTTTTCTTTTGCAGTTCACGCACAAACTCCTTACACACGTCCTCAAAAGGAAACGATGCAAATTCATGAAGTTCCGGCTCTATGATATAGTCATATACTCCATCCACGTCGCCCTCCTCAAGCTGAGAAATATTCGCGAAACCAAACGCATACCAAAAACGGAAAAAATTGTCCGTCAAACGATACGTCCCACGCTTCGTGTTCGCCTTCTCCTTTACTTTGACATCTACTGAAAATTCTCGTTCCACGATTCCTAGCTCTATCAGATTTTTCAGATAGACACTCGTCTTGGACGTGTCCTCAATCAGTGACTTTTGACTGATGTCATTAAGCTTTGTATTGCCGAGGGCAACCGCTTCTATGATGGAGTTGTAAATCGGCGTTTCCCGAAGCTCCTGATGAAGAAGAAAATCCACTTCGCTATATAACACGCAGCCCTTGGTCAAAATATTCTTTTTTATATTCTCCGCAAGAGATAACTTTGAGTCAAACTGTTTTAAATAATGGGGAATCCCGCCAAGTACGGAGTATGCCAATACCTTGTCTTTATCCGAGTATCCAGGAAAAAACTTCATCGCATCATAAAATCCCATCCCATTCATTTTATAAATGCCGGTCGCCCTGCCATACAACGGATTCTTCTCCGCAAGCAAATCCTTCTCAATAAAACTCATAGCGCTGCCGCAAAGTACAATCATCACATTGGCATTTTTGAACTCCGCGTCCCATAGATACTGTAAAATGGAAGGAATACTCTTATCACCCTTGCACATATATGGAAACTCGTCAATGACCACCAATTTCTTTTTATCGCCATAAGGCAAGTCAAGAATGGCCAGGAAGGCTTTTTCCCAGTCGGCAAATTCCGATATATACTGTCCCGCGGGAATATTCTCCCTCAGCATATGTCCCGAGAACCTTGATAGCTGCGCCTTGTCGGTACTCTGCGTACAAGAATAAAAAACATGCGGCTTTCCTTTGCAAAATTCGCGCAAAGTTTCCGTTTTTCCGACACGCCGTCTGCCGTAAAGAACGACCAACTGGCCGTTTTCAGATTCATATTTGTCATTCAAAAACTTAAGTTCCTGCTCCCTTCCTATGAACATAAGCGCCCTCCTGAATCTAATCGTGATTTAGTAAATCTTGATTTGGTACTATTATACTCAATAAACCTAAGAAAAACAAGAGGGATTTTTAGTTGTTTCAATACTCCATGAAACGGTATTAGGATATCTCACATGCCAAACGTGGTATTCTGGATGTCTGTGCCAGAATGGAAGATGAAACTTGTCACTTAAAAGGGAGCACACACTTACTATTTTCACGAGTCATCATCTAACGAATATTGATTCGCAAGATAATCAATGCTTTCTTTATCGGAGAACATGTATTGTATCGTCAATGCATTGGAAATGATGCGGTTATTTGAAAACTGCAAGGTCATTTTGCGGCATTCCTTCGCGGAGCAATTGTATTTTTTCCGGCATAGCTGGTTAAAGGTTTTATAATCATTAAAGCCGACCTCGATACAAATGTCTAAAATAGAACGATTCGTAGTGGTGAGCAAATACATCGCCTTCTCAAATCGATAAATGTTCAAATAGTCTCGAAAAGAAATATGAAAATTGTCGTGGAAAAAATGTGACATATAGGTCAACGTGACATTTTCCTGTGCGGCCAGTTTTGACAAAATATTGCGTTCCGCATAATGCTGTTCAATAAAGGAAAGAATTCGATTCAGGCGCATGGTGTTTTTTTGACGTGACACGGATTCCGTATAATTCATTTCTCTCTGGGGAAGACAAAGCTTTAGCTGCTCCAGCACCAGGCAGGAAAGCGCAAGACAGCGATAGTTCTGATTCGATTCCGAACTCCAATACGCGACCGCCGCATGACAGAGAAGGGATTTCAACCGTTTTTCCTGCGCTTCATTTAAATCAGGACGGACAAAATGATGATGGAAAACCGTATGGCTCCATATCGGAAAATATTCTTTACAAAAATTAACGGAAATCTGCATGCTCAGCAATACGGCATTTGCATTTTCCGCCGTCAGTTCATGAACCTCGTTGGCATTGACAAGAATTAAATCTCCGGCGTGCGCAACAAAAACCTCCTCGGAAATTTTCATCCTAAGACTCCCCTGTAAAATAAGATTTAACTCGAATGCATTATGAAGATGCGGGTAACGATAATGAATGCTGACAATGTAAAATTTTATATGATTGATTTTAGGGTATTGAATGATGGAATGCTCGTTTTCTGCCATGTCAGGTTTCCTCCTTCTTCCCTTTTGTTACGATTCACATCCACTTTATCCGGCCGTGAATCGTAACGTATTTGTATCATACCACGTCCTGCAAACCGATGTAAACAAAACCGGGGGAAAAGTATCCGAAAACACAAGTTTTCCGTAGGCCAACCGCAACAAACGCATGGTTTTCGTCCTGAGTCCTTTGTATAATAGACTTAGAATCCATGGAAGAGAGCTGGAAATCCGGTGTGCGCGGCCGTATTTCAAAAGAAAAACATGACAAATCAGGGAGGTAAATTATGTCAGAGAAAAAAGGAACCATCATTATCAAATGGCTTGTTTCAATCGGTATCCCCGCACTATTGTACTTGTTGATTCCGGAGACAGACGTCATCACTTATCAGATTAAAATGTATATCGCAATTACATTATTCACAATTTTGATGTGGATTATGAACACATTGCCGCCGGTCATCACCGGACTGGTCATGAGTTTATTGTACATCTTTTTAAATGTATCAAACGGGAACACGGTCTTTTCCTCATGGACCAACCAAATCGTATGGTTGTGCGTGGGCGGCGTGATTATCGCGCAGGCATTTGAAAAAACCGGATTGATGAAGCGAATCGCTTATAACATCATTTACCGGACGGGATGCAGCTACCGGGGCATCATCATCGGGTTGATTGCATCGGGACTGGTCATGACGGTCATCCTGCCGAACATTACCGCAAGAGTCACCTTGTATGCCGCACTTGCTTTCGGCATTTGCCGGGCATTGGACATCAAACCTAATACAAAGACCGGAGCCGGAATCATGATGGCGGGATTTATCGGCGCCATCGGCTCTAGAACCATGCTGCTGTCAGGGTGGGACAACCTCGTGCTGTCTTATGGACTGATTGAAAATTTCACGGCTCCATCCACGATGCGGTTTTTCTTATGCAACATTTTGCCGACCCTGATCTGGTGCGCGGTCATGGTCGTGACGATTCTATTCCTCTTTAAACAAGATGTACAGTTTGAAGGAAAAGAATATTTTGCCGGCGAGGTAAAGAAAAGCGGAAAAATGTCCGCCAAGGAATGGAAGTTTCTGGCAATCCTATTGATTGCGGTACTGTTTTTGTTTTTCACGGATTACGCCATCGGCTGGCTGTTTTTGGCGGCTGCATGCCTCTGCTTCTTCCCGGGAGTGGATATTCTCGGCGGAGAAGATGTCAAAAACATCAATTTCAGCATCATTATCTTTATCGCCAGCGCCATGACAATCGGAAACGTGGCTTCCGAACTGCAGATTGGCGGAATGGTAGGAAACGTACTGGTCAACATGCTTCAGGGAATGGAAGTGTCAAACCTATTCATGATGATGATTGCCTGGCTGTTCGGCGTAATCATGGACTTTTTGATGACCCCGGTGGCGGCCTTGTCCGCATTCTCCGTACCGATTGCCAGTATTTGTACCCAATTGGGGCTGAACGTGTCTTGCGTACTGTATAGTTTCATCTGGGGCGTGGAACAATTTATCTTCCCATATGAATGGGCATTGTTCCTGGTCGTATATGGATACGGAATGGTCACAAATAAGGACACGCTGAAATTCGGATTGGTACGCATGGTCTTGAGCTTCCTTTTCATGGTGGCAATTCTGGCTCCATGCTGGATGCTGTTTGGTTTCATGTAAAATAGAAAACAAGAAAAGAAAGGGGTATTTATGAAAACGACGGAACCTGGCGTAATGGAGCACGGCATTGTTGGATGCGGCGTGATTGGATGCGGCATGATTGCAGAAACTTATCATTTGCCGGCACTCGTTCAATGTGAAGGGGTCAAACTGATCACCGCATGTGACGTGGATGCGGGGCGCAGTGAATCTATCAGTAAGAAATTCGGATTTGAAAACTGGACGGACGATTATCACGACGTTCTGGGCAATCCAAAAATCAAAGCGGTATTTATCCTGACAAAATCAAATACACATAAACAGCTTGCCGAAGAGGCGGCAAAGGCCGGAAAACATATTTTTATGCAGAAATCAATTACGGACACGATGGAAGACGCGGAAGAACTGTTAAACATTGTAAAGACATGCGGCATTCATTTCACAGTATCTTTCATGCACCGCTATTTTGACGAGTGTGTAAAGGCGGCGGAGCTTTTGCAGGAAAATGTACTGGGCGAGCTGCAGCAAGTGCGGATACAAAATTGCACGAAGAATCCGTATGACACGGCTCCGTCCTACGGCGGATGTATTTTGGACATCGGAAGCCACGGCATCGACCTGACAAACGCATTGTTCGGCTCCAAAATCCGCGCCGTGCTGGCGTTGGAATTTGACCGGCAAAAACTGTCTTCCGCCAAAACCGGCATTGCCGGAGAAGAGCGATTTGCCACGCTCCTCTATGAACTGGAAAATGGAACACGCGTCATTCATGAGATAAACTGGAGCAGCCCTTCCCGCATTTCCCGGTTCCAAGTCGATATCGTGGGAACAGACGCGAGCATGTATATCCGAAACCCGCAGGCGGAAAGCGAACTGGCAATCGCCAAAATTCCTACGCGGCAGGGCGAGCAAAGCGTCTGGGAATATCCGCAATATGAAAAGACAACACTCGGGCAGCGCCAGCACCAGCTTTTTATAGACGATATCCGTCACGGGAAATCGGACAGCCTGCCGGGAGGGGCGGCATTTGAAGTGCTGAAGGTCGTGCATGCGGCAAAACGTTCCATGCAAAGCGGGACATGGGAAGAAGTCAACGTATCCATACGTTAGTACCTAAACAAAGAGAAAGGAGATTTCACAAAATGAAACTAGGATGTCTGGTAAACTGGAAGGAAAACCTCGAGGTGTGGGCGAAAGCGGCCGACGCCCTGGGAATCGAAGGAATTGATTTTACGTTCGCCACAAAAGACGAATATATCTTTGACGCGGAAAAAATCAATCATATTTTGAAAAACAGGAGGGTCAGACTCTGTGCGGCCAGCATGTTCCATGTCAACACGATTGACGCGGATTTGGAAAAAAGGGCATGGGCACGGGAACAAAATGAAAAGCTGATTCAGTTCGCGGCGGATACGAAAGCCCCGATTGCCGTCATCAATCCCGGTCTGGCAGAGGGCGCGAGCCTGGATGAAAATATTTGTGAGTTCAAAAAGGAATTTGAACATTATAAAGCATTTTCAGAACAGCGGGGCGTGGAGATGACCTATTATCTGGGACACAATCCAAACTTTATCAAGTCGGACGAGGCCTTGGGAAAGGTCCTCGAGGCCATCCCGGATATGCATATCAAGGTTGACCCGGTCGGCGTAATGCGTAACATGAGCGAAGACCCATACAAAATCGTGTCCAAATATGCTTCCCGAATCAATCATTTTCACTGCAAGGACATTATCCGTAAGGAAAACTACGAAATCGAGCCGCCGGTAGGACTCGGCGACTTGCATTGGAATGAATTTATCGCAATGCTGTACGACGTGGATTACGACGGATACCTTGTAATCGAGCCGCACGGTCCAAAGTGGGGAAACGAGGAAAAAATGGGCGATTATATAAAACTGGCACAAAGGCATCTGGCACAATATATTCTTTAAGGAGCAACTAGTATGAACGTGATATATATACATACCCATGACAGCGGAAGGTATATCGGACCGTATGGGTATCAAAATATGACGCCCAATATCGACCGGCTGGGGCGGGATTCTCTCTTATTCCGCCAATGCTATTGCGCGGGGCCGACTTGCTCGCCCAGCCGGGCGGCGTTACTGACCGGAAGATGGCCGCACTGCAACGGAATGCTCGGACTTGCGCAGCGGGGATTCGCGCTTTCGGATTATGGAACACATGTCGTTTCCGTGTTTAATAAACATGGGTATGAAACCGTTTTAAGCGGTATTCAGCATGAAGCCGTAAATGCGCGGGAAATAGGGTATCAGGTAATTTTCAACCAACCAGAACGCGATGACATGTACATTGACAATCCAGAAACATACGACAAAGCTTCTGTCAACGAAGTGGGAAACTATTTGAAAAGACGTGACCCGGACGTGCCGTTTTTCATTTCCCTGGGATTGATTAGCTGCCATCGAAATTTCCCGGAAAGCAGGGTTACAGAGGACTATGTCGCGCCGCCGCCCCAATTATATGATTGTCCGCAGACCAGGAAGGACATGGCCGGTTATCTTACGAGTGCGCAGATTGCCGACGAATGCGTGGGGGCGCTAGTTGATTTATTGAAAAAAAATGGACTGTATGAAAATACGATTCTGCTGTTTACGACGGATCACGGCATCGCGTTTCCATGGATGAAATGCAACCTATATGATAGTGGCATCGGCGTTGCCTGCATGCTGCGCGAACCCGGCGGCAAAATGAACGGAAAGGTGAGCGACGCGCTGATTTCACAGATTGACATTTTTCCGACCATTCTGGAATTGTGCGGAATTGATGCACCTACGTGGATGCAGGGAAAATCTCTTGTGCCGATTTTGAGAGGCACACAAACAGAGGTGAACGAAGAAATTTTTGCGGAGGTAACCTATCACGCCTCCTATGAACCGATGCGCTGCGTGCGCACTTCCAGATATAAGTTCATCCGGCGGTTTGACCACCATGACGGCATCGTTCCGTCCAATATCGACAACGGATCTTGCAAACAATTTTTATTGGACGCGGGATTGCTCAAAAAGAGGACGCAAAAAGATTTGTTGTTCGATTTGTATCTCGATCCCATGGAGCGGGAAAATCTGGTAAGAGATGAGGCGTACCAGGAAATCTACCAAATGATGCGGCACAAGCTGGAAACATGGATGGCAGAAACCGATGACCCGCTTCTGGGGACAAACGGGCGGTTGGAAGCACCCGCAGGGGCAAAAGTAAATAAGCTTGAATGCCTTCACGCGGAAATACCGGATTACGAATAAAACAATTCTGTACTATCATTAGCATGGGGCACCGCGAATACCGGTGCCCCCTTTTTTCACACCTTCTCCGTCATCATCCGGATAATCGTCTGATCCGTCTCCTTCATGCCGACGCTGGCCAGTGTATTGACATTGCGGATGGTATTTTCCACGCCCTTCACCACGATGCCTTCCCCGCCGTAAAACTGGCTGCCGTTCATCTGCATCTGCATCCCTAAAAGCCCCGCCTCGACGGCCGAGGCGATTTTCGCGGCACAGCTGGCTTTCGCCCCGTCGCAGATCATGCCCGAGTCAATGGCCAGCGTATTAACAATCGTGTGCGTGATTTCCTCATATCCGCCGCCATAGAGATACATGATGCCCGCCGCCGCGCCGCATCCCGCGCTCGTCGCGCCGCAATAGGCCGAAAGCGGCCCGATGCCGGTTTTCAAATGAATCGTCACCAGGTTGGAAATCAAAAGCGCGCGGTAGAGCGTGTCCTGCGATACGTGAAGCTCCCTCGCATAGGCAATGACCGGCAACGAGGCCGTCAAGCCCTGGTTCCCGCTGCACGAATTGATGACGACCGGGAGCTCGCACCCGTTCATCCGGGCATCCGACCCTGCCGCCGCATAGGCCTTCGCCCGGTTGTGAATGCTGTTTCCGTAAGATTTCATAAGGATTCTGCCGATATTGGCACCATAATTGCCCTTAAGGCCCTCGTCCGCGATTGCCGTATTGTATTCGATTTGCCGTGCAAGTGTCTCACTAACGTCCGCAAGTTCCGCGCATCCCGCGAATTCCACGATTTTCTCGACGCTTAATAGACTTCTGTCCGTATGGTGCGTGCAGGTTCTCTCTACATATTCCTTCTCAAGCAGAACCTCCCCGTCCCGCTCCAGATAAATGACGTTCGTGTGGAACCCGGCAATCTCGGCAACCGCCGTATGTATCTCGCCGAATAAACGCACCTCGATATGGAACACGTACGCCTTCTCGGACTTTTCGATTACAAATTCTGTCTCGCTCAAATACGTTGCAATCGCTTCCATCTGCTCCGGCGTGACATTTGCCAATACCTGAAGCTCCACTTCCGGATCGCCTGCCACGATTCCCGCCGCAGCCGCGCTGTCGATGCCAATCTGTCCCCCGGTGTTCGGCACGACGACACTCTTTACATTTTTGATGATATTGGCACTCGCCTTGACCACTACCTTTTGCGCCGCGCACCCGAGTACCTTTTTCGCCAGCGCCGCACAGTAAGCGACCGCAATCGGCTCGGTACATCCCATCGCGGGCACAAGTTCCTCCTTCAGAATTTGCACGTACTCCTGATAAATCCTTTCCTCCATGACGTACCTCCCTCTTGTGAATTCAGAGCTGCAGATCGTGCTCCGCTGTTTCAGGCGTTCCACGATCTCCCGCCGCTTCTCCCAGCTCAACAAAATTTCCTCGGCAAGTCTCTCCGGCATCCGTTCCAACTCGTCCATTGTGTAATTTAAAATGTCAATTTCACTGCCGTTCGTACACACGAATTTCTTTTCCTGATGAATTATAACACAAATCCGAAAACGTGGAAATAGGGAGTTTTCCAGCCAGTTAACGAAATACATGGGCCACAATTATGGACTTACCGGAAGAAAGAGGCCATTCTCCCGGCCAATCAGCTTAAGTGTTGGCCGGGGTGTGAAACAGTAACAGATCATTCACTTAAAATATTCATACTCGAATGATGCCCTCTTTGTATCAAATGCAAACAACGTCCTTCCTCCGACCCGAAAGCGGTAAGCCGCGCCACAAGCAGGGTTCTCATGAATGGTTCTGGTCATGTCTCCCCCAACCGGTGCCTTCAACGGATGCCCAATCCCATTTTTATTCCCTGCACTCGGCGAACATTGCGCTCCCTTTTTCATCTTCGCTTCCAACATCATGTCGCCTTGCGCGATTCGAAGCATCCCGTCCTGGTTTTGCAATACCCGTGCCCCCAGATACGTGGCGAACCGGTACTCCTTTCCTTTCCAAAGCACGATGCCTATGATGCCGGTAAAGTGCATTCCGGCCATGGGGATGTCGGCCACGGATAGCATCAGCGAACCTCCCTTGAAAAGACACTGGGTCCATGCATATTCTTTAGGAAACGACCGCCCCCTATCTCCTTCCCAGTATCCCAATCCTTTGGAAAATTCAAACGGCTTCCCGTTCACTTCCACGCGCCCACTCACCTCATGACGCATGCTCCACACGCCATGGCGGCATTCCATAAAGGGAACGAGCGCAAATGGCCCCATGATGTCATATTTCAACGGCCGAAGCGCCCCAAAATGCAACGCCCCTTCCACGCGTAATTCCGGCGTTCTCACACATAGTCCGACCCCGTCTTGCCCAAAGTGGTTTTCTCCAATGATGATGCGTCCTCCCTTCCTGGCAAATGCCGTTCCGGGAAAATTTGCCGTCAGGCAACCGTCGTCCGTGACGACCTGAATCGAACAAGTACGCTTTTTCCCCGTCTGATGTACCGCCGGTATCAGCGCCAACGTCTGCGACGCGGACTGACATTTAAAATACCATCCATAGAAAAAATTTCGCACAATACACTACCTCCCCACCCGCACGGCCAAAATCGCAATTCGCAACAGCCACGCGGACAAAAATTTATGCTTATTTGTTATTATTCACGGGGCTGTGCGCTTCTACGCTCCCGCTCCGGTCCGTACTAAGCGTGTGCCACTGGCACACAGCACCGCCGCACGGCCACCGTCCGACAAAGTGACGGTGCCGATAGGCATTCAGCCCATTGCCGCAGGCAATTTTAAATGGCTGGATGCCGTTACAATCCACGGCGGTTAAGCCGTGAATTGTAACGCTTATTTTTTCCATAACCCAAAAAATTATTAATTGTATTGATTTTTTTCATGAAATAGAATATACTAAGAGTGCAAACCGAAAGTTTGCATAGCGGTTAGGTTGTCCAATCAAAACAATCGTTTAAAAGCGGTTAGGCCGTCCAATCAAAACGGTCGTTTAAAAGCGGTTAGGTTGTCCAATCAAAACAATCGTCTAAAAGCAGTGGGTGGTCTGCCACCCACTTTTTACATTTAAGTGGAGGTTTTATGGATTGGTACATTGTTGATAAAAACTATACTCGATATCTTATTCAATTTGATTCCCGCGTAGGATACGTCGAATATGGTGACAAGATAAAATTGCATTTAGGAATATTATTGACCGTAAACAACTGCCATTATTATGTCCCAATTTCATCGGCTAAACCCAAGCATCGACACATGTCTAACAACTTAGATTTTCACAAACTACAAGATGCCGATACTGGTTATTTATATGCCGTACTAAATTTAAATAACATGATTCCCGTCCCGGATTCTTGTATTACACAGCTTAAATACAATCAAATAGCGCAATTTCGCTCTTTTAATAGCCAAAAGGAGAAAGATGACTATATTTATCTTCTCCAAAAAGAAAAAACAATTATAGACGGTATTCAGTCAACTTTACAATGCAAGGCAGAAAAATTATACCAAAAATGCTTACAAATGCCCAACTCCTCGCTTGCTTCCAGATGTTGTAATTTCAAGCTACTCGAGGACAAATGTCATACATATCTCAACAAAATAGAATTTTAAAATCCCCACGAGTAATAGGCCAACATTAACATCGGTGTACAAGCACTACTTCAACTCGTGGGGATTTATTTTTACAGAACATTCTCTCTTACACGTATACGCTCATTATTCCCTATTTATTTGGAATGTTTTTAAGCTGCGCGTTAATCTGCTCCACCGCTTCTTTCGGCACCTGCCCGAATTGCAGCATGTCCCGAAGTACCATGTGGTTCATCATATGATGCATCGCCTCCGGCGTCATGGAAGCTGTCATGTCATTTTGGGCTTGCGCCTCTTTTCCTTCTCCGGCCGCGCCGCCTTGTGCGGCCTGCTGCATCATCGGCCCGAGGATTGCCGCCGCCTTTTCATTTCGCATCAGATAGCCCATCGTACAATCCACGGACAAATATTCCTCGTCATTTCCATTTGCATAATGTCCGACGGCCGGTTCGGTCATCGCACCACTTCCAAACGTGCCGAACATGTCCTTCAACCACTCGATGCTATCCGCCACCCAGTGCGGCGCGCGGTTGCAGATGTGGGTTCCCGGCATCAGCACGCTGTCATCCGCCGTGGAAAATCCGTGCGGGCCATACGCGTAAATATGACTCTCGAACGAAATGTTATTGGCCGCCAACGCGCTCACGAACTGCAGGGAATTCTCGACCGGAACCGTCGTGTC
The DNA here is from genome assembly GCA_948468385.1 of uncultured Faecalicatena sp. Classification (GTDB taxonomy): domain Bacteria; phylum Bacillota; class Clostridia; order Lachnospirales; family Lachnospiraceae; genus Schaedlerella. The sequence continues at coordinate 126,058 of CAOKHZ010000009.1, read as the reverse complement.
GGTCCTGGTTGCAAATACAAAGCATGGGCATGTCTTCTTGTCTACCGCGCTGACGGTATCCGGCGCACTCGGTTCCCAAATCTTCGCGTTCTCTTCATTGATGACCGCATAGCCCAAAATGGCCGCATCCGGGCGGTTCACCGACATGGTCGCCGCACTCGCCGCCAGATGGCCGCCGGCGGAAAATCCAATCACCGCCACCTTGTCCGCGTAGATTCCCCACTCGTCCGCGTTCTTACGAATCAACGCCATCGCCTGGTCATAATCATTCAGCGGATTCGGCCAGGCCGCGTTCGCCCCCAGGGAATAGCGCAGGATAAACGCCTGGTAGCCCGCCTTCAAATACGGCATCACAATCGGCTCCGCCTCACGGTCAGAACACATCTTGTAGCCGCCGCCGGGCAAAACCAGAATTGCCGGGCGCTTCGGGATGCTGCCAAACTCCCCGCCCACCTGCTGCAGATACGTCGTCAGACTGACATTACGTTCCTCGTTTAACATAATTACTTCTGTTTTCATATTCTTCTACCTCCTCGTACAAGCATCCCGGAAATGTCTTCACGTCCAGCATGTTTGCCATCATCTCTTCATAACCATCCGGCATACTGTCTCGTATCTGCTGGATTTCCTCATCACTTAACGTGCACGGCATAAGCATCTCCGAAAATGAGTCAAATGGATTTCCCCGGTCATTCCGCGGATTCTTGTGCTGCTCTTCCCAGTACTTCTCCATGACACGACCCTTGCGCCTCTGCTCAAAGCACTGTATCCACAGCGCGCCCACATGCTCGAGCGTCTCCCTCGACATCCACGCGCTGGCCGTCGTGCCGTCCCAATTACATCCTACAATTCCTACCGGTACATTCAGCGTCCGTCCTCCTTTCCCCGCTTTCTATTAACGCACCATTAATTGTATTAATTCTATATTAATACCATGTGTGAAAATATGCAAGCAGAAAAACCATCATTTTTATTTTACTACCAATTTCGTTTCCGCCTTGCCAAACGTCTCTGTCTCCACCACGATTTCCGCCTCGCCCGGCTCATATCCCCCGCGGACGATGATTTGCCACCTGCCTTCATATGATGTAAAGCATCCCGCCGTATAATTTTCTTCCGTGGCCGCCTGACCCGTGCCAAATCCCGCCAGGGACGCGGCTTTGGTAACGGTCGCCACGGCCTTTGTATCTGGTGCCGTCGGCACGTACCTGCCCTCGTCATCCACAATTTCTACTATTCCATAGGCCAGGCTCTCACCATCGGCACAAAGACTCTCTTTCTCCATGGTAATGCGAATTCCCGCCGGCGCGCCCACGGTCTCAACCTTGTCGCGGGACACCTCGCTCCCGCCCGTGTAGCTGACCGCCTCCAAGATGCCCGGCTCGTAAGTCAATTCAAACTCCGCCTTCCTATGATTTTCCTTGCCCGCATTTTTCCTTCCCAGGCATTTCCCGTTCAGCCACAATTCCACTTCCTCCGCGGCAGAATATACTTCCACCTTGACCGGATTTCGTTCCTGCCCCGGCCAGGTCCAGTGATTTCCCCCTTCACGCCATCCATAACGGCCGATTACCTCCACCTTGTCATAATTGGCCGGATTGTGGCTGAAAATATAAGTCTTGTCAGACCCCCAGATAATCTGGTGGTAGGCTCCTTGCGCCCTCACATTTCCGCAAAGGTCAAAATCACCCGCCTGCGAAAGCCGGTATGGATAGGGAATTTCCCGAGACATTCCCTTTTGCGCCTCTTCCTCCGTCAGATAGACGCTCCTTCCAATCCCCGCCTCCCCGATGTAGTCCTGGCTCGTCCACAAAAAATCACCGATTAAGTACGGCAATTTTTCCACGTATCCCCAATATTCCTCAAATCTTCCCGGCTTGCTTTCCGTGGCACAAATCACCCTTTCCGGGAACATCTCATGGCTGCTCTCGTAATGATAACTCAGGTAATTGTAACCCACCACGTCCCAATCCTTGACAAACGGAGCCGTATACTGCGGCCAGACCTTTTTGCCGAACGCACTGTCCAGGTTGACCAGACTGCCGCCGTTGGCCTCCAGTTCCTCGGCCAGCGTATTCCAAAACTGCTCCGCGTCCTCATCATTCAAACCCTTGAAGAAGGAGCAAAGCGCCCCGCAAACCGGGCGGGTGGTATCATATTTTCTGACAAATTTTGCCAGCCTCGAGGACACCTTGTATCCTTGCGACAGTCCGCCTTGCTCGGACACCTCGTTTCCGATGGACCAGAAGCAGACACAAGGATGATTGCGGTCGCGAAGCAACATAGAGCGTAGCTCCTGCTGCCATTCGCCGGCAAAGAAAAGGCTGAAATCAAACGCGTTCTTTTCCATGTTCCAAACGTCAAACGCCTCGTCCATCACGATAATCCCCAGCTCGTCGCAAGCGGCAAGCAGGGCGGATGATTGGGGATTGTGGGACAGACGCAGGGCATTGTATCCATTTTTCTTATGAAGCAAAACCTTGCGGTACTCCGCGTCCCGAAACGATTTCGCCCCCAAAATTCCATGATCGTGGTGAATGCAGCCACCTTTCAGCTTCATGCTTTTCCCGTTCAGCACAAAGCCGTGCACCGCGTCCACTGAAACCGTCCGAATGCCAAACGTCACCGCGTCCGCATCCACCGGCTCTCCTATCTTTGCCAAGTCCTTCGTCTTTGCCAGTTCTCCGGCATCCAGATTTTCCTTCATCCCGCCATTTTCTTCCATATCTGGATTTCTATAAAGCTCCACCTGCATCTCATAGAGGACGGGATTGTCCGGACTCCACAGCCGCGCATTTTCTATCGTGAATTTCTGCGTCACGGTCATGGTCTTTTCCTCGGTCAGGCACGCCCGCTGCCGCCCCCTGGCAACGACGTGTCCCGACTCCTTGTCGCGGCACGTAAATTCCAGCAGGACTTCGTCTTTGTCCTTTTCCTCCCGCTTTTTTCCGCACAACGTCACCTCCGCACGAATGACCGCACCGTTCCCTACAATCTGCTCCGTCTGCACGAAAATGCCGTCATGGTCAATGTGCAGCTTCCGCGCCGTCAACAGATTCACGCCGCGATAAAGGCCCGCGCCGGAATACCAACGGCTGTTCGGTTCCGCGTCATTATGTACGATGACCGTAATCTTGTTGGTTCCGATTTTTACATACGGTCGGATGTCAACGATAAACGGCGTATATCCATAATGATGCCCGCCCGCCGGATAGCCATTGACCAATACCTTTGTCAGTCCGAAGCACCCCTCAAATTCCAGTGCCATCACGTCCATCAAATCCTCCCGGGAAAGCTCCAAGGTCTTTCTATAAGAGCCTGCCCCGCCCGGATAAAATCCGACTCCGCTGCCGCCCTTCGCCCGCGCGTCCACGTCCGCTTCAATCATAAAATCATGGGGCAGATGAACCATCCTCGCCTCCTTTGGTGCCTCCATGGCACCAGAAGGCTCTCCCTCCATAAATGACCAGTCTCTGTTTAGCTTCGTTCTCTTCATCTCTACCTCCTGATTTTCATCCTTGTTATGTATGTCCTTTCACACTTTACGCCGTAACCTCGCGCAGCTTCGCATCCAGCTCTTCCTGCTGTTCGTAAGGCAGATGGGTAAACGGCACGTTCATGAATTCATCGAGCGCATAAAGTTCCTGACGAAACGGCAGCTTGTCAAATGACAGCCCTTTATAATATTGAAAATAATGTTCTTCGAGCACTTTTAGGGTCGACTCATTTTCCATCAGTTCCTCCAGCGGCGAATCAATGCTGTACACCTTCCGATACGGCGCGGACGGCTCATACTCAAACGCATAGCTTCCCGCCTCCACTTCCATCTCCACGTTTTTCCCCGCCTGCCTGATCTGCACAACGCCCTCCCGGCCGTTCACCGATTCCTGAATCGTTTCCAAATCGACATCCGGAAGCACGAGCACCGCCCTCGTGTCAAACGGGATCTCAAATGCAAACTTCAATCGGCCTTCCTCGATCGACCATTCACTTTTTATCCTGCCGCTGGCGGAGCGAAGCGAGGCCTTCACCCACGAAATCTGATAATCCGGCATGGGCGCGATGGTAAAACGTTTGAATCCCGCGCCCTCCTCCGACGGCTGAATGCCGGCCACGTTCCGGTACATCCACTCCATGACGGAGCCGTTGGCGTAATGATTGAGCGAGTTCATTCCCGTCTCATTCATCTTTCCGTCCGGCAGCACGGAATTCCACCGCTCCCATATCGTCGTCGCCCCCAGCAAAACCGCGTACAGCCAGCCCGGAAAGCCCTTTTCCAACAACAAATGGTACGCCAGGTCGTTCATATTATTTTCGGACAGCGCACGGCACAAATACGTGGTTCCGACAAACCCAGTATTCAGATGATATTGATTCTTCTTTAGCTGCTCCAACAATCCCGCGCAGGTACGCTCATAGGCGAACTCCGGTGTCAGCCCCATATACAGCACCAGCACGTACGCCGTCATCGTATCCACGCACAAATGCCCTGCGGGCGTAAAATATTCCCGGATAAACGCCAATCGAACCTCCCCTGCCAACCGGCCGTAATATGCCGCGTCCTCCGCCTTTCCGATGACGTTCGCCGCCTTGGCGACGATACTCGCCGAATAATAGTAATATGCCGAAGAAATCAAAAACGGATCCGTGGCCCCGAACCTCCCGTCCTTCACCTTTCCGTCAAGAGCCAGCCAGTCGGCAAGGTGGAAGCCGCTTTGCCACAAACGCTTTTTACCGTACTTTTCATCCTCCGCCTTTATATAATCCACCCACGCCTTCATGCTGTCGTACTGCCGAAGCAAAATACCCTTATCTCCATAATGCAAATACACGTTCCACGGGATAATCGCGGCGGCATCGCCCCATGCGGCGGAACCGGCTCCGGGATAATTTGCCACCGGCACCACGTTCGGCACGTTTCCGCCCAGTTTTTTTTGCTCAAGGTACAAGTCCTTCCCATATTTCGTATAGAAGGCATAGGTATCCATGTTAAAGCATGCCGTGCCGCAGAACACCTGCGCGTCGCCCGTCCATCCATACCGTTCGTCACGCTGCGGGCAATCCGTGGGCACATCGAGGAAATTTCCCTTTTGTCCCCATTTCACGTTGTGAATCAACTGATTTACCAGGGAATCCGAAGTTTCCATCCAACCGATTTCCTCCATGTCCGAATAAAGGACGAGCCCTCTAAAATCCGTCAAATCCTCCTCGTTCTCCCAGCCGGAGATTTTCACATAACGAAAACCGTAAAATGTAAAATGCTGCCGTACCTCCCGGGGCGTCTTGCCCGCGACGTAAACAAATTCCGCCCTGGCGTCCCGCAAATTTTCCCGGTAGAAGTTCCCGTCCTGCAGGATTTCCCCAAACTGGAAGCAAAACCTCGTCCCCTCCTTCGCCCGGCAAAAAAACGCCAGCCAGCCGACCATGTTCTGTCCCATGTCCAGAACCGTCTCCCCGGCCGGCGTATGAATCACTTCGACCGGCGTGATTTCTTCCTGCACCTTGATTGGCGGATTCAATCGAGGTGCCAGTTTATCTTTGTCCAAACTGATTCCTTTCACGGGATAACGCTCCTCGTCATAAAGCCGCGCGTCATAGACTTCCCCGGAATAAATGCCGCTTGCCACGATTTTACTTTTCTTCGCCTCCCAGGACGTGTCCGTCGCCACGACTTCCCGGGTTCCATCCGCGTACCAGATGTGTAGTTCCCCGATACACGCCAGACGTTCCCCATAATTTTCCTTCTTTTTGCGTAGCCCGAAACAGCCCTTGTACCAGCCATCTCCCAGAAGAACCTCGATTTCATTGTCTCCTTCCTTTAACCCTACGTCAAAGGTCTGGTACGGAATCCAACTGTCATACGCACAAAAACCAGGGAGCAAAAACTCCTCCCCTTGTTTTTCCCCATTCAGATATAGTTCATAAAGTCCGAGCCCCGTCATGTACATTCTGGCTCGCTTTACCGGTTTTCGAATCGTCACCCGCCGAAGCAGCGAGACCTGCATCTCCTTCGAAACGTCAGGCGTAATCCAGTCCGCCTGCCACTTGTCCGGCCTCGGGGTCTCAAACCACGCCGCACCGCTCTCGGCCGCGTCCCCGTTATCCGCCCAGACGCGCACCTTCCAGTAATACCGTGTTTCCGGCTCCGTCTGGATGGGTAGCTCAAAAGCGGTGCTTGTGATGTCTTCAGATTCCCCGCTATCGTAGACCATGTCCTCAAACGATTCCGACAAAGAAACCATCACCCGTGCCTTCACCTGCCGTTTGGCCCGCGTTTCTTCCACCACGTAGGAAATCGTCGGCCTTTCCAGATCGTATCCCAATGGATTGACCAAATGATTTATTTTCAAATGCGTTATCTTCATAATGCTCCCATTCCCTCTCCTTGTTCTTTCGGGCATTTCGGAGAACCCCACCGTTTCACGACTTCCTTTGTCAGCCTGCCCGTGACAAGCGACGACAAAATAAGCGTGAGCATCAGCTGGGGCACCGTGGGTTCTACATAACCGGCATAGGTTGCCCCCAGCATAGTCGGAGCCACCATGCTGATTCCCGTGACGCTCACCCACGAAATTCCACAATAGCCCGGCCGCTTACAAATCAAGCGGTCAACGGCAAACAAGACGACACCGTTTATCGCGATATAGAGCACCGCCAGGACTATGCCAGAAACGCCCGCCCTGACCGCCGTCACAAGGTTTAACCCCGAACCGAACGCGATTCCCATGAACGGCATGGAAATCGGCAAAACCGGCATCATGACCTTTTTCAGGTTTGAATCAAGCATCCCACAAAGCACGCCCAGCAGCAGCGGCACCAGTGCGGATATTACGTCCTTCCAGGGAAACGTCCCCGCCCCCGTGGACGAAAGCACCAAAAGCGGCCAGAACGGCAGTGCCGCTATATTCACGATTGCGGAAATCGCAAGATCCGTCTCGTCGCCGTAGTCCTGCATCAGGCCGCTGTAAATGCCCGGGTTGCAGGCACAAATCGCACAGACGAACGCCACCGCGCTAATTCCAAATATTCCATCCATTCCAAACAATCTGACATAAATAATCCCGGCCGCAAAATCAATCAAAATCTTGGCCGCGAACAAGGGAAGCCCCCTTCTGGCGACCTGGCTGATTTTTTTCAAGTCTAGCGAGGTTCCCACCGCGAACAACACGATTCCCGACAGACACATCGCGCTTCCGGAAAACATCGCCGTCGTCATCCCGCCCAGGCTTCCAAACAAATCGGGAAACAACGTATTGAGCAACGCCGCCAGCAAGAGCGGCAAAATCATGGATCCTCCCGGAATTTTTTTGAAAATTCCGTCATAAAAACTAAACCGGTAACTTTTGTTTTTCACATCACCCACCGCAAAATTCCTCCAAAATTTCTATGTTCGATTCTTTACTACGATTTCCTCGCACTCAAATAATCGAGTCCTTGTATTTCTCCCTCGCCATGTTTTTCACGCTATAAAATGGAAGTTTTTTTATCATCCGATAATAAAGAAACACGACCGCGCCATCCAGAAGCAGAAGCAAGGTAATCAAAACCGCGCTCGCCTCCGCCCCCAAAAGCACCAGATAATATACGGCCGCCGCAAAGGTAACCAACAGCAAGGCGCACCGTATCACGAGACTATATTTCAACTTGATTTGACAATCGTTGCGGGCATCCTCCGTAAATTCTCTCTTGGACACACAGACGGATACCGTCCCTATCAATTCGTAAATCAACGGAATCAAAGACAGCGTTCCCGGCACCGCCACCCAAAGCCGCGCATTCATCCACGACCTGATGAGTGCCGCCATAAAAAACACACAAACGTCCGCGAGAAGAAAAAGCGCCGCCTTCCATTTCAGGCCGCCCACTTCCTCTTCCGTCAAATCCCACTTGTACAGCGGCCCGCCATAAACATACTTCACCTTGAAGCCCCGCTTATTGTTCGCGGGCACCTTGACCGCCATATACTCTTCCGAAAATCTCTGCATTCCGTTCATACGCTTTTCCCTGCCATTCCTTCTATGTAAAGGTGGGGTCAAAAATGTTTTTGACCCCCGTCATGCCATCCCGTTTACTTCCTTCGCCCTGTGGCAAGCGACAAAATGTCCCTCTCCCAGTTCCTCCAACTTCACCGGCTGCTTGCATCGTTCGTCGGCATAAATGCATCTCGACGCGAAACGGCATCCTGGCTGCGGGTTAATCGCGGAAGTAATTTCCCCTTTCAAGATAATCCGCTTTTTGTCCTTCTGCAAATCCGTCGTCGGGATTGCGGACAGCAATGCCTTTGAATACGGATGGTACTGCTTTTCAAAAAATTCCTCCGTCGGCGCGGTTTCCACCATCTGCCCCAAATACATGACGCAAATCGTGTCTGAAATGTGCCGCACCACGGACAAGTCATGCGTGATAAACAAATAGGTCAGGCCGATTTCCTCCTGCAGTTCAATCAGCAGGTTCAAAATCTGCGCCTGGATGGACACGTCCAGCGCGGAAACCGGCTCGTCACAGACGACGAACTGCGGATTTAACGCCAACGCCCGCGCAATGCCGACACGCTGCCTTCTTCCTCCGTCCAACTCGTGCGGGTAGGAATTCCTAAGCCGCTCCTCGATCCCCACGAGCTCCATGAGACGGTTCGTCTCCTTCTCGATTGTCTGCTTATCATACCGTTTGGAAAGCTTTAGCGGCTCCTGTATCGTTTCTTGTATCGTAAGTCTCGGATTCAACGAAGAAAACGGATCCTGGAAAATAATCTGCATTTTCTCCCGCAGCGCACGCAATTCCTTACGGTTCGGGTGCGTGATATCCTCCCCCTCGTACAATATTTGTCCGCCGGTGCTGTTCGTCAGATGTATGATGGTTCTTCCCAGCGTGCTTTTCCCGCATCCTGATTCCCCGACAAGGCCGACGGTCTTTCCTTTTTCGATGGAAAACGAAACATCATCCACCGCGTGCACGGTTCCCCGTCCCGACGAGAAATATGTTTTCAGATTTTTAACCTCCACAAGTGCTGACATTTTGCCACCTACTTTCTCTCAATTTTTCTACAACGACACAGATGTCCCCCGGCAATCTCGGTCATGTCTATCGCCCGTTCCCGGCATCCCTCGTCGGCGTACGGACATCTCGGGCTAAACGCGCAGCCCTTCGGCAAATTGGTCGGATCCGGCGGAAGCCCCTCGATCGGCACCAGCTTTCTCGTCTTTCCCTTCAAGTCCGGCAGTGCGGCAAACAAGCCCTTCGTATAGGGATGCGCCGTCCGCAGGAAAATATCCTCTTTGCTGCCCATCTCCACGATTTGTCCCGCATATACGACCGCCACGTTGTCACACGCCTCGGCCACAATGCCCAAATCATGCGTAATCAGAATCATCGCCATTCCAATTTCCTTGCGCAGGCTGGCAATCAGTTCCAGCACCTGCGCCTGTATTGTAACGTCCAGTGCCGTGGTCGGCTCGTCCGCAATCAAAAGCTGCGGGGAGCATGCAATGGCAATGGCGATTACGGCACGCTGCTTCATGCCGCCCGAAAACTGGTGCGGGTATTCATTTACCCGATCCGCGGCAATTCCCACCATCTCCAACATTTTTATCGCCTTGGAGATGGATTCCTGCTTGCTTAGCTTCTGGTGCAGCACAATCGACTCCGCCACCTGCGAAACTACCGTCTTCACCGGATTTAACGCCGTCATGGGATCCTGGAAGATCATCGACATATCCTTTCCCCGGATGGAAGCCATTTCCTTGTCGGAAAGCCGCATGATGTCCTGCCCGGCGAACTTCACCTCGCCCTCGACCTTGGATACGGCGTGGTCGGGGAGAATCCGCATGATGGTCTTGGCAATCGTCGTCTTTCCCGCCCCGGTCTCACCCACCAGTCCCAGCGAGCTTCCCGCCTCCAGGGAAAATGACACGTCATTTACCGCGTGAACCGCCGCGCCCGCGGAATGATATTCCACCACCAGATTATTTACATTTAAAAATTTTTCCGTTTGATTTTGCATGTTTATCACCTGTCAATCTTTCAATTTTGGATCAAGTGCATCTCGAATCGCGTCCCCAATCAGGTTAAAACTCATAACCGTAGCCATGATAAAGAGGCCCGGCACGATGACCAAGTGCGGATAATCCCGCATGAAGTTCCTGCCCGCGGCAAGCATCGCGCCCCACTCCGGTTCCGGAGCCTGGATGCCAAGGCCTACGAAGCTAAGTGACGACGCCTGCAGTCCGGCCGCCGCTATCGACATCGCAATCTGTACGATTAACGGCGAAAACGCATTGGGAATGATATGTTTCAAAATAATCCTTACCTTGGTGCAATTGATGGAGGCCGCCGCCTCAATGTACTCTGCCCCCCGGATGCCAAGGATGTTCGCCCGCATCATTCTCGCGAAATTGGGCATTCCGGCCAGTCCAAGAGCCAGTATACATTTGTCAAGCCCGCTGCCGAACACCGCCGACAACGCGATTGCCAGCAGAATCTGCGGAAATGCCTGAAAAATGTCCAAAAAGCGCATAATCGCGGTATCCACCAGGCCGCCAAAGTATCCGGACAGCGCGCCCAATATGATTCCACCCGTGGCAGAAATCAAAACCGAGAAAAATCCGATGCTAAGCGTATACCTTGCACCATACAGCACGCGCGTCATGATGTCACGCCCCAACTCGTCACAGCCAAAGAGGTGCTGCATGCTCGGAAGCGCGTACATATTTGACATGTCAATCGCCGAATAATCATAAGGACTGATAAATGGAATCAGCGCTGACAAGATGATAATCGCGCAAATAATGACAAGTCCGCCCATCGCCCCGGCATTATGCGACACCTTGCTCCACACATATTTCAACGAACCCGGCTTCAATCCCGCCGTGCTGGATTTATTTGTCTTTTTTGCCATTTTCCTTCCCCTTTCTGCCGCTCTGGACGTACTGCGCCTTGATCCTGGGATCCACGTACGCGTACAGCACGTCGATAATCAACATCAAAACTGCAAATGTCGCGGCAATGTATAAAACGGATCCTTGTACGACATTGTAATCGCGGGAGTTAATGCCGGTCAGCAGGTAGGTGCCGATTCCGGAAATGGAGAATACCGACTCCGTTATAATCGCCCCGCCAAGCAACATGCCGAAGCTCCCTCCGCAGACCGTGATAATCGGAATCAACGCGTTCGGAAGCGCATGTCCCAAAATAACCTTCCGCTCCGGCACGCCCTTGGCCCTGGCAGTCACCACGTAATCTGATCGAATGACCTCCAGCATGCTGGCTCTGGTCTGACGTGCGATCATGGCGATACTGCCAATCGAATTGGAAATCGCCGGCAACACGAAATATTTCCACGATTTGTCGCCGTTTGACGGAAACCATTTCAGCGTGACGGAAAACAACAATATCAATAATAACGCCATCCAGAAATTGGGGAGTGCCGTACCCAGCAGGGAAACGAACATAGACAAACGATCCTCGAACGTATTGGCCTTGATCGCGGCACGTATGCCAATCGGAATTCCGATGAGCATCGTCAGCACGATACTGGAAAGCGCTATCTTCATCGTATTCGGGAAGCGGCTCAAAAGCTCCATGCTCACCGGCATGTTGGTCTTATAAGACGTTCCCATGTCGAGATGAAACACGAGGTTCCCGAGATACCGCCCCAGCTGAACCATGTATGGGTCGTTCAAACCCTTGCTGGTCTTGATGGCTTCGATTTCCTCTTGTGTCGCGCTATTTCCCAAGGCGATGGAAACCGGGTCGCCGGGAACGAAATACATCAGGGTAAAAATCATAATGCCCACTGCCAATAAAATCGGTATTATCAACACGATTCTTTTTAAAATATATTTAATCATAAGTCTACCTCCAGAACAAACGCATTATCGGCCCGTTCTTGCCTCAACCGATAATGCATTTATTCCTATTTTCATTCTGATTATTGACTTACCACCGTTTCATAATCATCCGCAAGCTTGTACAGCGTCGGCACCGCGGCCTGCATCCCGTCCAGCCCCATCTCTTCCACGCCGTCCTGCGCGGCATAGTACTGCACGGAATTATAAAGCCCGATCACATATGCCTGGTCTTTTAAGTAATAATGGAACGCATCAATGCTCTCTTCCGTGAACTCCTCCGAGGCCGCCACCAAAAGCTCCTGCAAATGCTCGTCCTCCACAAAGTTCATCGTCCCCTGCTCAAACGACCTCGCGTCAAACGCGTTCAGCCACAAATCCGTAATCAAACCGTTCTGGCTCGGCACGGCGTATATCATCATGTCCCACTGCGTGGAATCATACATATATGTGTTAAACAAGGCCTGGTCATAAGAATTGATTTCCATATTAATTCCCACGTCACTCAAATTGCTCTGTACGACCGCGGCTGCCGAAGTTATGCCCGAATTTGTAAGTGTCATCACTTTAAGCGTCAATTCCCCCGGTTCGTACCCCGCCTTGGCAAGCAGTTCTTTTGCCTTCTCCGGGTCATAATCATAGTAGTCTTCCTCATCCCATTGTGTATTATAACCGCCCAACGTCGAGTTGCCGACGGTTCTCACGTTTTCCCCGATTCCATCCGGCACTCCCCCGCCGAGGCGAACCGCCTGGGAGTCAATCGCGTAGGCAATCGCCTGGCGAAGTTCCTCGTTATCCTTAAACACGGAATTCTCCGAACCGTTAAAGAACAAAAGCTGCGGCATATCCTGAATGGCCTTGACCATCCAACCATCTGCGGCCGTACCGTCATCGTTCAGGAAACGGTGAATGTCCGACGTGTCAACAAAGGAAACGTCTACTTCCTGATTTTCAAGGGCGATTACCCTCTGTGATCCCTCAGTAATCACGACCGCGTTAATAACATCCAACGGCTGCTTGTCGATGTCCGCTTTCATCGATTCATCTGTCTGCCAGAAGTTTTCCACTTTCTCGAATACGATGGTTCCGCCCGACGTAAAGGAGCGAATCTTATACGGACCCGTTACCGCCGGATTCATCGTTCTTTCCGACTCGTCTGCGCCCTCATACCATTCCTGGCTGGTAATCGGTATGTTGGTGACAATCAATTCCATCGTCCCTTTACTTTTATTTGCCGCGGTAAGCCTCAGCGTATAGTCGCCCGTCGCCTCAATCGACGCGATGGAGCCTAACAGCTTCGGGCTGAAGTTTCCCGACGTGGCCGCCGTCTCATAGGAAAATACCACGTCATGCGCGTCAATCTTGTTTCCTGCACTGTCCGTGACATAGTCAAACAGTTCTATCTCCGCCGTCACCTCGTCCACCATCGTGATGGACTTGGCAATCCTGGGTTGCAACTCATCCAGGGTCGCCCCGGGGAACGCGCCAAATAACGTTCCATGCGTCATCCATCTCGTGAGCAGCCTAAGCCAGCTCACGCCCGCGAACGGCGAGCCGTCATAATCCTGCGTCGTGTTCACAAGCGTTATTTCCTTTAATTTTTCGCCGTCTTCTCCCACTTTTCCTTCGTCACCCGCGTCGCTTCCGCAGCCCGCGAGCATGCTGCACATCAATGCAACCGTCAACAAGATTGCCATTAATCTCTTTTTCATTTTTCCATTCTCCTTTGATTCTCACTTTTTCATTTTTAGCTTTCTTTTGTATATCTTTTTCGCGCGCTTTTATTTTCCACCCCCATCCCGTGCGCATTGTTCCCAAAACCTTACTGCCCGCAAAAGCCATCCTTGTGCCGACGTGTGATCCGCCACTCCCCAGCCGTGGACATTGCCTTCCACCGGCTCATATTGACAAGGGATCTGTTTCTCTTTCAACGCCTCCGCCATCATTCTGGAATGAGACGACGGCACCACCGGGTCTCCCACGCATTGCCAGAGGAATACGGGCGGGTACTGCTCGTCCACTTGTTCCTCGATGGAATACTGCCTCCACAAATCCTCATCATGCATTCGTTCTCCAAACGCCCGCTCCAGCATGCGGTTCACCGTATCTGTCCGCCCTATGTCCATATAGCTGATGAACGGATAAGCCAAAAACAAGCACGATGGTTTTTCGACTCCATATTTTTGGTACCCCAGGCTTTTTGTCCCAAAGGCTGCCGCCAGATGTCCCCCCGCCGAGGCACCGCAAAGGGCATAGTTTGTTGCCTCAACATTAAATTGCCCTGCGTGGCTTGTAATATACGATACCGCCCTGGCCAAATCCTCAATCGGTCCGGGCATCGCCGCATATGGATACGTCCGATATTTCAGTACGAACACGGAATATCCCATTTCATTCAGCCGCTTCACATAAGGATATGATTCTACCAGAGAACAAACCATCCTATAACCGCCGCCCGCAACGAGGATGATGAACTTGCTTTTTTCCCCGGTCAGAAACACTGCCAGGCCGGTCTCTCTCTTTTCCGGATGCTGCCGCCGTTCTTCCTCGTCCCAATAATCATAAAAAATGTTTTCCGCCGATGCTTTTTCCATAAGATATGTAAGTCCGTCCGCCATGGAATCGGCATCCCATCCGGCGACATCGCCGATTTCCTTCAACGTCATTTTTTCCAAATCGATTCCCGGCATCCCGTCCGGCAGACCCACCATGTATTCCCTGCCCGAAAGCCCCGGCATTTTCAAAACGTCTTTAAAATATGTCGAACGCTCAATCTTCACACTCATATCTTAGCTCCTCACCCGCCTTTCTTCTCCTCTTGTCTTGGTATGTCCCATATTAAATCCTTTTCTTCTAAATTAGAATATTTAATTAAGTATTTATTGACTAGATTTACTAAATTTGATATACTAATCTCAACTTTTAGTAAATCTCCTCTTGTTTTAGCAGTTTATATTTTTACATTTTACACAAAAAATTTCGTTTTTTAGGAGGAAAATTATGTCAATCACAGCAAAAGAGCTCGCCGCGAAACTTAATTTATCTGAAGCTGCCATCTCCATCGTACTTAATAATAAACCAGGAGTTAGCACGACCACGCGAAAGAGAGTATTGGAAGCCGCACATAAATATGGCTATGATTTTCAGAAAAAGGCAGTTTCCAGCACCGTTCCCCAAGGAACGATTTGTTTCGTCATTTATCACAAAAGCGGCACCGTCATCCGAAACGACACCGCTTTCTTTTCTGCCTTGTCCAACGGCGTAAGCATTGGTTGTAAAAGGGAACATTACGACCTCGTAATCCGATACGTATACGAAGATGAAGATTTAGAAGAACAGTTATACAATATAAAGACCTCTCAATTTTCCGGCATCATCCTTCTGGCCACTGAAATGGACGACACCTCCATTTCCTATTTTTCAGATTTTGAACTGCCGATTGTCATTCTCGACTCTTATTTTGAAATGTTGGACTATGATTGTGTCAAAATCAACAACGCCCAGGGTGCCTTCCTCGCCACGAGCCACCTGATTTCCAAGCGAAAGACACAGCCCGGTTACTTGTGCTCCAGTTATCCCACCCACAATTTTCAGGAGCGCTCTGAGGGGTTTTACAAGGCGATTCGAACCAATGGCATGTCCCGGGCACGCTGTGTGGTCCATGCCCTCTCCCCGTCCCAGGAGGGTGCCTATGCCGACATGAAGGAAATCCTTGAATCCGGGGAAGAGCCCGCGCCATGCTATTTCGCGGACAACGACTTAATTGCCATCGGCGCGATTACCGCCCTGAAGGAGTGCGGATACCGTATCCCGGAGGATATCGCCGTAATCGGGTTTGGCGACCTGCCGCTCTGTGAGTTCGTCACGCCGACGCTAACCACCATCAACGCGCCGACCCACTTTATGGGAAAAACGGCGGTTGGCCGCCTCGTCCAGCTCATCACGGAACGGGACACCCTGACCTACAATATTGAAATAAGAACCACGCTGCTGAAGCGAAACAGTGTGTAAATTGCCACGAAACGCGCGCCGTTAGGGCGCACCATAGGAAATGCCGCACCAAACCCTCGCTTTAAACCGGTTTGATGCGGCACCTTTTCATTCGGCGAAACAGTCTTCTCCGACTGAGATAAATCTTGTCACAGTACAAATTCAAACGGTATCGCCGGTATGTCCGCCTCATTGTACAAATTCACCAGATACCAGCTCGTTCTGGCAAACGCCACCTTCACCTTTTTATCCGTTTCCTCCTTCAACGTCAGCACCAACTTGTCGCCGTCCACCTTTGCCGTAAACGTGACTCCTTCCGCCTCCGCTTCATCTTCCCCGTTGAAAAATGCAGACCCGTCTTCCACCATGACCCGCATCGCGGACAATTCCTCATCCTTGATATGTAATCCGGCTCCGGCATTTTCAAACGTAATCGTGATTTGCCTGCCATCCCGCACGGCCTCCTTCGCCACCGGCGCGTCGCACAAAATATCCTCTCCATACACGTAATGCCTTGCCAACAAGGACAAACGCTCCCCGACCGTCTTCTTATCCTTCGGATGGATGTCAAACTCCTCACCCACGTCGGCGATGGAGCAAAGGTGCGTGCCTTTGACCGTCTTCGCCACGTCTTCCTGACACTTGCGAATCACCGGATAATGATTCTTCTGCGTATTCATAAGCCATCTTTCATAACCCGGAAGCTGCACGAACAAGAACGGCAATTCCTCGCCCCACAATGCCCGCCAATCACCAATCACGCCCGTCAGCATGTCCTTATACAAAACATTCATGCCCGGCACGTCATCATCACTTTCCCCCTGATACCAAAGGATGCCGCGAACCCCGTAAGGCGCAATCGTCTTTACCATGTGCTCGTAAAGGCAGCTTGGAAACGTCTTGGCATCTAACATGTTCGCCATTATTTCCGCGATATCGACGCCCTCCGGCGCGTTGGCTTGCATGGCGCCAAAAAACCGTTTCACTTCCTCGTCACTCAGCGTCCTCGGCATAATCATTTCCGAAAACTGGTTGAACGGATTCCCCTGGTCGTTCGTCGGATTACCATGCTGCTCCTTCCAATACGCCTCCATGTCGCGCCCCTCGCATTTCTGCTCGAACCACCGTATCCACGGCTCGCCCACGCGCTCCAACGTCTCCCTTGACATCCACACGCTGGCCGTCGTGCCGCCCCAGTTACATCCGACGATACCTACCGGCACGTCCAACGTCTTCTCCAACTCTTTCTGGAAATAATATCCAACGGCACTGAAATAATCCAAATCCTCTTTCGTCGCCTTGCGCCAAACGGCCATCCGGCTATAGTCGAACTCCTCGCGCTGGCCGTCATAGCAAACCTCCGGCACGTCATAAAAACGAACCCGGGCATCCTCACAATTCTCAAGTGCTTCCGCCTTATGCTTCTCATAGCGCATCGCGAATTCCATGTTCGACTGCCCGCCGGCCAGCCACACCTCGCCGACCGCCACGTCCTCGTACACGAGTGCCTCGTCTCCCGCCTTGACCGTCATCGTCTCTGATGCCGATGCCACAAGTGCCGGAACGGACACGCTCCACGCCCCGCTCTCATCCGCTTTCGCCTGCGCGCTCTGCCCTTGAATCTCCACCGTCACTTGTGCGTTTGGCTTTGCCGTCCCCCACACGGTAATCGGCTTCTCCCGCTGCAACATCATTCCACTTTGAAAAATCTCCGCCGTCTGTAACATAGCTCCTCCTTCTGCGCGCCGTACAAGACATTCCCACATAAGCCAGCCCGTCTCTTCATTCCTTTACCAAGAATGCCATTTATGTATTAACGCACCGTTAATTGTATTAATGCTATATTAACACTATTTTAAAGTAAATGCAAGGGAAATCACTTTTTTCATCCTATTTTCCTTGACTCACCAATGATTTGTACTTTCTTTCCAAAAAGAAAACAACAACACCGACAAATTCTTCCCTCATTTCCGCTTGTTCCATCTTATCGATTTGTTTCCTGACAGCAGCTGACGTTAACTTTCTTTTTCGATCAAGCACCTCGATAATCATCCTGCTCTTCTGATATGCATCTCTGCGGCCTTTCACCAATCCCGTTGTCGTATCACATTTAAAGCTCCCGTCAGAATGAAACACGCCATTTAATCGTAACCTCTCTTTTATGTCCTCGTCCAATTTAGGATTGGACGTATATATCACCCCGTCCTTTGTATATTTAGTCAATTTCATATGTGCCGGGTTTAACGGATTTATTGTAATTTCTTCGTCGCCTTTATAAGCATCGCAACATAATTCACGTTTATTCCCCTCTGCCACATCATCAGAAGATGCGCCCCCTCTACAGACTCCAATCATATTGTTATAGTCCAATGCCCGTTCTTTATCCTTACTAAGCGGAAACCAGTGTTCTATCGTTGTGTAAAGCGGATTATCATTGATTCGCCGCATACAATATGCACATAGACAATGCTATTCCTGCAATATTCTTTTCCTGATATGCGCTTTCGGCAAGTTGTCAAAACATTGACGTATTGCTTTTGTATCTCCATTTTCCGCCCGCTTCCATTCTGAAGAATTTTTTATTTCCGCAATTTTATCCAAAATTTCTTTATCTGGTTTTTGTTTGCTAATGTATATCATGTCATATTTCCTCTTCCAAGAACTTCTCCATATCCAATTCCGTTTTTGCCTTTATGACTTCCGTATTGTCCAGTCCATATTCCTCAATCATGTTCTCCAAAAGACGGATCGCTTTATCAAAATCATTTTCCGCTATCGCGACGTCAATTTTTTCCCTCGTCACTTTGATATTTTTCAAAACGTCCGAACTCCCCTGACATAATTCAAGAACATCATTAACCGAATAACCATACGCATTTTTTAAATAAGTTACTTTTTGCTCACCATCAATCAAAATCAAATTTCCCCTTTTACATGAAGAAATAATTATGGGAGAATACGTCGCAATAATGAACTGAATATTCGGAAACGTTTTTTCCAAAGTCTTAATCACATTCCACTGCCACTTTGGATGCAAATGCATATCCACTTCGTCAATCAGAACCACGCCTTTGCTTTCATTTAAATTCATTTTTCCCGGATTCAGGGTGGCCAGGCGATAGGCAATATCCATTACCATCCACAATACCGACTGATACCCCGCACTCAGACACGATATGGGCAACACCTCATTTTTCTCCGCATAAACAATATCTCGATGTTGTCTTGAATAATACACTTTCGGAGCTTCTTTCAGTTCGCTCATCCATTGCATGACGGTACCTACGATTTCTTTAAATTGCTCATACTCCGCTATCTTTTTTTCTTGTTCGAACTCAACTCTCTGCATCTCATAGCACCATTCTTTTACCCGCTTCAAATCAAGAACAGAATCCAAGCACCCTAAATATCCGCACCTTCTGTCATCCATCTTTTTCTTCATTTTCGCGCCAAAATCCCCCCGCCGGGTTTGTGATGCACGAACAGAGCTCTGATAACTGAAAACCGGTAGCTCTTGTGCAACGTCGTTGGTAATCTCTTTCGCATATCTTGAAATATCTCCGTCCCTTTTAACGATTTTCGTATTTCGCCTAGGCGATTCATCCTCGCGAATCCTCTCCCATTTATAAATCTGATTGTCCACGTTCAATTCACAACCTATTCTTACCGGCGTATGATATTGGATACTCGTAGACACACTTCCCACATTCACTGTATTAAGCCTTACATCTGCCATGACAATATTTTTCGCGGAAACTCCGTTTACCCCATTTAGATAGCCACCCAACGCAATGACAATTGCATCCAATATAGAGGTTTTCCCCACCCCATTGTCACCTATAAGCAAATTCACTCCCGGCTTGAAATTTAATTCCATACTTACTATTGACCTGAAATTTTCGATTTCTATTTTTTCAAAATACATCCGCTTTTCCTCCAGCTTCAACGACTATTATCATTGTGTCCAAAAAACGCCTGATACGCAATGAATTTTTTCCATTTATCCGAAGCCGACACCTATTGGATATTCTTTTCCCTATACTCCTTCGGCGTCATTCCCGTGTACGCCCGGAAGCGGGAAGAAAAATGACTTGGATTGCAGTAATGCAATCGGTCGCTGATATCCTGAACGTTTTCCTTCGTCAGGCGCAGCTGCTGCTTGGCGTATTCCATCCGTTCCTGGTGAATGTACTTTTGAATCGTCATGCCGGTTTCCTCCTGAAACTTGTGGCAAAGATAATACTTGGAATACCCTACGGCATCCGCAAGCGTGTCCAAATCCAGCGAATCGGTAACATGCATCTGAATATAATCATGGCAAAGCTTGACCTGCAAAGACATTCCTTGCTTCAGCTTGTGCTTGTGCACGCGCTGGGAAAAATCTTTTAACATCGTATTGTGAATTTTTTGCAATTCCGAATGGTTCGTGGCATGATCCGCGCTGCGGATATACAAGCCGCTTAAGGGATAAGCGATTTCCGGGGCAAGGCCGCCGCGCATCGCCGCCCGGCAACACAGTGCCGTTGAAATGATGATATTGATCTTCGTCTGATGAAACAAATCGTCATTGGCATACTGGAAGTGAATGTCGACGGAGGAAAGTGCATGAAAATCCTCAAAAAATTTCAAATTTCCCTCCTCCAAGTAGCGCATTTTCCGCTCCTCCATAACCCAGGATGGCCGATTTCCCTGCTCTGCGGCCTTTTCCAGCACCACCAGTTCTTCTTTGGCCTCATCAAAAGGCAGCGGGTCGGAAGACTCATAATACACAATGTCACTTAAGGAGGTTTTCTTTCCATTCACGCAATAATATAACATCATCCCGTACTGATAAAAATTAATCGGGGACATGATGGGCAATGTGTTGATATATTGGCTCAACGTCAAAAAATCCTCCCGCGACAACCAGGTACCCTGCAAAATTTTTTCCGCGTTTTGATAATGATAATCCGTCTCCATCATCGGGCCGATTACATGATAATAGCGGCTTTTCTCATTTTCTCCCGAACACACAATCATCCACTTAAAAACCCGGCCGGTAGTCAGCATCAAAAGTTCCCGGAAGTCCGCCGCAAGAGAGCACAAATACTCCTTACAGCAAGCATCCATAAAAAACAGACGTTGCAGGGATACAGAATCCGTTGCATTCGAATATACAAGCAAAAAATCCGCATCCAGACACATATAAGATAAATTCGTACAGCTGGAAAGCAATTCGGCAAAAAATTCATATTTGTTTTCAACCTGCAAGTTTGAAACATTCATACGTCCCTTCCTCCTTTGGCTTTTCCTTTCTTTACATTTTACTATTATATCATTGCTATTTCAATTACATTGTTGCGTATTTTCAAAACAAGGCAATTGTATAATAGTTTTCATACTTTTATAACAGCACGTCATCAAAAAGAATGCTATTATGAACAAACAGAAGTAAAATTTCCAATAAAAATTGTACACTTTGTCAAAATCACTACAAAAAAACAAAGAGGAAAAAAGTATGGAAGGAAAAAAATCAATACTGCAATGCCATGGAATTTCCAAAGATTTCGGAATCACAAAAGCCCTAAAAAACGTAGATTTGTCCGTGTACGGCGGAGAGATTCGGGGGCTGATTGGAGAAAACGGTTCCGGGAAGTCCACGCTCACCGCCATCATCGCCGGAATCCATAGGCCCTCCGCCGGTACCATGACCTTGCGCGAAAAGCCCTGGGAGCCAAAGAGCGTCCTGCACGCGCAAGAAAACAATATCGGCATCATCGTCCAGGAAGCGGGAACGATAGAACGGTTAACCGTGGCGGAAAACTTATTCCTAGGACAAGAAACGTTGTTTCGCAAAAACGGAATTATTGACCGGGCCGCCATGACAAAAGCAGCACAGGAGGCACTGGACGGAATCGGTGCCAGCGATATCCATGCCGCCGCCATGACTTATACGCTGAACATGCAGGACCGCAAGCTGGTAGAAATCGCCAAGGCCATTCGTTTTAACCCGGACATCTTCATCGTGGACGAAACGACCACCGTGCTCTCCCAAAGCGGCAGGGACATTTTATATCGCCTGATACGCAAACTGGCGGCCGAGGGAAAAGCCGTGCTTTTGATTTCCCATGATTTGGACGAATTAATAGAATACTGCGACACGTTGACCATATTGAAGGACGGGGAGCTGATTCAAAACATGGAGAAGTCCAAATTTGACGAAAACAAAATTCGGGAGCTGATGATTGGCCGGGAAATAAGCGGCTCTTATTACCGCACTGACAAGGACGGCTATCTTGACGAAGCGAAGCTTGTCGTAGACCGCGTCACCACGCTGGGCGGACTGACAAATTTCTCCATGACACTGCATAAGGGAGAAATTCTGGGCATCGGCGGGCTTTCCCAGTGCGGCATGCACGAGCTGGGAAGAACCGTGTTCGGCCTGGCGACGATATGCTCCGGAGAAGTGCGAATCGACGGCAAAATCATTCGAAATTCGGCGGAGGCCGTAAAGAACGGAATCGGATATACGTCCAAAGACAGGGACAAAGAATCCCTGGCCCTTGGCGCCTCCATATACGACAACATTTCCAGCACCGGATATCAAAAGAACCTGGGAACGGCGCCATTCATTTCCCGAAAAAAGGAGCGGCGTTACGTGCAGGAGCAAATTGACTCGCTGCGAATCAAATGCCAGTCCGAAAGGCAAGAAGTACGGGCACTCTCCGGTGGTAACAAGCAAAAGGTCGTGTTCGGAAAATGGATTGCAAAAGACACGGACGTACTGGTCTTGGACTGCCCGACCCGTGGCGTGGACATTGGCGTAAAGGCAGAAATGTACCGCCTGATTTACGAAATCAAAAAGACCGGAAAATCTATTTTGCTCATCAGCGAAGAATTACCGGAGCTGTTGGGAATGAGCGACCGCATCCTCATTATGAAGGACGGGAAAATCTCCGCGGAGTTCGACCACCTGCGCAGTAAAAATATAACAGAAAAAGATGTAATCGAATACATCATCTAACCCGGCATATCGCCCGAAGGCGATGCCCGCGGTAGTGCGATTCCCCACGGCAAATTACGGGGTATTGCGGCCGGGCAAAAATAGAACGCCAAAGAGAAAGGGGAAAAGGAAAAGAAATGGAACAAAAGGCAAAAGCGAAAAAACAAGTGGATGTCACAAGGCTGATACAATATATGCCGATTTTTCTGCTGGTACTCCTATGCGTGGTCTTTACGGCCATGACCCGGGGCAGGTTTCTTTCCCTGGGAAACGTCAAGACACTTTTGAACCAGTCACTTATTGTAAGCATCTTGAGCACGGGAGCCATTTTCGTGTTCAGTACCGGAAATATCAACACGGCCATGGGCGGTACGTCCGCCGTATCGGCAATCATCGGAATCATGGCATTTCATGCGACGGGCTCCTATGTCCTGATGATTCTGGTCATGCTGGCCGTCGCGGTAGGAATCATGACGGCAACGTGTCTGTTCAGCATTTATTTCAAGGTCAATATGATGATGATGACGCTAATCGTGATGAATCTTTTAATGGCATGCCAAAAAGCATTGTTGGTCGGACAAAGTTCGGCGAAGGTTCCCTATTCTTTCGCAAACGACGCGCAAAACGCCAATGCGCCGCTGATTATTTTCGTGATATTTTACGTCATCTGCTTGTTACTTTTTAACGGCACGGCATTGGGACGAAAGCTAAAGTTCATCGGTTCCAGCCAAAATTGTGCGAACCAGACCGGCATCCACTACAACCGCATGCTGCTCGTGGCGTTTGTCATCGCCGGAATCGCGGCCGGGCTGGGAGGCTTGCTGACCCTGATGCGCAGCGGCTCCATTGGAACCACCACGAACACGGCGGTAAACATGGACGTGATGCTGGCAATCGTATTGGCCGGCATGCCGGTCAGCGGCGGCGCGAAGTCAAAAATTTCCGCCGCGATTATCGGCTCGCTGCTTGTATCCGTATTAAACAGCGGCCTTTTGATGGTCGGTGTTTCCAGCACCATCATCCAGGCCATCCGGGGGATTTGCTTTATCGTAATTATCGCGTTGTCCATCGAACGTACGGGCAGAATACCCGCCCGGGAAATATAACAAACCAAGGAGGAAAAGAAATGAAACAAGAAATGAAGCAAGAAATGAAACATGTAAGAAAAAACGCGGGTAACATCGCAAAAAGAATCGGCGGCATGATGCTGGTGCTTTTACTGGTCATCGGGTTGTTATCCGGATGTGGCACAAGTGGCGGCGGGAACGCAAACGCTCCAAGCGATGGAAACGAAAATGCCGATGAGCCGGAAAGCTTGAAAAAGCATACCGTCGCGGTCATATTTTCCAATTATAATACGGCCAACATCTGTACCCAAAATTATTACAAGGACTACCTCGGGCCGGAATTCAATGTGGAATTCATTTTCTCCGAAGCGATTTCGGATACGGACGCGGTACTTTCCTTTATTGAAAACGCCTACAACAGCGGCGCGGAGGCCGTCATGGATTTGGCCACCACCAATATCGACGGCGTGGAACCGGCATTAGCCAAATGTCGGGAACTGGGAATGTTCTATGCCATCAACATGGACATTTCCGATGCGGATTTTTCCGATTATGACAATTTTGCCGGAAACGTGACCGTAAACCCTGAATCCAAAAAAGAGACATACGGCCAATTGACGGAATATATTTTAGATGACGGAGAATCCCACAACGTCGTCCTCTTTACCGGCGCGTCCATCTATGGAAACGTGGGACACATTTCCGCCTCGGCCGGTGTTCTGGAGGTATTGAAAGACAAGTACGACCTAACCTATGACGCGGACGTAGAAGACCTGGCAAGAAGCAACAGCATCACCAAGATATCCACGGGCGGAGACGTGAAAATCTGCATCGTGCCGCTCTCCCAGACCCGGACAGACGACATGTACAGCGTTTTGAAGGACGGGGAATACGACGTAGTAATTGACACGGCCGGCCTCTATGCGGATTTCTTGACCCCGATTGACAACGTGGAAAGGGCATTTGGCATGGACATCAAGCTGATTACCGAGACGGCTCCCTCGGAATCCACCTTCAACAGCTTTAACACGGAGGATTCTACGGGCAACTCCACACTGAACGCGGCATCCTTGTCGAACAGCTCCAACGCGGGCCTCTTGTTCGCCCTGATTTACAATTCCCTGAACGGGGACCTAGATAAAATCTCGCCGGAAAACGGAAGCGGTGCCACATTATTCACCCGCAAATGGGTTTGCCTCGGCAAGGAAAGCTACGAGACGGCAAAGGATATTGACACGGACGGCGTACATTACACTTACCGCGTCGATGACATCAAGGAAATGATTTATGCCCTGAATCCCGAAATCAATTACGAGGGGCTACAAGATTGGGCGGATGCCAGCGAATACAGTGAAGTTCTAAAGAGAAACGGATTGGATGAATGATCATGAAAAAACAATTACCTATGTTTATGAAGAAAACAGGAGTCGTACTCCTGCCTCCAGCGGCCATGTACCTGGTGATGGAACTCATCTGCCTGGCCGCGACCGGCGGGCATTTGATGAGCAACATGCTGGACGCGGTCACCTTCGTCAAAAACTGTGGCATCGCCATCTGTGCCGCCCTTGCCATGTCGCTGAACCTTGGTGCCGGGCGCATTGACATGTCACTCGGCGCGCAGCGGCTGATTGCCTGCGTCATCGGGGGAAATCTGGCAATGGCACTGGGGCTCGGAGTCATTCCCACCTTGCTGCTTTGCATGGCACTCGGAACGGTTTCCGGAACCCTGGTCGGCTTTATGTTCGTAAAAACAAAGATTGCCCCCATGATACTGAGCCTTGGCATGATGCTGATTTATGAATGCGTCGTATTTCAATTATACCCGGAGGGCGTACATTTCTATGGGAGAAGCGAGTTTGCCATGCTCTCGGATTCCACCTTCATCATCGTAATCACCGTGATGGTCGTGGCCCTTATGATTTTTTTGCTGAATTATTCCAAGTTTGGCTACAACTACCGCGCGGCATCCGCCTCGCCTTCCATCGCGGCAAATGCGGGGATTGACATTGAAAAAAATATTGTGATTACCTATGCGCTGGCCGGCGCGCTGATTGGAATTTCGAGCATTTTCGAGGCCTCTTATATCGGAACGGTGGAGGCGCCCTTGAACATGGGTTCCATGGAAAAGGTGTTTACGGCCTTGACCCCCATTTTGGTCGGCCGAATCCTGGCACTCTATTCCAATACGATTGTCGGTACGGTATCCGCGGTGGTGGCACTGCGCTTATTAAACCAGGGACTTTCCGTCATGCAGGTGGAGTCCAATACCAGCTCCGTTATCAACACGATGTTGCTTTTGGCGGCATTCATGCTGGTGACATTCATCGAGCAGAAAAACATTCGTAAGAGAATCGCCGAAAAGCGCAAGCTGGCGGCCGCCTGATACGGCCTTTGTACAAAACAAAATTTCATTCGGCATCTTTCGAAAATGACATTGCCGCCAGACGACACGCCATTTTCAAAAGATGCCGTAACATAAAAAACCCCAAGGAGAACATCAATGGACAGAAGACCAAACTTTATCGTAATTCATACCGACCAGATGCGAGCCGACTGTGTCGGAATTTCAGGACGGCGGGAGGGGCTTTATACCCCGAACCTTGACAGCATCGCCTATCAGGGAGCCCGATTTACCAGTGCCTATTCCACCTGCCCCGTTTGCATCCCGCAGCGGCTTTCCCTGCTGACCGGACAGAAGGCGGAGCACCACGGCGTCATGGACAATCTGGGAATCCCCTATCTCCCGCTTGAGACGACGCTCCCGACGGAAATGGGACGCGGAGGATACCAGACGGCGTTAGTCGGCCGTACCATGCACACCTATCCCTTCACGCATCCCTATGGCTTTGAGTATTACAAGCCCGGTGATATTACCAGTGACCGGAAGGATGCCGACTTTTTTTACCACTATTTGCACGAAGAGCTCCCCAGGGATGCCGACGACTACCTGGCAAACGGCACCGCGTTAAATTCCCGCGTGGCCGCGCCGTTCCAACTCGAAGAACGTTTTCACCATACCACGTGGACCACGAACCGCGCGTTGGAATTTTTAGACACCCGGGATTCTTCCAGGCCGTTCATGCTTTTCGTCGGATACATGGAGCCGCACACGCCGCTCAATCCGCCGGCCGAATATTTTCATCGTTACTATGACCGTAACCATGTCGATGCGCCGTATATTGCGGATTATGACGTGAAACCCATAAGCAACGGTGACACCACATCCTGCTATGTAAATTTGCAGGGCGAGGAACTTCGGACGGCGCAGGCCGGATACTATGGCTGCATCAGCCACATGGACGTGCAAATTGGCCGTATTCTGGAGCGATTGGTGTGGATGCCGAACACATACGTCATATTTACCTCCGACCACGGCGAAATGCTGGGAGACCACTACTGCATGCACAAGTCCCGTTCCTGGCAAGGGGCAGTCCATATTCCGTTCCTCATCTTCGGCCCGGGCATTCGCGGTGCCCAAGTTTTAGAACAACCCGTGGGCTGGCACGACATCATGCCCACCATTCTAGGACTGGCCGGACTGCCGATTCCCGACAGCGTGGACGGGGAAAATCTGGCCGACCTGCTTCGCGGTAAGGAAGCCGCAGCGGACGGCCTTAGAAAATACATTCACGGCGAATGCGTACATTTGAATTATATGCGCTACGGCGGATATGAAGCACAGCAGCACGAAGGGAATTTGATGGACGAACCCGGTTCCCACTACGTGACCGACGGCAAGATAAAATATATCTGGTATCCCGGCAGCGGCAGGGAGCAATTATTTGACCTGGAAAATGATTATGGCGAGCTGCGCGACTTGTCAAGAGAACCCGACCGGCACGGGGAGCTTGAAATATGGCGGAATCGAATGGCAAAAGAGCTGTCCGCCCGCCCGGAGGGCTTCGTAAAAGAAGGAAGGCTCATCTCCGGCACGAAGACGATGCGGATTCAACCGCACATGCAACCCTTATATGAGACACGGCGAAAGGAATATCTGCCGATTGCTTATGACAGGCCGGCATTCTTCCCGGACGCGAAGGATTATAAAAACAACCTCAGGTGATAAAAACACATTCCCCATGGTTTGGACTTCCAACGGACCATGGGGAAACTCTTTTCCAACTTTATCCAATAGCATGTCGATTTCCCACAACGGGGATTCCGTTAATCACCTGCACCATCTCGAAATCATCAACTGGTCAAATTGAAAATCCATACGCCCTAGGCAGCAGAAATCGGGCGAGGCAATCATTTGACCTTGAACGATTATTGAAATTGTGATACCATGTTACCCACGACACGCGACACCCGTATGTCAAGCCCACGACAAATTTTTATTTAATATCTTGCAATGGTCTTACCATTTCTTTTATTTTATCATATAGATTCTGTCGCTCCAACTCGTATGCAATGAAAGGATACCTTTTCTTTAAATATTGCTCGCTAATCTCTTCGTTGACATAACTTATAATTATATCACATCTAGCTTGTACTTGATCATCGCTGCTATTTAATTTCAATATATCTATTGTTGATTGAATTATATCTGCTTTTTCCCTTGGCAAATTGGGATTAGCTTTTATTAAGCAACTTGGAAAATCAAGAATAAAATCTCCATTATGTATTTCAAAAGGATCTACAATAAGTTTATCAGCCTTATAACTATTCATAATCTGCGTAGTTAACCGATAATTATTCCATTCGTATGCTTTTTCAGGCTCTTTACTTCTAGGCAAAAAATGATCAACTGAAACAGGTGCTGTTGATTTTGAAAACCAAAATCCTGTATATGCGCATATTCCGTTATAAGCTACATATAAATCTGTAGAAATTTTTTTCCAATAATCCTTATTTTTCCATTGTTTGCCTGATGGATTAGGAACCCGTGCCAAAAAACGTTTCCCTGGTATTCGTACATCAGTATTAAAATTATTTGGCTCTGGTTGTAAATCAACATGTATCATATTTCTACCCCGTGCTGTTCGGCAAAATATATCCATCTTGGCCAAAATATATCATTTTCTGCCAAGCAGTTTAATAACTTTTTATGAGTACAAAAGACTGACTTATAATCTACATTTTCAGTCAATTGTAACGCCTTTGCTTCTTCAATTGCCATTTCCGCCTCTTCTGAACGAGCTTGGCGTAAATTGAAAATAGGTGAAGTTAACCAAGCATTAATTTGACCGTATTTAATAAAATCTACTTCTTCCAAAATTGCATTTTGACTAGATGAGGATAACTTCATATTAAACAATTTATCTATTTCCTGACTAAAAACAGATTCTGCTGAAGCTAAAACTAATGGAGAGTGTGTGGATAAAATAAACTGTATTTCCAATTCTTCTGACAGTACTTTTTGAACCTCCATTAAAGCCGGCAATATTGTACGTTGCCATTTCGGATGCAAATGAGCTTCTATTTCATCAATCATTATTACAATTCTTGAATCAGGCTTAATATTTCGGAATTGCGATGAAATTTTGTGTTCATGCCAAGCCCATACTATCAGATATGCCAAAGTTACAATACGACGAATTCCAGCTGATGAATTTGTAATTGGTACAATGCCATATGGATGAATAATTGTAGGAATTTCTCGTGTATCTTCTGGTATTCGTATTGGCTCTCCAGGAATTAATTTTCCCATATCAGGAGGTGATAACACAGATAATACATTAGTAAGTATATTAAAAGGATATTTTTTTGGAGAATTTTGCCATTTTACCCAATCACGTATTAGACCTTCAATATTTCCATCTAAACCATTCCAAACCTCAGAACCACTAAAAACAGAAATATAATTTTTATTAACTCCATAATGTTTAGAAGGATCCCAAACTGCATAAGATCCATCAACACACGCATAAACAATAAGCCCAGGAATTGTAGGTTGTTTTTCATTTCTTTTCCATATCAAATTTTGAATATCATAACTTATAGAAACTTCTTTAGTATGTTGCATTTTACCAGCTATAGAAAACCTTATATTAGAGTTCTTTCCACTATATTTTGGTCTTGCTTCATTAGACGCCCACGTCCCCGTTAAAGCCCACCATGAACAATCCATAAGAAAAGTCTTTCCTAATCCATTATCTCCTGTAATAATATTGAGTCGAGAGGCCAAATTCATCTCCATATGGTCAGAGGGTCCTACATTATCTAATGCTAAAAAAGAAAGTGTGCCCTCTTCATCTGGTTTTGCATCAGGCGGCTCTACTAAATTGCTTGCTAGTAACGACGCTTCAACTACATCATCTTGAAATACCGAACAATTAGGATACCCACTAATATTTGTTGTGAACAAACTCTCTATTTCTTGTTCCGTTATTTGAAATACAGAAATAAACTTTTGTACAATATCATCCAAAGTAAAAGAATTATCCCATTCTTCAAATTTAAAACACCAAATCGCCAAATCAATTAATGGGATTCTTTTTTTTCCTTTTATAATTTTTGTTGAAATCTCATAAATATAGTTCTCATCCCATCCCCAAATTTTGGAATTGTTTTCATGTATAAAACACTTTTGAAAACTCCTGGTATTAATTGATTGCAAACCTGAAGAAGCATAATCTTCTTTTACCCATTTTTTAATAGAAGCATTAGATTTATACGGCTGATAATACCATGCTGAATTGGGAATTATCTTTTGAACTTCGTCCATAAAACTTTTATTATTTTGATCCATCGGATATTCAATAGCTTTACCTACTGGAAGTTGGTTTCGTTTACAAGACAAGAATGTAATTCCTATGAACGGATGAACATTATTTAGTTTTTTTATAGCAGCTAATATATAACTTAATGACAGATACATATTTATAAGTCCTCCAACTCTTTTATTACATATTGACAAAACTCATAACTCAAGTCAATACCTATCGCATTATAACCATTTTTTAAAGAAACTTTCATTGTCGTACCACTTCCCACAAAAGGGTCTAACACTGTACCTCCATTTGGACAGCCAATAGACAAACAACGTGAAACTAATTCATCTGGATATGGAGCCGTGTTTATCTTTGTCCCAGAAGGCCGTGGAATTATAGTCCAAACATCTTCATCAATTTGCTTATCAATAAGTGGTTGACGGTTAAAATAATATTTTCTATCTTTTGCAAACATAAAAATATATTCATAACTACGATGCGGTCTGTCTTTAACTGACTCTGGTAATGCCTTATCTCTATGCCATATAATAGGAGAACGCAATATCCAATTCCTTGTTGTCATTTCTATCGCTACACGCCATGGAATTCCGATAATTGACTTCCTACAAACATTTATGCCTAATCCACCACTTTTATCGACCGGACGTAATCCAAATCGTCGTTTATGACTTTTTTCATCTTTCCCATGAGAGGCACCTTTTCCTGAATAATAAGTATCTCCAAGATTTAAAAACAGTAATCCATCTTTCTTCAAAACCCGATATGCTTGATCCATAACTGCTGATAAAGCATTTATATATTCATTGACTGTTTCCTCAAGTCCTATTTGGCCTTTTACTCCATAATCACGTAAATTATAGTATGGTGGGGATGTAATGATACAATTGACACTCTGATCATCCAGCTGTTGTAATGCTAATCCTGCATCCCCACATAATAATGTCCATTCATTATTTTGGCATGTTCCTTTCCATTGTTGTATGTTGTAATTCGGAAAAGTATTCTCTATTATCATAATATCCCCTTCAAACAATTAGCTACTATATTCAGTACTAACACAATCCATAAAACAAGTATACATAAATGGCCTATGACTCGATATTCAACCACCCTTGCTACAATATTATGCAAAATGTTAAATTCCTCTATAATTAATTTCCGATATAGATTTTTTAAAATAAAAGATGTACAAGTGAAGCATACTCCCAAACACGATTTCTCATGTTATTGCTCTTTTGAGTAACAATGCCATTTTCTCTCAACTAACACAGAGCATTTAAGATTGAATTGAATGAACATCCCAACCGCTTTGCAACATGGGAAATACTAGTCATAGGAAAGAGCTTAAGATAATCATATACAAGCCAAACTTTTTTAGACAATAATTGTATATTTTTTAATTGATTTCTATCTTTAACCACAATATCTTCACACTGCATCAGTAACTGAGCTGATCGTTTCGTAGCTTCACCTACGGCATTTACGAAAAACTTGATCCATCGGATATATCCGCCACTGTACTGCGTTGCTCGTAGCAAGTCAAAATACTCATTCTTATTATGGTGCAAGTATTCGGATAAGCATATTAACGGTAATGTTTCGCTAGCAACATTACGCAATACCATCGGAACTATTATCCGCCCAACGATACCGTTGTATTGTTTGAATGGATGTATTATTTCAAATTGGTAATGAGCTAAAGCCGCTTTTATCAATGGGTCAGTGTCTTTGTCATTGTGTAAATAAGCAGAAATATCAGCTAACACTGGCAAAACCGCATCAGGGGCTGTAGGGTTATAAGATTTGAGATTCGTCCTGACACCGAACAAAAATATCTGCTTATCCCTAATATCAACTGACTTACTATCCGTATCACCGCATAATACAATTCCGCAAAGTTCACTTAAATCTGGGGCTGAAGTAGTCCTATCCATTGCTGCTTTATAAGCCAGTTCAAGATTAATGATTCGTGCAATATCTCCTTTATCGTTCCCTCGACTGACAAGTACATCCTGAAAAGAGGGGCCATCATAGTCAATCATCAGGGAATATATGCATTCTTTTAATAACATCAATTCGCTAAAAGTATCTTTATTAGGAGCATATTTAAGAAGTCCCTCCAAAAATCCAACATTTCCGTGTGCCTTACTCAACAAATCGGATAGTTAATCATCCATTTTATACATATCTCCGCGCATCAGAGGATGAGGGGTAAATGTATAATATTTGAAACTGTTTGTGGTTTTATCAACATGCTCAATATAGTCTCCCGTATAAGGAATCATCTCATATACCTCAATAGAAAAATCCATTCTCAGTATATCATTAATATTAGAATAAGGAAAGTATTATTTTCAAATTTATTTCAGAAATCAGAAAAATAGTGCAATATAAATTTGAAATCGAGTTACATGACTTCGCCAGTAACACGCAACAATGACAATCAACAGTGATATGCGGCAATCCGAAAGTACCATTGTCAAAGTACATGAAGGAGGAACTTTTATGGGACGCAGAGATTCTATCTTACAAGTCAAATTATCCGACAAACAGAAAGAAAAGCTAAAGGCTGAAATCAGAGCCTTTTACTTAGACGAGCGAGGTGAAGAAATCGGAATGATTGAACAAATGCAGTTGCTCGAATTGTTTAAACGAAAAATGTCTCCTCTGATTTACAACAAGGCATTGGACGATGCCAAAAGATGGCACGCGCAGATGATGGACAATTTGGAAGCCGATTATTATGCCCTATATAAAAATGAGGATTAGCAACTGTATACAGAGACGTGCTGGCACCTATGCACGGACGCTAACGTCCGCGTGCAGATGCCAATCTTCTTTGGGGAGGAGTTCCTCCCCAAAATTGCAGCACCAACAATCCCTTTCCAAATCCAGATTTTCAGCCCATTCTTTTTTCATAAGACCCAATCCTGTCCAGACATTCTTTACCCGCCTCGTTTCCGTCATTTTCCATCAGTTTTTCAAATCCCAGATAGGAGTCAAAACCAAGCATGTATATGGCAATAGCCATGGACATGTCATCCATTTTCCTCCCTGGCGAAGCAACGATTTCCTCCAACTGTTGCAACACCGTGTCATGAGGAATGTGAATTTCACCCCCACCCTTTACCACTTTTTCTATCACGCCGGGAAGAACCATGCACATGACACGAAAGGCGTACTCCTCCCCCGTCGTAATGGCATAAAAACAATCCAGGCTCACGCGTCTTATTCTCTTATGGGATATAAGCGTTTTTTCGTTTAAAGCAATTCCCCACTCTATGTTTTGCTGTTTCCGAGCGGCAATTTCCACAAGAAAACAAGCCGAATCTTCATCTTTTAATAATTGATCCTGCATTCTAATATATGTTTTTCTTATTGACGACGGAGTCATTGTATCATAACTATTTTTTATTTCTACGCATACCGTATGCACGACATCCCCATCCGGCAATACAACGCCTTTCTTGTCCCAATAAACCATGTCCCAATTAGCCTTTTTCTCTTCTCCCGAAACTTTACAATTATCCACATATCGAAATATTTCCTTATGGAAATATTTTCTTCTTTCTCTAGTAAACACTTCGTCATAGCCATATTTTTCTATCGTCACCACCATGCATTTTACCAAATCTTCCTCCGATATAAAATTCAAGGGCCAATCCATGA
The DNA here is from genome assembly GCA_948468385.1 of uncultured Faecalicatena sp. GTDB lineage: Bacteria > Bacillota > Clostridia > Lachnospirales > Lachnospiraceae > Schaedlerella. The sequence continues at coordinate 91,833 of CAOKHZ010000009.1, read as the reverse complement.
CCTAATCCCTCCAACCTATTTTCACCAATATTTCCTGCGGGTTCTATTGTACCAGAAATATTTGAATCTCACAATCTTATTTTCCACTGAAAACCTTTCTCAAAAAAGGGCGGAAGAACCTCCCCTTACCTTGTTCTTCCACCCTTTTCTATTATGATTCACTTACGACTACCACTCATGTAAACCAACGTGTTTGGCGCGTCCTCACATCCATTCCTCCGGCGATGTCCACCCGCGTTTTCCCAAAAACTTCTCCAAATCCATCTTCGCGATTTGTTCCTTCGGCACGTTTGAATTCATCAATTTCGCCCAGCCGCTTTTCGGCGCGTCCCCCGTCACGGCCATCTCCGGCCGCAAGAGGTTCATCATCGGCTCACCGGCCTCGAACCTGCGGGCATTTTCCCGGATGATTTCGAGGCTCCGTCCCGTCCGATGCGGCACTTGCGGCGTGCAATGCGGCGTAATGTACACGTTCTTTTGTTTCCAAAGCGGGCTGTCGGCTCTAAGCGGCTCCTCCTCGCACACGTCCAGACCCGCCCCGCCGATTTCGCCTTCTTCCAATGCACGAATCAAGTCCTCAGTACAAACAATGCCGCCCCTGGCCATGTTGACCAAAAACGCGTCCTTCTTCATCTTACGAAATGCCTCGACGTTCATCAAATGGCGCGTCTCGTCCGTCAGTGCAAGGGTCAAAACGACAAAGTCCGACTCTTCCAGAAGCGTGTCCAACCCGTCCCCTTCCGTCGCCACCAGCTTGCGCGAAACATAATCGAAGCCCTTAACCGGGTATTTGTCATAGGCAATGATTTTCATGCCAAACGCGTGCAAACGGTCGGCAAGCATCTTTCCGTTATTTCCCATTCCAATGATCCCCGCCGTGCGCCCATAAAGCCCACGCCACGAATTCGAGCCTTCTACGCCCCAATGGCAGGCTTCCTGCGCCGCCAGAAGTTCCTTCGTATGATAACAGTATTGCATCATGAAATAAATACAATGCTCGGCAAGCACCGGGGCAGAACGTCCCGCGGCCCCCGTCACGAGGCAACCCTTGGCAAACACCTCCGGACGCGCGGAACCGTTTAAACCGGCATGGTCACAATGAATCCATTTCAACGTATTTTCACCGAGCAGGCAGTCGTCCACGTCCCCCATGATGACGGCCACGTCCGCGTCCCTCGCTTCCTCGGCCAACTTTTCCTTATCGTAAAAATCAACATACACGAACCGCGCGTCGGGGAAAATATAACGTAACGTATGCATGTCCTCCTTGTTGTACCAGACAGTCGTTACCACCTTGTTAATTTTCGGCATCGAAATTCTCCTTTCCTTTTCATCTCTGATTTTTCCGAACAACGTTCTCTTTCAATATATAAAAGATTTTCCCTTTTTCCGCAAGCACATTTTTGACATTATTCGTCTTATTTTATCACGACCCAGGTTGCCCGTTACAATTCGGCCCGCGCTAGCGCGCTGAATTGTAACAATCCCCATTTGCCAAATTCAGAAAAAACTGTTATACTTTAGCAGAAATGCAATTCATTTATTTTTATAATGCAAGAGACTCTATAATGCAAGAGACTTTATAATGCAGAGACTTTATAATGTAAGAGACTTTATTAATGTAAGAAAGTTTATAATGATGGTGAAAAAGTATGGACAAAGCAGCTTATTTTGAACAACTACGCCAAAAAAGGCGAAACGAAATTCTCGATGCCGCCCGGGACATGATTTTACAACAAGGAATGGACGACTTCAACATCCAACAGCTTGCACGCAAACTGGACATTTCCACGGTGACATTATATAAATACTTTAAAAACAGCGAGGACATCGCACTGGCATTGCAGGAACGCATCCTCGAAGCACAAAGGCTTTTGCCGTCCGGATTCGCCTCCGACACCAATCCACTGACCCTTTTTTCGGATTTTCACCGGGCGCTTTACCGGGAAGTGTTTAAAAAGAGAGAAAACGTGACATTACTTGCACTTTTCGAGGCATACCTGCACAACAAGCCCCGCCCTGCCCGGGAACAGCCATCGTTTTTGGCATATACCTCGCAGATGAGAGGTTTTCTGAAGCAATTGCTAGAACGAGCAAAATCGCAAAATTTGATTTCCGACTCCATTTCCACGGAAGAGGCACTTGATTTTATCATGAACTTAAACCTTGCCCTCATTCGGCAAATTGGACTTATGGAGGATTATCGTTTTAAACGTGAAGAACACCTTGTCGAACAACAAGTAGAACAGCTACTGAATTTATTCATCCTATATTTAAAAACCGGCGGCACCGTCTAAAATTCGACGGTGCCAAAGATTTACGCGATCCCGTACCTTCGAAAAACAAGGTTTAACTCCTCGCGGCTGATTTTTCCCGCCAGGTAATATGCCTTGACACTTGCTTCCACGGCTTCGAAAAGCAAGTCAAACTGCAACCAGTCCCCCGCGTCATAATATTCCTGCAATTCCGCAAAGTCTCTCTTGAGTCCCTCTGGAAAATCCTCCGGTATCACAATCGTATGGTCAATATACATCATCCGCACCTCTTTTCTTCTATGATTCTTTTATAAAGGGGAATGAAAACTTTGTCATATCTGCATTTTATGAGCGCACGATAAAATTCTTTCTGCACATCAGACAAAACCGGGATTTCTTTTATCAGATCATTGATTTCCGTATGCGCGTTCTTCATCTTAGGAACCACTCTTGTCACGGCTTTCGAACATTCCTCATATTCCATGCTCTCCATAAGCTGATATGGATTTAGCTTTTTCCCGCCTAGTTCAAAAATACACCTCCGCCCTTTATATGCCTCTATTTCCACATTTTTTTCATCTGCCAAAACATCCTTCATCTTTTCTTCGTCCCATTTACAATTCAAGCAATTTCCATTATCATAAATTGGCGCAATTTTCTTTCTCCCATCTTTTCCCAAAATGATTCCCCAATTACTATTATTTCTGTCCGGATTTCCAAGAAATGCATCTACCACGAACATATTCCAAAAATGCTCTTGAACACCCTGGATGTCCTTTAAAAAAGGATGTTCCTGCATTGTCATAAGGACTTCATATAAATCAACACCTACTCCATTTGTCTCATTTCCATTGGAATCTAAAAAATGCGGTTCAAACGTTACCTTAATTTTATCAAATTCATATAATATTTCTCCGTCTTCCAGAAAATCACCGCATGCAACAACCACTTTGCCATTTCTCTCGCCAAGAATGGTTTCATGCACTTCGAATCCCAATATCCGATAGATCTGCGAGCCAAGAAATTCACACACCGGACTGTTAGAATAGCTAAGCCGAATATTTTTCATTCCTTGTTCTTTTAAGTTTCCCGGAAATTTCAGGATATAATTTTTCCCCTCATAGCAAATCCCCATTTTCCTCCCGGCAGTCCCGCCATACATTCTTTGATTCTGTTCGTATCCATTAAAATCTATCATTTTCATAACAATCATCTCCATTCATCCCTTGCTTAGGGTTGCAATTCAGCGCCGCGCCAACGCGGGCCAAACAATCGCTGCTTAGGAACTTATGCCATCACATGCAGCACCTGCTCCGCCACGAACACGGTCACGCACGCTCCCGCCGCCACCGTCACCAGGCTGCGTTCTTTCAGTGCGAGAATAATCGCCACGGCCATCCCCGCGGCGGCGCTTGCCAGACTCCCCGTGGCATAAAACACCGCCGGGAGCGTCATCGCCGTCAGACAAGTATAAGGCACATAATATAGGAACGACTTGATATATTTGTTTTCAATTTTCTTGCGAAACACGGTCAGCGGAATCATCCGTATCAGATACGTCACGATTGCCATCACCGCGATATACACGTAAATCATAAATATTACTCTCCTTCTTCCTCCACCGGAAACAATACCGCACCCAAACCAGCGGCAACCGCCGTACATATAATGATGGACATCCCCGCCGAAATCCCCGAAAATATCGGAACATAATAGATTACACAACTTAGTGCCGCGGCAATAATAACCACGATTAGCACCGGACGCACCTTTTTCGCCACCGGAACCACCACCGCGACAAACATTCCATATAACGCCACGCTCAGTGCATTTCCCAAGGATTTTGGCAAAATGCCGCCCGCCACCGCCCCGAGGATGGTGCCAAGCGTCCACCCAAGTATCGGCAGGCTCTGCAGGCCTACCATGTAGGGAAATGTCAGGCTCTTTTGATGGCTCATCGCCACGGCAAATATCTCGTCCGTATTGGCAAACGCCACCACGAGCCTCTGCCACAATGTCATCTTTTCCGACAATTTCTGCGAAAGCGACAGACTCATCAATGCATAACGCAGATTGATAATGAACTGCGTCAAAATCAACTCCAAAATCGTCCCGCCCACGGCGATAATCTGAATCCCGGCAAACTGTCCGGCACTCGTCACGTTCGTCAAACTCATCAAGGCTCCCTGAAACACAGAGAGCCCGCCGGATACCGCCATGATCCCCACGCTAAAGCTAACCGAAAGATAGCCCAGCGCGATGGGAATCCCATCCTTCAAGCCTTTTTGAAATTCACTATTCATTCTCTCACTCTTTCTGACGTTTTTCTGGTACTGCTCTTCATCCGTTTACACATTATACTTCCTCTTTCAAAAAAAAACAAGAACAAAGAGTCCGGCTTGCCGGACTCTCGCGCCGGAACGCGGCTGCGTTAGCAGCCATTTCCTTAGGCGCGAAGTGCGCATCACCCGAAGATTTTTGTGTCATAGGGAACGAAGTTTCCTATGACATAAAAAAGGGAGTCCGGCAGATAACGCTTGCCATTTCCCCCATTTTATAATAGGATAAGAAGTAAGCGACAAGTTCCATGCGACAAGTCATGGGGAAGCCAACGTACCGCCCGCTTGAGAATCAAATTCATTGCACAAAATGAAATCCCAAACGGTTGGTACGCCAGACACACATATGAAGCGCACATGGGAGGAAATTTTTATGATTCGCATCGCCATAGTGGACGACGACCCGCACGACAGGGGCATCTTGCGGGAGCATTTAAAAAACTACGAAACAAATTCCAAGGAAAAATTTGAAATCACCGATTTTGACGATGGCGAGAAGCTTGTCAAAGACTACCAGCCCGCTTTCGACATCATTCTCCTGGATATCGAGATGGAAAGGATGGACGGGATGACTGCAGCGGAGCACGTCCGCGAGATTGACGGCAGCGTCGTCATCATCTTCCTTACCAACATGCCGCAGTACGCCATTCGCGGCTACGCCGTGGAGGCACTTGACTACGTTTTGAAGCCCGTATCTTACTATGCGTTCAGCCAGTGCCTTGAACGCGCCCTGAAACGGAGGCAGAAGCGCGGCGATGCCTTCCTTCGCATTTCTGCCGGAAAGGGAACCTTGCGAAGAATCCGCCTTTCCGCGATTTATTATGTGGAAATACAAGGCCACACGCTGATTTACTATACGAAGGACGGCGAATTTTCCACCACGGGAGCCATCCGCGACGTAGAACGCCAAGTGGACGACCGTTTTTTCCGTTGTAACAAGTGTTACCTTGTCAATCTGGAGCACGTGGAAAGCCTCAAGGGCAACTTTGCCATCGTCGGCAGCTACGAGGTACAAATCAGCCGTGCCAAGAAAAAGGCGTTTTTAGACGCGCTGAACAATTATCTGAAAGAGGTGTCAAAATGAGTAACGAGCTCCCCAACATCCCGCCCATATTTAACGCGCTTTCCATCTGGCTGTGTGACATGCTTTTTATTTATTTCCTCCCGCACCGAAAACATTTTACACCTGCGGCGTTTTCAATTACCGCGTGGGGATTCTTGATTGCAGATTTCCTCTTGATGCAGGCCACCACCCTCCTTGACGGGATAGCCTTTAACCTTACCATGCTGGCATTTGCCATATTGACCCTGATTCCTTTTCTGATTTTATGCCAGACCAATCTGGCAAGCTGCCTGACCTATTGCGCATATTCTTTTATTTTCGGGAGCTTCATCGTCTCCCTCATTTGGCAGATTTGCGTCTATCTGGCGCTCTTCGCCCCCATATGGAGGAAACCGTCCGTGCAGCTTCTTATTTTTATTCCTTTTTTTGCCATTTTCTATACGGCACTTTACTTTATCGAGCGTCAACACCGCATGCAGCTGCAAGAAATGCAAGTTTCCCTCATTTCTTGCGCAAGCTCCGTTTTCATGGCGTTCCTTATTTACATCGTGAGCAGCCTAAGCTTCGCCTCCGTGGAGCTTCCCTTCACCGTGTCCACTTACGCCGATGCCTATACGTTGCGCACGATGGTTTACCTTGGAGGAGTCGGGCTGCTCTACAGCCAGCACGCCTTGTTGTGCGAGTCCTTCATCAGCCTGGAGCGCGACACCTTGCATTCCATGTTGAACCTTCAATATGAAAATTATAAGCTAAGCCAGGAGTCCGTCGACATGGTCAACCAGAAGTACCACGACTTAAAGCATCAAATTTCCATTCTAAGAAATGAATTCGACTCCAGCACGCAGCTTTCACACCTCGACCAACTGGAACAAGACATCCGCATCTACGAGACACAGAACAAGACCGGCAACCGCTTTCTGGACACGATTCTGATGGCGAAGAGCATTCACTGCCAGAAAGCCGGCATCAAGCTAACCTGCGTCGCAAACGGTCATGCCCTCGACTTTATGGACGTCATGGACTTGAGCTCTCTGTTTGGAAACGCCCTGGACAACGCCATCGAAGCCGCAAGCCAACTGGAAGACCCGGAACAACGCCTGATTCGCCTTTCCGTCTCCTACCAAAAGGGCTTTCTTTGCATCTGGATTGAGAACCGCTGCCGGGAAACACTGACCGTCGCCAAAGGAATTCCTTTCACGTCCAAAAAAGACACGAGATACCACGGATTTGGAGTCAAGAGCATTTACAAGACCGCCGAAAAATACGGCGGCACGGCCAGCGTCCACGCGAAAAACGGATGGTTCGAGTTACGAGTGCTCTTCCCGCGCGAAGAAGCAGGCCTAGCTGAATAACAAAGAAGTTACGCTGCACCAGGCTCGTACGAAACCTCGCCAAGTTGCAGGTAACTACGTTCGCACGTAGTCATCCAAAGCACGGATGACAAGTGCTCATAGTAAGGAAGTTACGCTGCACTAGGCTCGAGAAAACCTCGCCAAGTTGCAGGTAACTACGTTCGCATGTAGTCATCCAAAGCACGGATGACAAGTGCTCACAGTAACAGTTCACGCTCCGAAACCGACTGATTGTGCAAAGAGTCTTGATACCTCCTTTTTCATCTTGTATAATTCCCACAACGCAAGGGACTGTTGCGGGGGATTTTTCGTAATAGTTCCCACAAAGATGAAATAGGAGGTACTTCATCATGTTGACCATTTCACGATTCTCGGTAGAGAATCTAGAAACCGGCTGTGTCACGGACGTGGCCAGGCCTCGTTTTTCATTTTCCTTGTCAAGCGATCAAAATCATACCACCCTTTCACGCGCGACCTTGTCCGTAGGCGACTGGCAGGTGGAGACGACGGAGCAAATCGCCATCCTATATGGCGGTTCGCCTCTTTCGCCTTTCACCACGTACACGGCACGCCTGGCCGTCACCGACTCAAACGGCGAGGTCGCGACCAGGGAACTCGCCTTTGAAACCGGGCGCATGGGTGAGCCGTGGCAGGCGGAGTGGATTAGTGACGCGGCGTACCATTTCACGGAAAAGAAGGTCTCGCCGGTTCCCATGACCTTCCGCAAGACGATTTCCCTAAAAAAAGAAATTTCCTCGGCCAAATTGTACGCCACGGCCCTCGGCATTTACGAGTTGAGCCTGAACGGTCAGAAGGTGGGAAGCCAATATTTTGCCCCTGGCTTCACCTCCTACAAGTCGCAGATGCAATATCAGGTTTACAACGTGACGGAAATGCTTTCGCCAAATTCCACCTTGCTCGCGGTCGTCGCAGGCGGCTGGGCGGTCGGGTCGTTTGTCTTCACGCGAGTCAACCGGCATGACGGCGACCGACAAGCCTTTCTCTGTGAACTTCGTATCACCTACGCGGACGGCACGGAAGAAATCATCGGCACCGATTCTACATGGGACGTGACCGAGGACGGCAACTATCGCATGGCCGACATTTACGACGGGGAAACCTACGATGCCACCATCGACTTGAGTCATGTCACCTGGCGCAAGGCCGCGAAGGAGACGCTTCGCATTTCCCCGAAGCTTTTGGCCGACTATGGGAACCCGGTACAAGAACACGAGGTGTTCACGCCGATTTCATGCAATACGCTGGCGGATGGAACTCTGATTTATGATTTCGGCCAGAATTTTGCCGGGGTCGTGCGGATGGAATTAAACGGCCAAGAAGGGCAGGTCGTCACCGTGCGTCATGCGGAGATTTTAAATCCGGACGGGAGCTTGAACGTTTCCTTCCTGCGAACCGCCAAGGCAACCGCGACCTACACATGCCGCGGGGGGACGCAAACCTACCAGCCGCGCCTTACCTACATGGGATTCCGTTACGTCGGCGTGAACGGCATCAAGGAGAAGGATTTGAAAATTTCCGCCGTCGCCCTCTATTCTAGCGTGACCGAGACCGGAAGCTTTTCCTGCTCCAACGAAATGCTGAACCAATTACAGAACAACATCCGCTGGGGCGCGAAGTCGAACTTCGTGGACATTCCCACCGACTGCCCGCAGCGTGACGAACGGATGGGATGGACCGGCGACATCGCGGTATTCTCGCCGACGGCCTGCTACAATTTCGACATGAGCCGTTTCCTTGAAAAATGGCTTTTGGACGTGGCCGCCGAGCAGCTCCCGACCGGGGGCATCCCGAACACCGTCCCCGTGCAGGGCTACGGCTTCCCGGCCACCATGCCCGCCATGGCCATCGACTTCTGGGGCGACGCCTGCGTCATGGTTCCATGGGCGGAGTACCAGGCGCGGGGCGACGTGAGTATTTTGCAGAAAATGTACCCCGTCATGAAAAAGTATGTAAACGCCTGCAAATTCTGGGCCGGGTTACTTAGCTTCGGGAAAAACCGTTACATATGGAACACGCCTTCCGTCCTCCACTTTGGCGACTGGGTGGCTCCCGACGTGCCGCAGATGTCCCAATGGCAGAAACGCAGCAAATGGACGGCGACCGCCAGCCTCTGCAACACCAGCGCGCTGACCGCCAAGGCGGCCGAGATTCTCGGAGAAAGCCAGGATGCCTCCTATTACAAGGAATTAAGTGACCACGTGGCCGATGCCTATTGTTCTGTATTCACCGACGGAAACGGCAAGATGAAGGAGGAGTTCCAGACGGCCTACGTCCTGCCCCTGCAATTTAAAATGTTTTCGGACGAGGCGCAAAAAAAAGCCGCCGCCAACTTGGCCGAAATGGTAAAGAAAAATGATTACTGCATCGGCACGGGATTTCCCGGCACTCCCTACATCCTCTTCGCACTGGCGGACAACGGCCATGCGGACACCGCGTTTCAAATGCTTTTGAACACGAAATGTCCTTCCTGGCTTTATGAAGTCAAGTCCGGGGCGACGACCATCTGGGAACGTTGGGACGGTCTGGACGAAAACGGCGTCTGCCCGATAGGGGATGACGGAACGGACACGATGATTTCCTACAATCACTACGCCAGCGGCGCGGTCGGGGCGTTCCTTTACCAACGCATAGCCGGAATCGAGGCCACCAGGCCCGGCTACAAGGAATTCCAGATCAAGCCGCTCGTGGGCGGCGGGCTGACGGGCGCGAGAGGAAGCGTCATCACCCCCTACGGCGAAATCATTTCCGACTGGAAGGTCGAAGGCGAAAACTTCACGATCGACATCCAGATCCCGGTCGGCTGCACCTGCACGCTGACGATGCCAAACGGGGAAGAAAAAACCTGCGACAGTGGAAAATATCATTTTTTAAGGAAGTTGCGGGTAACTACGTTCGCACGTAGGCATCCATAAAACGGATGCCAAGTGCTCACAGTAATGAAAGGACATTAAATTATGAGATTCAGCAAATTTTTTGACAACCCGCTTGTCAAGACCAAAATTACTTCGGCAAACGTTAAGCCCCCGGAAATGATTCTCGGGTACTTCCTGGGGCCGTTCTGCGCCTTGATTTCCAACGCCACGTTCGGTTCCTACTTAAACCGTTACTACTCGGACATCCTGGGCTGGACCGATGCCACGCGTTTTGGCGTGTTTTCCGCCCTACTGCCGATGATTTCCGTCATCTTCGTCATCATCGGAAATTTGTTCGTCGGCCGCCTGCTAGACAAGACACGCACCGCGCAAGGCAAGGCGCGCCCGTACCTTTTATTGTCCGCGCCGCTTGTCATGGTCGCCATCGTCACCTTGTTCATCGTGCCGAAGGATGCCTCGCCGATGTTACAGATGGCATGGATTGCCATTTCCTACAATCTGTACTACGCAGTGTCCTACCCGTTTTACTACACGGCACACAGCTCTCTGGTCGCCCTCTCCACGAGAAATTCGAACGACCGCGGACTGCTGGCGACGCTTTCCAACGCCTCCGGCGTGGCGGCGGTGGGCATCGGCGCAAGCATCCTGATTCCGATGCTTTTAAACGACTTCCTCTTCGTCCCCAAGGCGGACGGCGGCATCGACGCGGCGGCAAGCTATGCCAACTGGAAAATCGCCATGGTCGTTTTGTGCGTCACCACGTTAATCGGCATCCTGATTGAATATTATTTCTCCCGCGAACGCATCACGGAGGAATCCATGAAAATGGAGGCCGAGGAAAAACAAGTGTCCATGATGGAGCAAATCAAGGCCTGCACGAGCAACAACTACTGGTGGATCATCATTCTTTACTTTTTGCTCTTCCAGTTTGGCGGCCTGGTAAAAAACGGTTCCATGACCTACTACTGCACATGGGTGTTCGAGGGCATTTCCCCCGGCACCGCACAAGGATTGTTGGGTGCGATTGGCGGCATCCCGACCGCCGTCGGCATGATCCTGGCCTGGCCGATTGCCAACAAACTCGGCAAGCAACGCTCGGTCGTACTTGGGCTGGCCATTTCCGTCATCGGCGGGCTGGTAAGCTTTTTAAACGTCCACAGCTTCGTCATCGTCTGCATCGGCATTATTTTGAAGGGAATCGGTTCCATCCCAGCCATGTACGTGACGCTGGCACTGCTCTCCGACGTGCTTGACCACCTGGAAGCGAAAAACGGCTTCCGCTCGGACGGCTTCACGATGAGCGTCTATGGAGCCATCATGGTCGGCATGACCGGACTGGGAAGCGGCGTCATCAACATGCTGCTCTCCTCCGCCGGTTATGACGCCAGCCTGGCCACGCAGCCGGGCAGCGTGGAGACGATGCTCGTGATATGCTACCTGGGCATCGAGCTGGTATGCTACGCCATCATCGTCGTGCTGATGAGCTTCCTGAAGGTGGAAAAACATATCGACGAAGACCACAAGACAATCCTGGAAAACCAAAAGGCCGCGGTACTGGCCGCGGGCGGCGAATGGATCGAGCCCGAGGAACGGCTAAGACGCGAGCAGGAAGAGGCCGAGAGATTGGCCGCAGAAAGTAAAAAGAAATAATGGAGGTAAAAGACTATGAAAGCAACAAAAAACAATCGTTCTACGATGCGCCGCTGGCGCGGTGTCACGACCCTAACCGCGTCCATCCTGGCCCTGGCCGTGGCGGCCGGCCCCATCGTTAATTCGTTCCGCACGGACATTGACAAATTCCTCGGAACATCCAGCACGAAGCTGGTACATGACGGCGACGAAGACATTTCGGAAGTCTATACCTACACATCCGACTACGAAAGCACGACGGAACTCGTCAAGGCCATTGAGGATCTGGGCGAGCGCATGAACGAAGAGGGAAGTGTCTTGCTGAAAAACAATGGCGCGCTTCCCCTGACGTCGGACGAGACGCAAAAGGTGTCCTTACTCGGTTTCTCCAGCTATTATCCGGTCATGGGAGGCGACATGGGGTCTTCCCTCACGCCGAACGTGGGAACCGACGCGGACACGGTTGACTTCGTGCAGGCATTGTCCGCAAAAGGCTTCAAAATCAACAGCAATTTGCAGGATTTGTACAAGGCCTTGGAACCACAATTCACGACGGAAATTGACAACTGGGGCAACAAATCCATTTTTATAAGAATCACGGCTCCGGCGATTGGAAACACGTTTTCCAGCAAGGAACCTTCGCAGGCCGTCATGGACGAAGCGGATGCCGGTTGGAAGGACAATCTGAAAGAAGACAACGTCATTATCGTCACCCTCGCCCGAGCGGCAGGCGAAAACCGTACATATCTGCCGGGAACGGATGGCGTGGACGCGTCTCAGAACTTAAATCAGACCGACCCGCTGGGGCTCTCCGATGACGAGCGGGATCTCGTGGCCGCCGCCATAGAAAGCAAAAACGCCAACGGTGGAAAGGTCATCGTCCTTTTGAACAACGCGAGCGCCATGGAAATCGATGAGTTAAAAAACAACGACGGCATTGATGCCATGTTGCAAATCGGCCTGCCGGGCGGCTACGGCTTTTACGGTGTGGCGGACATCCTCTCCGGCGAGGCCAATCCGTCCGGACATTTGACCGACACCTACGCGGTGGTCAATAAAAACGCCCCGTCCGCGCAAAATTTCGGGGATTTCCCATACACGAACGCGGATCCGGCATACAGCATCAACTCCGTCCAAGTGGAAGCCGAAAACATTTACATCGGTTATAAATATTATGAAACCCGTTACATGGACTGCGTACTCGGAGAAGGCAACGCCTCCGCGGCAGTCGGCAGCACGAACGGCACGGAATGGAGCTACGACAACGAGGTGTCCTATTCATTCGGATATGGCCTGAGTTACACGACTTTCGAACAAAAACTGGACAGTCTGGACGTGGACCTGGAAAATAAAACCGTCACCGCCAAAGTGACCGTCACCAACACCGGAGACGTGGCAGGCAAGGACGTGGTGCAGTTATACGTTTCCACCCCGTACACCAGCTACGACAAGGAACACGGCATTGAAAAGGCCGGCGTACAGCTCCTGGACTATGGAAAGACCGGCGTGCTCGAGGCTGGCGCGTCCGAAACCGTGACCATCGAAGCCGACATGCAGTACATGGCAAGCTGGGACAGTTCTTCTGACAATGCCGCAGGCACAAAGGGCTGCTACATTTTAGATGCCGGAACATATTATTTCTCACTTGGTAACGGCGCGCACGAAGCGGCCAACAACGTACTTTCCGCCCAAGGGAAGAGTGAATCCGACGGCATGACCGAGGCCGGAAACGCTGCCATGACCGCGACATGGAGTTTGGAGTCGCTTGACAACGAAAGCTTCGCCCTCACCAAAAACGGCACGGCAGTGGAAAACCAGTTGGAAGACATGGATTTGAATTATTGGATGCCTGGCACGGTGACTTACATGTCCCGCAGCGACTGGGCGGGAACCTTCCCGAAAACATACGAGAATTTGACTGCCACGGACGAAATGCTGGCCGTTCTGGACAATGACAATTATGAGATTTCCGCCGACAACGGCGATGCCTCCGCCGTCACCTTCGGCGCGGACAATGGACTGACACTGGCACATTTGAAGGGTGTCGATGACATTGACAATCCAGACTATGCCAAATTGTTGGATCAAATCACATTGGAAGAATGCCTGATTCGTACCGGCTTCGGCGGCACGAGCACAAAAGCCATCGACTCCATCCATTCCCCGGAGGCGGTACAAAACGACGGGCCGAACGGCATCTACTCTTATCCGCTTGGACAATACGCGAACACCGACGCGTCGACGGGCGACCCGTGCGCCATTGACGCAAATGACAAGAACGCGGGCTACACGGCGGGCGTCATGGGCAACGAAACCGTGATTGCCCAGACTTTTAACAAGGATTTGGCAAAAGAATTCGGCCAGATAATGGGCAACTATTCCTTGTGGGCGAACCTGCCGATTTACTGGGGCTGCGGCACGAACCTGCATCGTTCCCCATACAACGCGCGTAACCATGAGTACTATTCCGAGGATGCCGTCCTCACTGCTTACCAGGGCGCAAGCTTCGTGGCGGGCGGTCTGGAATACGGGCTGTTGATTGCACCGAAGCATCTGGCATTTAACGACACGGAAATCAACCGTACCGGAATCAGCGTGTTCATGACCGAGCAACAAGCGCGTGAAAACGAATTGCGCGGCACGCAGGCCGTCATTGAAGACGCAGGCGCGTTGGCCGTCATGACCGCTTACAACCGTATCGGCGTATACACCGACAATTCCCATACGGGACTATTGATCAACATCCTGCGCGGCGAGTGGGGCTTCAAGGGTCTGATGAGCGAGGACTTCATCATGGACGCAAATTATGTTTGCCTGAAAGAAGCCGTCCTAAACGGCGTGACGATGAGCTGCAACACCGGCGACAACACGATGGCCGCCATCACCGAGAAATACGGTTACTGGACCGTGGAAAACGTCGGAAAGGACGCACGGCTCTTGACCGCCTTGAAGCAGGCAATGACCTACCAGGCATACGCGCTGGCAAATTCCAACGCAATGGACGGCTATACCCCGACCTCGCACCTGATTACCGTAAACACATGGTATGACAACCTGATTCTTGGACTGCAGATTGCCTTTGCGCTGCTGACCCTGCTCGGCATCGTCATGTACGCGCGTTCTGCCAAGAAAGAAAGTAAGTAAAAGGAGGATTTTGTCATGAAAAGAAAAATATGCGCAGGCTTGTATGTAAACTTAGTTACCATCATTGCCACCGTCGTTGGATTTATATATTATATGATAAATTGCAACACGGCCTACTTTGCCAACCTGGGAGTCAACCCGGTCGTGGCGGGCTGCATCATCGCGGCCGTCATACTGCAAATCGTCCTGATCGTAATCGGAATGAAAAACCAGCCTATGTGGGCCGACATTTTACCTGTCGCCACTTCCGTACTGCTGATGCTCGGCACCATCAATTTCGTAAGTGCCCGCGTCAATGGCATTGCCGCCATCATCACGTTTGAAAACAATGCGGAAAACATGGCCGATTTAAACAGTGCAATCATTGGCATCACGGCGTGCCTGATTGCCACCGTCATCAGCATCGTGGCCTCCTTCTTCGATGTCACAAAGGAAGCGGCATAACGAACAAACCAAGCCATCGACATTTCGAGGCCGGATAACAAGCCAGATAAATATCCGGCCTCGAAACATGTACAAAATGTTACTTTTTCGGGTTTGAAAACTAAATAAGTGCCAATCGAAATGTGAAAAGTAACTGACAAGGTACGTCCGTGATACCAAGGAGGCTGGCGCATGAAAAGAATAAATCAGAAAATATCCGACAGTTTATTATTTAGGACCTTTGCTTCTTTTATAGCGATTCTATCCTTCATGTTTTCCACGGCATGCCTTGTCTCCTGCGCACAAAGTGGAAAAGTCGCCTATGATTTCTCGCAAAACGACGAACCGTTTTGCCAGGTCGTCCTGGAAGACAATGAGGCTTTTGTAGCAAAAGAATCCGTCCTGCGCGTCCCGCGTGGCGGGACGGCCGTTTTTTCCCTGCGTGTAAATGAAGGGTACACGCTTATCGGCACTGATTTTTCCGATTCTGCCAGATCCACGCTTCAAATGGACGGCACAAGCACAACTTTGACAATCCACGACGTGATTTACCCCGCCGTGGTTTCCATCATGTCAGACAAAACCCCCGTAACAATACAATATGTGGCCAATGGCGGGACGCGTCTGGACGGTTTAGACGCGTCCATGCCCATAAGCATCAATGTCACTGACTCCAAGCTACGCCACAACACGTCCATTGGCATTGACTTGTTTTCCCGCGACGGCTTCACGCTGATTGGTTGGAACACCGCCCCCGACGGAAACGGAGCCGCCGTGGGCCTTGGCAGCCGCGTCGAATGGGAAGAAGGCCTGACATTGTATGCCCAGTGGAGCAAGTGGACGGACGACTCCTTTTTTTCCTTTGAAATCCGTGGCAACGGCGCGGTCATTACCAAGTTTCAAAATGCAGAATATTTGCCGGTTGCGGATGCGGGCGGCGACGTGCTGACGATTCCCGCCCGCCTGGGAGGTTACCCGGTGCTTTCCATCGAAGAATATGCTTTCCAAAATTGCCCGGCCAAAACCGTCATTTTGCCGCCCGGGTTACGCACCGTCGCAGCCTATGCCTTTTGTGGTTCCGACTTGGAAACCCTTTACTTGTCCGACGACATTATAAACGTGAGCGATTATGCTTTCAAGGATTGCCCCGACTTTGCCACTCTCCACATAAACGCAGTGGAGGCACCCGTGTACGCCACGAATTATTATGCGACGTTCCAGGACAAGTTTGACCGCCTTGTTTCTTTGCGCCACAAAAAGAAAATCGTGCTTTTCTCCGGTTCTTCCGCACGTTTTGGCTATGACAGCGAAAGGATTGACGAGGCGTTTCCCGATTATGAGGTCGTCAACATGGGCGTTTTTGCTTATACGAATGCTTACCCGCAGCTTTTGCTGATTTTTGACAATATGCGGGAGGGAGACATTTTACTGCACTCCCCGGAATTTGATGCCGCGCAAAGACAATTTTGCGTTCGCAAAGAATTAGACGCCTCCTTCTTTTGCATGATGGAGGCAAATTATGATACCCTCGCCTTGCTGGATTTGCGGGAAACCGGTTTGGTTTTCACGGCACTTAATTCCTATTTAAAGACGAAGGAATCCCTGCCGCCGCAAAGCTACGCCCTCTCCCCCGCCGATTATGACGAGGACGGAAAACCGCTTGCAGAAAACGGACAAGGGAGTGTCGAAAATGCCGATTCGGCAAAGAGCTACAATGAATACGGGGATTATATTTTGTATCGTCCAAATTCTGACAGCGACGAGCCCATTTACGGCTTGGGCGTGGAATATACCGTTGCCGCCTTCCCTGCCAGCTTTATTGAGTCCTTGAACCAAACGTATGCCCGTTTCCTGCAAAATGGTATTACCGTCTATTTTACCTACGCGCCACGCAACCGTCTAGCCATCTCTGAGGAAAGCACGGAAGCGGAACTTGAAAATTTACATGCCCATTTACAAGAAACGCTCTGCGTCCCAGTGATTTCTGAACTAGAGGACTCACTATACCCGGGTCGCTACCTTTATGGCACGGACAACCATCTTTCCACCGAGGGTGTCGAGATACGCACGAAACAAATCATAACCGATTTACAAAAGCAGATGGAACGAGATACACCGGAAAACGTAGACGCAAATTAAGAAAATAACAAATTTGCCGCCAATATAACGCACACAATGGCCAATACGCCGCCAGCGAACCGCCTACGACGGCAGACACGCCGTCAAAAAACCGCAGGAGGTAACCATGAAGCATAAAATATTTGCCCTTGCCACATTTTTCATTGCACTCCTTGTCGTGACCGGACTTTTCGCGGCACTCGTCATGGGAGCGACCTTGCAAGAATTATTGACTCCCCTGCTCGTGCTCCTCGCCGGATACCTGATTGCATTTTTGTGCCAGAAAAAGGAGACTGAAAAATGAGCTTTACTTCACCGGACTTTTTACTGTTCCTTCCCGCCGTGCTCCTGCTCTGCCGCCTTTCGCCCGCGCGTTTTCGCTGGCTGCTTTTGCTCGCGGCAAGCTATTTTTTCTATATGCGCCACACTCCATGGGTCGGGCTGCTGCTTTTCGGGGCGACTTTCGTCTCATGGTTCTGCGCGGGAAAAATCACGGCGGTACAAACGGACGACGCAATGCGGGTCACCAATTCGGCGGCATTCAAGCATTTTCAGGCTAACAAACGTTTTTGGCTGGCGCTTGGCATCGCCGCCCCGCTCGCCTGCCTTTTCTTTTTTAAATACATGGGCTTTTTTGGGCAAATCGTTGATTCCGTTTTCGGGCTTATTGCCAAAGAATCCTCGGCTTCCTTGCGGGGCAGATCCGTAGACCTCTCAAGGGACATTCTGCTGCCGGCAGGAATCTCGTTTTACACGTTCCAAACGTTATCCTACGTTATCGACATCTACCGAAAGAAGCTGACACACGAGACGCACTTTGGCTACTACGCGCTCTACGTCTCCTTTTTTCCGCAGCTTGTCGCCGGACCAATCGAACGCCCCGGCAACCTATTGCCGCAATTAAAACAAGAAAATGCATTTTATCCGGAAAACCTGCTTCCCGGATTTTTCCAAATGCTAATCGGATTTTTCAAGAAGCTGGTCGTGGCGGATTATCTTGCCCGCTTTGTGGATGCCTCCTTTGCCGCGCCCGAACTCGTACAAGGGCCGGGAGTCGCGTTGGCCGCCTGCCTCTTCGCAATACAAATTTACTGTGATTTTTCCGGTTATTGCGACATTGCGGCAGGAGTCGCCGGGATGCTCGGCATCCGCCTGATGAAAAATTTCGACCGTCCATATTTGGCGGGCAGCATCCGCGAATTCTGGCATCGGTGGCATTTAAGCCTGACGAGCTGGTTCACTGATTATATTTATATTCCGCTTGGCGGCAGCCGCAAGGGTATTTGGCGGCAAATATGCAACGTGCTCGTCGTATTTTTCATCAGCGGACTGTGGCATGGAGCGGCGTGGCATTACGTTCTATGGGGATGCATCCATGGAACGTACTTGACGGCCGACATCCTCTACCGCAAATTCATTACGCGTCATGTGACACATGTCGCATCCAATTTGCATAAAACAAGGGGAAGCGCCATCGGTTCACACAAAACCAATAGCGACGACAAACGCACGACTTTTTGGCACGGAGGCAAATCCATTACACGGCTCGCCCGCAGACTTTGGACTCTGATCCTCGTCTGCTTTGCCTGGATTTTTTTCCGGGCGCAGACCGTATCCGACGCTCTCACGATGGTTTCACACTTGGGAAATGGCTGGAACATAAACGGCATCACGGCCACCATCAACCTAATGCAGATAACGCCGCTTGACTTGGGACAAACCGTGCTCATATTGCTTATATTCAAATTACTGGAAAAATTGGAAAAGAACAAGATGCACGACGCGCGAAACGCGCTTCGCCAAAAGAAAACCTACCTCCTGCAGACCGCCGTCATTTTTTACTTGATTTTGACCATCATCGTCGCGTGGCTAATGCTATTATCACAAAACGCGGCCGGGACATTTTTATATTTTCAGTTTTGATTACCATCTGAAAATTACTTGCAGCGGAACAATCCATATTGCACTTTAATTTAATGAAAGGATAAATCCACCCATGAAACTCAACCAAAGACTCCTCATTTTCACAACCTCGCTCCTTCTGCTGCTCTTGCCGCTGGCGTTGTGTTTCTGCGCCTTTTTTCTGCCCCCGCAGTACGAGGAAAGCTTCATGGGCGAATTAAAGTACAAATGTGACCGTCTGAATAAGACGGAGGGAAACCGCATTATTTTCGTCGGCGGCAGCGGGGCGGCGTTCGGCATCGACAGCACGCTGGTCGAAGAAGCGTTCCCCAATCAAAAGGCCGTCAATTTCGGAATGTACGCGGCACTCGGCACGACGGCCATGCTAGATTTGTCCGCGCCGGACGTGCGCGAGGGCGACATCGTGGTTGTCATGCCGGAACAAGACCCGCAAACGCTCAGTTGTCATTTTAGCGGCGAATATATGTGGCAGGGCGCGGACGGCGCGTTCCATTTGCTTTTCAAGCTCGATAGGGATTGCCTGAATTCCATGCTGGGACAGTTTCCCTATTTTGCCGCCCGAAAATGCTCTTACGTGCTTTCCGGTCAATCCCCACAACCAGACAACGTCTACCGGCGCAGTTCCTTTAATGAATATGGCGACATCGACCTTTCCGCCTGTTCCGCCAATATCATGCCTGACGGATATGACGCGAACACGCCCATTCGCTTTGACGAGGACGTATTGTCGGACGATTTCATAAAAAGGCTAAACCAATACGTGGACACGCTGTCGCGGCGCGGTGCCACCGTCTGGTATTATTTTTGTCCGATCAATGATTTGGCCGTTGCAAATGATGCCGATATTGACGCATACTATGATTACCTGCAATCTCGCCTCCATTGCCAGATTATTGGAAACCCCCACGACTGCGTGATGGAGTCCGGCTGGTTTTACGACACCAATTTTCATTTAAATAATAGCGGGAAAATCGTCTACACCCGCAATTTGATTCGCGCAATCAAGACGGCGCTTGGCGATAGCACGCCCACACGGATCGCCTTGCCGCAGATGCCATCGCCAAGCGGTGGCTTTAACGCTCCTGGTGACAATTCAGTTGCGGATTCCGCTTCTCAAGAAAACGACACGGATAAAAACTGTTTCACTTGGGAAATCAAGGACGGCGCGGCCATCCTGACGGGTCTGAGTGAAGAAGGACTGGGACGGGAAGAACTGACGATTCCCGCCGATATGGACGGTTATCCGCTCAACCGGCTTCCTGCCGACGTTTTCGCCGGCAATACCGTCTTGCGCGTCGTCACGATACAAGAAAACATTCGTGCCATCGACGACTACGCCTTCGCGGGATGCAATGCGTTGGAAACCATACGCATGCTCCATGTATCACCGCAGCATTGTCTCGTGGGACAGCATTTACTGGATGAAACAAACGCCGCCCTCGTGGTCGATGCGGACTTGCAAACGCAGTATATCTTAAGCTACACATGGTCAACGTACGCAAAACAAATTCGCGGAGAATAAAACGAATACTGCGTAACATCTATGAAAAGGAACTGGAGGATATCGTCGTTGATTAAATTCACCGATACGCCTCCCATATATTTTCCTGGTATCCAGCCACGCCCGCACGCCGAACCGCCTCCACGGTTTCCCGCAGCTCGACATCCTTGATTCGTCCCAGCATTTTCATCCGTCTCGGGGAAATCCTTTTCCCCGACTTACTTTTTTCATAATCTTCCACGGACATGTGCCAATATGCAAGCGCCCCTTTATAATATCTCTTTATTTTCCAGGCAATTAAAAGCCCCTCCGGGTCAAAATCGCCCCCATAATACACCTTGATTCCTGACACCGCCAATAGGTCAAGCATCAGCACCGCACTTAACCGAGGCTGCCCGTTCATGCACATGAATGCCCTTCCGCTCTTTTCCCGCCCGCAGAGCATCGCATACACGGAAGGATTTTCCACGATATAAATCTCGTTTCGCGGGCAGGCCACCCGCCTCCACTTGGCAATCACCGACAGCGGCACGCGCACCATCTCCCCCTCCGCCAAAAAGCCTGCCATGCCCGCATGGGATTTTTCATCCGGGCCATATGCAAGAATGCCCGAAAGCATCACGTCATTCGAAACGTCATCACGCAAAATCCCCGCCGCCAGATACAGACGATTCTTCTGCAAGGCGGGAAATATCGGTGCTTCCTCGTCGTCCCGCTCATGGTTCCACCGCACCAACTGCCACAAAAGTTGTCCGTCCCGCGTCCCGTCGTCAAACGCGTGGGGATTCCCCGTAAGCATGGCGGCAAAAACGGCCAAATATTCCACGCCCTCCCGCCGATAGGGAAATGCGTTGAGAATCCGCGCGCCAAGTTCCAACGTGGCCCGCATTTTACATCCATCCGTCAAACCGCGTTTCACATTTTCAAAATCATTCCTTACATCCTCCCGGCAACGTTTCCACACGTATGGAAAGCAACTCCCCTTCTCGTGCACCATTTCCTCTATCCACGCCGCTGCCGGCGTTTTCTCATAACACCTTGCCAATTCTTCGCACGTCTGCCGCCAACGCCGCCTTTCCTCTAATTCCCGCGCCTCTTTTAACTCCTTCTTTCCTGCCATTTCCTCCTGGAAATACGACTCCAGTACCTCTCTTGGAGAAATTTCCCCAAAACGGCTATTCTTCAACATCCTTTCAAATTGAGACGCGCTGACGGACACCGATTTCTGCCCATGAAAACTCTTCTGGAAAAAGCCTTCCAAGGATTCCAGCTCCTCCGCGGACACCCCGCGCAAGACCACCGTTCCCGCAAAATACCCATAAGAGGCATATTTTTCCCGGAACCCGCGAAGCAAACGGTCAAAAACACGATTTCCACGAAAATATTCGACGCATTCCTTTCCCAGTTGAGTTCGCTTGTCCATCTCAGACCTCCTGATTTACTTTATCGCCCACGGGCGGGTTCCCGGCCGCCCGCTCCTTCGTCTATTTGCCCGCCACTTGCGCCGTGGCCGCCCGTTCCTCCATCTGCGCCTCATTTTCCAGCATTTCCTTCGCGCGTCCATTCCAAAGATACGGCATCACGGTCACAAACTTGGCATTTTCCGGGCGTAAAAGCTGGTAAATGGCCAACGCGTCCAACGTGTCGCAATCACCCCATAACACTTGTGAATTGATGATGAAGTCAAACTCGAACTCCGTCATTAGACGGAACATGTCACGAATATTTTTATTGTCCACCCCGGCGAAGGCCTCGTCCAACGAAATCAGGCGCGGGGCATCCGCATTTCCTCCCTTGTACTTGGCCACCACCGCCGAAAACAGCGGCACGTACATCGACATCGCCTTTTCACCGCCGCTAAACGTCCCGAACACGCTGTTCGTCAATTCCTTCTGCCGCTCCCCGATCTTCTGGGAAAATAGCTGGAACTCGAACCACCTTCGATAATCCAACGTCTCCTTCATCACCTGGTAAAATGACACCATCCCGCCGCTGTCCTTGGCGTGCCGTCTTGCCTCCTCCACCTTCGAGCGAAAATGCAGGGACAATTTGGCCGCCTCGTCCTCCCGCATCAAACGGTAATCCTTTTTCAGCAAGTCCACCAACTCCCGCGTGTCAAGCTGATCCTCATGCTCCGCCGTCTTGCTGCGCCAGCGCAGGCTCAGCTTCAGGCCGCTCGACGTGTTCATGGCTTGCATCAACCCGTTCATTTTCTCCACCCATGTGTTGGAACTGTTAATTTTTCCGCGAATCTTGCGGCTCACCGTATTTGCCAAAATGTCCTCGAACAATTCCCGGTCACCCGCCTTAATCAATTCCTGCAATTCCGCAATCTCTTCCTCCAGATGCCCGAGCAGATTCTGAAACGGAATCCGCACGCCCTGGTACCTCGCGCCAATGTCCAGACGCCTGGCCGTCGCGTCACCTGGCCGCGCCTCCTCGTCCAACTCCGTAAACCGCTCCGTCTGCGTCAACTGATAATCATTCAAAAATCCACGATTTTCAAAATAAACCTTGTTCAAGTCCCGAATGACGGCCTCCTTGTCCAGTTCCTGGCAATCCACGGCCAAAAACGCCCGCACCGCCGCCGCGTCACCCACCTTCGGAGCGGAAACGTCCCGCGTTTCCCGCCCTTTTGTGCCTTCATTCCCCGGCAATTCCACGTACCCCAGCGCCGCCTCGGACTCGTAGCATTTCTGCAAACGCACGCTCCTGCGCCGATATTCCTCCATCCGCCCCGCGCCCTGCTCCATCAATGCCGTAATCGTGCGGATCTGCTCCTCTTTTTGTCCTTTTTCCGCCGCGCACTGCCCGACTTTTTGCGGGTACACGCCCAGCCACCTTATGCAAATGTCCAACCGCTCACGAATCTGCTCATAATCCGTCAGTTTCAACTGCTCCTGCACGGACGCATATTCCTCTCGTCCCTTTTTCAAATTCGACTCAACGGCCCGCATGTCCGCCCGAATCTGATCCATGTCCAAATCCAAGTCTTCCATGCGCCCGGAAAGTTCCGCGATGTGTCCCACGATCTGCACATAAAGCTCGTGCTCGGATTTTAATTGGTAAAAGTGCTGCCCATAATTTCCCGCCGCCTTGGCCGCGCGCAAAAACGTTTCGTAATTGCAATCCAGATAGAGACCCTCGGCAATCTGCAACGCTTCCTTTCTCATTTCACGCAAGACCTCGTTTTTCTCACGCAATTCCGCCTCCAGGCGTACCTCTTCCTCTTTCATGCGCTGCACGAAAAGCCGCGCCCCGGACAACATCCGGCACGCCTCGCGCAAATCATCCTCCCGCGGAAGCGCGGCATATTCCTCGGCCAGAAGAGCCTGCCGCCGCCCGATTTCCTCCGCCTCCCCTTGCATCCGCGCCAGTTCCTGCCCAATGGTTTCCAGAGCCTCCCTGCAAGCGGCAATCCTGGCCAGACGATTTTGCTCGCGAGCGCGCGTCCCCAAAAAACCGGCCTCATGCTCGCCGCTGATCGTTCCGCTGATCACGCCAATCTGATATGTCCCGGCAGACGAGACTGCGGTCGTCCCGTCACTATCGTAGGCAATATTTTGCAAAATACCGGTAATCCTCTGGTTGAAAAAAATGTCATTGACCGAGTCGTTCAAATCCAACACGTCCAACACGCTTTTTTCGGCGTGCGTCTTTTGCACGAACAAATACTTGTCGCAACACCCTTGGTCCAACGCCAAAACCTGCTCCCGATACTGCTCCTCTATCACGAGGGCATCCAAAAGCCCCATGCGCAAAAACGCTTCCTCAATGCGGTCACAAGCCGTCTTGTCCAAACCTTCCCCGAACTCGATGACCTTGTAAAACTCCTGATAGGGAATGTTTTTGTCGCGCAGCCGCGCACGATTTCTTTGCACCGCCTCGTCGCGCGGCGGCTCCGGCTCCCTATGATTTTCCCACTCCGCAAGCTCTCGCTCCTGCTCCTCCTTTTCCAGACACAATTCCTGAATTCGCGACTGGATTTTTTGTCCGTCGGCCGATAACTTCCCCTTTTTCTCAATCCACACGTCCGCCACCGGCTGCCTGACGGCCGCATAGTCCGAATTTTCATCGTATTCTTCCACAAACCGCGACAAGCTTTTCAACAATTCCTTCGAAAGCGCCAATTCCTGATTTCTGCCGCTCCAACTATAAAGAGCCTCTTTCCACTCATTTTGCACCTGCGCCATGACGGCTTCCAATTCCCCGGCGCGCCGCTCGGCCTCGCCCGTTTTCTGTTGCTGCCGCTCATGCTTCTGCAACAAGTCCTCCACCTGCCGCCTGCAGGCGTCGGCCTCCCTCAATACTTCCAGACCCTTTTCAATCCCTGCCCGAGTCTTTTCCATTTGTGCCTGATGCGTCCCGAATAAAAACGGTTTTTGCAAATCCTGCAATAACTCCGCGCTGAAAAACGCATGCTCCTCAAAAGCCATGTCGTCCGCCTCGTCCTGCATTTCCTCCAACAACGCGCGAAGTCCCTGCTCCTTTTGATATTCCCTTTCCTGCTCCTCCTTCTGCCTGGACGAAAGTTCCACGTACTGCTCCTGCTTCGCGGCCAACTGCCGTTCCTTCTCCGCCGCGCTCCTTTCATCTTTTTCAATCCGCTCCGCCAGTTCCACTTCTTTTTCCTTCAACGCGACCGCGTCACTCTTGCTTAATGACTCCCGCTCCTTCTCCATCGCGCCCTTCTTGGCATTTAGCGTTTCCTCTTCCCTTGCCAGCCACTGCACGCGCTCCTCGCACTCACGAAGCTGCCGCCCCCGCTCCTTCTCCTCCTTCGAAAGCTCCGCCAATCTCTTCTCATTTTCCTCATAACGGGCGGCCTTCTCGTACAACGTCAATCGGTTATACTTGTCAAATGCCCGGTTAATCTTCTCCGCCGCCTGCCGCCCCTCCTGCCTGGCTTTCAAATTCAGGTTCATCGCATCCATATTTTCAATGGCCTCGGACATCGGACGCAAATCCTCGTCCGACAAGGGCTGCAGCGAGTCGCTCAAAATGTCGTTGATGACCGACGGCTTAAAATCCTTTGACAATTTGGGCGTGCGCAATTGAATCAGCAAATCAATCATTTCCTTGTATTCGTCCACGGTCTCAAACCCGAAAATCTGCCTATTCACGTATTCCATGTAATCCGCCTGCCGGTCAAACGTCCGTCCGCCGGTCGCGACCCGGTATTCTAACTCTTTCTTCGAAAGCGTGACCTTCTCGTCCGTCTCCTTGTACAAGAAAAAATCCTTGCCGACCCGTCTGCCGTCCGTCAGGCTGAAATACCATTTGTCGAGCGGCTTGCCCCGCCTGGCCCGGATTCCCATGCCGACGGTCAAATAGGTCTCGCTCTCCTGCCGTTTGAATTCCAAATAAAGATACCCCGTGCGCTCCTCGCGCCCGTCGTCGTCCTCCAGCAAGTAGCTGCTCATTTTCCGGTCGCGCGAACCAAACGGGTCGAGCCGTTCCGGGCTCATGTTGCCATCCAAAAGAAGCGGCACCACGCTTTGCATCGTCACCGACTTTCCCGAACCGTTCGACCCGCGAAGGAGCATCCGTCCCTTTACAAAGGGAAACTCCTGCTCGTCATAATACCAAAAATTCACAAGGCCAATTTTGTTCGCCTGCCACCTGCTGCCCATCTATACCAATCTCCCTTCTAAAAATCCTCCGGATAACGTCCCGCCACCTTGCCCGCCGCCGGGTAAATGATAATCCTCTCATCCTCCCGTCCGATGAACATCCAGCGTTCCATCGCCTCCGTCACTTCCCTCACGAACTCGCCTTCCGGCATTTCCCGATAATTTTTCGTAAATCCAGCGCCGCTCTCCTTCTTTACCACCTTGAGCATCCGCTCAAATTCCACCCGTTCCACGAAAACCGTACCGTCCGTCCTCGTCTGCCACGTTCCCTCTTCCACGTTTTTTCGAATCTTCGCGCAGGCGAGCAAAATAATGTCGGACAACACGTTATTTCCCGGAAACGCCATCCCCATGTGGCAATCGTCGCCCATCATGAGAAACGCGCTTCCCTTGTGGATATGCACCTGACAGTCAAACTCGCGCTCCAAATCCTCGGCAAGCCGCCGCCCATAATATTTCAAATACTCGAAATCCTCCTCCGCGCCGCCCCCGCGGTACATCCCGACGGAAAACATCAACCGCTTGTACACCCTGTGCCGCCTTACGATTCCCTTGTCCTCGTCCATCTCGAACCATTCACTTTCCCGAAAATCCTCCGGCTTCGCGTATCCCATGACGTCCCGTGAAAAATTGCGCATGAAATACCTGGAAGCCCCGGTATTTTCATACAAGACTTCGCCCGACCGCTCGTCCATGAACACGTCGTCGCTGCCGTCCGTCACCTGCAAAATCCCCTGCGCGGCCGCATAGCGCAGCACCTTCACCAGCCTCCGGCGGTTCGTGTAAATCGTCCAGTCCGGCGCGCCGCCCGGCATGTTGGCGGCAATATATTCCGTCAATTGCGAGAGGATGAACTGCTCCTGGGCATCCTTGTCCTCCAAAAACATCAGCAAAATACAGAGGAACGCGTATTCCTCCCGCGACGTAAACTCCATGACGCCCATGAACGCCTCTGGAATGGCGGGTATCTTCTCCAGTTTGACCAGGAGCGAATTTTCTATCACCTGGCAGCCCATCTTGTCCGTCGCGAAACGGCGGATGTCACCGATGGAATCCCGTACCTGGTAATACAACTCCTTGTCCTGCGACTTCAAGACCCACCGCCGGTCCAGCAATGCTTCTAACTCTTTCATAAAATACATTCACCTTTCCAAAAACACGCGCGATGCATCGCCCATCATTCTTGTCCCTGACCTTCCCGAAATACGATGCCAAGCCGCGGCATTGTGAAATTGCCGTCCTCGCAGCGCACGACGCACCGCTCGTTCGCGTGCGCCATGTCGAGCACGTATTCCCGCCCGTCATCGGTACGTGACGCATAGTCCGCGCTCTCAAGCGCGTCAGAAAGCCATTTCAATAAAATCTCCCGCACGCGCGGCTCAATCACCGGAAGCGCGTCAAAATCAATCCGCCCGTTCTTCTCCAACTGCCCGATTTTTGTGCGGTCTTCCTTTAAGCGCGAAAGCATTTGCCTGCGCGTCTCCTCCTTCTCCCTGCTGGCATCCTTGACCGAACTGCGCCGCGACTTCTCCCGATACGCGCGAATCCTCGGCTTTAAGACATATTCACACGCCGCCTCGTCATACACGCCCTTGTTCATGCTGTCCGTCTCGCGCGGCATGTCCCCTTTCAAATGAAACGGCCGCTCCAGGCCGAACACCATGGCCGACATCCGATGCGCCTCGGCAATGTCCTCGCACTTCAAAAATAATTCCGCCACCTTGCGGTACTCCTCCCGCCGGTTCGCCCCTAGCGCGTTCTTCTCGCTCAATTGCGTGGCATAACGGGTAATCCGGCGGATAATCTCGTTGGTGGCGTCAAACAATTTCCCCGCCTCGTTCTCCCGGCCGTTTTCCGCCACGAACCAATCGTAAATGCTCTGGTAACGCCCCCGCGTCTTCTCCTCAATCATTTGCAAGGAGACTTCCACGTCCATCCTCGGAATGGAAAACTCGTACTCGTTCACCTTGGCAAGTGACCGCGCCAAGACCCCCTCGTCCAAAAGCCGCAACGTCTCCTCTATCACGCCGACGTTTCGCTGCAGCCCCTTGATGAACCCGCGCAAATATTCCACCAACTTGTCCTTAAACACGAGAAATTCCTTCGTCCGCATCATTTCCTCGGCCTTCACGCTATTTAAGTCGCGCATGTAATCCTGATAATTCTGGTTCAGCCGGATAAAATCATTATTCAAATCATTCCACCACGTATAAACCGCGCCAACGTCGCCCTCCTTAGACATTTCGCCGAATCGCTCCACGCTGCGCCGAATCCGCTCCAAAAGCGTCGGTTCCAATGACGCGCCCTCGACAAACAAATTTTCCAAACGTAGCACGAGGCGCTCAATCTCCACACTATATGGCGACATCTGGTAACGGAACTTCTTGTTCTTAAACTCCTCGATGGATGACACCTTCCTCGTGTCCTGAATCGTGCTCAAATTCCGCCACTCGACCAAGGCCGTCAAATCCTGCTGGCACTGCTCCATCCGATACTCCGCAAAATAGGGGTCTTGCACCATCAGAGCATAGACCTCCTCCTGATACATCCAGTACTTCAATTTCTCATAATTCTCATAAAAAATGCGCATAATGCTCCGATACCGGTCCACATTATCCGCATTCAAATACCTGGCTTCCGTAAGCGGCCTGGTCAGCTTTTCCGTCACATGCATCCTTAGATTCCCCGTTGATTCTTTTTACTCTTATACTGTTGTTACTATTTACGGCCTGCGGCCGCGATAGTAACGGTATTCGGCACCATCACTTTATCGGACGGAGGCCGTGCGGCGGTGCTGTGTGCCGGTGGCACACGCTTAGCACGAACCGGAGCGGGAGCGTAGAAGCGCACAGCCCCGTGAATAGTACCCTTTTGTTCCTGCATTTCATTTCCACTTCATATTAGCATAAGAAGAAAAGAATGACAACAAAAAGTTCGTCAAATTTCAAAACGCATCTTTAATCCTTCTCGTTCTTCATGTCAAGAAGTCTTCGAAGCCGGAGAATCTCTTCATCCTTTTGGCTGAGAGCCTCATCTTTTTGGCGTAATGCATCTTTGTCCCGCAATAACGCCTCATCTTTCTGACGTATTATGTTTTCTTGCGCATTAATCTTTTCCTGCATTTCGTCAATCATAAGCAACGTCGTGTTTCTGTCCAATATTTTTAATTCCTCTGAAAAAATGCCCATAATGTTCTCCGTGTTCATACAGAGCGTATATACGTCCTTGTACAATGGGATGAACTCGGAATATTGTTGAATGAGTCTCTCAATCCACCCCACGTCATCCACGCCAAGGAACGTAAGCCACGCGTCCAACTGGTTTCCGATACCCTTATTGTATAAGTTTTGGCGGAAAATGTCTAGTGGGATTAAGATGTATTCTTGCAAAAAATCAATGTCCAGTCCCGTGTTTGTCTCTTGTCTGGCATAATGGACATAGTCATGCGGGAATTTGTGAAATGCTTCCGTACTTGTTTCAAGCAGAACGATCGTAATTCCATTTTGTTAAAATTGCCCTATGTATTTATCCCTTGTTTTTACAATGCTTCTGCTTTCAATCCTGCGTTCATCACGCATTTAACTCGCCATATCCTATACAAACTTTACAAAAATTCGCAATCAAGTTTTTCCCTCTTGTGTCCCTCCAAACCCTTGTGCTATGATACTTTTCGTATCAGATACACTCGAAGAATATTTGCGATTCAAGAATGCCACCAGCGTTCTTGCGGCGGCGCACAAGTCAGCTATGCTGACAAAATACATCTTTGTGCGCCTGCCATCCGCCGGAGGCATATCAGACTCGCAAACGTTTCGCTTTTTGCTCGTATCGCCGCTTGAAAAGAAGCGGCTCAGTTCTCATTTTCGGTGCTTCTGTTCGAAGCCTTACCCGATAATGAAAATGCAGTGGTAACATGACTGTGCACAGTATGAAAACAAAAAACCAACCAAGGAGGCTTCGTGCGTGGTAGACGGACTGAGAAAATATTTCCCGATGATTCGGACGGAAAAAGAAATACTAACAGAAATCCGAGAAAGGGATGCATTAAATGTGGTATTTCAAAAATGGACACAAAAACAACAGCGGGACTTTTTGAACATGGCGACGGGAATGCGGGGCGTGAAGGTCTTATACGATTCCTACTTCAAAGAGATTTTCAACCCGGAGCTTAGGCCGGAACGGTTGGAGGCCTTTTTATCGCTCCTTTTGAAACAAAGGATAAAAATCAAGGCCATCTTGCCCGGTGACAGTAGTCGCATTGCCGACGAAAGTTCCCTGCTCATCATGGACATCCTGGTGGAATTGGAGAACGGAAGCCTGGCAAATGTCGAAGCGCAAAAAATCGGGTACAAGTTTCCCGGCCAGCGCTGCGCCTGCTACTCCTCAGACCTGCTCCTACGGCAATATAAACGGATTCGGGAACAACGGCGGGAAGCCTTTAGCTACCGGGACATCAAAAAAGTGTATACGATTGTCTTGCTTGAAACAAGCACGGAAGAATTTCACGTACTTCCCCGCGACTATGTCCACCATGTTAGGCCAAAAGCGGACACGGGTCTGGATATTGATTTTTTACAAGAATACATCTTAATCCCACTGGACATTTTCCGTCAGAACCTATACAATAAGGGTATCGAAAACCAGTTGGACGCGTGGCTTACGTTCCTGAGTGTAGATGACGTGGAGTGGATTGAGAAACTCATTCAACAATATCCCGAGTTCATCCCCTTGTACAAGGACGTATACACGCTTTGTATGAACACGGAGAACATTATGGGCATTTTTTCAGAGGAATTAAAAATATTGGACAGAAACACGACGTTGCTTATGATTGACGAAATGCAGGAAAAGATTAATGCGCAAGAAAACATAATACGTCAGAAAGATGAGGCGTTATTGCGGGACAAAGATGCATTACGCCAAAAAGATGAGGCTCTCAGCCAAAAGGATGAAGAGATTCTCCGGCTTCGAAGACTTCTTGACATGAAGAACGAGAAGGATTAAAGATGTCAATGATAACGAAGTGTTTCGCGATTGCCTTATGAAGACAATCGGTGTCCTTTGTGTTGCAGAGGAAAACGAGGACAGGCGCAAGAGTCCGGCTTGCCGGACTCTTTGTTCTCACTTCTTTTAAAACAAAGGATAAAAATCAAGGCCATCCTGCCCGGTGACAACAGCCGAATTGCCGACGAAAGGTTACAGTTCAGCCGAGGCTGAACTGTAACAGCATATGGCCATTAAAATCGCTTCGCGATGGGCCATATGCTTTCTCCTCATCACGTTTTCATACGGTCTGCGCAGTAAATGCGCAGACCTGGTTGAACTGTAACGATGAAAATCTCCCTGCTCATCATGGACATTCTGGTCGAATTGGAAGACGGAAGCCTGGCAAACGTTGAAACGCAAAAAATCGGGTACAAGTTTCCCGGCCAGCGCTGTGCCTGCTACTCCTCCGACCTGCTCCTGCGGCAATACAAACGTGTCCGGGAACAAAAGAAGGAGACGTTCAGCTATCGGGATATAAAAAAAGTGTATACGATTGTTCTGCTTGAAACAAGTACGGAATCGTTTCATAAATTTCCGAATGACTATCTCCATCATTCCAGACAAAAGACAAATACTGGACTGGACATTAACTTTTTGCAAGAATATTTCTTAATCCCACTGGACATTTTCCGCCAAAACTTATACAATAAGGGTATCGGAAACCAGTTGGACGCGTGGCTTACGTTCCTTGGCGTGGATGACGTGGGGTGGATTGAGAGACTCATTCAACAATATTCCGAGTTCATCCCATTGTACAAGGACGTATATACGCTCTGTATGAACACGGAGAACATTATGGGCATTTTTTCAGAGGAATTAAAAATATTGGACAGAAACACGACGTTGCTTATGATTGACGAAATGCAGGAAAAGATTAATGCGCAAGAAAACATAATACGTCAGAAAGATGAGGCGTTATTGCGGGACAAAGATGCATTACGCCAAAAAGATGAGGCTCTCAGCCAAAAGGATGAAGAGATTCTCCGGCTTCGAAGACTTCTCGACCTAAAAAACGAGAACAATTAAATTTCCTGGCATTCACTCGTTAAAAAAGGGCGCAACTCCTTCCAAACCAAGGAATTGCGCCTTGTTATACTTTTACCAATAGCACCGTGCATGCCTAAATGACTCTTTCCTATCCCTACGGCGACTTCATCACCTTCACTCCACCGTGACCTCGCCGTCCTCGCCCACGCTGACCTGCATTCCGTCCTTCACATATTCCAGAAACTCTTCTCCCAAAGAATCCACGACGGGCATTTTGACATCATCAAGCCACACGTCGGCCAAAATGACCCCCGCCCCGGCCAGGGAATCTATCGGCTTGGAAAAAAGCATGCAGGCCGGTTGGCGTTTCAGGGAGCAGGCGCAATAAATCACGAGCCCGCCCGTGGTGGAACCAATGGTCTGCGGCAGGCAAAGCGCCTTTCCCGCCATCTGCTTGCCATATAAATCCGGATTATTCTGGTCGCCGCATGTGGCCTTTTTATCGCCGAACTGCAGCGCCTTTTGGAACGACGCGAGCGTGTTCAGACCGCCATGCGACACGACCGCCTCGGCGGTCACGGTTCCCGGAACAATCATTCGCCCCTTAAACGTCTTCATCTTCACCGCCCCCCTTTCGTAAGCTGTACTAAAATCTCGTCATCCGTATAATATCTTGCCGACGTGTAAGTCCTCAACTTATTGCTGGAAGTAATGACCGGCATTTTACCGCTTAACGGATTGTTCATGTACATAAGCGGGCATATGTAGGACAAAATGACTCCCGTATTTTTCAGCCGCTGGCAATACGGCGTGCCCTCGAATTGTTTGAGCACTGCCGGCGCGGCGGTAAACACGGTTGGCACCAGCACCTTCTCATGGCCATTTTCCTCCAATCCCTTTTCGATTTTATCCGTCCAGTCTTTAAGCTGCTGCAGGCTCATGTGCGGGCAGCCCATAAAGCAAAGCTTCGGCTTGGCGGACTTGTCCTTCCATATAATCGGATAATTGTCATACACGCGCTGAAGTTCCGCGTCGTCAATCACGTAAACCCTGGCATCGGGCTTGATTAACGACTCGCCCTGCTCCGCCGCTTCCGGCGTGAGGTTCGCCACATGGTACAAGCCAACGGCCCCATTTGACGCGGTGGCCGCCCCGAAATCCTTCAAATACGTACAAGCCTCGTCATTCATTTCATTTCCCAACCACGTATCCAGCCCGCGAATATAAGGCACGTCCTCCATTACCTTCATACCGATGGCCGAACCCAAAAGCTGCGCTTCCGGCTTCTTCGTAGTCTTGATTTCCACGATCCAGTCGGCCTTTCGTCCCTCGTCGGTCAACAGTCCGAAATATGGGACATACCCCACGATGGAACCCATCAGGTCAATGATTCCGGAATTTCGGTTACAACGCGCGCCGAGAACGGAATTCGCATAAACCACGGCCGAGGATTCCGACCAGCTTAACACGTCTCCTTTTTTCGGAATGTTGCCGACCGCGTCCATGTAGCAGGTACAAGTGAACGCGCTGTCGGACAAAAGTCCCAGATTGCGAAGCTGTGCCTCGTACCTCTCCTGCTCGGTGTACATGAAATGGTTGAACACGATGTTCTGAATGAAATTCGCCGGCACGTTCGGATCAAGCGGCTTGGGATCAACGGAAAATTTCTGTCCTGACAACGCCCCCGCCCCAATCAACGTGTCCATCAATTCGTACACGGCACCCATGGCCTTCAAGCCAAACGACGTGACCAAATGGTTGTACTCGCTCGTGACCGGCACCATTTTCTCAGCACCAAACAATTCGCCGTAGCGAATCAACGTTTCCATCACCTTGGACAGCGTCTCGCCCTTGCCGCCGTCTAAAATGGCCTGCTGCTCCTCGGTGAGCCTCATGTGATGCTCAAACATAATAAAAACCTCCTTTCAAGATCTATCCTTATCTATATATGATGCCAGTATAACACACTACAAATTCAATTGCACATTTTATTTTTAACATGTGGTCAAAATGTACATCTTTTTTCGATTTTTTTGTACACTTCTGTCATTGCCTATTTTCCATTTTGCAGTTATACTAAGTTCCAGAAACAAAAACAAACGAATTCAACCAAGGAGGCTATTCAAAATGGCAAGCTTATCTTTAAAGGGAATTGAAAAAATTTATGCAAATGGTTTCCACGCCGTAAAGGACTTCAATCTGGAAATCGCTGACAAGGAATTCATCATCTTCGTAGGTCCTTCCGGATGCGGAAAGTCCACGACGCTTCGTATGATTGCCGGTCTGGAAGACATTTCCGGCGGTACTCTGGAAATTGACGGAAAGAAAATGAACGACGTCGAGCCGAAAGACCGCGACATCGCGATGGTATTCCAGAACTACGCCTTGTATCCGCACATGACCGTATATGACAACATGGCATTTGGCCTGAAGTTGCGCAAGATGCCGAAGGACGAGATTGACAAGAAAGTACATAATGCGGCAAAGATTCTTGACCTGGAGCATTTGCTTGACCGTAAACCGGCCGCTCTTTCCGGTGGACAGAGACAGCGTGTCGCCATGGGTCGTGCCATCGTCCGTAACCCTAAGGTATTCCTGATGGATGAGCCTCTTTCCAACTTGGACGCGAAATTGCGTGTACAGATGCGTATTGAGATTTCCAAGCTGCACAATGACTTGGGCGCGACCATGATTTACGTTACGCATGACCAGACCGAGGCCATGACGCTTGGTACGAGAATCGTCGTTATGAAGGACGGCGTCGTACAGCAGGTAGACACCCCGCAGAACCTTTACAACGCTCCTTGCAATCTGTTCGTGGCCGGATTCATCGGCTCCCCGCAGATGAACTTCATGGATGCCGCCGTAAAGGTAGAAAACGGCAAGGCCACCCTGACCGTTGGCGACCATGTGTTGAACGTGACCGCTGACAAGTCAAAGGCTCTCATCGACGGCGGATATGATGGAAAGACCGTCATCCTCGGCATTCGTCCGGAAGACGTGCACGACGCGGCAGACTTCCAGGGTGCTGACAAGGAAAGCGTAATCGAAGCCACCATCAAGGTTTACGAGTTGCTTGGTGCGGAAGTTTACTTGTACTATGATTTTGGCGGCGCTCAGATGACCGCCCGTGTAAATCCGCGTACACAGCTTCGTACGGGCGACAAGGCCGTATTCGCGTTAGATATGGACAAAATTCATTTGTTTGACAAAGAAACGGAGTTGACTATTTGCAACTAATCCTTTAAAATAATTAAATAGGGCAACGACGGGCTGCACCAACGTGCAGCCCACTTTTTACTATTATAAAGCATGGTGAGATTATGGCGATACATTCTACTGAACTGGAACGCGCATTAAAGACATTAAAGCAACTTACGGGCATTTCCCTCGATGTCGCGGCGGACACTCCGGAAGAAGAGGAAAAGGCCCTGACACAAGTGCAACGTTTGTGCAGCGCTTATCGGGACAAGTATAACCATGGGCGTTTTTTACAAGATCTTCTTGTCAAGGAACTTCCTCTGTCCACGGTACTCGAAGAGGCCCATAGGCTGCGTCTTTCCGTGGAAGAACCGCGTGTGCTGTACGTAGTAGAGTCGAAACACGCCCTGCAAGAATCGGCAGTCGAGATTTTAAAGCTTCTATTTCCGACCAAGACATTGATTCCCGTCAATGAAACCCGCATGGCGATAGCCTATACCTTGACGGACTCACAGAGTCCGCTCGCCCCGCAGGGACATGCATTAAG
This sequence comes from uncultured Faecalicatena sp., assembly GCA_948468385.1. Taxonomy (GTDB): domain Bacteria; phylum Bacillota; class Clostridia; order Lachnospirales; family Lachnospiraceae; genus Schaedlerella. Next base: position 55,778 of record CAOKHZ010000009.1, on the reverse strand, counting down.
GGACGCCCTTGGGTATACCTTGACGAACGCGAAGCGTTCGCCCACGCGGAATGCCTCTGATACGGAATGCCCGGACAAGTTTATGGCGAAAACATCTGATACGGAAAAAGAAATCCGCCAGACGGCACATACCATCATCGACACGCTGAACGCGGAGGCCCTGATTTCCGTAAAGCTTGCTTACAGCACCATTTTTCATTCGCTGACGGAGCTTCATTCGATTTATGAAGAAACTTCACTTGCCTTACACATCGGCCGTTTATTTTATCCCGAGCAAAACTTGTTCTTCTCCGGTCGGCTTGGCGTGGGACGGCTGATTCACGATCTTCCGTCGTCGGCATGCGAAAAATATCTGGAGGAAATCTGGGGCAACAAGGTTCCCGTTGCCATGGACGAAGAAATCATGGCAACCGTCAACACGTTTTTGCAGAACAATCTAAACATCGCCGAAACGGCCAGGCAGCTCCACATGCATCGCAATACCTTGATTTATCGAATCAACCAGGTGCAAAAGCAGACCGGGCTGGATTTGCGTAACTTTGAGGATGCCATGCAGTTCAAAATCGCGACGATGATTTTGAATCGTATGAACCACCGCGACTCGCGGGAGTAATAAAAATACGAAAGGACGTTAGACTATGAATGACACTTTTTTTGAACAACTTATCAAACGAGCCCCTTCCATCTGGGCATGGCCGATTCGCATCTTGACCATTTTCGGCATACTTGCCGTCTTTTTCGTCGGTACGCCGATTATCGGCCCCATCGCCTTTATCCTGGCGGTAGGATTGGCATTTCTGGCATATTACTTTATTTTCCCGAGGCTGAACGTCGAGTATGAGTATGCCGTTGCCAATCACGACATGGAGATTTCCGCCATTTACAACAAGGCCTCCCGCAAGGAAAAGTTTAACTTCGACATCCGCGAGGTAGATTTCATCGCACCGAAAAATTCCCCGAAACTGCATAATGCCAGCTCGATGAAAGTATATGATTTCTCATCCGGCGCGGGCGATGCCGGCGTATACGGGGTGGTCACCGCGGTCGGCTCGCAAAAAGTCTGTCTTTATATAGAGCCGGACGAACGAATTTTAAAATCGCTCAGGGACTGGGCCGGAACGAAGATGGACATGAAATAAAATGATTGGCCGAGCAGGCCAAGACCAATCGGCGACAAGGGGGAGCGGCCGCTCCCCCTTGTTCTGACACGAAACGTCATCGGTTTTTGACAGCATCATAAAAACCAGCGTTCCTAACAAGCTCATTATGCGAAACCACCAAAACGTGTTACGGCATCACATGATTTCGAAAGCAACCGCTCATAGATTTCCCTATCCTTATCTTGATAGACGTTAAAAATCACGCGCTCCATACATTCTGCGTGCGTCCGCAAAAATTCACATACCGTCTCCCAGGCAATCTTCGCCGCCTCATCGTTTGGAAAATGAAACTCTCCCGTTGAAATGCAGCAAAACGCAACCGACGTAATCTGGTTTTCTACGCAGCATTTCAAAACATTTTCATAGCAATTCCGCAAATCCTGACGCAACGCGTCGTTTAGTCCGCCATGCACAATTGGCCCGACCGTATGAATCACATAATCGCACGGAAGATTATATGCCCTCGTCAGCGTGGCCGTCCCCGTCGGTTCCTCGTATTCCCCGCCATGCAAGGCCCGTCTGCGCTTCATAATGTGATCGCACTCCGCCCGCAACCGCATCCCCGCCGCGCTGTGTATCGCATTGTCAATGCACTTATGGCACGGAACGAAGCATCCCAGCATCTGCGAATTGGCGGCGTTGACAATCGCCCCGACCTTAAGCCGCGTAATATCCCCCTGCCAGAGTGAAACCTTGTCCGCAAGAACCGGAATATCGGACAAGGACACGATTCCCTTTACCGCCAATTCCTCTTGTAAATAATCGTCTTCCAACTCCAACAATTTTGCAGGAACAGACCTCGGCATCCGGATGTTAACCAACGAACGAATCACGTCCTTTTTTTCCCACGCATTCAGCCCATCTGTTTCTAGATTCTCATATCTGCCAGAATCCTCTTTCAGCTCGTTTAAGAGAACGTCCGTTTTATCATTTAAATCCATATCAACCGCCACCTCGCAATTCTTCGTGTTTTTGGCCTAAGGTACTGCCGCAAAATAGATTGCGTACTATCTTGTCTAAATCCATGACCACCCTCGGATCTCCGCCGCCATCTTCCAGATCACTTCCTGACATCAATTCTCAACAATCTTTAACGTCGGTGTACAGATGCTATCTTCTTTACTTCCTCACCACGGAAATTCTCTGCTGTACGTGATTTCCCTTTTCCATCTCATCGACCATGGCAATGGCATAGTCCGCATAACTGATGACGCTCTCGCCTTTCTCGTTTAATGTCAATTCCTCGCCGCCAAGAATATATTTGCCACTCCGCTCGCCGTCCGCCTGAAAATCCCCGGCCGGACTGATGTACGTCCACTTCACGTCGTTTCTCAGGCGAAGTTCCCCAAGTGCCTTGGCCATCGCCCCCGCCACCGGCTTGAACATGTCCGGGAAATCCGGGCCGTCCGCCACGCAGGCCGTATGCTCCGGGTTCACGTACAAACTTCCCGCGCCGCCGACCACCAACAAGCGCGTGTCCGTGCCGGAAAGCGCGTCGCACAAAACGCCCAGCGTCGTACTGTGAAGCGGAAGCAAATCCTCGGTCCATGCGCCAAAGGCGTCCACGACCGCGTCATACCCCGCAAGATCCTCGGCTTTGATGTCGAGAACGTCCTTGTTCACCGACTTCGGCGCGACTGACCGATTCTCGCCCCTGACGATGGCCGTCACGTCAATCCCTCTCTCCACGGCCTCCTTCGTAATCAATTGTCCTGCCTTTCCATTTGCACAAACCACTGCGATTTTCATAATCATTACCTCCTGAATTTTTTTGGTAGTGTCAAAAGCTACCTTCTTATTTTAGATGTAATTATGTTTGTTACATCTGATGGTGTTACTGTACCACGCTTTTGTTGTAATGTCAATAGTTACATCAAAAAAATTTCCAACTGGCAAAGTTTACCGCGCAGTTGGAAATTTTCCATTACTATTCACTTTTGATTCCCCAAATATTTTTCCGTGTCCCGCCTTAAATCCTCCAACGTGATGGAGGCCAGTTCCACTTCCATGGCATTTTGTACCCTTAAAAGTTTATCATCCAAAATATGGTGAATATTCCTTCCCACTGGACAATTCGTACTTGGATTCTCGTGAAAATGGAACAGCTCGCCATTTTCCACGCATTCCACGGCGCGATACACGTCCAAAAAGGTAATCTCGTCCAACGGCTTCGCGATGGTCGTTCCTCCTGTCCCCCGCGCGACCTCGATGAGCCCCGCCTCCTTCAACTGAACGAGAATCCTCCTGATGACGACGGCGTTCACGTTTGTACTTCCCGCAAGGAAATCGCTCGTCACCTTGTACTCGCCGCCAAACGTGTCAATACACGCGAAAATGTGAACCGCCAAAGTAAATCGACTTGAAATCTGCATGACCAATCCCCTTTCCCGTTCGTCGTTCCAACCTATTTTCGGATTTGCCGTCCGAACAAATGTCTTTCGGGAACATTCTATCACGCTTTCGTTGTAATGTCTATGTTTACATTTGTATTTTCTAAGGTGCTTTGGTAAAAACTCGGATGCGTTTCCTGCATAAAAAGTGATTTTTCCTCTATCACTTTGCGATTCCTTTCCCAACAACATATACTCCCACGAGCATTTCAGCAATGGACATTCCCAAAAACAGTCCTGCAAAAAAATCTCTTACGGCAGAACCGCCCAGTGTTTGAGCAATTGCCAGCATGGCGATGCCCATGACAATCAACAACATTCCGTGCAATGTGTTTTTTTGCCGTTCCAACTCTTGTACGCGCCGCAACAGTTCCAATGTCTGGTCTTCGTCATATGTACGAATGCTTTCTTTTTCCTCTTCGCCATCCATCAACTCGGAAATCGTAATTTCCAATACCTCGCATAAATTTTTGATGACACTGTAATCCGGCATGCACTTTCCCGTTTCCCACTTTGAAACGGTCTTGTTGGATATGTTAAGTTGCTCCGCCAACTGCTCCTGCGTCAGGTTTTTCTCTTTCCTTTTTAATGCAATAAACTTTCCTATGGCCAGCTGATCCATTTTTCTTGTACCTCCCACCTATTTTTATAGCACAAGAATAATCTTTTTTCCCGAAAAACAACATCCCCCGTTTGGAGAATTTGAGTGGAATTGGCTAAAAACCGCTAGATAAGCGTACTATTTTTTCTTTTGGATGCCATATAACGAATTCCAACCCCTAGTCCCATTCCGACAAAGGATATTACCGCCCCCGCCGGTATCATCCCAAGTGCCGGAAAATTCACCCTATGTACCGTGAGCATGTTGGCCATACTAAACGTCATATAATCGGCAAGCATGTACATGATGCCAAAGGCAATCGCGAAACTCCATTTCCATTTTCCACCATAATTTTGCTTCCCAATCCGAAAAGAGGTGACAAAAGTCGTAACGGGAAGCAGCACAATCAAAAACAGCAAGGCATATCCCATGGCATCCGAACCACTAATAAAACACCAAAACACAATCAATGAAAACGCCCAAATCCCCAAATATGTAACCGCCAACGCAAGCATAGACTTATTTTTACTCCTCATCACATTTCGACCTCCTTGTCCGTACCTCTTGCAATATCCTCTCTCTAATTAGCCGTTTTTCTACCACATGCTCATAACTGCAATCGCATTGGCGTATACCGAATTCCGTGATATATGCTCTCCTCGCCAAGATCCGCAAACCCAATTGCATGATAAAAAGGAACGGCGTAGGGCGACGCATTTAGCTCTATACTTTCTACCCCTTGTTGCCTTAACTCGGAAATCACTTTCGAAAACAGTTTCGTTGCAATCCCTTTTCTATGATGATTTTTGTCCACGAATACGCAAGATACGTGGTGGTTTTTCGATATGGACAGCACGCCTACTAATTTCCCATTGTCAAACGCACCATACATTGTCTGTAGATTATCATGAAAGCTCTCCCTGAAACTTTGCCCGATTACAAACTGGTTATAAAAATAGTCGATGCCTTCACTCGTATAATCAGGCGCGACAAATTGTTGGAACACCTCCCAAATTAATGCAAATGCACTGTCTAATTCGTCATTAGAAACCTTACGTATCAAGTACGTCTCCCCCTTTCTACATTTCTTTCATAATAAAACCGCCAAACACTAGCATTCAACTCATTCTCATAAAACAAAATGTTTCTATGATCTTTCATCCAATCTTTTTGTCATTTTACGTCTCCTATTTCTTTGATATTCAACCGTTCTTTCTCCTCTTCGAACGCTTGAATCAAGGCTTCGCCTAATACACAGAGCTCTTGCCGCCATGGATGTCCAAACAAGCCACACGTCCAGTCCATTTTAACAAAAAAAATGATAATCTCCATCAGGCCAATAGCTCGGAAAATACACATAAACGCCTCGTGCCTCGTCATAATAGGAATAATATAACTGTATATTTTCATCTGGATGAAACACAAAGCAGTCATGTTTCCAATTCAGGGCATACATTTCTTCATTTATCACATTTTTCATAATGGAATGTACAATCCGTTCTTGTTCCTCTGACCAGCCATTGCAAAGCTTATATTTCACGAAATGAGCTGGGAAATGTATCCAATCCTCGATATTCGCCGGCTTGCATGAAGGCTTAAAGCCATATTCGTAAAAAATCTTGTCCCAGATTGCATCATATTTTTCCTCATCCAAAATCACTACCATAGATTCGCTCCATTTGCGTATCTTTTTACGCGCCATTAAATAATTCTTTCTATTTTTTCCCACCCGTAGTTCAAAACGATTTCTCCATGCCGTCCATAAGCTTCAAGTCAAACTCCAAAATGTATCATGAACTTTTTTCTATCAATCGCATCTTGTATCATTTTTGCCAACGCCACCAAATGATCATCTTCATTGATTCGCCTATCGGATAACACAATTTCTTGGAACGCCGGCAACGACTCCGGCGGTATCAAGGTAACGCCATACCTTGCAAGACCAAGCTTCGGACGGTCAAAACCATAAAAATACGTTTTCATAATACATAGCTGATTCCACCAATCATCTATGTAAACATCATCCGCGATGCTCACACATTGCTCCCGCTCCGGTATGACATAATCCCGCGCTTCATTTATCATATCCTCAATAATTCCAAATTCTATCGCTACCATTTTGCATCACCTTTATTATTCTTACTGACATTTGTCATTTCTTTTCTTGTACATGATTATCTCCGGCTCCGTCCTGCCGCACCCATATTCGCACACGAGCAAGTATGCATCATCCGCGACCACACCATAACACTTGTCGCTTCCCGGCATCTCTACTTGATTTCCCAGATACACCTTGTCATCCTCAAGTAATATTACCGATTGTCCGTTTGGAAGCGGATACTCCAAATTGACAACATAACCCTTCCTCCCTATAATTTGATATTTTTTTAGATTAATGTCGATATACAAACGTTCTCCTATTGCACTGCGCCATTCCCCTCCGACCAACGTTTTATCATATTCTACTTAAATACTCGTCAAATGTTACGACTCCATAATAACACATTCACAACATTTTTACATCAGAAAAACGCAGTCTCCATATATTTTTATTTTTCCTATTGTTACTTTTCACGGGGTGTGGAAAGTAATTTCATATTTCTTTAACATCTCACAAATATTTCCCTAAACTTCCCACGGTAAACTTACATCATCAGTTGGAACACTATCACTGAAGCACCTTTTTATACGATAACAATTAAAATAGGAGGATTTTATTATGAAGGCATTTATGAAAAAATTAGCAAACATGGCAGAAGGTATTGTTACGAACGTATTAAGTACTTTGGAGAAATTGCACGATATGGATGTCGTCGTCTGGGTGCCGGCCCTGGTATATTGACAATACTACGCGGTAAATGGCAGGGAAACTTCACCCTGCCATTTATTACATGATTATTTCACTTCGTTGTCATGTCTCCAACGTCTGCCTCGTCATCACCCTACCGCTTCGCCAACGCGTCCTGCACGCCCAGTATGAGCATGCCCACGCAGTCCGTGCAGCCGTCCGGTATCCATTCCTGCGGAATGCCGTTCACCGCCGTGGGGATGCCGTTCTCATCCAGCTCGACCTCGATTTCATTAATCCCGTCCGGCCCCATGTTCTGCAAGTTTTGGATGATTCTCGCCACCTTGGTCGGCCACATCCTCTGAAACGCGTCCGGATCCGTCAACGTATATTCGGAATCCATGTCATCGAGAATGATGGCTCTGATGTTCTCGCCATCCATCGTCACGTCCAGGTCAATTCCTCTTTTATGCCCGTTTGCCTCGGTATGATATTCTCCATGCAGCGGTTCGTTTTTGTTACCGCCGCAGCCCGCGAGTGCCACCGCGAACGCCATCACGAGCAACACGGCCATGGCCTTTTTCCATCTATTGTTCCATTTATTGTTCCGTCCATTATCATTCCATCCATTGTTCCGCCTATTTTTCATTCTTCTTTTCCTTCTTTCCTCGAAATCCTGGTATTACCAGTGCCGCCAAGCTAATCAGCATTCCCAACACGAGCACCGCGTTGGCCGCGCCCACTACCAATTTCCATGTGTCGCTCTCTTGTGCGGTCATGCCGACGCCGGAAGTATTTGCGTAGACATAGAGTTGTCTGTGTGCGGACTCCTGCAGCATGCGGATGCCATAATCGGTCCCGTACAATTTTTCCGACGTGGCGGCCGTCATCGGCGCCAGCCACATGTCAAGCCCGGCCAATACGCCGGTATCCGGCACGTAAATGTCAAAATCCATCGCCGCGTCCGTGATCATGCGGCCCATCGTGCCCCATTCGCCCCTGGCCACGTCGGTAATCATCGCCTTGCTCGCACCGGTCCAGCCGGTTCCAAGATAATTGTAGCTCGTCATGTACCCGGTACAATCCGCCTCTTTCGTCACGATTTCAAACGGCTTCAGGTAAATCTGGCGCAACGCCTGCTCGTTCGTCCATGTATGCACGCCACTTCGGTTCGTCTCCTGGTCGTTTACCACCATGTGCTTCAAATATACCGCGATTCCTTTCTCCTGCAGGCCGCGGATTTCCTCCGCCGCAATCTTACCGGAAAGAAGCGGGTCTTCCGAATAGGCCTCGAAGCATCTTCCATTAAACGGGGAACGGTGAATATTGACCGTCATGCCGTACATGCCGGACACGCCGTTTGCCAGACATTCATCGCCATAGACAAGTCCCATGTCATACGCGAGCGCCGTGTTCCAGGTCGCGCCGCGCACCGTCGAGCCGACATACTGGTTCGCCGTCCTGTCGGAAGTCAAATCGTGAAGTCCCTCCGCACCGTCCATGTCAATTGCCGCCGACTTGTTAATCGATAGCACCGCCGGATTGCTCCATCCACAAGTTCCGTATAATTTCCGCAGCTCGTCCACGGACATTTGCTCAATCAAATCCTGCCACAGCGGGTCGTCAAATTCCAACCCGACCATGTCGGCAATCTCCAGGCCGTTGTCCGCCCCGGTCACCGCCGGTTCCGCCTGCGGAAGGTTGTCCAGGTCATAGTCCCAACCGGACGTATCATTTGTCATCAGAGCAATGGTCTCTGCAGAAGCCGCCGCATTCATCGAAGTTTCTCTTGACATCGGCATCGTTCCCGCCCAGTCCGAACGGGAAACATAGGTAATCTCCGCGTCCTCGCCAAAGAACCCGTCGCCCGCCGTCACGTCGTCAAAGCGGTTTACCGCCTCCACCACGTCCGTGGAACGTTTTCCCTGATTTGCGTCATTGTAAACCACCTTGTCATCCACCGTGTAAATAATTTCGTCCACCTCGGCGCCGTCCCCATTTACCTTGACATTGTGGGAATCCGTCTGCAACCGCAATGCATAGTCGCCGCTGCTAAGCACGTAGCACTGCGCGTCGCGGTAATCATAGGCCGCCATGTCGTCCACGTTCAAGGTCAATGTCACCGTCTCGGACGCGCCCGGCTCAAGCAGGCTTGTCTTGGCAAACGCCCCCAGGTCAATTGCCGATTTCTCGATTCCTTCCGCCGGGTCATACGGGGAAACATAATATAACTGTACCACGTCTTTTCCCGCCACGTCACCGGTATTCGTCACCTTGACATCCACGCTGATGGTACCGCCAATCTCGCCCAGCTTCGTCTCGCCCACTTCCCAGTCGAAGGTCGTGTAAGAAAGGCCGTAACCAAACGGGAACTGCACCGTCTCGTCATAATCGATATAACCGTCCGCTGCCGCCGTCTCATAGTAGCGATATCCTACATAAACGCCCTCTTGATAATATACATATTTGTTATTTCCTTCAAAGTTGCTGTAGGTATAATCACCAAAATTGTAGTAAGACGGGGCGCTCTCAAGCGCGTATGCGTATGTGTCCGTCAAATGTCCCGACGGATTGACGTCTCCCGCCAAAATCTTTCCAAACGACTCGCAGCCTTTTGAACCCGGCATGCCTACCCAAAACGCCGCGTCCACCGCCTCGTCGTCAATAAATCCCGTTTCCATCGCCATCGCCGTGTTCAAAACGATGATGACCGTCTCGTAATTCTGCTCGATATAGGAAAGCAATTCCTGCTCCACGCTCTGCAATTCCAGATAATGCTTTCCGGCATCGCCGCCCGTGTAACCGTCCATCTCCATCACCGCGTCAGAACCCTCGCCGCCGGCACGACCCAGCACAAGCACCGCCACGTCGGAATAGCTTTCTGAATACTCAAGCACGTTCTGCCCCTCATATTCGTACTCTTCGTACTGCGAAACCGCCTGCTCCAGGATGCTGTGGTCGGCTCCCGACATGTCCGTCATGCCGCCTTCCTGGTCGCTTCGCTCCTGATAATTGTCCTCGTAAAACTTCCACAGTCCGGGATTCACCTCGAACCCGGCATCCTCAAGCCCCTGCTTGAAATTCACGTTCACGTCCTGCTTGAACCAGCTCGACGCGGAACCCGACCCCTGGTACAACGTCTGGTAGGACGCGTTGCCAAACAAATTGATTTTCGTCCCGGCCGGAAGCGGCAATGCCGCGTCCCCGGCGTTTTTCAGCATGACGATGCCCTCGTCGCCCAACTCCGTGTTAAATTCACTGGCGGCCGTAAGCGCCTCGTCCGCCGACATCTCGTAAACGGAAGTGTCGGTGTCACGGAAATACAACTTGATCATGGTAAGGTATTTCGCCACCAGCACGTCCGCCACGATGGTCACAATCAGCAACACGGCAATGATTGCCAAACCGATGTAACCCCTTTTCTTGCCTTTTCCATTCATATTTTATTCCTCCTTTGCTATGAGCACTTGGCGTCCGTCTTTTGGACGCTTATGTGCGAATGCAGTTACCTGCAACTTGGCGAGGTTCTTTCGAGCCTAGTGCAGCGTAACTTCCTCATATTTGCAGAAGAAATATATCACAACCGGAAATGACTTGACGGATTTTGGCACAAACTGACACCCTTAATTCGTATCCTCCATTTCAGCGCGTAAGTCAACACCCCCTCTGTATGCCGCGCCTGATTTTGACGGCAAAAATGCCGCGCCTTTTCTCTGGCACGGCATTTTCACGCATTATTCTTCTCCCGGAATCGGAATGGAAATCCTTAGAATCGTCAAGAGTTCCTCGTCATGAACGGTCATGACCCCTTTATATTTCTTCACGATGTAGAGCATGCCCTTGACCGCCATCTCGTCCATGGCGACCTTGCCTCCCGCGGTACTTTCCCTTTCTTTTTTTATTTCCTCCCCGGTTTCTTCCCGAGCATCCTCCCTATAAAATTCAATCTGTATCAAAAGCAATCCGCTCTTTTCATTCACCATCACGGCAATCTGGCGTTTTTGCGGATCTGACAAGCGTTTTACGGACTCAATCGCATAATCCAATCCATTGGCAAACAAAAAATAAATGTCCGAAATGTCAATGAAGCTCAACATTTCCCCCTTTGCCACGCAAATCAGGCTAATCTGCTGCGAATGACAGTACAAGCTCTTTTCGGTAAGAGCCACGTCCAATATTTCATTCCCCGTCTTCATCACCGCGTCATAAATTTGAATGGAATCCTTGAGCTTGTCCAGGTTTTCCCGCAATTCCCCCGACATTTCCATCTGGCCAATCTCTGTAATCTGCTTCTTTAGTTCATGACACTTTCGGTTGATGACGTCAATATTTTCCTTCGCCATCACGTACTGCTCCCGGCGTTCCCGCCAAAGGTTCTGTATCACGGCAATCTCGTTTTGCAAAACGAATTTACGGTAAATGTTTTCCTCCAGCACGATGATGAACAAACAGCACAAGGCAGAATATAGATAACAGACCAAAAGCAGGTTATAATTTTCATTCGCCCGGTTTTGCTGCACCAAATTGGACAAGCCGTAAACCACCAATATTACCGCGCCGGAAAACCATACCGTCTGGGGAGTGCTGACATCCACCAACGCCTCCCGCTTTTTTCGATACATCACAAAAAGGAACACGCCTCCGTACACCACCAGATGCACGACCCAGTACGAAAGGTCAAAATCCGGCTCCACCAACGCGTCTGAGGGAATCCGCAGCAGGATTCCCTTTATACAAGTATAGATACTCCCCAGGGAGTAGCCGAGGTGCTGCACCGCCCAGGAACACATGGCCAGATATAGTGCCTTTTTTCTTGACACCTCCGCCGCCTGGTAAATCATCACGTAAACCATGACCGCGCTGACACCGTACAAAACATTATATGAAGGAATAAACATGACCACCGCCAGGCACGGAACCAAAATCAATCCGACCCGCGCGGCAAAATACCGCTTTTTCTTTAACGGAATCATAAAAAGAAACGCCGCCCCGGCCAATTCCAACAAAAAGGATGCCTGCAAGACTCGAAATGTAACCGTACCCATCATCTTCCCCCATAATAATCCGTCAGCCTCTGTAAAAACTCCTTCCGCTTCGGCCCGCTGATCTGCAGCTTCTCATTTCCCGCAACCAGAACCCACTCATTTGTCACTTTCTCAATATAGCTCAAATGCACCAGATAACACGAATTACATTTTGCAAAGGCCAGACCGGCCAACTCCTTCTCAATTGCCTTAAGACTGCCCGTACACTGGTAGCTTCCCATCGTCGTGTGGTAAATAAGTGAATGATTCCTCACCTCGATATAGATGAGTTCCCTCGTGGAAAGCCGAAACAAACCGGACTTGCTGCGAACCGTGAGCATTTTTTCCTGCCCGCTCTTAAGCCTCCTCTTGGCCTTGTACATTTTTGCTGAAAATGCCGGATAGGCGACCGGCTTCACGACGAAATCAAGCGCGCCCACCTCGTAGCCCCGCACGGCGAACTGCGCCAGGTTCGTGATGAAAATAATCAGCACGTCCTCGTCCAGCTTCCGAATCTGTCCGGCCGTGTTCATCCCATCCAAATACTTCATCTCGATATCCAGCAAAATCACGTCGAAACGTCCCTTTTCCCGATACCGCTCGGCAATCTGGGCACCGTCGGAAAATATTTCCGTATGGATGACTTCTCCTGACTCTTCCTCGAATCTTTTCGCATACTCCTGCAGACGGCCAAAATCCGCAGGATTGTCATCAACAATCGCCACTCTCATGACCTTTTACCCCTCATATATTCATGATGTTGGGGGGCAAAACGTATTTTAACCCCCATGATGCCCACGAATTGCTACGCACTTCGTACTCCCGCAATTCTAAAGTGCCTGCATTACGGCTTTCTTGATTGCCTCAACCGCCGACTCTTTCAGCCCGTTCTTATATAATATGCCTATATAATCCCGTTCCTCCGCCATTTTCAAGAAATGCCGCATCGTTCCCGCGTTGGACTCCATCATATGATGTATTTCTTCCGGTATCGAGGCAAAAAGCAACTCGTTCTGCCTCAAGTAGTCACCCGATACTTGGTAATCCGCCAGGATGTCTGCCTCTGCCACGCCGCACAGCATATAAATCAAGGCCGAAATCACACCCGTCCTGTCCTTGCCCACGTAACAATGGTAAAGCACCGCCCCTTTGGAAACATGTTCGCCGACCAGATTCAATATCCTCGCCGCCTGCTTCGGGTCTTCCTCAACCATTTCCTCGTACTGCTTCTCCAGGCTCGCCGTAAACCCGCCTCCCTGGGAGGATGCCATTCTCTCTTTTAATTTTTCCCGAATCTTTGCCAGTTCTTCGATTGTCAAGTTTTCCCTGCTCACCTCGTCCGCCGCGTCGGACATGCCACCCATATCATTCAATGGATTCTCCACCCCGTCCCCTTCGGCCATCAGCGGACATGAAATGTACAAAATACCTTCCGGTGCCTGATACGGCATCATCTTCTTCTCTCCCGTCGAACGCAGGTCAATGATGGTGCGAACGCCCATCTCTTCCCGCAGATAACGCCATTCCTCCTCACCCAATCCTACCGGTAAGTCCGAACGGTAAATCTTGTGATAGGCAAAAAAATTATCTTTCGCGCAAGCATATCCGCCCAAATCACGGCAATTGAACAAATGTGGAAACGGAATCCTCTTGTAATCCTTCATACTTCAAACGACCTCCTTTTATCTTGGCGATGTAATCTTGAATTCTTGCACGTATTCGCAATGTGCTTCCATTCGGTATTTATCCTTCAAAAACGCGAATCCCGGCGAATCCCCGCCAACACCGCACTGAAATCCGTCCAATTGTAAATCCGCCGCCCCGGACTTTGGCAGCTCGTAGCTGTGCCCGGCCCCATCCAGCATGTCCAGCGTATACGGATGCGCGCTGAAATCCATGCCATTTCCGGTCAAATCCGTAAAACGCAGCCGCCCCGCGCCGCCAATCTCCAACCACCTTATATCCGTGCGGTTGCCATTTTCCTGCGGATGCATGTAATCATGCGACAAGGCTTCCAGCGGTGCCTCGTAAATTCCAAGCAATCCCCCGCCCTTCCTGTCGCAATAAGTCTCCATCGGCCCTCTGCCATACCAGCTAAACTTCTGCCACTGTTCCATCAACGGCATGGTAAACCCAATCCGATACGGTCTGTCCGCAAACACGGCCTTCATCCGAACGCAAATACCTTTATTTTCTTTAAAAATATAACAGATTTGTAAGTCCTCGTCAAACAGTTCATGCCGGTACTGCGTCTCAACCTCAATTTCCTTCCTTTTCCCCGATGTCGTTTCTGAAACATGGAAACGGCATAATTTCATCTGCTTGTGAAGGTTCTTCCAGCGTTTCCCCGCATGTCCCGCCTTGGCCAGCGCCGGTGCAAAATTCATGATTCCCTGGTCGTTGTCAATCAGCGCCCGATAAAAGCATGGCACCATCGGGGCTCGCAAAACCGGACATTTTCGAACCAGGAGGTTCGTCAAAAATCCGCTCTTGCAATGGAACGTCGCTTCCAATTCTCCATTTACGATGACGCATTCTTGTTCGGAGTTTTTCAAAATCCTTGGCGTTTCCTTTATAAGTCTGCCCGTCATTTTTTCATTTGCTCTATCCGATTCCAAATCCGCCATGCCGCGGCTTTCTTTTACGACAAACTGTCCCCGGGCTATTTCATAGCCTCTCCCGCCCCAAATCGTGTCTTCTTTTAAACGCATCGACACCGTCAGGATGCATTCTCCCTTCGGAAGGCTCGCCCACTCATAAGGAAGCTCCAACACCAACTCTTCCTGCGGTCTTAGTTCGACACTTCCACAACTGCCCGCCGCGATTTGACGGCCCTCGCAGTCCATTTTCCAGGCCAGGTCATACTGGCTCAAATCCGTAAAATAAAAACCATTTCGTATTCGCACCCTTCCGCTTTCCGCGTCCTCCATCGTAAAGCGCACGTCTTGATAGGAAGCCCGCACCTGCGCGAGTGCCGGATGGGGGGTTCTGTCGCATGCCACGATTCCGTTCGCACAAAAATACCCGCTCGTCGCCCCCTCCCCGAAATCTCCGCCATACAATCGCTTTTCTTTTCCATCTTCATAAACCCGGATTGCCTGATCCACGAAATCCCAGATAAAGATGCCGGTTATATTCTCATATTTTTCAAAAACGTCCACATATTCCTGAAAATTCCCCAAACTATTTTCCAGACAATGTGCGTATTCACAAAGAATAATCGGGCGTCCCGCAATGTCGTCCACATGGTGCGTGAACCGTTTCTGCATGAACGGGTAAAATTGCGGCGGAATCTTTTCCGCTTCCATGTCCACGTCGTCCGGCGTCACTTCCTGATTCAGGGCCATTTTTTCCAATGCGGACGGGGAAAAATACATGCGCGAGGAAAAATCCGAACAACAAGTCCTATAATCTCCTTCATAATGAACCGGACGGCTTGCGTCCATCCTTTTTGCCAGGTCGTAGAGCGACGCCATGACCGCGCCGCCCGCGGACTCATTGCCGGTTGACCAGATGATCACGCTCGGATGGCAGCGGTCTCTTAAAATCATCCGCTCCATGCGATCCTGGCAGGCTTCAAACAAATCCTCCCTATCCTGCGGTATGTAATCCCGAACGCCATGGGTCTCCAAATCATTTTCATCCATGACATAGATTCCATACTCGTCACACAATTCATATAGATATGGATGGTTCGGGTAATGACTCGTCCGCACCGCGTTGATATTATTTTGCTTGAACAACAAAATGTCCTGATGATACCGTTCGCGCGGAACCGCCCAGCCATGGTCCGGATCATAATCATGGCGGTTCACGCCCTTTAGCTTCACGGGCTGCCCATTTAAAAACATCACGTTATCGCGAATTTCCACTTTCCGAAATCCGTGGCGGCATCCATGATACTCCTTGTGTCCGTCCGCCTCGATCTCAATAACAAGATGATATAAGTTCGGCGTTTCCGCCGACCACAGCACTGGATTTGGAAAAATCCCTTCCAACCTGACCGTTGTCTCGCCAGATGACAAAATCATCCCTTCGCCCACTCCCAACGCGTGCCGCTCGCCATTCCGTTCCAGCCACGCGCTTACCTTGCACGCGCACGCATCTTTATTCCGGTTTCGAATCGTCGCATGCAACGTATATTTTGCGGACGCATAAGCTTCATCCAATTCACTCTCCAGATAAAAGTCTCTTGGATATACCCGCGCTTCCGAATACACGTACACGTCCCGGTAGATTCCGCTAAACGCCCACATGTCCTGATTTTCCAGATACGTCCCGTCGCTAAACCTATAAACCACGGCGGTAATCTGGTTGCACCCCGCTTTCACATGATTCGTGATACAAAATTCCGCCGGATTCATGGAGCCCTTCGAACGTCCTACCTCGATTCCGTTCACGAACACCTGCAGCGCGGACTTCGCCGCCCCGAAATGTACGAATATTTCCCGCCTCGTCCAATCCGTTGGTATTTCAAATTCGCGTTTATAAATACCGACCTCGTTCATATTTTGACGGATGTGAGGAATATGCTCCGGATTCACGTCCACCGGTTCCGGATAGGACGCGCCCAGATACACCGGCGTTCCGTATCCCTGCAGTTCCCACACGCCCGGAACCCGGATTTCATCCCATGTGCTCACGTCAAAGTCCGCCTGTTCCACCATTTTCGGAATCCGGTCGGCCATCGTATGGAAAAATTTCCACGCGCCGTTTAAAGACCGTACATATGGCGACTCTTCCTTTCGGCAAGTTTCCTCCGCCGACGGATATGGAAATGCCAGGTTGTGTCCCGGCTCTTTGTTGCGGTTAAAGTCGCGGAAGTCCTCCAGCCAACCCAAGTCCCAGACACTTTCTTGTTCCTTCTTCTCCTCGTTTATTGATGTAAACGTGTCATACAACTGTGACACAGAATTTGCTTGTTCCATAATGTCCCTCCTATGATCTGATTTTGGATTCTTACCGACATTCGCGTCGGTGTACAGAGGTCGGCACGCCTCCGTACAGCAACGCTAAATAAAGCTGATGTATTTCACTTCTTTTACAAATCGTTGTGCCTTCAATAACCCAAGCAAGTCGTCCGGGTTATATTTTCGCGACATCTTCGCGGATACAATGGCACTGCAGGTTCCATCCTTGTGGCTGTCGTTTACTTCCGTATCCCCGATAAAGCCGCCCGCGTCCCGAATCATTTTATATACTTGCGAGAGCTGCTCCACCTTTTTCACTTCGACGTAAATTCCAAACCAACTGTCCTCATGGGAAAAGTGGTAGGCAATCGCCCGCAATTTGGAATTTGTCAAGTACACGGCCAGCGTTCCCATGATTCCCCCGCTATAAAATCCAATTCCGATTGCCAGCCCAATGCAGGCGGACGCCCACAATCCGGCAGCGGTCGTAAGCCCCCGCACCTTCATTCGGTTTTCCGTTATGATGCTCCCGGCTCCAAGAAACCCGATTCCGCTGATGACCTGCGCCCCCAGTCTGGCCGGGTCGCCCCCCTGGAACTCCCCTGCCATATGCTGGCTGGTCAGCATCACGATTGCCGCGCCAATGCAAACCACCATGTAAGTCCGCATCCCCGCCGCCTGATTGCATTTTGCCCGCTCCGCCCCGAGCAGCGCGCCGCACGTCGCGGCAAGCACGATGCGGAATAATACGGCCACGAATTGTGTTTCTTGAAGCGTTTCAATAATGACTCCCATGATTGTTTCAATGAAAACCCGGCATGTCCGTCTCCTCCTTCCATGCAAATTCATTTTGCACCTTTCAAAAATTCACTTCATTCATTACAGAAAACAAGAGAGAAATTATAGCTGCAGTTCCGCCGTAGCCGAACAGCAACAAATTATATGCCTAGATTATAGAGAAGATATTACCTCGAAGTCATTGACCCAAATCGAAAAAGAGCCGGAAAACGAGTGTCAAATTCCGACATTCCCATGCCATTTCCACCACGTTTGCCCGCTTTTATGGTACAATGAACATAAGAATCGCGTTCATGATACAAGGAGGTACAAATGATGATTGTTCAATTTTTAAGGAAATCTCCGAAAGCCAACGTTTCGCAAAAAGAATTCGTCCAGTTCTCCCGCTGGGAATATGAGAGCCATTTAAAAAACGTCTGCAATTTGCTCACCGACAATGAAAAACCAAACATGCGCATGCTGCAGGTTCCTTTTTGCGTGAATTTATGGAACGTCACGCCGCCCCTTACCTTGCACAGTTACTCATTAAGCCAGACAAACCGCGGCGTGGCGATTTTTAACTATGCCAAGCACAATGATGCCTTTGGCGACGTTTCCGCCAAAAACACGTCCCATCAGCATAACTATTATGAATTCATTTATGTTTACCAGGGCAGTTACTCTCATACCATGAACGGGCATACTTATCATTACCGCGAAAATCAGTGCCTGATGCTGGAACCGGGCATTTATCACGATGACATGACTTCCCTGCAGCCAGGTTGTACGATTATTTTCTTCTGCGTCAGCAGAACCTTTTTTGAGACCTTGCATACCCGCCACATGGCAGCCACCTCATCCGCACGCAACGCCTCCCAAGGCCGAACGGCGAGTGCTGCCTCCACCGACAAATCCGAGGCACATTTTTCGGTCTACGAGCCGCTTTCTCAAGACTCTGTCGAACTGACCCGGACACTGATCGAGCAATTGATTTCGGAAATCGTACAGAACCAGATTGGCTGCGAACTCGTATCAGAAGGCTTGTTTTACCGTCTCATTGGCTTTTTATATAACAAGGACTTATATTCTTGTGAGCAAAAGGCCATTTCCTTTTATGAGCAAGAACGCCTGAACACCTCCGAAGAACTGCAGGCATACTTGTGGTCCAGAAACGGGCAGGCAACCAGGAAGGAGATTACGGAGCAGTTCAATTATTGTGCAGATTACCTGAACCGGCTGCTCAAACGCCAGACCGGATGGACGATATCAAAGTACAACCAGCATATCGCCCTGAAACGTGCCGAGCAAATGTTATGCGAAACCGACATGAGCGTTGCCGAAATCATTGCCGAACTGGGATTTGAAAACAAGTCGTTCTTCTATCGGCTATTCGAGCAAAACTCCGGCATGACGCCGAGCAAGTACCGGCTCCGGCATGTAAAAGGTGAAACGGCATAAGTCCCCAAAGTCGAAAAATGACACCGCCAAAATCCGGTTCCTCCCGAATCGGTCAATGTTTTTTTCTCCAAAACCATCTATACTTTTAACCAGAAAACAGAGAGAAAAAATAAAAATTTCAGGAGGAATGACACATGAAGAACAATGTAAGCACTGTGGCGGGTCAAACCGCCACCAAAAAGGAAATATTCGGACATGCCGTTGCCGGATTTGGCCAGAACCTGATTTATGGTTTCTGGAGTGGTTATACCATGGTGTTTTTTACGGACGTATTTGGAATCGCGGCTTCCGCCGCCGGACTTATCGTCTTATTTTCCAGAATCTGGGATGCCATCAATGATCCGATGATGGGCGCGATTGCCGACAGGACGCGCACCCGCTGGGGACGTTATCGCCCATGGCTCTTATTTATGGCCTTGCCAATTGTCATCTTTTTAACTTTGAATTTCTCCACCCCGAATCTTTCGGGTGGGGCGAAGGTCACTTACGCCGCCGTCACGTACATCTTGATGAGCATGGCATTTACCGGCGTGGACGTGCCTTACTGGACTCTGCCGTCCGCAATGTCATCCGAACCAAACCAGCGCGGAAGCATTTTTGCCACGTCCAGATTGAGTACGACACTTTCCTCATTGCTCGTATCCATCATTGCGGTACCGGTTATCACGGCTTTTAGCGGCAATGGCAACGCGGCCGGTTATCGAAACGCCGCCTTGTTCTTTGGCTGCGGCGGAGCCGCCTTATATCTGGTAGGCTTCCTCTTCATCCGCGAACATGTGGAACCTGTAGCGAAGCAAAAGTTCAGCTTGAATTCTACTTTGATGGTAATCGTG
Organism: uncultured Faecalicatena sp.; assembly: GCA_948468385.1. Classification (GTDB taxonomy): domain Bacteria; phylum Bacillota; class Clostridia; order Lachnospirales; family Lachnospiraceae; genus Schaedlerella. The sequence continues at coordinate 35,837 of CAOKHZ010000009.1, read as the reverse complement.
AAAAACAAGCCGTTGCTTCTGACCCTGGCCGCGTTCATCCTGATTAACACGGCGAACTACATCCGCAGCGGATTGGCCATTTACTACGCCGCCAATAATCTGGGAAGCATATCACTCGTACCGATTTTGTCCCTGGTGGCCGTACCCGGCATGATTATCGGAATGTTGCTGACACCGGCACTGATGCGCAAATTTGACAAGCGTTCCCTCTTCATTACCTTTTGCCTTGCCGGAGCCGCGTTATATTTCATATATTTCCTATATGGTTATCAGAACCTGACCGGGGTATTGGTTTTCACCGCGATTGCCCCTATCCCGCTGGGCTCCTTGTCCATCCTTGCCTCGACCATGATTTCCAGCACCATCGAATACATGGAGTGGAAGACCGGACAACGCAACGAGGGAATCATCAGCTCCAGCCAGACGTTTTCTTCCAAAGTGTGCATCGCCATCGGCGGGGGCTTAAGCGGCTTGATTTTGACGCTCTCCAATTATGTGCCGAACCAGCAGCAGACCGTGGCCACGCTGAACGTTTTCCACGGGACGCTGACCCTCGCCCCGACCATCTTGCTCTTGATTGCCATCGTTCCGATGCTGTTTTTTGACCTGACGAACGAGAAATATGCACAAATCGTGGAGGAATTGAAGCAAAGACGCGCTTCGCAGATGGAATAATTCAGAAGACGAGTTGCCATTTACGCAAATGACCCGCTACTTTTTTTGACGATATTCATTCGGCGTCATGCCATACTTTTCTTTAAAACTTGCATAAAAATAATTGCGGTTCGAAAAGCCGAGCCGCCGCATGATGTCCGTGATACTCATGTCGGTGTGTGCCAAAAGGCGGGCGGATTCTTTCAAGGTAAAGTTCCGCCCGTATTTTAATAATGACATGCCGGTGCGCTTCTTGACGATTTTATTCATATAATCTGGATCGTAATGCAACTGGGCGGCGAGGTCGTGGCGGCTGATGCAGCCATTCGTCTTCGTTAAAAGTTCCTGGATTCGCAGGAACAAATATTCTTCCTTGTCGCTGGGCAACGTAATTTTTTGTAAGGAATACCGCTCGGAATCCAACAAAATAGAGAAAAGACGCGCGGCAAACCCTGAAACAAGCAACAACAATCCAGAGTGCCGTCCCGCGGTTTCGCGAATCATGACACCGAATATTTGCTCAAATTCCGAAACGGCGGCATCCGGGGATGCCGTCGGCGTAAAATCCCAATACTGCTTTTGTGGTGCGTTTCCGGCTCGACAAGTTTTTAGAACCAGGTCGTAAATCGGGTTTTCTTGTGAAACGACGTGCCCGCTTTCATCGTAATGGATGTCAAAACGGACAAGATTGAAGAAAAAATCATTTGAGAGGGCTAAAAACATCAGCTCCGCGTTCTCCCTGGCAATCTCCACATGGCGGACGTTTTGGTTGATCAGGCAACACTGCCCTTCCTGATAGTCGTAAATCCGCCCTTCAATCTTCTGTGTGACGCGCCCGTGCAGTACAAACATGAATTCAAAATAGTCATGCTGGTGCATGAAACGGTTTTCCAAATAGTCCGAGTGGACGTGCATCGTGTTGCATTTGGAACACCCCGGGGCAATCGTCATGTAAAATGCCTCTTCACGGTCAAAATCATAATTTTCATAAACAAGCATGTAAGGGCCGTTCAGCTTGTACTGCTCCGCATAAAGACTTGCCTTATTGTCTATTTTTAGTTCGGTCAACGAAATATTCCTTTTCAAAAGGGATTCATTTGTATGGTTCATAGAAAACTCCTTGTCAATCCACGGCATTCATTCTCTATTAAAAAAATAGGCTTTATTGTCCATTTGCAAACAAACCTGATTATCCGCCCGTGTCCTTATTGTATCCGCTTTGCCCAAAAATGAAAAGTAAAATCATTTCGTAATACGGATTTTGCTCATTTTTTTGTTCGGAAAGACTGTTTCTGACATTGAAAACCAAAAAGGGACAAAGTAAAGTAAATATAACAGAAGTTCAAAGCGCGCAAAAAGAACGGATGGAATGAAAATCAGGGAGGAATTTAAAATGAGTAATCAGGAAAACCAAGAAAAAAGCTTGCCGTTAATCCGTAAAATCGGATATGGGGTGGGAGACGCGGGTTCCAATTTTTGCTGGACGTTCGTCGCGTCCTTTATCATGATTTATTGCACGAACACGTTAGGAATCAGCGCGACGGTCGTCGGGACGCTTTTGATGCTTTCAAAGGTTTTGGACGGCATAACGGACGTCTTCATGGGGCGCATCATTGACGCCACGCACAGCAAGATGGGAAAGGCAAGGTTTTGGTACTTTGTCAGCTCGTTCCCGGTGGCAATCTTTACGTTCATTTTATTTAACGTGCCGGGTAGCTTTACGGAAAACACGAAATATATCTTTATTTTTGTCGTTTACACTTTAATTGGTGCCGTATTTTATACCATGAACAATATCGCGTATTCCACGCTGACCGCGCTGTGCACCAAGAACCCGAAGGATCGCGTGCAGATGGGCAGCTACCGTTTTATCTTCGCGGCCATCGCGGTGTTGTTTTTAAGCTTCGTCACCAGCGGCCTCGTTGAATCCTTTGGCGGCGGGCAAAAAGGATGGACGGCCGTATCGCTTATTTATTCCATCATTTGCCTGGTGCTTTTGCTGGTGCCGGTGTTCGCGGTGCACGAATTACCGGAAGAGGAACTAAGGGAAGCCATGGGCGTTGACAAAAAGAAAGACGAGCCCGGATTCTTGCAGGGAGTCGCCCTTCTCTTTAAGAACAAATATTTCTTGTTGATTTTGGCGTTATACCTGGTGAAATACATGGGAAGCGGACTTACGTCCGGCTTGGGCGTATACTTCGCGACCTATCAGTTGGGAAACGCGTCCCTGCTTGGTACACTCAGCCTGGCGGGCATACTCCCGGCGGCCATTGCCCTCCCATTCGTTCCCGGTCTGACAGCGAAATTTGGAATGAGCAAGACCGTAATGGCGGCAAACCTCGTCGGCGCGCTGACTTGCATCCCGGTCGTCATCGGCGGCCTGACCGGCAACTTTTCACTGGTTCTCATCGGCATGGCGTTGAGGGCGGTCGCTTCCGCCCCGCAAACGGGCGCGATGAACGCAATCATTGCGGAAACGGACGAATATTCTCATCTGAAATTTGGCCATAGGCTGACGGGAATGATTTATTCTTGCTCTTCCGTCGGAATCAAGGTGGGAACCGGCCTGGGTACGGCATTGTGCGGGTTCATACTGGACATGGGCGGATTTGACGGAATGGCGGAAACGCAAACGGCGACGGCAGTGGCCACAATCAACTGGTCTTATTTGCTGGCGGTAATCGTACCGATGATTCTCGCCGCAGTTTTGTTCTACTTCTTAAAAGTGGAGGAGGACAATAAAAAGCTGCGTGAAATGAAATAGAAAGGGCGGAGCTTATGCAGAAACAAAATTTTAACCGAGATTGGAAAGTAAGAAAAATACCCGACGGAATGGCATCTTTTGTACAAGGGGGGGATGAGCGTGACGTGACACTCCCCCACGACGCGATGATTTGGGAAACGCGTGCCGCAAGCAACCCTTCGGGGAGTGCCGGTGGTTACTTCGCGGGCGGTAATTATGAGTATGTGAAAACTTTTTACGTGGATGAGTCAGAAAAGGACGAGACGTTCATCCTTGAATTCGAAGGAATCCATAACGGCGGCCACGTGTACATAAACGGCGCCCTGGCAGGAAGCGTGCAGGGCGGCTATACGAGGTTGTTCCTTGATATCACGCCGTACCTTTGCTTTGGCGGGGAAAACGTGATTTTGGTAAAGGCCATGAACAGCACCCAGCCGAACAGCCGGTGGTACACGGGCAGCGGCATTTACCGTCCGGTATATTTATACCAGGGCGGGAAGATAAGGATTGACGTGGACGAGCCGCGTATCTCCACCCCGGAAATTTCGCAGGAAATCGCGTCGGTGAAGGTGGATACGAAAATCAGGTACGACGAAAAGACCAGAAAGACAATTATATTAAAGACGGAAATCATTGACCCGGACGGAAACGTCGCGGCGGGCGAAAGTTCCCGCATGACGTTGTTCGGGCAGTCCGAGACCATGCAGACTCAACGGATTTATGTGAGGGAACCGGCACTGTGGTCGGTGGACAACCCGAAGCTTTACCAATGCAAGGTTACCGTCTACGACGGGGAAACGCTTCTGGACACGGCACAGAGCACGTTTGGCATCCGTAGGCTGGAACTAGATCCGGTCAACGGGTTACGCCTAAACGGCGAAAAAATTCTTCTCCGTGGCGGGTGCATCCACCACGACAACGGCCCGGTGGGCGCGGCAACCTTTGGCCGCGCGGAAGAAAGGCGTATTCAATTGTTGAAGGAGGCAGGGTTTAACTCGGTTCGCATTGCCCATAATTCTTCTTCGGCGGCGTTGCTTGACGCGTGTGACAAGTTGGGCATGTTGGTAATGGAAGAAAGCTTTGACATGTGGACGCAGACGAAAAGGACTTTCGACTATTCGTTGGTGTTTGCGGATAATTGGGAAAAAGACTTACAAGACATCGTGAGGAAGGACTTCAACCACCCCTGCGTGTTCATGTATTCCGTCGGAAATGAAATCAAGGAACTCCATACGCCGGACGGTGCGCGATGGAGCCGGATGCTGACGGAAAAAATACGCAGTCTGGATTCAACCCGCTACGTGACGAACGCGATTAACGGCATGATTAGCATCATGGGCGCGAACGTCCTGCCAGTGGTGATGAAGGAAATGGGGATGACAGTGCCGGAAAAGACGCCGGGCGGCGGCATTAATGACACAATGACCGCGCTGATGGGAGCGATGAATTACCTTTCCTCACACCCGAAAGTGGAAGAGGGATTAAAAGAGTCCTATGGGACGCTTGACCTGATAGGCCTGAACTACATGCGGGACGTGTACGACCAGATGAAGGAATATCCGAACCGCGTCTTTTATGGGGCGGAGACGTTGCCGCCGGACATCGCGCCGAATTGGAAGAAAGTAAAGGAACTGCCGGCCTGCATCGGGGATTATACCTGGACGGCCTGGGATTATCTTGGCGAAGCCGGGATTGGTGTCGTGACGTATGATGGACGACTGACGTTTGCAAAGCCTTATCCCACGTACCTGGCGTATTGCGGCGATTTCGACATCACCGGATACCGGCGCCCGATAAGTTATCTGCGGGAAATCGTGTTCGGTCTACGAAAGAGCCCTTATATCGCGGTGCAATTGCCGGAACATTATGGAAAAGAGCCCTTGTACACGCCGTGGGCGCTGCCGACGACGGTTTCATCCTGGACATGGAAGGGGCATGAAGGAAAGCACTGCCTGGTGGAAGTTTATTCCGACGCGCCGGAGGTCGAGCTGTTCGTGAACGGAAACAGCGTCGGCAGGCAGCCCGCCGGGGAGGAACATGACTTTCGCGTCATATTCGACACGGTTTACATGCCGGGCGTAATCATGGCGACTGCATATTACGAGGATAATGTTACGGAGAATTATTGCTTGTGCACGGCAAAGGACGAAGTTTCCTTATGCATGGTGCCGGACAAGGTAAAAATCGCGACGGACGACCTTGCCTATGTGGCAATCGAACTTCGGGACGAAAGCGGGACGTTGCAGACGACGGCTGACCGCAAGGTTTGCCTGAAAGTGGACGGTGCCGGGTACTTGCAAGGATTTGGCTCGGCAGACCCGTTGTCTGCGGAAAACTTCTTTGACGAGAGCCGGACGACCTATTATGGACGGGCAATGGCGGTAATTCGCTCAGGGGATGCCTCCGGGACGATTCGCCTGACCGCGTCGGCGGACGGGTTGGAAACGGCATCCGTGGAAATCGAAGTAGAGTAAGGCCCATTACTTTTCAACCCCGGCCAATCACTGCACGGATTGGCCGGGGAAATGTCTCTATTCGTCTTTAGGCACCGAAACGCACAGCTTTTCAATTTCCGCTTTTTTTACCCGCTCCATCAGTTCCTTCATTTCCACGTCGGAAAGCCCGTTCGCTTCCCGCGCCTCAAGAATGGTACTTCCCTTCCGCAACATCTGCAACACCTTTTTTTCAACATCATTTACCGGCACCCCATTCGTAATTTCGTCATATTTCTCAGACCAATCATTTCCTGCCATGACTCTCCCTCCATATCGTCCATTTTCCACACACGGGGCGTTCTTCCTCAACAAACCCATAACCCTCAACATACTCCCGCATAGCATCTGCGTAATATGCATATTTTATATATCGACATGAATCGTTTTCCATTAATATTCCTTACCGATTCATCAAAGCGATAACAGAACGCTTATTCCATTCTGCCATAAGCAGAGAATTTCGCTTGCGAAACTCTCGCGCCAATCGCGTTCGCTTTAGCGACGCATTTCATCTTGCGCCTATGCGCATCCCCCCTGGAGGGTTTTGTGTTATAGGGAACGACGTTTCCTATAACACAAAAAATGAGCCGCGGCCTTGTTTTCCACCACGACTCATATACCCGTTCCATCCGTTTCCCATCAGTTTCCCATCATGCCATTTTCGCCTTTCAAGGCCGATCCCATTTCCACGCACCCTTACGTCACCCGACGACGTTCCACTCTACGTCCACGATTTTATTATTCCTCACCGCCTTCACCGCCTTGGAAATGCAGTAAATCAAATAGAAGTTCTGAATGCCGCCGACAATCAACGTGATTCCGGCCAGAATCATCAGTGCCGCCGCCCCCTCAAATGGATTCATTAGCAAAAACATCGCGAATACCAGGTCGATTATTCCCAAAATCAGTACCGCCACCCAATTTCCAAGCCCAATCCTGCGCATTTCCACGGATACCTGAATATTCAAAATACTGCCGATGATGATATACAGCCCGGCCGCAATTGGCAGAAGCACCATGGCTCCATGCGGATGTAGGAGTAACAAGATTCCCGCCAAAACGCCGCAGATGCCGAGTGACAAATCATAACGGAAAAAGAGTCCCGCCAGTCCCAGCTTGAAATAACGCACCAGCTCGTATATGCCCATCGCGATACACAAAATGCCCAAGACAATGCACACCGTCAAGGCGGAAACCCCCGGCCAAATCACCATTAAAATTCCCAGCGCGAGCATGCAGCAGTTTACCACGATTGCCCCTACACGAAATTGTTTCCATACTTCCTTCATCACGTTCGCCTCCCATTGTAAATTCATTTTTATGATACCGACTTTTTGCAAGATGCTTTTTTCATATTCTTTAAATTTCAAGATGCATCCTGCCTTCTAAGTACAGTATATCTCCAATGATAGGCAACTTCCATGGTAAAACGGGCACATATGCCCAATTTTTGTGCAAAATCAAAGATTTGCCCAAACTGCCGAATGATTTATCTACAAACTGCCGTTAAAAATCTAGCTAAATGACATTGCCCCGTGAAAAGTAACAAAAAATACTTTCCGACGATTCGAACAAAAGGAGAGATTTTGCAGGAGATTCGACAGAACAAGGAACTAAACGATTTATTTGACAGTTGGAAGGAAGAACATCAAAGGGAATTTTTAGATTTCACAAGTGGAATGAAAGGGGTAAAAGTTCTGTATGATTCATTTTTCAAAGAGATTTTTAACCCAGAGTTAAAACCGAAACGGCTAGAGGCACTCTTATCTCTCTTACTTGAACAAAAGGTGAGAATCAAGTGCATGCTTCCGAGTGACAATAGCCGCATCGCGGACGAAAGCTCACTGCTTATCATGGATATTTTGGTCGAATTGGAGGATGGAAGCCTGGCGAATGTCGAGTGCCAGAAGATTGGGTACATGTTTCCCGGCCAACGTTGCGCCTGCTATTCGGCCGACTTGCTTTTGCGGCAATACAAGCAGATTCGAAACATAAAGGGAGACATGTTCAGTTACAAGGATGTCAAAAAAGTATATACCATTGTCATATTCGAGACGAGTGCCGGAGATTTTCATGCATTTCCCAAAGATTACATTCATTATGCAACACACAAGACGAACACGGGATTACAAATCGACTTTTTGCAAGAATATATTTTAATCCCTCTGGACATCTTCCGCCAAAACCTATACAATAGGGGTATCGAAAATCAATTAGACGCATGGCTTGCCTTTCTGAGCGTGGATGACCCAGAATGGATTGTAAAGCTAATTCAATCCTATCCCGAATTCAAGCCCTTGTACAACGAGGTGTATGCCATCTGTCGGAACACGGAGCGAATCATGGGAATCTATTCAGAAGAATTAAAAATATTGGACAGAAACACCGTCCGGCTTATGATTGACCAGATGCAGGACAAGATTGACACACAGCAAAAACTGTTACTTAAAAAAGATGATGTACTAGCTCAGAAAGATATTGCATTAGCTCAAAAGGACGATGCTTTAGCTCAAAAGGACGAAGTATTGGCTCAAAAGGATGATGCTTTAGCTCGAAAAGATGAAGAAATTGCCAGATTAATGAAACTTCTTGAACAGAAGGATGAGGTCAGACAATAGTACCGTCACATAGGATTTAAATCCCCTCCAAAAGGTAAAAGGCCATGTTGTAAAACACACGGCCTTCTACTTCCATTTTCAGTTTTTCACGATATTTTTCCATTATTCCGCAAATGAAATGGATTCTCCTTCTAACGTAACCGTCTCTTCTTCACACGACGACGTTTCTGACAAATTCAAATATTCGGTATTAAACATGGCAAAAATCAAGTCGTTATTTTCTGTGCTGTCATATTCATCCTCCGTAGTGCCGGATCCGCTTATGAACACGCCATAATCCTCCTGGCCGACCCAGTCCTCGCTCCATTCACACTTCTCGGGCACCTCCAACGTCACTTTGTCCCCTTCCTGCGTATAGGTTCCCGAATAGGCAAACGATAAATCCATCTTCAAGGACAGTCCCGACCTTTCTGCATCTGGTCCAATTATATGTTTTGTCAATGTGTAGTTTTCACCATCTAACTCCAACGTGACCACATAAGTCCCGCCATCCTCGCTCAAATTCACAAAATATCCCGTCTGATACATTTTTTCCGCCACGTCCGCCAATGCATATTCGTTGGTATACGTTTTCTTCTCGGTCGTCTTGCTTGCATCCACGTCCTTTCCTGCCGAATCATTTCCACCTTCCCCGTCACCGGAATTTCCGCACGCTGACAACATAAGGCAAGCCACTCCGAGCACTACCGCCACACACGCCGCAACCGTTCTTTTCATTGTTTTCATGTTTCTTCCTCCTTGTGATTCTCATTCTCACATTTTCAATGTGAAGAATGTCCTATTTATGAACACATGGAGTATATAACAATTTCATGTTCGAAAAAAGACGTATCACTTTTTCGGTCGTTTTAAATGCAAAAGCAGTTATTTACTATAAAAGTCCCGGACAGCATCAAAGCAATCGACTTTTATTCATGGTGATATTTACGTCAGCAAACACCAAATCCACGCCCTTGGTGTCCGTCCCCTCGGTGTCATAGATCGAGGCTCCCATGTTGCCGCACCGCACCGAATAGTAGGAAGAAAATCCCAACAGCGAAATCTTTTTCGTCTCCTCCTCGGTCAACGGCAACGCGCCGTTGTTTTTCAACAGTACGGATCCCCCCTCATTCATTTTTTCTCCCACTGCCGCGATGGCTTCCAAAAGCTCCTTCGTGTCGGAGTAATCCGACTTGTAGCTATAGGCGCTTCCTTCCGAGCCGGATTCCCCGGCCACCGTAACCTGACTGTTGGTTCCGACAAACTTGTCGATGTCCGTACGGAAATTATCGACCACCATTCCCGCCATCACGGAAAATGTCAGCATCACGCTGCACACGCCTGCCAGCCCCGCCACAAGGCGGTCTTTTTACTTTTCAACAACTTGAATTCCTCCCATCGTTTTCATTTTTCAGACAAGCGGAAGAATGAAAACGCCGAACCGAAACGCCGTCCAATTCACGGCAGAAGAATGAAAACACCGAACCGAAACGCCATCCAATTCATGATTGAAAAAACGCATAACGGACGTTCCCGCTATAACCGTCGGGAACGCCCAAAAACCTCAGACAAAAGCTGCGTAAGGTAACAAAGAGTTTCGCTTGCGAAACTCTCGCGCCGGAGCGCGGCTGCGCCAGCAGCCATTTTCCTTATGCGCGAAGTGCGCATCCCCCGGAGGGTTTTGTGTTATAGGGAACGAAGTTTCCTATAACACAACGAATAGTCTGCGTAGCAGACGGGTCTATGGTCTGCTGTCCTGAATAGTTACCAATCTCAAAGCACTTTATAGCTTCCCTTCGCGTTCGCAAACGGTCCCGGAATGGTGCGCAAGCCCCGGTGTTCCCCATAATAATCCTCGTTGAACACGATATCCGTCCCGTCCGGGTTTTCAAAACGCTGTTCCGGCTCAAAAGCTTCTCCCAGTGTGTCGGAATTGACAATTCCCGTACCGAAGTCTCCAAGGAATTCATACGCATTGGTATTTAACGTGTAATTCCCGTCTTCTTCCACAAGTTCCAACGTCACCTTGTTTTCTTCGTCCACCAGCTTGTGCTCTTCCCGCTTCCATGCGAGCGCGCCGTTAAAATACGCGTTGCCGTCAATCCACACCGGCAAATGCTCGAAGTGCGCGTTCATCATCTCGAACATGTCGTACATGTCCACCCGTTTCCCGATTTTGAATTTCTCAATCCATTCCTCATAGGTCGGATATTCGTCCCAAACGAAATTGCCGCCCCTATCATTTAACGTGGCGGAAAAGCCCATGCTTTCCGTCGGCTGCGGATCCGGGTCATACGGATACTTCTGGATAAACAAGTTATTGTACACCCGATTGTCCCCATGGAGGAACGACATAAATCCGGCCACCTCTGTGCGATGCGGAATATGGTACGGCGTATAACGCGGCTCTTCCCTTCCATTCGCGTACATGTCCGTTCCACCGCCCACGACGGTGAACGCCCCGGCGAACAAGTTATGGACGCATGCAATTCCCTGCGTCGCCCAGCGGACGTTCGCCTTCGAGAGCAAAATATTGTTATCAATCAATGTCGGCCCGTGGCTTACCTCCACGAAAATGTCCTGGCACATGCTGTTCGCATCGCGCTTGATAAACTCCGGTTCCTGATTGTCATGCATCAGGTTCTGGGTAAACCGCGTCCCCTGCGCCTGCCAGTCCGTCCAAATCCCCATCGTGCAGTGATGGATATGGTTCCTGCGGAAAACGACGTCAATCGCGGCATGGAACTTGATTCCGCCCATCTCCGCCCCGGTCAGTTGCTGCATGTTGTTAATGTGGTGGATGTGGTTGTCCTCAATCAGCGAGAACACGCATCCCATACGTCCCACGATACCGGCCTGCCCGCAGTCATGGATGTTACATCTGCGCACGATATGGGAACCCACGGTTTCCTTCGTCCATCCGTCATATTGGGCGATGCAGACTGCGTCCCGCTCCATCTGGGTCGGGCTCTTCACATGCTTCCTTGTAAAATAATTGTCGTTGCCTTTCTCCGTCTGATGATAATTCCCGAACGAAATGCCGCAGCATTTGCTGTTCGAAATATCGCAGTCCTCGATAATCCAGCCTTTACTCCAATGTGCGCCAATCATGCCATCCTGAAATGCCGCCGGAGGCGCCCAGTTGGTGGCGGCCTTCTCCACCACAAAACCGCTCAGCGTGATAAAGCCCACGCCCTTCTTGGACGGCATAAAACAATTCCGGCGAACATTGATTTCCACCTTTTCCTGGTTCGGATCCTTGCCCTGGAAATTTGCGTAAATCGTCGTTGTCTTTTCCCCGACGACGGAAAACCACTTCAGGTTTGCATACTGCGGCTCCCACGATTTTTCGAAAGGTTTCCCTTCCACGCAGTCCTCGAGTGAAAGTGCCTCGTACATCTGCCGATCATTTAAATATACCGCGCCCCGATGCATGTCGATGAGCTCGCCGGTCTCCTCATTCTTCGGAGTAAAATACCAGTCGCCTTCCACCGCCAGCGCATAAGGATTGTAGCCATTGAACACCCCATTGTCCACTTCAAGCATGTACGTGGTTTTCTCATACGGCTTCCACCCCTCGGCGACCTCGGCACCGCTGATGGTCGCGCCGAGCGGCTCCAAGCTGCGATATATGATACGGGCGTCTTCCGTCCCGGCATTCACCGGATCCACGTACTCACGGTAGACTCCGGGATATACCAAAACCTCATCCCCCGCCCTGGCGATCTTTGCCGCGTCATTGATATGTTTAAACGGTCTCTCCTTGCTCCCGTCACCCTGACGGGCCGCTTTCGCATTTACATAAAAAATCATGATAACCTCCTTACTATGAACACTTAGCGAGGTTTCACACGAGCTTAGTGTGAATGTAGTTACCTGCAACTTGGCGAGGTCTCTTCGAGCCTAGTGCAGCGTAACTTCCTCTTGTTACACGTTACTCTTTTACTTCACATGCAGCAATTCTCCCGCCCCGCCAAGAGAGTACGCCCGTGGAAAATGCTGCCGCCTCGCATAATGCGCGGCTTCGTCCGCTTGTGTTCCATACTCGCACAAAAATGCCAGAAATGTCTCTTTCGGCTGCTCTTCCAGCCATTCCTCGACTTCTACCATATCCATATGCAACACTTGTTCTTGGGAAATCCCCTCCGGCAAACCACCTTGCCGTTTCTTTCGCAAGTCCACCAGCCATCCACCTTTTTTCAATTGCTCTTTCACATAGGAATACGAAGCCCGCACCTGGGTCATTTCATACGCGTTCAAGACGATTTGCTCCCCGCGTGCACTGGTAAGAACCAGTCTCGGCTCGCACCCTTCCATCCCGGTATGTCCTTTCTCCTCTGTGCGTCCTTTCTCCTTGATGCCGCTTTCTCCCTCGATGTGCCCCGCCACCAGCGCACAGTCCGTCACCTTGCGTATCCGCACGCATTTCGGGCAGTCCGGCATCGTCACCAGTTCCCCATTATCACAAAGCAGGAAAATCTGCCGCGTCTGATGGTCATACAGCATTTGATTGATTTTACCCGCCGCACGCACGAACCCATTCAGCGCGCTCCCGGCCATCAAATTTGCCGAATCCCACACGCCGCCCATCAGGGAGCGATACACGTAAGGCAGGCCGTCTTCGCCGTTTCCCGCGGCGACAAAATCCACGTCCGTGGCGACAATCGAGGTAAACGTACAAGCCGGATAATAACCCGCATAATTTTCATTGAACAGAACCGGCTGCCAGTCTGGCAACTCATCCGACTTCACTTGCGCCTTCCACAAATTTCCGTCCTTGTCCAATGCCAATCTCGTCCTGCAGCCATTCCGCCCGCAAACTTGTACAAATCGTTTGTCCCCACCGCACATTTTCCATCCTGCCCTTTCACTTCACCGCAAATCCAATCCTTGCGCTCTTTGTCTCGCCTTTATATCCCACGGACACGGTCACCAGTGCCGCACCTCTTCCGGCCGCCGTCACCCTTCCATGTTCGTCCACGCGGATAATCTCGTTATCACTCGACGTGTATACCGGCTTGTGCTCCGTCAAATCCAGCCTCGCGCTGTCAAGCAACGTCGCCACGGTCTTGATTTTCGCCGTGCCGCAAAGCTCAAGCACCTGCTTGTCACTTACCGCGTATACATTTGCCAGAGGCGCGTCCCAATCACCGCTGATGGTAACTTCCTGACAGCACACGATGTCCGCGCTGCTACGTCCGATTTCCACACGGTAGGTTCCGCTCTCCACGATTAATTTCTTGCGCAGATAACTCCAAAAATTAATGTCGCCCACTGGCACCGTAAGTTCCACGGTCTTCGTCTCGCCCGCCTTCAAGAACACCTTGTCAAATGCTTTCAACTGGCGCGCCGGCTTGTTGTCATCCGTTCCTTCTGGTATGTTCTTGCCAATATAAAGCTCGACAATCTCCGCGCCGTCACGCATGCCGCTGTTCGTCACGTCAACGCTCACCTTCAGCACGTCATTGGCATCCAGCTCGGTCGCGCTCAATTTCATGTTGGAATAGTCAAACGTCGTATAGCTCAATCCATGTCCAAACGGGAAAATCGGTTCGCCCTTGTAATACATGTACGTTCTGGTCTTGAAGTTGACCGTGTCATGCTTGCGGATGCCATAATCATTGAGCATCGGCAGCTCGTCCACGTCCTTGTACCAGGTCGCCGTCAATTTGGCGTTCGGGTTCACCTTGCCGAAAATGACGTTCGCAATGGCAGTTCCCTGCTCCTGACCGGCAAAATGCTCGTTGAGTATCGTATGAGCCTTGTCAAAGAACGCCCCGCCGACCGCGCCGAGCGTCTGCAGCACGACGATTGTATTTTCATTTACTTCCAACAATTTCTGAATCTTCTCGCTCTGTCCATATGGCAGCTCCAACGTGTCGCGGTCATGCTCCTCGGACGCGTTGGTGGCATCGGTTCCGGCAATCACGATGACATAGTCCGCGTCCTTTGCCGCCTCCAGCGCGCGTGCGAATAACTCGTCATTATCCTTGCGGTAATCCGGATCCTCGGGAACGTGCTTCTCCGGGCTGGCAAACGCCATACCGACATCCTGCAATGTCGCGTTCGGTCCCATGAAGTCCGCCATCATCTGCTGCATCGCCGCCGCTGCCTCAGGATTTTGTGCCGCAGCCGCAGCCGCTTCCGCGTCACCCTCGCCGCCGGCCGGTCCCGCTCCCGGAAGCATGTCTACCACGCCGCCGGCCTTGAACTCCTTGCCACTGCACCAACCCTTCTCGTAGAGCACTTCCGCTCCGCTGCCTTCCAGTTCACGGCGGATGCCCTCTAACGCCATCACGTTGACCGGCGTGTCCACGACCTTGCTCATGCTGCCCGCACTGTAGCCGCCAAGCTCGCGGTAAATGGCATTCGGGCCGACCACCAGTATCTTCTTCACCGCATTCTTGTTAAGCGGCAAAATCTGTTTGTCATTCTTCAAAAGCACGATGGTATCATTTGCCATGTCCACGGACAGAGCCTTCATCTCATCGGAGCAGATACTCTCTTTGCCAATTGACGAATATGGCACATGTGCCTTGTCATCAAACAAGCCAAGGCGAAAACGCACGGTGAAAATGCGCACCAACGCCCGGTCAAGCACGGATTCCTCAATCAATCCTTCCTCGATGGCCTGCATCAGGTTGTACTTATGCTCGGTTCCGCAGCTCATGTCCGTTCCGGCAATCAACGTCATCGCCGACGCCTCTTTCATGTTCTTTGCATAATAATGTCCGGAAAGCTTTTCCCCCGTACTCATGGCCGCAAACATCGGGCTCTCGTACACGTCACCGACCGCGCCGCAATCTGAAACGACAAAACCGTCAAAGCCCCATTCCTCGCGCAGCAGCGTCGTCAAAAGTGTGTCATTACAAGAAGACGGCACGCCGTTCACCCGGTTGTAAGATGTCATGATGCTCTGTGCCTTGCCCTCACGGATGGCGTACTCAAACACCTTCGCATAATACTCCCGAAGCGTCGCCTCGTCCACGTTGGAAGAACCGCGGTGACGGTTGTTTTCCGAACTGTTCAGCGCATAATGCTTCGGCGTGGAAACGACCTTCGTGTACTTCTTGTCGTCGCCCTGCAGGCCTTGTATGTAGCTTGCCGCCATCTTGCCGGCCAGATAGGGATCCTCTCCGAAGTTCTCATCGCTTCGGCCGTTGCGCGGGTCGCGCGCCAGGTTAATCGTCGGACACCACATGTTCAACTCGTCGCCGTCAATATTGTTGTAAGCGCGGCACTCATCCGCGATGGCGCTCGTCACCTTCTTAATTTTCTCCCTATCCCAAGACTGGCTCATCGCCAAACATACCGGATAGCTGGTCACATCCATCGGACGGAACTTGAACGGCCCGAAAAATCCGTGGGAAGCCTCACTCCAGTAGTTGTAATACGGCACGTCCAGACGCGGGATGGCCGCCCCATGGTTGCCCAACTGGCTAATCTTCTCCTCCAGCGTCATCTTGGAAACGAGATCCGCCGCACGCTCCTCGAAGCTGTACGATTCATTTTTGTAAATTGGCATTTTCTTGTTTCTCCCTTCTTTTAAGTGTTTTGTGTGCGTGTTGTGTGCTCGTGCACATGTTTCATGCCTTTATCATACCAAATATATCCGGCAAAAGCAAGAACTTTTTGTCTTTTAAAAGTTACTTTTCACGAGGCAGGGAAACACGAGCCCTTGAAATGGGCGGCGTACGCGTTTGCGCGCATGGTTTTGCAGCCGTGCAGGCCGCCCCCCGTGAAAAGTAACCACAAAAAAAAGTGGCACGATTCGCCCCATCCCCGTCTTGCACTCGCGTCCGTTCTATGCTATAGTTTGATTCGTACCAAAACTAATACCAACGAGGGGGATTTTTCCATGTTACATATCGCGATCTGCGATGACGAAAAAGAGTTTGTCACGCACCTGACACGATTATTAGAACAATACTCCGCCGAGAGCGGCGAAGAGATAAAAGTGACCGCCTATTATGACGGTCTGGATTTGATTGAAAAATATGATGCCACCATCGACCTGATTTTCCTTGACATCCAGATGCGGCTGGTAAACGGACTTGAAGCCGCCAAGCGCATTCGACAGATGGATGAAAACGTCGGCCTCATTTTTTTAACCACATTGACCCAATATGGACTGGAAGGGTATAAGTACCAGGCCACAAACTACATTATCAAGCCGATAAAATACGTTCGGCTGAAAGCGGAGATGAACCAATGGCTGAAACGGTACAAAAAGAACGACAGTCCTTCCCTTGTCATTTCCAACTCCTCTGGAAAATACAAGGTCTTTCTCAAGTCCCTGCGATATGTGGAGACATTTGACCGCAATCTCCTTTTGCACACGGAGCAGGAAAACATCGTATGCTATAAAAACATGAAAGAAATGGAGCGGGAATTAAACGGTAAGGGATTCGCCCGCTGCCATACAAGCTATATTGTAAATTTATCCTACGTCAAGGGCATCCACAAACTAGAACTGGAACTAATCAGCGGAGAGAAGCTGCCCATCAGCCAGCCAAGGCGCAAAGAATTTACGGAACGATTAACCGAGTATTGGGGTGATTTACTATGATTTTATTTTTGGACATTGTTTCTTTCCTAATAGAATGGGCCTATGCCTTCGTTTTTTTCTTCATGTTGCTCGCCTTTCTGCCCACGCGAAAGAACAGGCTCATTCGTGTCCTCGCATTTTTCGGCTGCAGCTTGTTTTCGCATATGGTAATTTATTCCAATGACTTGCCCAACCTCGCGGGAGCGCTCATCGTCTTTACCATTGACATCCTGATTTTTCACAAGGGACGCTGGATGGAAAAACTAACCGCCGTCCTGGTATTTTACCCGCCGGTAATTGCCGTCAACTACCTGATGCTCGACGTCAGCAGCCGATTGTTTTTCCTGGCAACGGGCGCTCCCGGCACCCCTTCTTCCGATACATGGACGCCAAAAATGTACCTGATCAGCACCGCCGTCCATACCTTCGCCCTACTGTTGCGGCTTTTGTTTTGGCTGCTTTCATGGTGGTTTTTGCGAAAATATTTACGGCAGACTTCCTTGAACCTGACGAACAAAATGTGGTCGATCGTGGACGCGTTGATGCTGTCGCCCTTCGTTGCAATTTTTACGATTATTTACTTCATGCCGGAAAGTCCCGTCATCGTCTACCCGATTTGCGCGACATCCATTTTTTCCGGCTTCGGGTGCATCTACCTGGCCTCCTACATCTGCAATTCCATGCAGACGGCATATCACGCGCAAGAATTGGAGATGAAAGAAGCCTATTATAAGGAGCAAATAAAAAACGAAACGCAGGTTCGCAGCATTTACCATGATTTGAAAAATCATTTGCTGATACTTGAGGCGCAGGCAGGAAACAAGCAGGAAGTTCAAACGTCAATCCAGGAACTGCAAAGTCAGATTCAGGAATACGAGTTTTATCAGCACACGGGAAATGAATTCCTTGACATCATCCTTCGCGACAAGGCCAAGGCGGCGCTCGAGCGGCAAATTGACTTCAGCGCCGTCATCTCCTTCGAGGACACAGATTTTATCGACCCGTTGGATATCAGCACGATTTTTGGCAATGCGCTTGACAACGCCATGGAGGCTTGCGCGCGCCTTCCAAAGGAGGAACGCCTGATTACCGTAAAAGCCAACCGCATCCGGGACTTCCTGATTATCAACGTGGAAAATAGTACCGCCCCTGATTCGTCCGCTTCGGGAACTTTTTCTGGAAAAACGACGAAAAAGGATACCTTCCTGCATGGTTTCGGACTTCCCAATATCAAAAACGCGGTGGAACATTACCACGGGCAATGCAACGTCAAATTTGAAAACGAAACATTCACTTTGAAAATCATGATTCCAATTCCGTCATGACATACAACTTAGTTTTTTCATCGTAAATGTTAGTTTTGGCACTTTCTATGGCACGTTTTTTTACCAGTGTTATACTGTGGGCAGATAAATTAAGAAACGAACGTGACGAGCACGGAAGGGCAAAGAAACCTAGAAGCCCGTTCCAAAACGCGCACGAGGAATAGGGGAATCTGCCATGCGTATTTTACAGACCGCACACTTGACAAAACAGTACGTCCATGGGACAAATCTCATAAATGCTTTGGACGACGTGAACCTTTCCATTGAACAAGGGGAGTTTATCGCCATCACCGGTGCCTCCGGCAGCGGAAAGTCCACGTTGTTCCATATATTGGCCGGTCTCGGCCGCCCCACCTCGGGTCGTGTGATAATTGATAAATTTGATTTGAGAAAGCTCTCCGCCGATGACCTGACGGTATTTCGCCGCCGGCGTGTGGGCTTCATTTCGGCCAAACCGTTAAGTTACAATCTGGTTCCCGTTCTGAATGTTTACGAAAATCTCATCCTGCCCATTCTGCTCGATGCAAAGGAGCCTGACGACGAATTTATCCAGAAGCTTGTCTCCCTTTTGGGTTTGGAAAAAAACCTCCGCGACATGCCGGGCGTGCTTTCCGACAACCAACGATTACGCGTCGCCATCGCCCGGGCGTTGGCGGCCAAACCCGCAATCCTCCTCATGGATGAACCGTCAGATTGTTTGGACGACAAGGACAGCGAAAACATAATTGACCTATTAAATGTAATAAATAAAAAATTTCATCAAACCATTCTGATGATGACAAAAAACCTAAAAATCGCGGAACAAACGGATCGCTGCTTATTTCTCAAGGACGGCAGACTGCTCAACAAGGAAATGCCGCGCGTCTACTTCAAGGACATTGACTTTGCCGCCATGCATGCCCATGCCCAGCAATGAGCCTGCCGCGACAATCGCGTACTCCGGTGCGTTTTCATAAAAATATTTTAGCGCGGTCAGCACTTAAAATTCACGTCCACATGTTCAGTTTAATATTTTTCAGGTGCACTTTTCAAAAAAATTTTCGCAGGAAATAGGTCGGCGTGCAGCTCCACGCATGACAAAAGCTATTCACCGCCACCGAACCATACGGCGATTCATATTTATTATACGGATTATAAACCTCCCAGAACGTATCCGCGCCGTCTAAAATCATCCCGCCCCAATACTGCTTCATCTCTTCCAACGCACGTTCTTTTTCCCCCGAGCGAATCAGGGCGTCAATATAATGGTGATACATATACGGGGTCACCATTCGAATTTCCGGATTTACGTCAATCGTGTGGAGAATCAATTCTCGGTTTTTCTCCTGCGGAAAAACCCGCGCCAAAATCATCCACACCTGTGTCGCCCAGGAAACCTGCCTCTCCCGGCCGCTCACAAATAATTTTTGTTCCTCGTCCCAAAAATGTTCCACCGCCTTTTTTTTCAGCGTTTTCATTCTTTGTTCCAGCCACCTCGCCTTTGCTTCGTCTCCCATATGCTCTGCAAGGCGCATGCCATATCGCATGGCATAAATCAAAATCGCCAGTGACGAGGCCTGCGTGTTCAGATTTTCGCCCCAATCCACAAAGCACCAGAACTCCTCGCTGTGATCCGGAATGATGCCGTCCTCATTCAAATAATCCACTCCGATTTCTATCTGTCGAATCGCCACCGGATACAAATCCCGCAATGTTTTCTCGTCCTTTGTCTCCTCATAATAATCCAAAAGAACGGAACCATACAAAAGCGCATAATCAAATAGGTAGGTATCATCGGGCTCCACCGTGGGTTCCGTAAACAGGCACGCCGGAACCTTTCCCTCGTTAAATGTGAGTCCGCCAAACAGATACAGGCAACGCTTTACAAGCTTATGATTCTTGAACGTTTGATAATTGGCCCTGGCCTGGAGGCGAAAATCTCCCAGCCACATCCTGCGATCCCTCTTCGGCCCGTCCTCAAACACCGTCTGCATGCAGTTACGAAGTGTCTGCACGCTTACCTTGTCAATCTCGGCCAACAGCGAATCCCCCGCGCGGGAATCTTGGCGTTCTCGTGCCTCGGCGGATATTTCTCCTTTCGACATATCCCCCCGCGCGGCGGCCGCCGCCATTTCCATAGGCACCCTTTCCTGCACCGCCGCCATTTCTGCTGGCACCCCCTCCTGCACCGCCACGGCGGATACCGCTTCCATGGATACCCGCTCCACCACCAGGGAATATTTCAAAGAAACGTCAATCACCCTAATTTCCATATAGCGAAATGCATACCTCCTTGGCAATTTAAGCGTGGCCGGGAGTACGTCCACATGGACGTACTCCTCTTGTATCCAGCCCTTGCTTATCCACCCGTCATACTCCGCGATATTGACCGTAAGCTCGTCCAATCGTTCCGCAAATTTCAGATAAATATAGGCAGGTGCGTCCTGATGGCTGCCAACGGATGACAAATGCAACGTCACGTACCCCACATTGTGGGTTCCAAAATCAAGAATCACCGCGTCATCCTTCTTTAATGCATGCTTTCGTAATTGCTCTGGGGTTTCCTCTGCGCGAACCACGGGTTCCATCTCCTGGCCTTTTTCCAAAGCCAAAAGGCTGACCGGCATTACTTCCTTCCGCTCCAACATGGGGGCAAGTCCCTTTGCAATTTTTAAAAATTCCTCGTTTTTATGCACTTCAAATTTATCCAGAACACATATTGCCGCCATTTTCCTCTCCCATCTTCCATACCGCTCTCGCCGCTTTGCGACGCTATCATTCACATCCTGACCGCCAGATGTGGCGTTATCGCTCACGGTCTAGCCGCAAACGATAACGCCATCCGACTGACGCAAAACGCTCACTCATTCATCCGCCTTAACAGATATGCCACCTCGTCCTTTGTAAAAAGGCTTTGTCCCAGGTAGGGCTCCGTCATTTTATAAAACGGAAGCGGCATAATCAGGCACGCCCACTCAAATGTTTCCTGCCTGAGCATATCATACGTTTCCTTCGGAAATTCCGTACGCACAATTTCCATAAACTTTGGATTTTTCATGAACCACACGAGCGGGGTCATTTCCGTATAAACGATGCCCTTCATGCCATCCGTCATTTCAACCGTCTCCGTAAACACGATATCCGCCACGGAGGTGCCGACCATAATTTCAAATGTTCCGCTTTCCACAATCCATTTTCTCTGCTGGGGCGAATAGAATGCAAAGGCATCTTCTTTCAATTTCAGGCCGACCTCGCGTTCCTCACCGGGTTCCAGCCATACCTTTGTAAAGGCCTTTAACTCTTTTTTCGGACGGCGTACCACCGCCTCCACGTCCCTCACATAGACCTGGATGACCTGGCTGCCGGCACGTTTCCCGGTATTTTTCACCTTTACCGATACCGTCAGCGAATCCCGCGGCGTCATCCTTGACTTATCAAGCTTTGGTTCCGACAATTCGAAGGTGGTATAGGACAGTCCATATCCAAACGGGTACAATACCGGGAGCTTTCTCATGTCATACCATCGATATCCGACATATATGCCCTCCCCATATACCACGTCACGCTTATCCATAAGCTCCGGCACAAAATTCAGATATGCCGGCGTGTGCTCCAGGCACATCGGAAATGTTTCCGCAAGCCGTCCGCCTGGCTCCGCCATTCCAAAAAGAATCCTGGCTATCGCCCCGCCAAACGCCTCTCCCGCAAGTCCCGTATAAATCACCGCCCCCGCTTTTTGGGCATAGGCGGATAAATCCAGCACGGAACCGCAGCTTGCAATCAGAATCACTTTACATTCCAGGTCGAGCAGCCGCCCAAGAAGCATTCTCTGGCTTTCCGGGAGCAAAATGTCCGCGCGGTCGTACCCTTCGGATTCATAGCAGTATTCCAGCCCGGCGAAGAAAAATACGACATCGCTTTCCTTCGCCTTTTCCACCGCTTCCTCGATCAAAGCCTCGTTCGACACGTCCACCGGCGGCCAGCCGCCTTTTGTCTCATATCCCTTGGCAAAGTCTACCTCGCATCCGGCAATCGCACGGATTTCTTCTAATGGTTTGTCAATGCGGTATCCGTTCATGTGGCCGCTTCCCCCGCCCATATAGGAGGGATTTACGGCCAGGTTTCCAACCACCAAAAGCCTTTCCCGGGTCTTTGGTGAAACCGGAAGCACTCCGTCATTTTTCAGCAGTACGACGCTCTGCTCCGCCGCCTCTCTCGCTTTGACATGCATCTCTTCCATGTCCAGTTCGCATCCCGGCGTCTCTGCAAGCTTGTCGCAAAGCTTGAATACCCGAATCAAAGCTTCGTCCAACGCACTCTCGGAAAGTTCCCCGCGCCTGACCGCGTCAATCAATTCTTGTGAATGAATTCCGTCCGGTGCAAGCTCGATATCCAGCCCATTCACATGTCCCTTTACCTTATTATGGTGAATTGCCGCAAAATCGGAGACGACGACTCCCTCGTATCCCAACTCTTCCCGGAGCATTTTCATCACTTCTTCATTGGAATTCACCCATTCCCCGTTAACCATGTTATAAGATGACATCACAGACCATGGATTTCCTTTTTTAATCGCTATCTCAAACGGCTTCAAATAAATTTCATGCAACGTGCGATTGTCCACGACAGAGTTTGTCGTCATCCTCTCAAATTCCTGATTGTTACAAATATAATGCTTGAGCGTGGCGGCCACTCCTTCCTCCTGCATTCCCTGAATGTAGGAGCCGGCCAATTCACCGGCCAGAACCGGATCCTCGCTGATATACTCGAAATTGCGTCCACATAGCGGGGAGCGTTTGATATTTACCCCCGGGCGGAAAATCCAGGTCACCTTCTCCGGATTCGCACGTCCTTCCAATGCCGTCATCCTTCCGACTTCCCTGGCAAGCCCGCAATCCCAGCTAAGTCCCAAGGACGCGGCGGGCGGAAACGCGACCGGGTGATATTGCCCGTCATTTTCCCCCATGCCGGAACGGAAATAATCCATTCCGTTCCGGGGGTTGTCCTGCGGCACGTTTCCCGCTCTTCCCAGCTTTTCCACACGCCCAAAGCTTCCGCCCTTCTGCCCCAAAAGCCATGCCTTTTCCTCCAAAGTCAGGCTTTTCACTTCTTCCCTATATTCTTGTTCCGTCTTCATAACCTTTTCCTCCAGACTATTCCTGACCGGCCATCGCCCGTCTCTCGTCAATCTCCTTTTTAATTTGCGGATACGTCTTATCCAAATCATAGAAGGACAATACGACGATGGACAATATGTTGAATATTATGGGCACCCAGATAAACGCAATCGTGATTGCCGTGTTCGCGCTTGCCGTCTGCACCGCCGCCGTGCCATTGTAGCCGCCCCATGCAAGTAATCCGCCGACAATCGCCGTGGCGCAGGCACTTGCGACCTTGTTGGCAAACCCGCTGACGGCCGTCTGCGTCCCCGCGAGATTCTTTCTGTTTTTCCACTCTCCATAATCCACGGTGTCCGCGAGCATGGAGAAGAACATGTTCTGCCGAAATCCCAGGCCAAATCCCACCAGAAACACGCCGAAGTTGATAAAAACCATGCTCCCTTTTCCCACGAACATCACTAAATATCCCGCGATTTGAACCAATGTTCCGAAAATACTGATGTTCCGTTTTGAAAATTTCTGGTTCAGCGCGGCCGACAAGAACATGGAAATAATCGGCGAAACGGTCAAAATGCTCACCGCCAGAGACGTCATCATCTCATTTCCCACAATATACTTGAAATAATACGCGATTGCCGCGTACATGCCGAGATAGCCGATGAACAAGCATATCGTATATGCCAAAATCAACATGTACGGCTTGTTGTTCACAAGGCATCCAATGTCCTTGATAATACTTGACTTCGCCATTGGCGGAGCCGGATTGATTTCGCGCACGCTGGCCACGCAAATCACAAGAATGACAATCACGATGATTCCAAACACGATATTCGTGTTACGATAACCCAGTGCCTCATTCCCCCGCCCCAGCCGGTCAATTAGAAACAAGGCCATGGATGCGGAAGTCAGGGAGCCAAGATTGGAAAACACGGTTCTGGCCGTTACGATCTTCGTCCGCTCCGTCGGATCCGAGCTAAGCGTCGGAAGGATGGAGCCCATGGGAATGTTTACCAATGTATAGCCAAAGGAGAAAATGATGTACGTGACATAGGCCCACACCAGTTTTCCCGTCATCCCGAAATCCGGTGACGTAAACACGAGAACCATGCCAATGGCAAGAACCGGTGCTCCCGCAAGCATCCACGGACGGTTTCTTCCCAGCTTCGTATTCGTCCTATCAATCAATGCGCCGACCAGGTAATCCGTAAACGCGTCGAAAAACTTAGTTATCACGAACATAAAAGAAACGGCTCCCGGAGCCAGCCCCGCCACGTCCGTATAGAAAATCAACAAGTACGTGTTTACCATAAGGTATGCCAGGTTGCAGGCATAATCAGATATGCCAAAGCCGATTCTCTGACGCCAGATAAACTTTTTGCTCAATGCGTTAGGTTGTAAATTCGCAGACTTTAAATTTTCCATTTCATTCGTCCTTTCATTTTTCAAATTATCCCCTTATCATGCCCGGCCGGTTCTGATATTGTTGATGGTCTTATTATATAAATCTTTTTCCCATTATCCAATTAGCAAATTTGATTGATTTTATTGACTATTTTTGATATCATTAAAAAAGCCGGAAAGTGACGAGAGGTGGGCATCGGTATGGAAAATTATGATTTGATTATTAACGATTTAAAAAAATACAATGAAGAGGAATTATTTTATCGGGATTATTATTATGCCAGGCGCTCTCCCGAAACCCTGGCAGACTTTCTTTCCGCGCATACCGCGGAGGAAGTGAAAAAAAGAAACCTGATTTGTCCGGAACTGTTTAAAAACGATACCTCCATACAAAAGGAATCCCGTTTCTTCCAGATGGAAAACAACAAGAACGTATGGATTGAGAAACACAATCGCTATTCCCCCGTGTATATGCACGCACACGAATATTTTGAAGCATTTTACGTCTTTTCCGGCAGCTGCGAGCACACGATTAACGGACAGAGCACGGTGCTTTCCGAGGGAACGCTCTGCCTCATCGCGCCTTACGTGGAGCACAGTATCGGCGTGTTTGACGACAGCATCGTGCTAAACATCATGATGCAACGGAGCACGTTTGACGACATTTTCTTTAACGAGCTGCGCACCCACAATATTTTGTCCTCCTTTTTCCTGAGCAATTTATACACGAATTCCAAAATTTCCTCACTTAGTTTCCACCTCGTCGACAACGACCTGGTAGAACTGTTGCTTTCCATGCTTTTGGAAGAGGTCGTGGAGGACAACTATACCTTTCGCATTTTAAGCCACTTAATCAGCGTGTTCCTCACCAAGGTCGTCCGCCGTTATGGCAAGGCGGATGCCGACTATACCGCCGATTCCGTCTTAAATGAGACCGCGCTGAACATTTTAAGTTATATCAACGACCATTATCGAAACACCTCGCTCAAGGAAACCGCCTCGTACTTTGGCTATACGGAGGCTCATTGCTCACGCCTTATCAAGTCCGTCACCGGCCAGAATTTTACCCAGCTTCTAAGAAACGTCCGAATGCGGCGGGCGGAAACCCTGCTTTTGACGACCTCCAACAGCATCGAGGAAATCAGCTATATGATTGGTTATGAAAATTCCGCCACCTTCATCCGGCTTTTCAAACAGCGTAACCACGTCACTCCCGGAAAGTTCCGGCAGCAATCTGCCCTGCCCTGAATTTTTCCGGATGGCAGCTGATGCGGACTGCAAGTGCGTGCCCGACACATACAAATCGAACGGACGAGCATATGACCGCGCCTCACATAACACGCTGTTCCTCTCCCCAGCATTTTTTCATGAAACCGATATTTTCAATCATCAGCCGCATGGTCTCCGGCGAGGAAGTCCCAATCGGGGCAAACGCATGAAACGTATTTTTATAAATAATCAAATGCGCTTCCGCCCCTGCTTCTTCCAGTTTCTTATACGGCGCGTCGCAATCGGCGCGAAGCGTTTCGTTAAAATCATAGGTAATGGTGGTCGGCTTTAAAAAACAAAAGAATCTCCGAAGACACTTCCGACTATATCAAAAGCTTTGCACTTTCCGGCTCTTGTGCCATTATTTACAAATGGGTGACATCCGGCATGAAGGACTCTCCCGAAGTCATCTCGGAATTGATTTTGGAATTAAATGTTTTCGGTGAATGCCGTATTCTTCTATCGCCTAATCCTCGAAGATACTTTTATAGCACGGCTTCATGACATATTTCTCATATAACTGTCCATATGCGTCAATCTTCTTCAGAGAAACGTGACTCGCCCAATAGCTCTCCAGCGATAAGTACCCGTAATAAAGGGAAAATAACGTGGTCCTAAGTTCTTCCTTGGACAAGTCCGTCTTCCCCACGAACCATTTCAAGTCCATTTCGACCATTTTCTCGCAAATCCGTTCCAGATAAGGCGGGTAGGACAAGCCTACCCTCATAAGGAACGACATGTGTTTGTCCTTTGAAATTTTCTGAAACAGCAAGGCGGAAACCTGGTATCGCTCCTCAATCGACCCCGTAGGCTCCAATTCGTCTATAAATTCCTCATATAATTCCCATAACAATTCATCCAACACATCCGTTGAAGTACTGTAATGGAGATAAAACGTGGAACGGTTAATCTCCGCCAACTTGCACAGCTTCGTAATGGAAATTTTGTCCCACGTTTCCTTGTGGAGAAGCTTCAGGTAAGCCTCCCGGATTACCTTCTTCGTATAGAGGGTGCGGCGATCCGTCTTGCGCGGTGCCGTTTTTCCAGAATCCCTTGACTCTTCCATGATTACTCCACCTTCTGTACCGATACACTCATTTCCCGCGCCGGATACATGCCAAATCCCTCGACACATTTCAAATCTGTCGAGGACTGTACCGATTCACGATACTGTTCGTTGCGTTCTTGTAAGGCGCATTATACAATGAGAAGTAGAAATTGTCAACGCATGTCGTGAATTTTTCAAAGGAGGTTGTGCTGTCACCAGGCTCGAAAAAACCTCGCCAAGTGACCCACAACTACATTCGCACATAAGCGTCCAAAATACGGGCGCTAAGTGCTCATAGTAAAAGGAGGTTGAAAAACAAATGAAAAACATCGGAAAAATCAAGGCAAATGAAGCCAAACAACTGGCGCATTGGAAAAAGGAGGCCGCCAAAAAGCCCATCCAGGGGTATTTAGGCATCATGCTGATTCTCTGTGGGCTGATTCGCCTAGTCGATGAATTCGCATCCAGCGTGGCATCTTCCATGCAGTCTTCCATCGCCGCCGAATTTTATCCGGGTCTTGACATGGCCGAAGCGGTGGGCCAATATGGAACCATGGGAACGCTGCTCACCTTATTTTCCATCGTGGCCGTATTTCTGGTCGCATTGGCCGACAAATATGGACGTAAAAAACTACTGATCATCTCCGCCCTCGGGATGGGGTTCGGCATGCTCTTGTGCGCATGGTCGCCGAACTACGGCCTGCACATGGTAGGCCGCGCCGTCATCACCCTTTTCGTATCGACGGATTTTCACGTACTTTATATTACGGAAAGCGCGCCTGACAAAAATCGATCCATGTTCCTATCCGTCGCGACGGTGCTTGGTTATGCGGGAGTCATGCTCGTATCCGTGGGAAGGCTTACGTTTACCGACACGTCCGGCAATCTGAACTGGCGCGGGGTATACCTGATTCCGGCCGTTGTCGCCATCATCCTGGGCATCTTGATGCTGACATTGTCAAATGAGCCGAGGGTGTTCGTGCAGAATCGGATTGACTACCTTTCCACGCCTTATGAGGAACGGGAGCGCAAGGCGAAGGAAGAAAAAAGCAAGCAAGTCGGCTTGGGCTATTCTTTTAGATATATATTCAAACACAAACAGACGCGGGTCATTTTATGGGCTTCCTTAATCGGCGGTGCCGCGACCATGGCTTTCTTTGGTTATTATGAAGGCATCATGGCGGAAGCGTGGGGAAACGGAGCGGAAGGTTCTGCCATGGCCTCCCAGGCACTTTTAGTCTACCCAATTGGCTCTGCCGTCATGGCACTTTTGACCGGATGGCTTGGTGACAGAATCGGCCGCAAGGCCACCTGCCTCATTTCCGCCGTTGTCGCCGTTGTTGGGCTCTTCGCCTTCATCTTCGGGGCACAAAATGGATGGAGCCCTTATCTGGTCGGATTTATTTATGGTATCGAGATGGGAGCTTATTGGGGCTACACAAACACGATGGGAATTGCCAAAAACGAATTGCTCCCAACAGAAATCCGGGCTTCCGCCGTCACGGCAATGGCCGTCATTACATTACCGTTCACCTTGATTGCCGGTATTGTCATTGGAATCGTCATCACCTTGACAAACAGCATTTCCACCGTCTGCCTGATTTGGGGCATCGTCACGCTGGGAATTTCGCTTTTGATTTATGCGATTTTCGGGCGTGAGACAAAGGACGCGGATTTAAGTAACGTACAGAGCGATTAGATAACGGAATCTCCGCTTAGCTAGGCTCGAAAAGACCTCGCCAAGGTGCGCGGAGTACATTCGCACATAAGCGTCCGAATTACGGACGCTAAGTGCTCATAGTAAAGGAGGAATATTATCATGGCATTTATCAGCAATCCCCGAGGAATGAAAAACGGGGACGGGAAAAAACCGTTTACGCCGGAGGAGCTCGCGCTTCGCGAAAGCTTTATGAAGACCGGTGAAAATATCGTGGCGCAGGGCTGCGTCCTTTTAAAAAATGAAAACGTCCTTCCGCTTGCCACCGACAAGGTAAATGTGTTTGGCGCACTTTCCGCCGACCCGTTTTTCGGCGGAAGGGGATCTGCCACGTCCGACAATTCCTTTGCCATCGGCTTTTACACGGCAATGGAAGAGCAAGGCATTTCCTATAATAAGACACTCTATAACCTTTATAAAAACTGGGCATTAAACAAAAAGGCAAGTACCGCGCCGTATCCACAAGAGCAGACGACGAAAAAGCAGCAGAAGCAGACCATTACCAGCACGATTATCAGCGTTTTTTCCAAGCCTTATGTGAAAGAATTGCCAGAAAAATACCTGACCGATGAGGTGATGCGGGAAGCAAAGGCGTTTTCTGACACGGCCATCGTATTTATCGGCCGCTCCGGCTCAGAGCAACACGACATGAAAAGCGAGGATTTGTGCATTTCTCTGCCGGAAAGACAGATGCTTGACAAAGTATGCCGCCATATTGAAAATGTCGTCGTCATCTTAAACACCGCCGGCGTATTGGAATGTGGATTTCTGGACGAATATCCTTCCATCAAAGGGGCGATGTTCGTCGGCTTCATGGCACGCACCGGCATGCGTTCCGTCGTCCGCTTGTTGCGCGGCGAGTTCAATCCTTCCGGACGCACGGTTGACACCTGGTATTATTACACGCAGGATCATCCGGCAAGTAAAAATTCTGGAGATTTTAAATACCAGAATGCCAAAAACCGGTATCTTTTGATGTACAAGGAAGATATTTACGTCGGCTACCGCTACACCGAGACCTTCCTCTCCGAGGAAGAATATCGAAAAAAAGTACAATTTCCCTTCGGTTACGGCCTCTCATACACGACCTTCGCATGGGAGGAGCCTCAGATGACGCTTGACGATGAAAGCCTCACGGTATCCGTAGCCGTGACCAATAGCGGAAAGATTGCCGGAGCCGACGTGGTCGAAATTTATGTCCGCCCGCCCTATACCGGCCGAATGGAAAAGGCCAAAAAGGTACTGGCCGGCTTTAAAAAGACCCGTGTTTTGGCCGCAGGAGAAACCGAGTCCGTCACGCTCTCGATTCCATTATACACTTTCGCCTCCTATTCGACGGCGGATGCCGCTTATGTGCTGGAGGCCGGCGAATACGGCGTGGAGTTTGCCACGGACGCACATCACGCAAAAGAAACCTATGCCTTCACGCTCCCGGACGAAAAACGCTTTTGCAAGGACGCAGGCGGCGCGGTGAAAAATCGTTTCGCGCAGTACGAGGGCGATTTCCGCCGACTCTCACGTGAAGATGCAAACGCGGACGTCATTACCGGGCCGACACCCGAAGAGCTTGTGGCGCCGACTGCCATTCAAAATTATACTAAGCGGCAAAAACATTTGCCACTTAGTATAAATGGATACGCACGGCAGCATAAGGAAACATGCCGCTCTGCGGCTGCGGCCGGCGCAGTACTCACGGCAGATTTCATCAGCCGTGAGTATCTAAAGGACTCTCTCATCCCAAGGGGCGGCGACATGCCGACCGTTGGCGTGGATTACGGACTGAAATTTTCTGACGTGGCGGACAAGGGTTACCACGACCCGGCATGGGGGCGGTTCACGGAACAATTTACGATAGAAGAAATGATTCACCTGGTCACCTTCGGCGGTTTCCAGACCACGGGAAATGAACGGTTGGGGCTTCCGGAGACCGTCCAGTCCGACGGGCCTGGCGGAATCCACGACACCGAGACCGGGCGTTTCGGCATTTCCTATCCGTCCGGAACGCTTTTGGCCAGTACATGGAACCCGGTGCTGGGAGAAGAATTTGGCGCACAAATCGGGCGGGAGGCCAGATTTTTAAATGTCAACGGCTGGTACGCCCCCTCCGTCAACCTCCACCGCAGCCCGTACGGGGGACGCTGTTTTGAATATTACTCCGAGGACCCGCTTTTGTCAGGCAAGATGGGCGCGGGCGTGGTTCGCGGGGCAAACAGCCAGAACCTGGTCACCTTCGTGAAGCATTTCGCCCTCAACGAAGAGGACGCGCACCGCACCAACGTACATACCTGGTGCAGTGAACAAGCCATCCGCGAAATCTACGCGAAGCCGTTCGAAATCGCCGTCAAAGAAGGAAACACACACGGAATCATGTCCGCCTTGAACGACATCGGCATACATTGGTGCGGTGAATGTGAAGCCTTGCTGACCGGCCTTTTGCGCGAGGAATGGGATTTTAAGGGGGCGGTCGTGTCGGACTTTGCCAGCTTCGCGTACCAGCGAAGCGACACCGGCGTGCCGGCCGGAAACGACCTCTGGCTTGCGCCGATGAACAACAATTATTATATCAAGTCGCTTCAGAAAGCATATAAAAAAGACCCTGCCGGCATCGCCCGCGCCTTACAAGGGGCGACGAAACACATTTGCTATATGGTGGCGAGGTCTAACGTGACACGAAAATAATAACAAAAGGTTTCGCAGCCGATTGGGCGGCCACCCTTTTCGGGGTGCAGTAAGCAAGGAATTAGACGTTATGCAAGCAAGCTTGCAACGCCTAATTCTTTGTTTCCCCACCCCGTGAAAAGTAACCATGGATTCAAATTATAACACCTAAACGTCAAAAAGATTTGCGCCACCGACACAAATGCGGTATACTTATGAATAGATAAAAATTTTACACGACAACGCAAAAGAAAAGGAGACGAGAGAACATGTTTATTTTTGAATCCATACTGGGAACTCTGATACCAGTCATCGCCGTAATCATCGTCATTATCCTGATGCTGACGAGCGGCTACGTGAAAGCCTCGCCGGACACGGCCTACATCATTTCCGGCTTGCGCAAGCATCCCAAGGTTCTGATTGGGCGGGCGGGACTCAAGATTCCATTCTTGGAAAAGAAGGACGAGTTAAACCTCCAATTGATCCCGATCGACGTAAAGACGTCGAGCGCGGTGCCGACGGCGGATTATATCAACATCCGGGTGGACGCGGCGGTCAACGTCAAAATCAGCGACCAGCAGGAGCGTCTCGCGCTCGCGGCGCAGAACTTCTTAAACCGGCCGACGGACTATATCGCGCAGGTTTCCCGCGAGGTATTGGAAGGTAACATGCGTGAAATCGTCGGCAAGATGAATCTGGAGGAAATGGTTTCCGACCGGCAGAAGTTCGCCACCTTGGTAAAGGAAAACGCGGAGCCCGACCTCGCCGCGATGGGATTGGACATCGTAAGCTTCAACGTCCAGAACTTCGTGGACGGCAACGGAGTCATTGAAAACCTGGGCGTGGACAACATCGTCAAGATTCAGAAGAACGCCGCCATCTCCCGCGCGGAGAGCGAGAAAGAAATCGCGCGGGCACAAGCCGTTGCCAAGAAGGAAGCCAATGACGCGCAGGTCAGCTCCGAGTTGGAAATCGCCAACGCCAAGGCTCGGGCGCAGAAGGAAAAGGCCATCGTACAAGCGGACGCGACCAGGGAATCCAAGGAGGCAGAGATCAACGCCGCGACCCTTATCGCCCAGAAGGAAAATGATTTGGAAATCCGCAAGGCGGAGTTGCAAAAAGCCGCAGACACCAAGAAGGCCATCGCCGATGCCGCTTACCAGATTCAAAAGGAAACCGAGCGAAAGACGGTCGAGATTACCACGGCTGACGCGAACCTGGCTCGTCAGGAAAAAGCGATTCTTTTGAAGGAAAAGGAAGTGGAACTGACCGAGCGTAGCCTGGAAGCGACGATACGAAAACAAGCGGATGCCGAAAAATATGCGAAGCAACAAGAATCCGACGCGAAATTGTACGAGATACAAAGAAATTCCGAGGCGCAGTTGTTTGAACGCCAGAAAAACGCCGAGGCCGACAAGTTCGAACGCGAGAAGGAGGCCGAGGCCTTAAAAGCCACGGCGGAAGCCCAGAAATACGCCATGGAACAAGAGGCCGAGGGTATCCGCAGCAAAGGACTGGCGGAAGCCGAGGCCATCAAGGCAAAGGCACTGGCAGAAGCCGAGGGTATCGAGGCAAAGGCCGAGGCCATGAAACAGATGGGCGAGGCGGCCATTTTGGAAATGTACTTCAAGGCCATGCCGGAGATTGCCAAGAACATTGCCGAGCCGCTCACCAAGGTGGACAAGATTACCATGTATGGCGACGGGAATTCATCCCGGTTGGTAAAGGACATCGTGGGGACGATTACCCAGACGACCGAGGGCTTGAAAGAATCCACGGGGGTCGACGTACAAGCGTTGCTGGCGGGATTCCTCGGTGCAAAGATTGCTGGAAACACGGATACAAGCAAAACGGACGAAACGCCCAAGACGACTGACGTGACTTCAAACGGAAGCTCCACCGAGGCTTCCAATGTTGATACGCAAAATTAAGGGGGGCTTTGCCCCCCTTTCATCTCATCTATTTCCTCACACCTACCGTCTCTCCGAGACGAATCTTCATCTCTTTTCCCATTTTCGTGTTTTCCACGACCCGCTCCGCCAAATCCAGTCTATCTTTTTCCACCAGCATCAGTATCGTGGAACCGCCGAATTCAAAATAACCCTTTTCTTGCCCTTTCGTCACCTTGACCTTGCCATGATAATTATGAATCTTCCCCACGAGCAGGGCTCCGATTTCCATCTGTATGACCGTTCCGAAAAAGTCCGTCAAAAGTGCCACGTACTCCCTGCTGTTTTCGACGAACACCGGCACGGACGTATACGCCATGGGACGTACACAATGCAAAATGCCGCCTATGGCCGCGGACCTCACACGCACCCCATCACACGCATAACAATACCTATGGTAATCCTGCGGTGTCAGCCGGAAAATCAGGCAAAGGCCGCCCGCAAATCGCTCCGCCAGTGTCTTGTTCCTAAGAAGTTGTTCCAAATTATACTCCACATTTTTAATGTGATACGTCCTCTTCTCGTCAACCGGATAAACGCTCAAATATCCGTCACAAGGACTGGCCAAATGATCCGGCGTGATATCAATCCGCTCGGAGACGCGCCTTCTCGTGAAAAAATCATTAAAAGAACGATATCGTTTCTCCTCATATCCCTCCATGTCGATATGATGCTTTTTTATAAACCATGGTACCAGCCACGCCGAAACCCCGGAGTCTAAAAATTTTCCCGCCAATCGCGAGGCGAACGGATGAACCAACGGCTTTAAAATGGCGCGTCCCACCATGGTTCCATATAAAAAGCGAATTGACAACGTTTCCTTTTTCATATATCCATACCCAATCCCATCAATAAAACTAAAAATTCCACGAGTCCGGTAAACACGATTCCAATTTTCCCGGCCATCTTTGGTTTTTTCACTTTTAACGGCAAAATGAACGCGGCCGCCATCACGACCAGCACGATCGGTATCAACCCGCCATTTCGAAACGCCAGACGCTTTCCAACCACCAAAAATGCCGGCAAAATCAATGCCACGGACGTGACGGGAAGCCCCATGTAACAAGAGCGGCACCCCGTTTCCACCTGCTGCCGCTCTTCCTCCAGCACGTTAAAATATGCCAGACGAATCAAGGCGCATAGCAAATACAAACATCCCACCCAAAATCCGATATAACTTTTCCCACTAAGCTTATATACAAACAATGCAGGAAGGATGCCGAAGCAAACCAAATCACACAGGGAATCAATCTGAATGCCAAACCGTTTTTCCCTCACGTCCCTCTGTTTCGTGGCGGCAACCGTACCGTCAAACATGTCGCAAATTCCCGCCACCATGAGGCACAAAATAGCTTGCCGATAGTTTCCTTCCATGGTGAAGACAATCCCGGTAAACCCTGCCAACATACCGAAGTACGTCAACACCACCGTATAATTGTAATAACCACAAAGCCTCTTTTTCTCTCCCATTCCTTAATCCTCCGTTCTTCTTTTGATTCCCTTTCTTTCAAGCATGTCTATAGGCTGTGCCCTTACGTCCCTGCCATGCCGGCCAAAATACTGTATACCAAGATGCACCACGGTTTCCCCAGTATGATGATTGCCGCAAATTTACGGGTGCTCATTTTCGTAAGCCCGGTAAAATAGCAGAAGAAATCATCCGGGAACAATGGCAACACCATGATGAGAAACAAAAACAACGTGTATGATTTGCTTCTCGCCGCCCACGAAGACCACTTTTCGTAACGCTTTCCGGGAAACATCTTATCTACAATTCCTTTACCCAGTTTTTTCGCAATCAAGAAAGCAAGTATGGAGCCGGCTGAAATCCCGATATAATTACACCAGAAGCCTCCAAGCCAGCCGAACATAAGCGCGCCGACCACACATCCCAAAAAGCCCGGCAGGATTGGGATGACTACCTGCATCGCCTGAATCACCACCAGTATAAGCGGTGCCAACAGTCCATATCCCACAATGTAACCTTGAAGCGTTTCCACGGAATCAAACTTCCCATCCAAGTACGCCTTGAACAAAACGGCACAAATGGCCAGACACAAAATCAACAATATCGCGGTCAGCCATTTCTTCCATACATCCACTTGTTTTATCATCTTCTTCTCGTTCCTTCCTAAAAACAGCGCATGCACCATCCTTTTCCTCTTATCCCCCATAGCATTATACTCCCTCCATCACTCATTTGTCTACAACTGAATTCTTAAATCCTCTCTGCTTTCAATTTAGGATAATGTGTCATAGGAAACGAAGTTTCCTATGACACAATCGAGTAGGAGGCGGTGACTAGCCGCCGTCCTCTCACAGCACCGGACATAC
>CAOKHZ010000008.1 GCA_948468385.1 uncultured Faecalicatena sp. | reverse complement strand
TCACGACCCGCGCCTTATGCTCCTGACCATAATACCAGCCCAGAAAACGTCCTACCTTGAACGCGTGATCCACAGTCAGTACCACGTTTGCTTCCCCACGAAATCCATCCGTTCCAAAATACTTGCCCATTTTCTTCATCCTCTTTTCTAAATATTCACGATTACATCATATGCGAAATACCTTACACTAAATTCGCGCTTTCCGCGCTCATTAAGTGTTCAATGCCAGTTGCTTTCAGCCTCAACGGCGTTAATCATGTCCACCCTCCGTTGGTGCCTGCCGCCCTCGAACTCCGTGTTCAGCCACACGTCCACGATCATCTTCGCCAGCTCCGCTCCGACAATCCTCGCGCCAAATGCCAGTACCTGGCAGTCATTGTGCGCCCGGGACATTTTCGCCGTATATGGCTCGCTGCAAACGGCCGCCCGGATGCCCTTCACCTTGTTGGCCGCCAGGGAAATCCCCAGCCCCGTCCCGCAAATCAGAATCCCTCGCTCCACTTCGCCCGCCGCCACGGCGCGCGCCACGATTTCCCCATATACCGGATAATCACAACTCTTCGCTTCCTTTGTCCCATAGTCGACCACCTCGTGCCCGTTCTCTTCCAGAAACGCGATGATTTCCGCCTTTAGTTCCAATGCCGTATGGTCATTTCCAATTCCAATCCTCATGTCCTTCTCCTCTCTTGCTTATACTCATGGCAGATTCCATCGGCCAAGAGTATTGCACCAACCACAGAGCGTCATATTTCCTTATGCGGCTATGCGCATCCCGTCCATCCTTCACCATAAAACACCAATTTTTACCACGCCGCTTATTCAGAAAACACTTTGCCCAAATCAATAAAACATCCATCCAAGACACCGACCCTTGCCACGTCCCCCTGCTGGTAGACCTCGTGCGTCTGGAGGAAACCGTTGGCATCTGAAAAAAACACTTGTATGGACTTATACTCCGGATCGACAATCCAATATTCCCTAACTCCCGCCCGCTGGTACAAGTTCAGCTTCACAAGCCGGTCATGCCTCAAAGACGAGGGAGAAAGAACTTCTATGACCATGTCCGGTGCCCCCTTACATCCGTGCTTATCCAACTTGTTTTTGTCGCACACCACAGAAATGTCCGGCTCAACCAGCGTGTCCACGTCTTCCGGCTTGTCTTCCTCCCGCTCAAACAAGCGGACACCGAACGGAGCGGCATAGACTTTGCACTGCTTTCCTTCCAAAAAGTTAGCCAACTGGCGGAATATCTCTCCGCTGATTTCTTGGTGCAACCTGGACGGCGTTGCCATCATAAACGCCTCGCCGTTGATGATTTCGATACGCTCGTCTCCATTCCATGCGAGACAATCAGCGAATGTATACCGCATCTGCTTTGCTGGTAATGCCATAAATGATTCCTCCTTAACCGCCGACATCGGCGTTGTCACGCCTGGTGGTTCCCTCAACCGCCTTCAATAAAAATATATTTCTCCTCCAATCTGAAAGTATACCATGTACGCGGCTCTAATTCAACCGTCCGCAACAAATGCGTTCATATTTTTTCAAAATCTGTTACCTTTCACGGGGTGGCCGGCCTACGGCAATAGGCCGCCCCACTGCCCCGTCACTTTGCCGACTTTGGGCCGTGCGGCGAAGCCCCCAGTCCCGTGAAAAATTCCGTCGAGCTATTCCAGATTTCCTTCAGCAGTTGCTGAATAATTTTCTTGCTCTCCGGCTGCAATTCCTCCGCCCGAGACAGCATCGCCTTCAAGTTCCGCAATCCGCCGCTCTGCAATTCCGTCAAGGTTTCCACCCCCGGTGCCTGCAAAACGGAAAAGAAGTCATCGATGAACGCTTCCCGCTTGGATTCCTCAATTTCTCCCATCCAGTTTTTCAACGTCTTGTCAAACACGAGACTTGCCGCCCCCACCTCTTTCGCGTATACGAAATGATTTCCAAGCACCTCCCAGGTTAATCCGTCATGTTGCATGGCGGCATTCTGCGAGCTTTTTACGACTAGCGGCTTTACGTTATGGAGCAGCAGCAAGCCGATGATGGAATATTCCGGTATGATGCGCACGATTTTCGGCGTGACTGCCAAAAGCTCCGGCGTTTCCAAAAATTCCTGGCGAAATCCCGGCCCGTCATTGTCGTATACCTTCAAAATCAGATTTTGCACTTGTTCCTTGCACCGTGCGGACGCGTAAACGGCCAGGTTTCCACCCTTGGAATGTCCGCCCACCCGAAGCATCCGTTCGCTTCCGCCACCCACGTAGTTCAAATAATCCACTGCCGCCGTCTGCGCCGTGACTTCCCCCGTGACCAGTGCAAAATCTTCCTTCCAGCCCACAATCGTGTCATCGGTTCCCCGATAGGCCACGAACGCCGTGCCATCATCGAGAAGGATTTCCATGGCACAAAACTGTGCTTCTTTCTCCTGACTCACATAATTCACGTAATTTTGGATCCAAATGTTTCCAAAACGCGTGCTTTCAACCAGTTTTGGCATGACCTTCCACGCCAGCCGGGTCAATGATTTTTCCTTTTTTAGTTTTTCCTCCGAATACGTCTGGAAAAACGCTTCCGAAATCTCTCGAAGCGATTTTTTCGGTTCCCCCGGTGCTGGCGCGATACCGTCCATCCGCACGTATGCCAGGTAAGCCATCAAAAGATTGTCCACCTCACAAAACGGCTCGCGAGTCAAACTCAAATCTCCCCGCCAATCCAAATAGTCCATCATGTTTCCCATTTTACCACCCCGCATTTTCCTTGCCATGACCCATCTTACATGCCATGACCCGCCTTACATGCCATGACCCGTTTTACATGCCATGCTCCGTCTTACATGCCATCCACCCGGCATACTCTTGCCTGACGCGTGAGCACGTCACGATTCTGATAGTCAAACAATAACAGCTCCCCGTTTATTCTTTCCAAATGCGTCATCTTCCGTAATTGCCGCTTGTCATATGCCTCATATCCTGCCAAAAGCTTATGTTCCTTTGCCTCTTGGCCATAAATCCGAGCCGCCTCTTCCTTCGTTACGGTCTCTTCCCCGGCAAACGCCGGACGATTTTTCACGTTTTCCCGCAAGTACAAATCATAAACCAGCATCTGGCGATACCCATCCGCGCCACGAAAAACCGCCGCTTCCCCCTCCCGCTTCTCAAACTGCGCCTGCATACGTTCTGACACTTTCATACGTTCTAAAATGAAGGCGTATAAAATCTCGTATCTGGCAATCCGCGTGTGATTGACCGCGAAATGTTCATGTTCCTTGTAATACTTTGCCAAAGCCTCGTACATGCAAAACGCGTCGTCAAACTCATGCTCCAACAATTTCATCGTATGCGCGAACTGACCACTATTATAATAAACCTCGACCATCTCCTCGATTCTTTTCAAACGAATCACGTCCGCATAGGAAAGCCACTTGGTCGAAAGCACCTCATATGGCGGCCCGTCCTGATAACGTAATTCGTACTCGGCCGCCTTTTCCTCCATAAGCGACCCCTTGAGCACCTTCAAAAATCCCAACTGCAATTGTTCCGGGCACAATGCATACACGTCGCAAAACGACTTTCGAAAACTCTCATAATCCTCAAAGGGAAGCCCGGCGATCAGGTCCAAATGCTGATGGATGTTACCGGCGGCGCGAATCCTTCCTACCACCCCCGCCACCTTGGAAAAATCCATGGTGCGCCTGATTTCCTGAATCGTCCTTTCATTTGTCGACTGCACGCCGATTTCCAGCTGAATCAATCCCGGGCGCATGGAACAAATCAGCTCCAACTCCTCTTCGTCCAACAAATCCGCGGCCACCTCGAAATGAAAATTCGTATATCCCCGGTCATGTTCTTTCAGGTACGACCAGACTTCCATCGCATGGCCATGACGGCAATTAAACGTGCGGTCGACGAATTTCACTTGCGTCACTTTTTGGTCAATAAAAAACTGCAATTCCTTCTTTACCAGATCCAAATCCCGGAAGCGCAAATTTTTATCGACGGAAGACAGACAATAACTGCACGAAAACGGGCAGCCCCGGCTGGATTCATAGTAAATGATCCTATTTTCAAAATTAGCCATATCCTTGTAAACAAATGGCAACCGGCTAAGATTCATCGCGCGCCGGGCCACGTTTACGCGAATTTTACGCGCGCCGAGCTCCTCGTCCCGCCTTTTTTGTTGCGCTTCAAAATGTTCCCCCGTCCAATAATTTGCCTGACTTTCGTGGTAGACGATTCCGGCAATCTCCGCAAGGTTCCCCGCCCCGCCATGATAAAACCGCAGCAATTCTACAAACGTTTCCTCCCCCTCGCCACACATGATTCCCTCGACATGGGGGAAGCCACGCAAAATCCGTTCGGCATGATACGACACCTCCGGCCCGCCCAGCCAGATTTTCACATGCGGCAACACCTTGGGCAACTCGCCAAGCAACCGCCGCACATAATCTATATTCCACAAATAGCATGAAAAGCATAACACGGCCGGTTTTTTCTCATATAAATCCATCAAAACATAATCCAGCGGCTGGTTAATCGTGTACTCGGCAATCTCCAGCCCTTTTTTATATTGTGGTACGCGCTCTGCCGCATATGCACGCAAACTGTAGACCGCGAGATTCGAATGAATATATTTCGCGTTTATCGCGACCAACAAAATTTTCATAAATGTATCCTCTCGTCATCTTGACTTTTCCGTTAAAACAATGTAAAATAAAGACTCGTGCAGCCGGGGTGTTAGCGGTACCTTGTACCTGCAATCCGCTATAGCAGGGGTGATATTACGCGGAGGGTGGCGATTTGCAGAGCCGCCCCTGAAAAGCGATGTTGAAAATCTGGGTCTCACGCGACGTGAATCTGTGAACCGTGTCAGGTCGGGAACGGAGCAGCACTAAGCAGAACCTCATGGGTGTTGTGAGGGTGCCTGGATTGAGTTGGCTGTCAGGGTAACGTCTGGGAATTTCCATTCGAAGCGTAATGCACGTAACAAAGGATTCCTTTCCCGCCAATTGCGGGATATTTTTTTACGCCCCGTTACCTGCAACCGCCGCAAGGCGTTTATCTTGCATGCTCTTCCACGCGTCCCGCCGCCTTCATCTTCTTTTGCTTTCCCCGCAGTTCACGAAAGAACCCCGTCATCATGGCACTGCATTCCTCTTCCAAAACCCCCGTCGTCAATTCCGCCTGATGATTAAACGCTTCGACATCGAGCAAATTCAGGATCGACCCGGCGCAGCCGGCTTTCGGGTTCATGCATCCCACCACCACCCGCTTGATTCTCGCCTGAACGATGGCCCCGGCACACATCTGGCAAGGCTCAAGCGTCACGTACATCGTGCAGCCGTCAAGCCGCCAGTCATCCAATTTCCTTCCGGCCTTTCGGATGGCCAAAAGCTCCGCATGTGCCAACGTGTTTCGATCCACCGTGCGCCGGTTATACCCCCGCCCGATAATCTTCCCCTCGTAAACAATCACGCACCCGATGGGAACCTCTTCCAATGCATACGCCTTTTTCGCCTGCTTGATGGCCTCGCGCATGTACTTTTCATCCTTTTCCATGACCTTGTAACTCCCCGTTCATTTTACACGTATTGCCTTTCACCATTTCCCTTGATTCGGCAACTCCCCGTTCATCCTCCGCAAAAGTTCTTCCATTTTGCTCCCGCGCAAAAGCACCAACAACACGATCAAATATGGTATCATCCCAATCAGTTGCAACGGAGTATAAGACGAAATCACGTCCACGACCGTGGCGTCGCCAACATAGATGCCCGTGACGATCGTGCCCGCGACATCCACCAATCCATGCAAAAAGACCGTGACCCAAATGCACCCGCTGCGGAAATAAATGGCCGCAAACACCATTCCCATGACCGAGGCCACGGCCACTTGCACCAGGACGCCCACCGGCTCTCCCCCCATCAGGTTCGTCAAGTGCGCGCACCCGAACAAAAATCCCGATATGACCACGGCCTTCCATACCCCCGCTCTGGTCGCGCCAAAATGTCGAAGCAAAATTTCCGCGATAATTCCGCGAAATAAAAACTCTTCGGCGACACCCACCATCATCATGCCCGAAACATAAATCAAAATCAAATACCATGGTCGATACACACGCGCGCCTTCATAAATCAGCACGGAAACCACCAGCGTATAAATGGAGATTACCAAGAAATACATGCCCACCAAAAGACCGCGGCCAAAACCAATTCCCCTGCGATGCACCACTTCCTCCAAGCCGCTTAACTTTATCAGCCCAATCATGATGATTGCACCTACCGCCTCTTGTAGAAACAAGACCACATAATAATCCACCGTGGGTGCTACGATGTTTAACAATAACTGCATCAGGAATCCTGCCAAAAGCATTCCTCCCAATCCCGCGATTTCCATAATGACACAATATACCAACGCATGCCCGTTCATAAAGCTTTGTGCTTTCTCTTTCATCCGCTCTCCTCCTCGTGCAAAACTCACATTATTCATATTATACGCACTCCATTCACGACAGTCAACAAATTATTACGATTCACGCGTATGTCGCCTTTTTCAAGGTTCCTATTCACGGCCTACGGCCGCGATAGTAACGGGAAAAGTACCCTGCAATTTAATCTTCTCGTTATACTTGCATGGTTTTGGCAACTGCGATATAATGATGATGCGCATCTTAAAGTCATGCTTTTTTCATGCCCGAAAGGACTCGTGTCGCAGGCATGAAACCCATGACCTTTTGACCCTGGCATCATCATTCTATTTATGAAAGGAAGGGAGTTACTTATGAGATACGAAATCAAGGGTGAAACGCTTCCAGTCGTCGTTTGCGAATTGGAAAACGGAGAAAAAATGATTACGGAAAGGGGATCCATGAGCTGGATGTCCCCTAACATGAAGATGGAAACCGGCACGAACGGCGGTCTTGGAAAGGCTTTCGGACGAATGTTTTCAGGAGAAGCCATGTTCCAAAATACATATACCGCCATGGGCGGGGCAGGCATGATTGCTTTCGCGTCCAGCTTTCCGGGAAAAATCCTTGCATTTGACATTGAACCGGGACGGGACATGATCGTGCAGAAAGCCGGTTTCCTCGCTTCTGAAATCGGCGTGAACCTCTCCGTGTTTTTCCAGAAAAAACTCGGAGCCGGGCTCTTCGGCGGCGAAGGCTTCATCATGCAACGTTTGTCCGGCCAGGGAACCGCGTTCGTGGAATTTGACGGACACATCGTGGAATACGACCTGGCGCCGGGACAGCAAATCATCGTGGACACCGGATATTTGGCCGCGCTCGACGCCACCTGCAGCATGGACATCCAATCCGTGCCCGGCCTGAAAAACATCGTATTCGGCGGCGAAGGACTTTTTAACACGGTCATCACCGGTCCGGGACACATATGGCTGCAAACGATGCCGATTAACGCCGTAGCAAACGAAATCCTCAAGTTTATGCCGGCAAGGGGTTGACAAGTCATTTTCACAAATAGCCACGTCGGCGTACCGGGGCACGCCCTTCAAATGTCGACGCAAATAACACTTTAGGAGTATGACATGATGTCAAAAAAAGAAATTTTAAGTATCGTAGACCACACCATGCTTGCCCAGACGGCCACCTGGGAGGACGTTCGACAGACCCTTGACGACGCGATAAAATATGGAACGGCCTCCGCCTGCATCCCGCCCGCTTACGTAAAACAAGCGGCCGGACATGTAAACGGCAAGGTGCCAATCTGCACGGTCATCGGCTTTCCAAACGGTTATCATACGACGGCGGTAAAAGTCCATGAGACAAAAGACGCGATAGCGAACGGCGCAGACGAAATTGACATGGTAATTAACGTCGGGTTCGTAAAGGACAAACGATATCAAGAGGTACAAGACGAGATACGCCAGGTTCACGAGGCATGCGGCGGGAAAACCTTAAAAGTCATCATCGAGACATGCCTTCTGACGGAAGAAG
The DNA here is from genome assembly GCA_948468385.1 of uncultured Faecalicatena sp. Classification (GTDB taxonomy): domain Bacteria; phylum Bacillota; class Clostridia; order Lachnospirales; family Lachnospiraceae; genus Schaedlerella. The sequence goes on along the minus strand of CAOKHZ010000008.1, from coordinate 134,470 downwards.
AAAAAATCAGGATGTGCGAAATCGTCACGAATGCTGGAGCGGAATATATCAAGACCTCCACCGGCTTCTCGACCGCGGGCGCCACGCCGGCCGACGTCGAACTGATGAAGGCCCATGTCGGAAAAGACGTAAAAATAAAGGCGGCAGGCGGCATTTCCTCTTTCGAAGACGCGGAAGAACTGATTCGCCTCGGCGCGAACCGGCTTGGCACGAGCCGGCTGGTCAAACTTGTAAAAGCCTAGTGTACTGACATGGGCAAAATCTCGTAGATGTCCGGGCGGCAGCATGATTAGCGAAAAGGGAGCCGATTTTGCAGGCTCCCCCTTCTTCTTATCCCAACATTCCTATCACGGATTCTCCGAGAAAATATCCAGCACCGATGAACACCAGGTTCCATAGGAATACGCCCAACGCGGAACTTACGGTATACTTTACAAAATTCATCCTGACCATGCCTGCGGGGATGGAGATAATGGTTCGTACCATCGGCAACAACTTGCTTACAAAAACGCCGATTCCACCTTTCTCCCGCAGCATTTCCATTTTCTCCTCGATGACCGGCTTCTGCTTGGGGAATTTCCTAAAATACCAGCCAAACACCTTCGCGCCGCCCCATCTTCCGAGAAAATACAGCATCCAGCTCCCCAACAGCCCCGCCGCCACGGTCAAAAGCATTACCAGCGGAAAACTGATTTCCCCCTTCGCGGCCCAAATCCCGGCCGTCGGCATGATGACCCCCGCCGGAAAGCCGGGAAGGTTTAAATATTCCAAAAACACGATTAAGAAAATAAAAAACGCCCCATACTCCAGAAAATAATTCGTCAACATTTGTACGCTCATTACTTGCACCCCGCTTACTTGTACTTTGTCATTTTCATTGCCTATGCAGTGTCGCCATCTATAGAAGATGCTATTAATCTACCAGACAAAATGGAAAAAACAAGTGTCAAGATTCCTAAAACTTTCTGAAGAAACCTTAAAATCAGTATAAGGGTTACACGCACATTATATTATGAAAATCCGGGGCAAGGACGAACCTGCCCCAGACCTCTCCGCCCCCGCATAAATTTATTCCACGTCCTGCAACGCCGCCACGTCCTCTTCGCCCGTGCGAATCTTGACCACGCGGTCAACATTATAGACAAAGATTTTGCCGTCGCCGATGTGACCAGTATAGAGCGTCCTCTTTGCAACCTCGATTACGTCGTCGACCGGTATACTGCTAATGACGACTTCAACTTTCACCTTCGGAAGCAACGTCGCGTCCATCTCGACCCCACGATATTTTTCCCCGGCACCTTTCTGAACGCCGCACCCCATCACCTGCGTCACGGTCATTCCGGTCACGCCTAAATCGTTCATTGCCTTTTTCAATTTCTCATACCTGGTCAACTTGGCTATGATGACCACCTTGTAAATGCCGCCCTCGGACGCGACCGGTGCCTTCACGACCTTGACCGCCGCGTCTTTTTGCACCTCGGACGCCAAAATGTAATCGTCCGTGCCAATGTTGGTATTTTCATTGACGTCCATCGTCATCGTGTTAGAAACGTCCATGATGCTAAAGCCCGTATAGGCCGACGCGAGACCGTGTTCTGTCGCGTCCAGACCGATAATCTCCTCTTCCTCGCTCACGCGCAGGCCGAAAACCGCCCGAATCACAAGGAACGTGATCGTAATCGTCACCGTGGTCCAAGCAATGACGGAAAGCATTCCCACGAACTGGATTCCAAGAAGTTCAAATCCCCCGCCATAAAACAAGCCCGTAAACGAATCGTTTCCCGGCGCGGAAGTCGTCGCGAACAAGCCAACCGCGACGGTTCCCCAGATTCCGTTCAGGCAATGTACCGCGACCGCCCCGACCGGATCGTCAATATGCAGCACGTTATCCAAAAACCAAACTCCAAACACCACCAACAAGCCCGACACGATGCCAATGATTGCCGCCCCCAGCGCGTCCGTCACGTCACAAGGCGCGGTAACGGCCACGAGGCCTGCCAACGACGCATTGAGACACATGGACACGTCCGGCTTCCCATAGCGAACCCACGTAAAAATCATGCAAGTAACCGTGGCAATCGCCGGAGCCACCGTGGTCGTCAGGAAAATGGAACCGAGCTGCTCCACGCTCGTGGCCGCCGCGCCGTTAAACCCATACCAGCCCAACCACAAAATAAACACGCCCATCGCCCCCATCGGAAGGTTATGCCCCGGAAAGGCATTGATTTTCGTAACATTTCCGTTCTTGTCCTTCATAAATTTTCCAATACGCGGTCCAAGGATTTTGGCCCCGATCAATGCGGAAATGCCGCCCACCATATGAATCGCGCAGGAACCGGCAAAGTCATGGAAGCCCATCTGTGACAGCCAGCCACCGCCCCAAATCCAGTGTGCCTCAATCGGATAAATCAACGCAGATATCACTGCAGAATACACACAGTAGGACAAAAACTTCGTCCGCTCCGCCATCGCCCCGGAAACAATGGTCGCCGTCGTCGCGCAAAATACCAGATTAAACACAAAATTAGACCAGTCAAAATTTGCATAGCCCGTAAAAATGTCAAACCCGGGCTTTCCGATGAATCCCAACAAGTCCTCTCCCAGCAACAAGCTAAATCCAATCAGGATGAACGTCACCGTGCCAATGCAAAAATCCATCAGATTCTTCATGATAATGTTTCCGGCATTCTTCGCCCTCGTAAATCCCGCTTCCACCATGGCAAATCCTGCCTGCATCCAGAACACCAGCGCGGCACCAATCAAAAACCAGACCGCGAACACCTGACCGTTTACAACACTCAAAATTTCCTCTGTCATCTTCCTTACCTCCATTCGAAAACGCTTGCGGAAATTTGTCCCAGAAACAAAACGAAGCGACGGTCTTCCAATACTTTGGCCCCGTCGCCTCGTTCCTTGTCTCTAGAATTCACTTCCACGATACTTCTGATACCGATATCTAGTGATAAATAATACATGATATATGGTAAAAAAGAAGGGTGCCACGAATCGTCTTCGCAGCACCCTTGCTTCATGCCGTGTATCTTAGCACTTGAACCTCCAAAAGTCAACCAACATTTTATATTTTTTTAGAAATCAACGTTTTTTGTCATATCCTACAAAGGACAGACAAATCTTCAAGATATTTTCTCTATTTTTTTCATACAAAAAATGCTATAATAAATGCCATTGAATTACCGTTGAAATACTATTGAAATACTATTGGAATGCTATATAAAATACTATAATATCGACATCCGCAAAATATCAGGAGGAAAAAAGTGAATTCACATCCCTTTCCATACGACATTGTTTATTCCAACCGCAAGACCCTGGCAATCCAAATCAACGCCCAAGGCCAAGTTACCGTACGCGCTCCAAGGCGCACTCCAAAATCGACCATCGACCGTTTTTTGACAGAAAAAGAAAGCTGGATTCTAAAACATTTGCAAAAAGCAAGCGAGAGGCAATCCCAACCCTCACCCACGCTTGACGCGCCCACACGTCGGCACTACATAAGCGTCGCACGGGACATTTTCACACAAAAGGCCGCTTATTATGCCGCAATCATGAACGTCACTTACGGACGCATTTCCATCAAAGAGCAAAAAACCCGTTGGGGGAGCTGCAGTGGCAAGGGAAACCTCAATTTCAACTGGCGGCTCATTTTCGCGCCGGAAGAAGTGTTGGACTACGTCGTGGTACACGAACTGGCACATCGCCGTGAAATGAACCACTCGAAAGCATTCTACGCGATTGTCGAAGCGGTTTTGCCAAACTATAAACAACAGAGAAAATGGCTCCGTGAAAATGGAAACCGGCTGTGGACAAGCGTGTAAACACGTCCACGGCCGGTTTTCGCGAACGAGACAATGGTCACTGCATGTACCGTACCTCGAACGTCTCTATCGTAATCGGTTTGTTAAAAAGCGTCCCCTGAACATAATCACACCCAAGCTCTTTCAGCATGTTGAGCTGATCCTGCGTCTCTATCCCTGCCGCGTACACCATCGCCCCCAGGCGGCGGCAAATGTCGATGACCGCCTTCGCCACGATTTGGCTACGCCCATTGCTGATAATGCTGTTGATAATTCCGCTGTCCAATTTCAACGCGTCGAACTCCATAATCGACAAAATCGAAAAACTAGAATCCTTCGCTCCAAAATGATCCAGCAAAACGCGCACGTTCGCCTTGCGGATTTTGTTGCTGGTCTCAGCCAGCATTTCCTGATTCATCTCCCGTCCCTCCGAGACTTCAATCTGGAGGTATTCACAAGATACGTGATGCTTTTCCACCAATCCCACAATCTTGTCACCAACATTCGCCTGACGAAGTGTCGCCCCCGAAAAGTTCACGGAAATGGGAATCATCGGCAGGTCTTGAACTTCCCATCGCCGAAGCGTCTTACACACTTCCTCGAACACGTACAAATCCAAATAATGTGACAGCCTCGTCTCTTCCAACATCGTGACATAACGCTCTGGATTCATGATTCCAAGATCCTGATGATGGTAGCGCACCACGGCCTCCGCTCCGACCACGTCCTCCGTCGACGCATCCATGACCGGCACGAGACAAACGATAAAACGGCCGCTTTCAATATCTGCCAACAAGTCTTCTTTGATGATCGGTTCATGATGCCCCTTCTTCAAATGCTTATAATACTTCTCTTTCTCCTCATGCATCATGTTTTCCGCGCTACTAACCAAACTTCCCGCGTCAATGTCAATCTTTTCCCACGCATAACCAAAAGTCACCAGCCCCAGGCTGATGTTGTCCAACTTTTCCTGCGCGCCGCGGACATTGGACATAAACCGCTCATAGGAAATATTTTCCGCAAGCACGAGGTACTCGTCTCCCGACAGACGATATACGGCCGCCCCATGGAAATACTCTTCAAGCACCTCGCCGACGCGGATGACCACCTCGTCCCCATACTCCCTGCCAAACTCTTTGTTAAATACCTTCAACCCATTGATGTCCGCCGAAAGTGCCCCCAGCGACTTTAGTTTCTTCTGTTTCGTGTCTTCCAGATAATTTACGAAGCTGTTACGATTCAAAAGTCCCGTCAAAGTGTCATGATAGCTCAAATATTCGTGCCGCTTCTGCATTTTCTGGAATGCGAGCATTTCCGCTATGTATGGGAGAAGCGTGCGCAAAAGCGACAAGTCGCAACCACCACGATGCACGCCCACGGCTGCCAAAACCGCCACCCGATCCTCCTCAAGCTTCAAAATGATACTATAACTCTCCGCGGTCGTGTCCGTATTTTCCTGCCGCGCCCACTTCGGAAGCTTCTCCGGTGACAGCATCATCAAACGGTCACGCTGCCACGGAATCCCCTCGGCACACCATTCGTAAACGTTGAGAATTTCCTCGTCATTTTTCTCAATATAATACGCATATTCAGAATCATAATAGTCCCTTACCGTGCTCAATACGTCATTCATCATTTCAATGACCGAACGCACTCCCTGCATTTTGTCCATAAATATTCTTCCCTTCAAAATCATCCATACATCCATAATCAAGGACTCCCGCCTGCACTCCCTCGCGCGAAACGCGAGCCTTGACATCCTTTTTATGGTTAACCGGCCAAAAAGCCCAAGCTCTTCAGCTGTCGATACAAATATGACACCGGCAATCCGACCACGTTGTAATAATCTCCCTCGATGCGGTCAATATATACGGCAAACCGGCCTTGTATCCCATATGCGCCGGCCTTGTCCATCGCCTCCCCCGTGGAAACGTACCCGCGAATTTCCTCCTCGTCCATTCCACGCACGAAGACCTTCGTCTCCTCCGCATGGCTCGCCCGCACATGCATGCCCCCATCATCACATTCCAACAGCACCACGCCGGTATACACCTCGTGCGGCCGCCCCTGCAGCCCCTGCAACATAACAACGGCCTCTGCCTCGTCCCTCGGTTTTCCCAAAATCTTTCCATCTCTGACAACTACCGTGTCCGCCCCGATAATCACGCGTGAATCCGGCACAAACACGGCCTCCACCGCGGATTGGCCACCGGTCACCATCGTTGGGGCATGACATTTTGCCGCCTTGGTCAAAGCTCTTTCACTCAAAATCCTTGCCACGTTTTCGGCCTTCGCCAATGCCAATTCTTTCACGATGTCTTGCGGGAAGACGCTATGATAGCGTTCCTCTTCCCCGCTCGCCACGACGTCAAATTCAATCCCCATAAGCCGCAACAATTCCCGCCTTCTGGGAGAGGCCGACCCCAATACAATCCGTTTCATAATTCCTCCGTCCTTACGCGGCCGTGCGCCGGCCGTCATCCCAGCCAACCAACGTGGTGACTGGCCGGGGTCTGACATTGTAACCCTATGGCTAATTATTTAAACCCTTATTATTTTAACCTTTATTATTTTAACCTTAATTATTCACACCATGATGTACGACATAGCTTTCACGGTCAATCGCCTTGAACGTATATCCCTGACTTTGAAAGTACTCAATAATTGCCGGCAAGGCCTCCACCGTGTTATCCTTTGCTCCGCTGTCATGGCACAGCAACATGATTACATTCTGGCTATAAGAGGTTGAATTTTGAATAAGCTCCTCGGTCGTGCACACGCCGCCGTCCCCGCTTGACGCATTCCAGTCATAATACTGGAACCCTTGCTCTTGCACCAATGAAACGAGCTGCGTCATAATGCCTTGTGCATAATTTGCGGAAATGGTATTTGACGCGCCGCCCGGAAAACGGATGAAGCATGGCACGTACCCAATCTGCTCCTTCACCAGTTCGCCCGCCGCCCACAAGTCTTGAAAATACGCGTCCACCGATGAATATACCGCCGCATAATCATGGGAATACGTATGCAAGCCTATCGTGTGCCCGCGATCATAGGCCTCTTTAATCATCGCCTTATACTCCGGCCACTGTCCGGTAATGAAAAACGTCGCCTTTACCTGATAACGATCAAGGATTTCCAACACGCGCTCCGTGTTGCGCGACGGCCCGTCGTCAAACGTCAAATACACCACTTTCTCATCGCCCGCCTCGAACGTTCCCGGCACGTTACCAGATTGTACGGCAAACGCCGCGTCCCTTGGATCCGTCACCTCGGGAACCGTGTTCACCTCCTCTGACTGATCCGAACCCTCTTCCAATCCCGTCCCTTGATTTTGGTCTTGTTTCTGGTTCGGTTCTTGGCTTTGCTCCTGATTTTTGTTATCCGCCGCCTTGACGCCTTCCTTATCTTCTCCGCCTTGTAAAAGAAGGTATGCACCAAACAGAACGAACGCGGCACAAATCACCAAGCCCGCTACCAAAATCCATTTTTTCCTGCTCTTCCATTGTACCGGCAAATCAGAGTTTCGTACTTTCTCCCCTGCCTTCCTTCCCTCTTGTTTCCAGTCCTTTTCCCACAAAGGCTTCCATATCACTAATATAAACCAGTCTCGTGCCTCTTCCCATCTTGATCTTTTCATTCGTAAACACCCCTTATCTACTTCCCGATTTCAATCCCCGTCAAGTCCACAATCCCCTTGAACCTGCATTGCCCATATGCTACCACATAACGTCCGATTCAAAACGCCCTTCGCCCGCCAACACCACTACTATTCACGTCCTACGGCCACGATAATAACCAACGCCACTACATGAATTTGTCAATGGCCTGGTCTAGCAAGGCAATCGCCTCCTGATCGTTCTCCTCCACCGCTTCCATAATACAACGGTTAATGTGGTTCTTTAAAACCAACTTTCCTGTATTATTGATTGCCGAACGCACCGCCGCCAACTGGACGAGAACCGCGCCGCAATCCTCGTCGCGTTCCACCATGCGCTTGACCGCCTCCATGTGTCCAATCGCCTTCGCCATGCGGTTTAACACCGCCTTTTTCTCCGCCTGCGTATGCACGTGCCGCCGTCCCCCGGGCAAGCCCGCCTGATACTCATGCTCATGCATGTAAATATGCCCGGCTTCGTCCACATGCGTATGTACATGCGCCGTTTGCACCGTCCTTACTTCCAACTCTTCGCTTTGTATTTTTACGTCTTTCTTCTGCATTTCCGCCTTTTTTCCTGCTCCCACGTCTTTCTTTTACATTTCGCCTTCATTTCTCCACTTGCGCTCCTTAACCCCTTCAGTCATGCGCGAGCTCGATAATCCGCTGATTGCGGCTTCCACGGAAACGAAGTGTCAAATCTCTCTGCGCCTCGACAAACTCCCCATCCACCAACACGTCGATATAGGACAGCATTTCCTTCGTCACGTCCGTGAACACCTTGCCGCCCTCCGCCAAGTCCACGTCATAAAGATATCCCGTATAGCACCAAATATCCTTTCTTGGATACTCCTGGCGAATACGGCCAAGCAGCTTGACCAACTCCACCTGGTTCTCCGGCTCGAACGGCTCCCCGCCGAGCAACGTAAAGCCCTGGATGTAATCCGGCTCCAAGAACTTTAAAATCTCGGCCTCGGTCTCCTTCGTATAGGGCTGTCCAAAATTGAAGTCCCACGTCTCAGCATTAAAACATCCCTTGCAATGGTGACGGCAACCGGACACGAAAAGACTCACGCGCACGCCCGGACCATCGGCAACGTCGTAATTTTTAATGTTCGCATAATTCATGTTACACCTCTAGTATCATACCACAATTCTTTCTATTAAACAATGGGTTTCCTTATTAACATAATTTCATTTCTACATACTTTCTATACCTCGCCGAATCTGGTATCTTTTTCATCATGCCACAATACGGTAGTCTGTTTCATTCCAACAATTCCGATTCTTGAAATAATTCATTTTTCAAAGATGTCACGCATCAGTCCGGTATGTTCCCTGATATCGTCAATGACCGCATTATTTAGTTCCTCTCCCGCCTGAAAATGCACCCCGTCAAAAAACAGTTCCTCGGGATAATACAAGACGCTGTCAAAATATTCCTTCCATTCCTCATACAAGCCCGCCTCCTCAAACATCTTCCTTTCCATTTCCACCTCCTCATGTTTCTGTGGCGTGTCCGCCAACGGATCATGAATCAGATGCAAGGTCGCATGATGCGCGTCACATGTCTCCACTATTCTTTTAAAATATAAGAGTGCCAGGGGCGAAATCCGGTTTTCGGTTTTCTCGAACGGGGCTGACAAATCCTCATCCAACACTTTTTCATGATATGTCGTCAACGAATTCAAGACAATTTTGCGAACCACGAATGAACGGTCAAACGCATTCGCCATAAACTCGTTCATCAAAAGGGGACCAAACATTTCCTCAGCCTGCGCGACCGTTTCCCGCTCCAGCTTGTCAAACGTCCCCGCCTGCATATGCGGCACGACCACATAGCTATAACCGCACTTCACGTCAACAACCGACTCCCAGGATTCCTTGCTATAAAACAAATATACGTCTTTTGCTTCCGGATGTGACTCCAAGAACTCTTTCACAAGCACGTACTGTGTCGCCATCGTACAAGGACGGGTGTTTCCGGCAGGAAAATACGCGTCATTAATCTCCCCCGAATTGGCAAAAAGCATGTAACACACGCTATCCCCCACTAAAATATGTTGATACCCGTTTTTTCCCTCCTGGGCCGTCTTCAAAATTTCAGGTGCCACGTCCTCCCGATTATAATCGTCACTGCAAGTAACAAACGCAAAAAAACGATCCGACGGCGAACTCACCGTACAGAGCAGCAAAATCCCTACTATCATCCCTCCCAAGATTAGAAGAAACCCGATGACCTTTCCAATATACCTCGCCATGTCCGCCTCCCGTCAGGCACGTCTATTCCATGCCTCCTCAAAACTGAAAGTATAAAAACGACGCGGCACTCTGGCCAAACGTCTGCAACACGGATGTCAAAATCAATAAAATCAGACCATAATAAATGCCGTAACGAACCACTGCCGGCCTCTTCCCTATCCAAATTGATAGATGCCCACCCTTTTCGTGAACAATGTCTACCATGAGTAATAACGCCATCGCCAGTCCCGTCAGTAAAATCTGTGCCAAATTCAGACCCAGCGTCAACAACGTACCGTCCGTCAATTGACATCCCCCAAAACGAGATACGATAATCCCCATAATTTGTAAGGTTTCACGAAACGATGTCGCCCGAAAGACAATAAACGCGACCACGACCAAAAAGAACGTACTCACCCGCTGCACGGTCTGATACAAGGCATGTTCCGGATTGACATGCAGAGCCTCCCAAATCTTTCGTTTCAGCGGATGTAAAATCTCGCCAATCACCCGGTAAGCACCATGAAGCCCACCCCAAATGATATAATGCCAGCTCGCCCCATGCCACATTCCACTTGCCAAAAAAGTGACCATCACGTTAAAATATTTTCTCCAATTCGAACACCTGCCGCCGCCCAGCGGAATATACAAATAATCTCGAAACCACCCCGACAAACTAATATGCCACCTTTGCCAAAACTCTCGAATCCCGCAGGCAAAAAAAGGCTGACGAAAATTTTCCATCAACGTGATGTTTAACACCTTTGCCGCCCCAATTGCAATATGGCTATATCCGCCAAAGTCACAATATATTTGAATCGTAAACAGCACGGACGCAAGTGCCAATATAAATCCACCATACGCTTCGTAATTATTATAAACTTGATCCACCAGAATCGCCAGGTTGTCCGCGATTACCATCTTCTCGACATATCCCCAGAGCATGACCTGCAATCCCTTCGTGACATTTTCCGCCTTGAACACGGACGGCTTTTGCAGTTGGCCGAGCAGATTGGTCGAACGTTCGATTGGTCCCGCCACCAATTGTGGAAAAAAGGAAACGAACAATGCGTACGTAATAAAATTCTTTTCCGCCTTGAGTTTCCCCCTATACACGTCGAACGTATAGCCCACCGCCTGAAACGTATAAAAGGATATGCCCACCGGTAAAAGAATCGTGAACGAAAAGCCATACCCGCTTCCCAGCAAACGATTTATATTGTCCAGCATCCATTCAAAATACTTAAAAAAGAACAAAATTCCAAAATTGGCGGTCAAACTTAGTGCAAATGTCAACTTTCTCCATAACGTGTTCTCCTGCCTTTCGACCACGCGTCCACAAGCATAAGTAATCACGGTGGACAGAAGGATCAAAAGCCCATACTGCACGTTCCAGCTCATATAAAAGTAATAACTGGCAACCAGGAGCCAGACATTCTTTCCTTTCGCCGGTATAATAAAATACATCAATACCACGATTGGAAAATATATCAAAAATGAAACCGAATTAAAAAGCATCTCCCAAATACCTTTCTTTTACCTGCACCGCCAAATCACGACCGGCTCCCCGCCATCTGCCATCATATCATATTTTCCGACATTGAACAATGAAATTTCCTTCTTTTCCTCGCCATTCCAGTCAAACTCAAACACCACCTCCACGGATTCCCCCGGAGCAAGGTCGCCTATTACCGCTTTTTCCTGCCCGCCGTAATCCACGTCATGTTCCGTTCCATGAAGGCAGAACGTCTCACGTCCATTGTTGAGCCACGTATCCCCCTCGTTTCTGACACGGATGGTCGCGGTACAATGCCCGTCAAAGTCCGTCCATGCAGAAACCAGCCGGCAGGAAACATCCGCTTTACTCCTGCTTCCGTCACAACTATAATAAAACAAATATTGGTTTTCAATCTTTTCCAAGGTTCCCTTTTTATTCAGCACGTCCATCAAATTGTCCGTAGGCTCGTAATCCACCACATGGGAAAACAGCAAATAAATCCCTTTTTGCCCGGAAATATATTCAATGTCCTCGGGAGAACCACCATCCTTGCAAAAAAAACCATGTCCCAGATACACGTTGTCCTCAAAGCCACAAACCGACGTCGTGTCATATCCCATTTTATATTGAAACACCGGGATTGCCGGATAATACACATAAATCATGTCATCCTCCGTAAGATTTTCCTGAATATGGGAAATACTCTCATTTGCCTCTTCCCCGTCACGATAGGCAATTCCCCCATGATACATGGAAAACCCGGTTCCCGTCACAAGAAACAAGAACAAGACCACCGCCACGCAAGCCTTGGCGTATTCCGGCTTCGCGGTCCTCTCCACCAGCCATTTCACGGCAAATGCCGCCAATAACACCAATATCGGAATCAAAAACAAGAACAAGCGATCCGACATCGGGAAAAATCCAAAATGAGAAGCGACAAGCGTGATGGCGATTCCCAGCGTGATCGCCCACACATAGTCATCGCGAACCTTTGCCATATTGGCAAGTACCGCAAAAATGGCCAGTAACAAAACTTCCTTCCACAACTTCCCGGTTCCACGCGTCACAAAGGCAACCAATTCCAGAAACCCTTTCAATTCCTCCACGCTGCCAATCCAAAACGGAAATTGATACCCCTCCCAAAACTCACTTAAATTCGTCGTCGCGATGGTCGGCTTCAGCCATACGACATACATGATCAAAAAGCTTGCGCAAATCGTGACGCCCAAAAGAATTCCCCGCACAAACTTACCCTTGTCCTTCTGCCACATGGCCCGAAGAACCTCATAGGCCACGATGCCCCCCGTGAAAAACGCCACCGGGTTGGAAAACCAAATAAGGACGAAATACGCCACACACAAGAACCAGAATTTTATTTTATTTTCTTGGTAACAATAATATAACAGCAAAACCAACATCACGCACAAGGCATCGCAAATATAAGTCTTGAACATGTTCGAATATTCCAAAAGGAATGCCACGTTGGCCAGTCCCGCCGTACACAACATCGGATAGGGAAGCCTTACCATCTTTTTTATCACCATGTAAAATACGGCCAGCAAAAGCACGTAGGCAATGATGGAAAAGAGACGGAACATGAACTCCGAATTTCCCAACAACGAGGTAATCACCTTCACCACCAACAAATATCCCACCGGTGCGCTCTGGTTCCACTCTAGCGGCGACGCGCACAGCTCAAGGAGCGACCGCTTGTTAAATGAAACCGCCAGCATGGCCTCGTCAAGCCAAAGGGTCCTGCCCACAAGATTCATCTTGACGCTACAATAAATACATGCCAAAACGATTAAAAACGCAACCGACTCTATCGCGATTCCCATCGTTTTTTGATTCACGAGCCCTCCAAACTTCGACCAAACACTTTTTAATTTCATCCTCTATTTCCTTTCCTTTTCGCCCACCGATAAAAGCAAATTACAAACACGGGAACACATGCCAGAAACAATTCCCAAACCGCCAAAAGAAAAATGTTCGTCTCCGCCGAATGCACCAGGCAGCTCTTGTCCAAGACGTGCGCGCACAGTATCGCAAAGGAATATTTTCCCGCCACGCACAACGCTTTCGTCACATGGCGCAAATGACAAGAAATCATGTAAGACACTGCCAAGACCACCCCCATGGACAACGCCGACACAAGCAAAAACGTCATCCCGTAAGGGTACGAGCGAATGGCCAGCTCGCTGTAGCCAAAGCAGTGTACCAACACACCCCATGTCACGAACGCCGCCAGAAATATCCACGGTTTCTCCAGAATCTCCATGACTTTGTCCTGATATCGGCGTGTAAAATCCCCCAGATACATGAAGAAAATCGTAGCCATCGCCACGTCCAGACTCCACGGCAGCCTGATGCCCTGATTTCCAATCACCACACCTGCACAAGATACAAGAACCGCAAGCACCCCGCGCATGGCATAATTATCCTTCCCCAACTCGCAGACAAACCAGTACACAAGCCTTGAGGCAACCAGCATGGGCAAAAACCATGCGATGCCTACGTAGAACCCGTTTCCTTGCCACAGTGGGTCGATTGTATAACCCAATACGATTTGCTTTACAATCTCCAAAACCTGCCCCGGCCATGCAATCCGTAGCGCCACGTCCCAGTAGACGCGAACCGCCACCAACAGCAGGGCATAGGGAAGCACTAATTTCAGCAAATTTTTTTTCAAATGAAAGCCCCGATAAAAAAATCCCGACACAAAAAGAAAAACCTGCAGTCCCATCGTAACGACAAAGCGGTGGTATACCAAGCTTGTTTCTCCCAACACATGAAAAACCACGATCATCAACATCGTAAGCCCCCGCGCCACGTCAAGATATGCAATTCTGCCAGCTCCTTCCGCCAAGCCCGTCGTACTCCCTTTCGTCTGCAACTTTGTATCCATTCTCTTACTCCTTTTCTATTTTCCACTCTGCAAGTTCGTTCTTTTTCACCAGATAGCTTTTCTTTGCCAGCCTTGCCATGAAACGATCCGAATCATGGTCGGAATAAAATTCTTCCACCTCGCCTCCGGGAAACGCCTCATAAAACCGATTGACCTTCTCACTGCCCTTGCAATTCTCCCCTTCTATGACTCCGGTATGCTTGTCCATCCGAGTGGCAATCAAATGCCGAATTCCCAAGTCCGCGCAAATCCCTTGTAGCAAAAACGCCGCAGATGCCGAGATAATCACGTCGTCTTCCTTTTGCTGCCGCAAATACCACCCCTTGATCTGGTGCTTATGCTTCGCCCAATATTTTTCCACATCCGCGTCCACGTCCTTTAAGTAACGTAAAAAAATAAACGCCCTGGACTTCATCCGAGTCTTGCTACACTTTCCCAAAGCATAAGAAATAATGGCCGCAACCTGCACCGGCAAGGCCCTGACCATCGCCCACGGGTGATGCAGTGCCGTATACTTGATAAATCCGACCGTCGTGTCCCCGTCATAAATTGTATCGTCAAAATCATACACGTTCATTTTTAACTTGTCCCTTTCTTTATCACTTCGTATTTATCAGCTCGTACATGGAAAATATTTCCAATCCCGGGATGTCAACCGTCAAAAGAATTAAAAACAGTACCACCAAAAACAAGACATATGCCATCAATTTCTTCTCTTTAAATAATTTTTCCGGCTTCTGTGCCGCAGAATCCTCCTTGAAGGAAATATGGAAATAATAGCAGAACAAACCAAATACAAATGGAACGAACAGCATAAACTCAATTTTATATTTTATCAAAAACACGCCCATCAAAAACGAGGAACACATGGCGTAAAAGAAGGCCGTGTTGAGTAAAAGTTCCTTGGTATAATGTGAAAATGACTTTCTGTAAAGTCCTGCCAACTCCGGATTGTTTATCATGCTATATTCCGCAAAGCGTTTCATCGCCATCAAAAACGCGCCGCCCATCCAGTAACCCACTACGATGCTAATCGGCGGGTATTGCATTTGCGTGATACAAAACCAGCCAATCAACAGGCGGATGGCATTGTTTATGGACTCCGAAAGCACGTCCAACACCGCCACGTCCTTCGTGCGAAACGGCTTCACATTATAAAGGATGCCCATCACCCACAGCCAAACCTCGCAAAACAGCACCTGTTTATTTGCCGCAAGGCCGACGGCAAATCCGATGACTGTCAATGCCGCGTATTCCATATAGACAATTTTTCCCTTCACGTCTTCCGTCACCACGCTGCGGTATTTCTTCGTCGGGTGGTACTTGTCAAACTCGGCATCCAGCCATTCATTGATGACATAATTTGCCGACGCGATAAAACAAGTCGATACAAACCCCAGCAAAATCGTCCAGATCATGCCCGCGCCCATTCTTGTCCTATCTGCCAATAAGATGGCAAACATACATCCCGGGAATACAAACATCTGCTTAATCCAATGATCCGGCCTCGCGATTTTAATATATTTTTTCATGGTCACCCTCCCCGGCTTCGCTATCCCTAGTCTAATTATTCCTCAAGTACATCGAACGATATTCATCCTCATACAGCAGGGAATACTTTTTTTCTGTAAAATCTTTCGCTTCTTCCTTCATCCGTTCCGTCAACCCCGCCTCCCAATCACATTGGTAAGTGATGACTTTGGGTTCATTTTCCTCCAAATCCTGCATCAATTCATCAATCAACGCGTCCTCCACAATGGTCGCGCTGGGAAAAAAGATACGCGAGGCGGTCTCGCAATCCGAATAAAAGTACATGGTACAATCATTCGAAAAAGAAATCATCGTGTCATCCTCCCCACAATATTCGTCTATCAGATTACAGATGGTCATCGCACTGGCAAAACGGGCATCCGCATTCATCTTATATTGCTCTGGAGTTAATCGGCTTCGAATCGAAAAAAGCACGAGCAGAGCCATTGCGCCGCTTACCAGCACGGTGACTCGTTTTACATGTTTCCCCGTTTTCTCTGATATCACCCTTACAAGCCACTGACATGCCACCTTCATAAACACGGCCAGCGGCACGACATAAATGACCATCGTTGCCTGCTTGTAATAATACCATGATTGTCCGGGGCTTGACGTAACTGCTAAACCCGCCATCGACAAGACCATAAAGTAGAAAAGCATCTCTATCTTCTTTTGCTTCATTCCAAGTTCCAACGACTTCTTTTTCGTAAAAATGCCAATGACCAAAACCACGCACATCAAAATCGCCGCATAATAGAACACATTGATTGGCGTGTCCAGCAGAAAGCGGATACAGTTTAACCGTTCTGATATCCCGGTGAATTCTGCATAATGCAAGCTATACAATACATATACATCCATAAATGCGCCGAAAGAGTCCGTCGCAAGCAGATAAACGGCAAAGGGAAGTGTCGCCGCGAGCATTCCGCCGCCGAACGAAAGGCACATCCTGGCCACTTGCAAAAAACCACTGCGCTTTAACAGCATATATATGAATAAAAGAATTCCCAGCGCCGCCCAAATCAGGCAATAATTGTACTTTATGAAAAAAACCAGCATTCCGCAGGCTCCGATAAAAAACACCTGCCTAAGTCGAATCCCGTCACGCAACTGCAACAAGAACAAATATACCGAGGCACACAAGAGCGGGAATATATATTCCTCGCTGTTGCTGCTTGTAAAAAGTGTAATGTCCGAGGCAAATACCACGAAAACCGCAAAAAGGGACATCCATTCATCGGCAAACAGCCTTGCAATCTTATACATAAAAAACGCGGACGAAAAAATGACCACGAGCTCTATCACAAAGTTTCCAATCAGGCTTTTGGATACCCAGAGCCCCGCCGCCAGAATCATGTACAGCAGTACGCCCTTGTGGTCAAAAAAATCCACGTATGCCAGTTTTCCTTCCAAAAGCCCTTTGGCAATCGTAAAAAACACCGCCTGATCCGTCGTGATTGCCTTTTGCGTCAACGGATTTAAGGGGCTGTAAACCGCCACCATAAGTGTGATTACCCCCAAAACAATCAAATAGAAATACTTACGTGATATATGTTTCATTACCATAGCCCTCTCATTTCAAACCCTTTCATTTCAAACCCTTTAGTGACCTATTGATTGTCCAAAAATCCTTCATCGCCTGCATCCCGATTGCAAAAATTTTTCTGATATTGATAGAGTTGACACCGCCCTGCCGTTGTAAAAAAGTAATCGGTACATACTTCACGCGCAATTTTTTCTTTTCATATATGACCGCCACGAGCACGTTGGATAAATTAAAGTCTTTGGGTATGAGCCCGATATTCTCCCCAAGCGTCTTTGCCTTCATCAATCGGAACGGGGTATTGGCATCCGGCACGACCACGCCAAAGCAGACTACCAAGGTCAATTTCAAAACCTTGGTGACAAGAACCCGGGACAATCCGTCTTCCCTGCTGCCCCGCAGCCCGATTACCATGTCATAGTCATGTCGTTGTTCCCAGAACGGCCAAAACTCATCCGGCACCGTCTGCCCGTCGGAGTCCGTCTGGAAAATATAATCGGCGCCTTCGCTTAGCGCATACTTGTACGCATGAAGAACGGTCGCGCCGTGCCCGCCGTTTTCCTTTGTCAGCGGGACAAACTGCGGCTTGTCCACCGCACATTCCTGCATAATCTCGTACGTGTCATCCTTGCTTCCGTCATTTACAATGACCAGCCTGGAATCCGCCCCCGTCCTCTCCACGATAGGATACCACTGTTCTATCACCCGCCGTATATTTTCCCTCTCATTATATGCCGGAATTACGATGTATAACTTTTCCATACTACTCCTCTCCATATGTCACGATGCCGGTAGTTTTCCCACTCTTCCGTTCTCATGTCCATCACCATAAACCACTATCTTTTAACTTTATTACAAAATCAACATTTTTGCAACAAGTTTTACGAAAAGACTTCCAAAATAAGGATTTATACTTTATAATGAGAACCATCTTTAATAGAAAGAGAGCAAATATCCACATGGAACATTACACACAAAGTCCGCAAAGAGAAATCCAATTATTCGTTCCCGGCAGGTTGTGCTTGTTCGGCGAACACAGTGACTGGGCCGGGAAATATGTCAGCCAAAACCCGGACATCCTCGAAGGCCAGGCCATTGTCACGGGCATCAACCTAGGCATTTATGCAACTGCCAAGGCAAATGACGACTTCTATATAAAATCCGTCAATCAAAAAGGGGAATCCGTAGAGTTCCATTGCGGCATAGACGCGGAAACCCTGCGTGAAAACGCCCTGAAAGACAATTTCTTCAGCTATTGTTGCGGTGTCGCCGCTTACATGGTCGAAAACTATCACGTCGGCGGAATCTCCATCGAAGTGAAGAAAGTCACGCTCCCCATGAAAAAGGGTCTGTCCTCCAGTGCCGCCATCTGCGTACTGATTGCCCGTGCGTTCAGCAAGCTGTACCAGCTTCATTTAAGCGTCCAGGGCGAGATGCGCGCCGCATACTATGGCGAGAGGCTCACACAATCCCGCTGTGGGCGGCTTGACCAGGCCTGCGCGTTCGGTGAGCAACCCATCATCATGAAATTTTCAGACGAAGAAATCAGCATCAAGAAACTGAAGGTGGGCAAGACTATGCACTGGGTGTTCGCTGATTTGTGCGCCAGCAAGGATACCCGGAAAATACTGTCCCACTTAAACCGTGCCTACCCGTTCGCCCAGAACGAGATGTACCAAAACGTACAAGACGCCCTTGGCAAGGACAATTACGAGATTATTGCCAGGGCCAGCCAGGCCATCGAGGAAGGCGATGCCGAGGCACTTGGCCATATCATGACCGAGGCCCAACGACTCTTTGATACCAAAATTGCGCCCGCTTGCCCGGAGGAATTAACCTCCCCCGTCCTTCATTCCGTATTAAACGACCCGCAAATCCAGCCTTACATCTGGGGCGCGAAGGGGGTTGGTTCCCAGGGAGACGGAAGCGTCCAGCTGTTGGCAAAGGACAAGGCCTGCCAGCAGGCACTCGTCGATTATCTCAACAGTGAACGGAAGATGGAGGCGTTTCCCTTCGAACTGCAGGCAGGTGGAAAAATCCGCAAGGCCATCATTCCGATTGCCGGTTTTGGCACGCGGATGTATCCGCAGACGCATTTCACCAAAAAAGCCTTTTTACCCGTCATTGATGAAAACGAGGTCGTCAAGCCCGTCCTTATGTGCATCATCGAAGAACTGGATGCCGCCGGAATCGAGGACATCATATTAATTATAGGCGAGAATGAAATCGAAGACTATAAAAAGCTTTTTGAATACAAGCTTGATGAAAGCTACTTAAAGAAGCTCCCGAAAAATGTCCGCGACTATTATCACTGGATTTACGGAATCGGCGGAAAAATCACATATGTCGTGCAAAAGGAGCAAAAAGGATTCGGCCATGCCATCTACCAGGCGCACGAACTGGTAAAGGACGACCCCGTACTATTATTGCTCGGTGACTTTATCTACAAAAGCAAAATCGCCTTTTCTTGTACGACGCAGACGATCAATGCATACAATAAGAGCGGCGGGGACAAGGCCGTGGTTTCCATCAAGCCCGTTCCGCTTGAGCAGGTTTCGGATTATGCCGTCCTCACCGGGACGTTTGATTCCGAACGGCCATATTTGATGGATGTTTCCGACATCGTGGAAAAGCCCTCCACCGAGTTTGCCAGGGAACACCTTGGCATATGCGGCGAAGAAGGAGAAAAACTCTATTTTGCCACCTTCGGTCAGTATATCCTGACGAAAGACGTGTTCGATTATCTGGGGCTGCAAATTGAAGAAAACGAACAGCGCGAAGACACGGCCGAAATTGATTTGACCGGTGCCCTTCGGCACATGACGGACCGACACAAACTGACGGCCGTTGATATCGCCGGAGAAAGCTACGATGTCGGAATTCCTGCCCGCTACTACGACACGTTCGTCAGCTACCGAAGGCCTTTGCGTACATCAAAAACCATGCAAGACAAGGAGCCGCGCCCATGAGCAACAAACTAAATCAAAAAAGACTCTTACCATTCCTAACGTCTTTCTTCGCCATACTTTTGATTTTGGCGGGAACTTATATATTCTTTGATAATGTTTTATTAAATGATCACCTGATTGGCAGCCGCGTTGACGGCAGATTGAACACTTTTTTTGTCGAACACTGGTTTCAGGTATTTTGCGGGAACGAAAGTTGGATGCAACTTCGAGCTTTTTATCCCGCGCAAAACGTTTTGTCCTATTCCGACGTCATGCTGGGGTTCGCCCTGCCCTACAGCCTCTTCCGGCTGTTTGGAGTCGACATGTACATGGCGTTTAAATACTCTGTAATCTTGGTTCACCTTCTGGGCAGTATCGCGCTCTGGTTCTTCATGAACCGTTGCCTGAAATGCTCCCATTGGGCTTCCCTGGCCGCCGTCGTGGGTTTTTCCTTCTCCAACGGATATTACGCCATCACTGCCAACCCGCAGATGTTTGCGGAAAGCCTGCTCCCAATCATCCTGATTTGCGCTTTTTGTTATGCAAAATATTTTTATGACAAAAGGCGGGTTTTCTTTGCCCTGGCCGGACTGGGGCTGTTTGTCCTGCTTTTTTATACGGCGTTCTACGTGGCTTACTTCACTTGTGTGTTTTTGTTCCTCTTCGTGCCACTGTTCTGCCTATCTGCCTGCCTATGCATCCCGGCGAAAAATATTTTTTCAACCATCCGCAAAGCGTCCGTGCACTGGCCGGAATATCTGCTCTACCTCGCCTTGTGCGTCGTTGCCATGCTCCCCTTTTTATACCTCTACCTCCCCAACTTTCAAAATGTCGGCGGGCGAAGCTGGAGTGATGTCGTCATGTATTCCCCCACGCTTCCCAATCTCATTGGACAAGACATCAACAACATTTTCAACCTCGACTTGTCGGTGTATCATCTTAAGACAGGATTTCCCCCGCTCTATTTGGCACTGTTCATCCTCACAATGGTGTGCCATGTCTGTCTTGCCGTCAAGAACAAAAGACATGGATATAAGGAAATATGGAGTCTGTCTCTGGCCGTCTCCTGCATCGTTTCCCTTTTCCTGGTGATTCTCTGGGACAACGGCTTTTCCTTGTGGTATTTCTTTTTCAAATTCATCCCCGGTGCATCGGCCATACGCGGTATCGGTCGTTGGCTGACCTTTATCACGCTCCCCGTCTCCATCTGCTTTTCCGCATTCGCCGATGTCTGCCTTGGGAAATACAAAGCCGGACGCCGTTGTATCCTCCCCGCCCTCGCGCTAACCGTATTTCTCTGCAATCATTCCACCGTGGGTGTCACCACCACCTGGAACGCCGCATCGGAAAACGCGTTCACATCTTCCGTCCCCGCGCCTCCCGATGACTGTGAAGTCTTCTACCTGACGGATTACAAACACGCTTCCACCGCCAACGATGGTTGGGAAGAATTTCAAATGGATGCCTGGGCGATTGCACAAACCTATGATTTAAAAACACTGAACGGCTATTCTGGAATGTATCCCGACGGTTGGGATTTGTACATGGCGGATGAAAATATTGACGCGAAAGCAACCGATTGGATGGAACGAAACAGTGCGGACGATATCGTTCTTTATTCTTACGATCTTGGAACCCGTGAGTGGACACGAAAATCGGATTATTATACTCACGGTCGATGAAATCTACCGTGAGTATTGCGCCGGTCGTAGCCGCAAAGCGGCATATTCCCTTATGCGACCGTGCGCATCCTCATATACTGAGGGGTAAATCTTTTTGCCCCTCAGTATAACTACGATTCACGGCCTGCGGCCGCGCCATGATACCAGGCATCAAATTTGTCCGACGCTTGGTATCATGCAATGACTGCCAAGTTTCTACCAAATATGCAAAATCGGGGCGATAAAATCCATGATTCTCGTCGTCACGTCACTGATATACACGTCACGGAACGGCACGAAAAAGATCGGATAAATCAACAGTGCCCACCAAAATGGAACTTTTTTCGCCACCCACTCTTTCGTCTCCCTGAGACATTGAATCACCATGCTATCGCCCAGTACGGTCAGCACTAACAAAATCAAACAATAATACGCCACGATGCAAAACATCCATCTTCCATAATCGACTTTTAAAATCAATTCCGGGACAATGGTGCCCGCCCCGACAAGAACCATCCCATATTTTAGCTTCTCGCATTTTGTCTTTGCGCTCTGGATAAGCGTTTTGAAAAAATGAAACGCGATTAACAAGTAAGGGCTCCAAAACACGAGGAACACCGGCGTTTCCACATAATTCTTCGTATGCCACACCCATTCGTCCTCAAACACGTCCAGTCTCAAAATCTCCGAATCAAGCAAGGAATCGCTGATGCTATTTCCATCCTCCGATATGCTCTTTGCCAGTTCCACGATACTTTCATATTCCGTCATGCCAAGCGGATGCCGGACGATTTCAAAGTAAAGGAACAATGCGGAGACACTCAAGAAACAACCAAGAAACAGCAAAATATATTTTCTACGTTCCCAACCCGTCCGCTCAAACGCCTTCCATAAAATCGCCACCAATATCACGCCCACGTTTGTAAATACAAATCCGACATGAATCAAGCCTGCGATGCAACAAAGCAAAATCACTAAAAATTCCGCTTTTTCCCACACAAGCAAGATTAGACAGAGCAGGGTGATAATCATCAAATACTCGTCCAGCCGGCCGAAATTGTTCCAGGTTAAAAATTCCGAAAACATGAAGATCGACAAAAATATGAGTATCGTCTCAACAATTCTCATGTGCTCTTCTTTTGTCCTTTTCAAGCACAACCTAAAAAACACAAACAATACGGCAAAATAAACTGCCGTCACTAATGCTGAAAAATAACACGCCCGTTTATACGAATAGAAACTGATGCCCAAAAATTCCTTTATCATGTAGAGAATCGTACCGACAAATCCCCTCGGCACAATCCCATATTGATAGGAAATCGCCAATGCCGTCGTATTCTGCGCGTTCATCCGCCACTCAAAGAAAAACACGACAGAAACGGCCGCGAAAACCGCCAACATCACTAAAAACCTTCTGATTCTTTTTTCCTTTGCCATATTGCCTCTCCCATCAAAAGAACAAATACGTCATGTAAGTGCCTTGAAATTATAGCACACATGCCTCGATGACTCAAGTCCATAATTTTCCACGTCCAAAATATTTTCTTTTCTGCTCTTTTCTTTACATCCAACATGGTGTATACTGATTGAAATGATGATACCTGCTTTGTATTATGCATCCCTCTTACATCACAAATGCATGTTTCACATAGGACGAACGGAAAGTGAGGAATTACAAATGGACAAGGTAAAACGAAACATGGGCGTGACCGGGCTAAGGGGCATCTTGGTCTTGATGACGGCACTGGGATTTCATTATGCCATGTTGTATGATACGATTCCAGCCTCAAGCTGGGCAGGGGTAAAATTATTCCAACTATTTTACGTATTCGGGTTGACCGCCCCAAACGTTTTTCTTATCATGAGCGGATATTTCATGTACCACAACTATCGGCAGCGAATTAAAAACGGACTTGCTTTCAAAGATTATCTGGCTCCGAAATTCAAAAAAATATACCCGTTGATGATTTTTTTTCATGTCTACCTTTTCATAATAGAAAATATCGGGAAACTACAGCTCGGATTTTACCCATTGCACGCGGATGGAGGTGAAATACGATACTCGTTAAAGGCATTGATTGCCAGCGTGTTCGGGGTACAGAGCGGATTATTCGCCGAATCAGACTCGATGGCGGTCAACGGACCGAGCTGGTTCGTCACGACGTTGTTGATTTGTTATGTTCTCTTTTTTCTCATCGTAAAGTTTTGCCGAAATAGAAAAGTAGAATGGGGCGTTTATGTGATTATTGGCATCATCGGCATAATATTCACCTTCCATCCGGTACACGCCCCCTTATTGTATGAATGTTCCGCGAGAGGATTACTTTTCTTTTTCGCGGGAATCGTCATGCATGTCGCGATGGATGCTATGGGCAAAGAAAGAAAAACGCAAGGGATGTGCATGGCCGTCTTATTAATCGTCATCATGGCAATCATCACATTGGCGGTCAATCATAACGGTTTTACGATTTGGCAGACATACCTCACCTGGCCATGCATGGTATATTTGATCATAAACAGTGGTGCCCTACAGAAAATCCTTTCTTTCCCGCCGTTTGTATGGGCGGGAAACCGTAGCATGTCCATATTTTTGGGAAACCTGCCAATATTAACAACCGTTTCCTGGCTAAACCTCCTCTTCGGCTGGAATCTTGATTACGGAAGTTGGGCAATTTGGTGCATGATTGCGGCACTCACATTGATTGTCGGTGAAATCACCTACATTATTTTTGAAGTCAAACTCCCCCTCCGAGTCGCCAAATCAAATAATTGGTAATGTTATTTGTCAATTCACAAATATACACGTCTGTAAGTGGCGTAAATAAAACCGGATAAATCAAAAGTGCCATGAAAAACGCCGGCCTTTGCTTCATCCGATCTGTCTCTATCTGAAAATTACGGACAATAATCGGATCCCTTCTGGCCAATAAAACCAAGATTGTCACAAAGTAATAAAATATAATGGAAAACATCCATCTCCCATAGTCTATCTTTACGATTAAATCCGGCAATATCGTCGCCGCCCCGACGGCAACCGCCAAATATTTCAATTTGTACGCGCCCTTGGCCTCACGAATCGTATTTCGGAAGAACCGGAAGGCAATGACCAGATACGGCGACATCAGAACGAGGAATACCGGAAGCTCCTGAAAATTATGGACGTGCTCCGGCCATTCATTTACAAACGGGCTCTCTCCCAGTATCTCGTGCAGGATCAAATTAGTGTGCACTACGCCGTCATGCGCCAGAGAGCTTGCAATGTTATAAATCTCGTCATAAATTTCTTTTCCGTTCTGATGGCTGAAAAAATTCAAATATAAAAACAATACGCTCGCCACAAGAAAGGAGGCTCCGAAAATCGTGATATATTTCTTTCTCTTGCCGCCCTCATTGTCAAATATCTTACACCACAAAATCACCAATAGCACGTTAAAAAACATCAGCACATATCCCTGGTGAATGCAAACGGCAATGGCCGACAAGGGAATGATAAGGTATTCCCATTTTTCTTTTATCAAAAGATAACAGCCAAGAAGCGTCACCATCGCCATGCAAATGTCGCTTCTGCCAAAATTCTGTTCCGTCAAATACTCGGGAAAAGCAAAAATAGAAAATACGAACATCACCGCCAACATAGGGACTTCCATCCTCTCTTCCACCGCGTTCAGGCACATATAAAACAATACCATCAACATGGCGATAAATATCGTATTTAGCAGTTTCGAGAAAAATACGATGCCCTCGTACGTCAGCAGGTCGTAAGGAGCGAAGATGTTCAAAACAAGATTAAAAACACGCAGCACCGTCCCCATGAACGCCCGGGAAATGAATCCATACTTATAGGAAAAGGCATATACCGTCGTATTTAGACAGTTAACGATGCCAACCCAACACCGCGCGGAAAGCACGATACCGAAAACGAAAATAAGCACCACTCTCCGCAGGTTTCTTTTTTTTCTTTTATCAAACTCCTTCAACATGTCTATTCCTCTCAAACACATTCATTTTCTAAATATACTCACGGCAGATTTTATCTGCCGTGAGTATTGCGCCAGCCGCAGCCGCGAAGCAGCATATTTCCTTATGCGGCTGTGTGCATCCTCGTATACGCAAGGGGCAAAAATATTTGCCCCTTGCGTATAAATACTTTGAGATTATAACACGCATGCGGCAATGACTGCAAGAACTATTTTTACACTTGTTGAATCCCGAAAAATATGCTATACTACGGGTTGTATGCGCCCAATGGCAATATTGCGAGACACTGGAAAGGATAAACCAAATTCATATGGATGATTTTTCAAACGCTTCGAACGACCACGTTTTCTCCCGTTCGAACCAACAGCACATGGCTCTCGAAAATTTGACGGTTCTGGATTTGACGCGCGTTCTAGCCGGACCCTACGCCACCATGCTTCTGGCGGACATGGGGGCGGACGTGATTAAAATTGAACCTCCCACTTTTGGAGATGATACCCGCTTTTATCCCCCCTTCCGTGAAAAGAATTTGAACGGAGAACAAGAAAGCCTCTATTTTGCCAATTTAAACCGCAATAAAAAAGGGGTCACCTTAAATTTGAAAACACCCGAGGGGAAGGAACTTTTTAAACGGATGGTTGAAAAAGCGGACATCGTCATTGAAAACTATCGTCCCGGCGTCATGGAACGTCTCGGCATCGGATATGACGTCCTGAAAGAACGCAATCCCCGTATTATTTATGCCGCCGTCTCTGGATTTGGCTCTTACGGTCCGTATTGTACGAGACCCGGCTACGATATCCTGGCCCAGGCCATGGGTGGGATGATGTCCATCACGGGTGCGAAAGACGGAGATCCCACAAGGGTTGGAAGTGCCCTGGGCGACATATTGGGCGGGCTGAACGTCACAATCGGGATTCTGGCCGCGGTCAATGCCCGGCACATCACCGGTGTCGGCCAGAAGGTTGATGTTTCTCTTATGGACAGCGTGATTGCCGCCACGGAAAACATGGCATTAAAATACATGGAAAGCGGCAAACTTCCCAAACGAATCGGGAACCGTTATGCCTCGGTTTCCCCATACGACAGTTTCCAATGCAAGGACGGCAACGTCATTATCGCAATCGGCAACCAAAAGCTTTTCGACATTCTTTGCAAAAAAATATTGAAACGTCCTGACATGATTACAGATCCGCGCTTTACCGACATGTCCGGCCGTTTAAAATATCAAAACGATATCAAAGCCGTCATCGAAGAGTGGCTCAAGGATAAGACTGCTTCCGAGGCCACGGACATCTTACTTGATTGCGGAATACCGGCAGGGCCGATTATGGATATCCGGCAAATTTTAGAGGATCCTCACGTCAAGGAACGTGAGATGTTTGTCAAAACCGACCATCCCACCCTTGGATCCATCACCTTGAACGGATGTGCCATCAAGCTGATGGACACAAAACCATCCATTCGCACCCCCGCACCACAATTAGGACAAGACAATCACGAGTTCTTCACGAAAACGGTCGGGCTTGGCGAAGAAGAATATTTGATTCTCAAAGAAAAGCATGTACTATGACGGTTCGTTAAATGACAGCAAAGAAAGGAAGAGTATGAAAAAAGATGAAAAAATTAAGAAACGAGGGACACTGAAAAATGCGGACAATAAATAGCAATTCTACGAAACGGTTCTCGCTAGTGTTGATATTGTTTACCTTCGTGTTGTTTGTCAGATTTTTTGATGGAACGGTGAATCAAATTAACGCCACGATGTTGGCATTTTCATATAAATACGGATTCATTTCTCGCGGATTGATTGGCACCATATATGCCGCGCTGAATCGGATTTTACCATTTGACATGATGAATTATACATGGACGTATCGTTTTACACTTGCCATCACGCTGGTTTATTATGTAATTCTAATTTCTTTTTTAGTCTTTTGCCTGAAAAAGTGCCGAAAGGAACAAGCAGAAAGCATGCGCTATTTGGCAATCTTATTCTTAATGTTCGCGGTTCCCATGTTCTGCTGTCAATTTAATTTTGGCCGTTTAGACGTCTATTGCGTGATGCTAAGCTTGATCGGCGCGGCATTGCTGATAGCGGGACGCTTTGAATGGCTGTTGGTGCCAATCGCCGCATTGGGAGTGATGGTCCACCAGGGAAACGTGTTCATGTTTTTAAACATCATCCTTGTACTGACCCTTTACAAGGCATTAAGCCAGAAAGAAAAAGAACGTAAAAAATATTTTCGACTTTTTTTATTCTGCTTTATGATTGCTTCCGTTTTGTTTTTATGGTTCGAGCTGTTTAGCCACTTTAATGGAACAAACATTTATGATGACATCGTGGCCAAGGCATCCGCCTTGTGTGAAAACGGTGAATACCATGCAGACGTGATAGACCATGAAATCCTTGGCATCGACTTGACGGACAGGGAAATGACATGGCGTATTTTCAACATCATACAATACCCGATTTTTATCGTGGCAATGCTCCCGTACCTGGTGATTGCCATAAAATTTTTCCGCGGATTGTTAGGCAAGGCACAAGATAAGCTGGAAAAGTGGAAATACTTTTTTATAATCGCCGGTGCCGGAACGATTTTGCCGGATATTTTATTGAAAGTGGACTCGGGACGCTGGATATTTTCCATCATATGCTACTATTTTGTTATTCTGCTGTCTCTTTTGGCGATGAAGGATCCGTTGATTGAACAGCAGGCACAAGAATCGCTAGCTGCAATCAAACGACATCCCGGTTCCATTTTACTATTGATTTATCCGTTTTTATTTCAACCACTGGGAGACGTGTATATCTGTAACATTACCGAATGGATTGGAAAGTTTTTAAACAATTACTTGCTACATTGGTGTAATGGGAACCTGCTATATTAAAAACTATGAGACAACTTATCCGGTTAACGGTTTCGATTAGCCCTATCATTTTAAGCAAAATGGAGTGAAAAATAATGCTAAAAAACTGGAGTGAAAGAAAAAAAGAAATTTGTGTCGTTATCGTAATGCTCTTGCTGATTGTCCTGGTGACGGGATTCCCGTATCTAAAAAACGGCATTAGCGGTTACGACAAGGATTTATTATACCATTTACTGCGCGTGGAGGGCATCAAGGATGCCTTGTTACAAGGCAAATTTCCCGTACACATCTATGAAAACTTTTTCAATGGATATGGTTATGGAAGTCCGCTCTTTTACCCGGATCTCTTTTTTGTGATTCCGGCTATACTACGGATTTTGGGATTTTCACCATCCGTCACCTGGAAATTATTCGCACTTCTGCTCACAACAACTGCCTCCTTGTCCACTTATTTCTGTTTTAAATACATCATCCGCGACTGGCGGTACGCGGTAACCGGAACAACTCTTTTGATGCTGAGCCAGTTTTATCTCGCCGACTTGATGCTTCGCGTGGGAATCAGTGAATATTTGGCATTTATTTTTCTGCCGATGCTCGTGGCCGGAATCTATGATTTTTTTCAGCGGGATGGAAAAAAAGTATATCTGATGGGCATCGCATTTGCCGGGATGCTTTTATCGCATACCATCATGACCTTTATCGGTATCGTCATTACCGTGGTCATCTTTATCATGATGTTTCTTCATCCACAGAAAAGAAAATTGTTTTTTGAGAAAAAGCGAATGGGAAAACTAATAATAACGGCATTTGTAACGTTGTTGGGAACCTCCTATTACCTTTTTCCCATGCTGGAGCAAATGAAATCGGCAGACTACGGATATTTGCTTCCCTGGGTTCATGTTAGCGAATACGTACAGCCTTTTTCCGTACTTTTTTATTCTACGGGATATTTTTATAATGTCGCCTATGTCGGAGTCGGCATACCGCTTCTTTTGCTCGTATTCTGCCGGGCGATTTATGGAAGACCGAAAAATAAATGGGCCGACGGATTTTATTTTTCCGGCATTTTCTTATTTTTAATGACAACAACGCTATTTCCGTGGAGACTGCTTGACAACACGATTTTTAACATGCTGCAATTTCCGTTCCGTTTATATCCTTATGCACTTTGCTTTTTCATTTTGGGCATTTGCATGATATTATCCGAACACTCCGAAAAACCTCAAGCGAAAACCATCCGCGGACTGATTATCGCGTTGACAATATTTTTCGGAATCTGGCAGAACTATACCGTCTTACAAGAATATATTGAAAAATATACGACGGATTTGTCAGAGGAATTTATTGCCCGAAATAATAATTACGTGGGCAGGGGGGAATGGCTTCCAATATCATTGGAGGAAGACGTAACAACATTGACGGCCGCCGGTGTCGTCTTATGCGACGGAAAAGAAATCGAGACCACCCGGTTTCAGGGCTCGGTAGAATTTACGATTAGCAACGAAAATGGTATCGAATATGAAGTGCCGCTCATTTATTACAAAGGATACCGGGCAGTGCTGACAGATGAAAAGAATGAAACGCGGGAACTGACCGTCCAAGAATCCGAGCATGGCCTGGTGGAAGTTCAAAATGAAACCGGCCTAAAAGGGGATGTCAGGGTTTTCTATCAAGAAACGTGGATTCAACGGATTTCCAACTGGATTTCCATCCTGACCGTAATCGGCATTCTCCTCATGTTGGTAATGAAGCACCGCAAATCCAAGAAGAAATCCGAGTAACAAAGAGTTTCGCTCCTCACGGATAGGAACCGCTTATGTGGGTGAAATACGGCAGATTTCATCGACCGTGAGTATAACTGATTCCAGTCAGATGAAAAGGAACAAGTGGCTTCCTGCAAGCAAGCTTGCGAGCCAACTTGTTCCTTTTCATCCGGCTGTGAATAATTCCTTACAATGCCCGATATGGCAAATGTACGATAATCATGTCATAAAACTCCTCCAACACGTCCGATATATGAAAATCCCGAAACGGAACAAACAAAAATGCATACATGAGAAGGAATATGGACAGCATCATATGTTCTTTCAAAAACTCCATCAGTTCCTTCACCTGCCGGGTCGCGCCCTCGTCACCCATTGCCAACAAAATAAGCACGCACCCGATATAGTAAAAGATCAACGCAAACATATAACGCCCGTAATCCGTTTTTAAAATCATCTCCGGCAAGATGGTTCCCGCCCCCAGCGTAATAAGAATATAGGCAAATTTCTTCGTCCGCTCCCGCTCGTTTTTAATCAGGTTCCAATAAAACCTTCCAATCAGATAAATATACGGAGAAAACAATACGATAAAAATCGGAAACTCGATAAAGTTCACGATATGCCAATCCCACTCGGCCCAAAACACGTCCTCTCCCAATATGTCGTGGTTAATCAGATGGTCATGGTAATTCTGTCCGTTATCCGACAATGATTTCGCGGTAGCAACGACCTCCTCATAGATATCCACACCTTGCGGATGGCTAAAAAACTCAAAATACAAAAACAAAACAGACACCGTGATAAATGTCACGGCAAACAAGGCAATATATTTTTTTCTTTTTTTCTCCGAACCAGTCAACATTTTATACAATAATAACACAAGCAAAATGTTGATATCCATAAAGACATAACCGGGATGTACCAACATTGCCACCGCGGACAACGGCACGATGAGCCACTCAAATTTCTCATATAACACCAATATGCAGCTCAATATGACGATGATTAAAAGATAAATATCCAACCTTCCGAAATTCTCCGCGGACAGAAACATGGGAAAGGCAAATATCGACAGAAAGAAAATCAGGCATCTCGCATCCTGCCGCATCTTCTCATTGCACTTTTTCAAGCAAGTACCATAAAACACAAATAATACAACGAAAAAGAGAAAGGTGGCCGCCTTCGATACCAGCCCGATTCCGCTATACGACATGAAATCATAGGGGAACAAGAGATTTAGAACTCTTAATGCCGTACCAGGCAGTCCCCTCGATATAAATCCCAACTTATAGGAAAATGCAAACACCGTCGTATTAACCGATACGATAAAATGATCATAATAGCGTAAAACACATGCAACTGCAAAAATTCCTAGTAAAACAAAGAAATTTCGATTTCGCCTCTTTTCTTCATGCATCATCCTTTATCCCCTTTTTATTCCACATAGTCTTCCAGATAATAATCAATCTGTTTCAGTGTCACGATGGTTCCTTCACTTTCTTCCACCACGACGCGGTAAGCGTCTCCGGTCCGCAAAGTAAACCCTTCTACGGTCGCCTTGGTTTTCCCGGCATCAAGAACCACGCCGTATGACTTCTCCTTACCGTCCGCCCCGGTTACCACGATGTCCAAAACCGCCGGACGTTCCTCGTCTTGACAAGATAACACCTCATATTCTATGGTTGCCGAATATTTCCCGTCCCGGTCAGATATAAATTCCCCGGAAAGAACACACGCCTGCTCTCCGGATGATACATAGTCTCCCGCCTCGTCCAAAGCCAGCTCCGTTCTATCATAGCCCCAGTTAAGATAATC
Organism: uncultured Faecalicatena sp.; assembly: GCA_948468385.1. Taxonomy (GTDB): domain Bacteria; phylum Bacillota; class Clostridia; order Lachnospirales; family Lachnospiraceae; genus Schaedlerella. The sequence goes on along the minus strand of CAOKHZ010000008.1, from coordinate 102,244 downwards.
CCGGCTATGGTCGTTTTCTTCTTTCGGAACGCCATACTCAAAGTCCATATAATTTTCATTCATCACCAGAAATGAAAATCCATCCTCGATAGGGACGACCTCTTCCGCCTTTGCCAATAGTTTCTGGTAATCTTCCCCCACGGAATCAGTCACAAACATACCTATTTTTTTATCTTCTGTCAATTCCATGCAGTCCCCGTCATATTTTACATAATTCCCCCATTTTGGCATCCGAAGCTGACCCTCTATCCAGTTCGCCCCATTGTCGTCAATACTGACATTATTTACGGCAAATACCTCCAGTTCTTCCGGCGTAAAGGCCAAAAACACCCTGCTGCTAAAATAATCAGAATAAAGAAACACGACATCCCTTTCATGTTCCTCTGCCATATCCATCAGGCCGTCATATTTAGATCCGCCCCAGTCCACGTGCCACATGCCGTAATCCTTATAAATCGAGATGCAAACCGCCAGTACCACATAACAAACAAATAAAAACTCTCTATAGCTTGCTTTTATATGCTTCCTGCCATAGTCATATAAAATTCCAAATTCCAGAAAAATAGGAACCATCGCCGTAAGCCAATAGCGATACTCAAAAGTCACCGCGCCGTACGTTAAATCAGCAAAGCAAAAGAGAGCGGCATTTACAAGGAATACACAAAAAACCTGCCTGCAATAGACTCGTCGTTCTCCATCCATCCCTCGTCTTCGAAATGAACATACGGTAGAAATGATAAAAACCGAACAGATTACCACCGTGACCGCTATCGCCGCAAATGCAAATATTCCAGAAATGCTTGCTATGCTTACACCATCTTGAGGCCACCCAAACAACTGAAAAAGGCTTACAAAAACATTGATGATATTCTCTCCCAGTCCCTCGGCAGCCATCGTAGTTTTGTTCATGGCCGAAGAACCGTCAAATCCCAAAAGTTTGTTCGCGATAATCCCAAGCAATGAGACGACGGCTGCACCACAGACAAGCAAAAACCTGGCATTAAAAAAGTAACGTATCCTAAAGTCTTCCTTTCTTTCGAGCACGTCCCAAATCTCATATAACAACAATGGGAATATACAACAGCCCAGTTCGAAAATCCCGCTGGAAATCCCACAAAGAAAAAATCCAATTAATGAAAGGCCATATAAAACAACATCCCTTTTAGCAGCCTTTCCTTTGTGGAAACACACTAAAACGTCCATCAACATCAGCATGAACATGATTCGAAAACCATACAATGCCCCATTGACGAACAATTCCTCCATGTAATCCACACTTCCATATTGATATGTGGCAAACACCGCGATAAACGTCAGATATTTTGCGACTTTACTGAAATCAAGGTCATTGCATAATTTGTTCAGCACAAGCACGAATAAAATAATCAATAGGTCATCCGCCAGGGCGTATGCCAAAAACACGTCACGGAAAATGGCATAAAACACCACGGCCGGCAGGGTGGGCATGTCCCATGTCAGCATGGTGCTGTAATAATAATCTTCAATCAACAAGGTACGCTGCTTCCATATCTGCATGACCTGAACCAGATAGGTGTTGGAATCAAAGTTTACCATATATTTCATGCGGCATACGTTGAATACCAACAAATATAGAATCTGAACGGCGACCAAGGACAAAAGAAGGAGTTCTACCTTGCGCTTGCTTATTTTTGCAATGAAATTATTGTTCATGATGCGTTTTCCTCTTACTTGATTAGTACAATGGATCCCCCCTGATCCGTGAGCGGGAAAAAGTGGACGTCCGGGTTCTCCTTGATGAACTCATTCACCGCCGCATTCGAACCGAGATACTCCGTCTGATTATATTCATGAACAAAGATATATCCTCCCACGGACAATCTTTCCCAGAAAAATTGCAGCCCGCTTAAAATCGGGTCATACAAATCACAGTCTATGCTTACAAACGCAAACGTATCTTCCACGCCTTCTGCCGTTTCCGGGAAAAATCCCTTTTTGATAATGCAGTTCCCCGCATGCCTCATTTTTTTCAGAACCAATGACACGCTGGTGTCACTGAAATCCTTGCTCTTCATCTTGGAAAATGATTCTTTTTGTTCCGTCTCAATATCTTCTTTGGCAAATCCCTCGAAAGTATCAAACAAATAGAGCTTTCTGTCTGGAAACGCGATATTTATTTTAGAAGCGAAGTCTCCCCGATACACGCCAAGCTCCGCGACATTTCCGGGAATTTTCCGATTGTGTATCTCTCGTGCGACAAGTTCCAAGGAAGAAAAACGTATATAATCATATCCGTTGACGAAGCCGTGCCGTTTCCATCCGACGCTCCTCATCTGAACCACTACGGCAAGCTTGACTTTTGATAATACATGGTTTACACCCGTAAGGAACACTTTTATAAACTTTATGGCAAACAGTTCGAATTTGATTTTCATGATGAATCCCTCTTTCACTTTCTTCATTCATTTCTAAACACTTGTTTCATTTTATACTCACGACAGATTTTATCTGCCGTAAGTATCGCGCCAGCCGCAGCTGCAAAGCGGCATATTTCCTTATGCGGCTGTGTTTATCATATTATACTGAGCGGCAGTTAAATCTGCCACTCAGTATAAATCTCCTCCATGAAAATGTCAAGGAAGTAATCAGCAGATAACCGCCGACGATGAGCAACAGCCTTACCACGAACAGCTTGTGCCCCAGATGCATTCCAAAATCCTCATAGCGAATAAACGCCTTTTCTAAATGGTGCAGGCACAACACCGCCATGGTTCCCCGCCCCATCCATCCAAAAAAACCTTTTATTCCTTTCACCTTGCTTAAATAATTAGAAATCATACAACATAAAAGAGAACCCGCCACGGCGGCAAACATGCAAATTATTTCCCCCGTGTAACTACGCATGACCATTTCGTACCGAAACTGGCTCGAAACGCCCACGTACCAGATAGCGATCCAGATGAGGACATATCGCACATTTTGAAACATCATCTGGCACAAATTGTATTTTCTTAACAAAAATCCCACATAATAAAACCCTGTTCCATATAGCGCGATATCCAGACTCCATGGAAGATAGCAATGGTTTCGCTGTAGGCACAGACCAAGCATCACCAATAATATGACCACCGACATTCGCACGAACTCGTTCCCCTTGCCACATTTGGATGCCAACAGAAATAAAAGCTTCACGCAAAACAGCATCGGCACGAACCATAGCAAGCCCACGCCCTCGGCCAATACGAACGAAACCTCCCCCTTCATGCTCAACCCCGTCAATGTGGTAAAGAACATTTTCGCCAAACTCTCTTTCCAGTCCGCTCCCAACAACACGATGCGAAGTACGTACTCTATTGCGATGGTACACGCATAAGGAAGCAACATTCCCCTTATATTCCTTTTTAGGAACCGCCGCCAATCCATGTCCTTAAAAAAGAACCCGCTTATCAGGATGAAGAATGGCATATGAAAGGAATATATGAGCATCCACTGCTTGCTGGCCACTTCAACGGAGTGCCCATATATCATCAAAATAATCACAAGGCCTTTCGCCATGTCCGCCCATTCCACCCGCTGTTTTGTCGTCCCGCCTTCCCCTTGTAATACGTCTTCCATTCCCAGCCCCTCGCCATTTCCTTTTCATCTGCCGCAGTTTTTCTCTCCTTGCTTTGCCGCAGCCCGCTCCGAAACCCACACCGCCACCGCAGCAATCGCGCTCGTCACCGCCAGCACGATGACAAACTGCACCGTCGCTGACTCCGCATACCATCCGCATCCCCCGAACAATTCTCCAAGCCCGGAAATTACCAGAAACTGTACGCCAAAAATCACGATGCTCATTTTCTGTAAAAATCGATATATTGACCGTTCCTTTATTTCCGAAAACAGAAGGAACTGCAGACAAAAGTAGGAGAACGGAATCATCATGAACTGGGCTCCGAATCCCACTCCCCACTGGTAATGCTTGATTAGCACGCATTCCACTATATACAAGGCCAGAAAAATCCCCGTCGCCACGCCAAACCATGTTCGGTATTCCCGTTTTTTCTCCCGAAGTTTTTCGCCTCTTCTGACATTTCCGACTGCCACGCACGCGCCCAGGGCACAATAGAATAGTCCATAGGTAGGACCGTTTGCCAACCATATAAAGATTGCCTTAAACCCATCTACAAGAGCTTGAAACCAGACGGCCTCCCTTACAAATACCGTGTAATCGCCGTCCAACACGGTCAACGAATACAGCGGCAAACCTACCAGCAACGCGACCCACGGCCTTGTCGCCCTGCCGATCCAAAAGGTGAGAACCACTCCCCATACCAGTGCCGGTAAAAACCACAACGCCGTATGGGAAGGCCCTGATAGAAAATAGAATTGAAAAAGACGGGCAACCAATTCCTTCATCCCGTCAAATTCCACCAGGCGCATCACGTTCGGCATATTCAATAAAAACAAAACCGTATAAAGGACAAGGAGTCTTTTTACATAGTTCCAAAGCAATCCGCCCCTCCATCTTACATTGCCATTTTGAACCCGCTCCGTTTCCGCGCGATAAAACAAAAAGTAGGACGAAATCACGAAAAACATCGGGTTTGCCAAACGCGTAATGCAATCATCCACCACAAACGCCAGCCAGCCCGAAAACGGACGGACGTGAATCGCCACGACAAATATCGCCATCACGAACTTCGCCAAGTCAATGGCCGCGTTCCGCCCTTTATTGTCCGTACTTTTTCCCATCGTCTTCCATCCCCAAGGCCACCAGACGGCCTACCTACTATAATGCCAAATACAGTGCAACGCTCTCACGCCATCCTTCCAGCCAATCTTCTTTCCTTCCTCGTTGCTTCTCGGATAGTAAGAAATCGGTACTTCTTGTATCGTGATGCCCTTCTTGGATATCTTGGCCGTAATCTCCGGCTCGAAGCCAAACCTCTTCTCTTCAATGTCTATCGACTGGATGATTTCCCTCTTAAATGCCTTGTAGCAAGTCTCCATGTCCGTCAATTTCTGATGCGTGCGCAGGTTGGACAAGAACGTAAGTCCCTTGTTCGCCAAGCGATTTAAAAGATACCCCTTCGCACTCTGGTTTAGAAAACGGGAGCCATAAACGACCTCCGCCTTCCCCTCGAAAATGGGGCCTACCACCTGCGGGTACTCGTTCGGGTCATACTCCATGTCCGCGTCCTGAATGATGACCACGTCGCCCGTCGCCGCCATGAAGCCGGTCCGCAAGGCTCCGCCCTTCCCGGTATTTTCCGTGTGGTAAATAACCTTGTCCACGATGGGCTCGACCTTTTCCCTGACAATCTCCGTCGTCCCGTCGGTCGACTTGTCATCCACCACTATAATCTCCATGTGCTCCACCGGAGCCGCCTTGACTTTTTTAAGTATCTCCAAAATACTTTCCCGTTCGTTATAGCAAGGAATCACCACGCTCAAAACCTTGTTTTCCATCGAAACTCTCCTTCTCTTCTACCAGCATCTCCTTACAACACCAATCATGTTCCCAACCATGCCCCTTTCTGCCAACGTCGGCACAAGTCGGAAAGCAACCCAAGTGTTCCTACTATACCACAATTTCTTTCTATTTTCAACAAATTTCACTCGCATTCAGACCGCCCCCATATTTAAGTTCGACGACCATGGCCGGTTTGTCCGAACACGGCCTGGGAATAAACACGAGATCCGCATACCCTTTCCCGGTCGGCATCTCGTCAATAATCGTATACTCGTTCATCGCATTGTAATATGCCAATCTGATTACGCATCGCAATGAATTCTCGTCATTATATTTTAAAACGGACGCATTCGCCAGATGAGATACTTCAATTCCGGCCGCCACCGCTTCTTCGTCATGGTTCCATGTGCTTTGTAGCAATCTGTCCGATGCCCTTATCGCTTCTATTACCGGTGACCATCGTCATATCCTAAAAGCACAACATTCCCCGAACGAATCACCATGGTAATCCGCCCGGGGAGGAATTCAAGAACGCCCTATTTCACTCATCGTCCGCAAAACCTTTGTTACTGTTCATAGCAACAAATCTTTTACAAATGCAACACCCTGTCCTTAATCTCCTGAGTCCGCCCCTGGTTCCAAAACTGCGTCCCGATATACCCGCAAGTCCGTCTCGCCACAGACATCTTCTCCTGGTCGCGGCTGCCGCAATTTGGACATTCCCACACGAGCTTTCCGGACTCGTCCTCAACAATCTGGATTTCCCCGTCGTAACCGCAGCATTCGCAGAAATCACTCTTGGTATTCAATTCCGCGTACATGATGTTGTTATAAATAAACTGCATCACGGACAACACCGCCGGGATATTGTGCTGCATGTTCGGCACCTCCACGTAGCTGATGGCTCCACCCGGCGACAATTTCTGGAACTCCGACTCGAACTTCAGCTTGTTAAACGCGTCAATCTCCTCGGAAACATGCACGTGGTAGCTGTTCGTGATATAGTTCTTATCGGTCACGCCCTCAATGACGCCGAACCGTTTCTGTAGGCATTTCGCGAACTTGTACGTGGTGGACTCCATCGGCGTGCCGTATACGGAATAGCTGATGTTCTCCGCCGCCTTCCACTCCGCGCACTTGTCGTTCAACCGCTGCATCACCTTCAAGGCAAACGGCTTCGCCTCCGGGTCGGTATGGGACTTGCCGTACATGCGCATGCACATCTCGTACAATCCCGCATATCCGAGGGAAATCGTGGAATATCCGCCATATAGCAGCTTGTCAATCGTCTCTCCCTTTTTCAAGCGTGCCAACGCGCCATTCTGCCACAAAATCGGAGCCACGTCCGACACCGTGCCAAGCAAACGCTCATGCCGACAGCGCAAAGCCCTATGGCACAACTCCAACCTCTCATCCAAAATCTTCCAAAACTCATCCATGTCCCCTTTGGCGGAACAAGCCACGTCAACCAGGTTGATGGTTACCACGCCCTGGTTGAACCTGCCGTAAAACTTGTGGCTACCGTCCGGGTTGAGCTGATTGTCCTCCACCGTCAAAAACGACCGGCATCCCATGCAGGTATATACCTCGCCCTTCTTAAGTTCCCGCATCATCTTGGCCGAAATGTAGTCCGGCACCATCCGCTTGGCCGTGCACTTCGCCGCCAACTCGGTCAGATACCAATACTTGGCACCCTCCGTGATATTGTCCTCGTCCAACACGTAAATCAGCTTGGGGAATGCGGGAGTAATCCACACGCCTTTCTCGTTCTTCACGCCCTGCATCCGCTGCACCAGCACTTCCTCGATAATCATCGCCAAGTCGTCGCGGGTGCGGCCCTCGGCCACCTCGTCCAAATACATGAACACCGTCACGAACGGAGCCTGCCCGTTACAAGTCATCAAGGTAATCAGCTGGTACTGAATGGTCTGAATGCCGTCCTTGATTTCCCTCCTCAGCCTGCGCTCGGTAACCTTGTCAATAATTTCCGCATTCATACTCTCATGGCACTCCTCGCGCTCCTCGATTACGGCCTTGCGAATCTTCTGTCGGCTGATGTCCACGAACGGCGCCAGATGGGACAATGAAAAAGACTGCCCGCCATACTGGTTGCTGGCGACCTGCGCCACGATCTGCGTCGTCACGTTGCACGCGGTAAAGAAGCTGTGCGGCTTCTCAATCATCGTCTCGCTGATAACCGTGCCGTTCTGCAGCATGTCTTCCAGGTTAATCAAGTCGCAATTGTGCTCCTTTTGCGCGAAGTAATCGGTGTCATGAAAATGAATGACGCCTTCCTCGTGCGCCCTCACGATGTCCTCCGGCAGAAGCACGCGCTTGGACAAGTCCTTGCTGACCTCGCCCGCCATGTAATCTCTCTGGGTGGAGTTGATAATCGGGTTTTTATTGGAATTTTCCTGCTTCACTTCCTCGTTGATATGTTCGATAAGCGCGAGGATTCCGTTATCCGTCGTATTGGATTTACGGGTCAGCTCCCTCTTATAACGGTAACGCACGTACTTCTGCGCCACCTCGTACCCGCGCATCTCCATGATGCGCGTTTCCACCAAATCCTGAATGTCCTCCACGTTGACCGCGTGGGTGGATTCCTTCACCTGATTGGCGATCGTCTCCGCAATCGCGTTAATCTGGAAAATGTTCATCTGGTGAATCTGATCCACCTCGTTATTCGCCTTTTCTATCGCGTTCGTAATTTTAGAAAGATCAAAACTGACCTCTTTTCCGTTTCGCTTAATTACCTTCGTTTTTACATCAAGATTTATCATACTCTCCTCATCCACCTTTCGTATGTGTCTGCCGCCAGCCCCGTATCACCACGGCAGGCGACACGCCCATGCACTATATCTTGTTTTGATGTCTTTCACTATCATACTACATATTGTGTCCAAAGGGAAGAACAAATTTTTAAATTTTCATAAGCCGTTGTCAGACAATTTCATTTTTCAGAGCATTGGAATCAAAATCCTTAGAGAAAACCAATGATTTTCAGCACGGATGTCCACCTCGCCATGGTATTGGTGTACGGTATATTTCAAGCTCTTCAATCCATACCCGTGAAACTCCTTGTCCTTCTTGGTAGTCACCGGAAGTTCCCGCTCGAACCGGATGTCGCCCTCATAATAATTTTCAATCTTAATCACCACGAACTCGTGTCTGGAGGACAAATGCAAATGAATCATCCGCTTTTCGGCCTCGTCGATTTTTTTCTCACATTCAATGGCATTGTCCAGGGCATTTCCGAAAATCGAACAAATGTCCATCACGTCCATAAACTCAAGAAGCGTGCCATCCGCCACGCTGGTTAGCTCGATGCCTTCCTTCTGGCACTCCATCCCCTTGGCGGCAAGCAAGGTGTCAAGCACCTTGTTCCCGGTCCTGCCTTGTACCTCGAATTGCTGGATTTCCTCTTTCAGACGTTCCAGGTACCCGCTTCTTTGCCCGTCCTCCTTGGCCTGCAAGGCAACGATATAGTGTTTCAAATCATGATATTTATAATTGATGAGTTCCAGCGTCTGCTGAGACTGTTTATACTGAATGTACTGATTATGCAAAATATTCCGAATGCACTCCAACTCCCGACGCACTTTCTGGTCCCGCCATTGGACGTGGTAGGCGCACAACGCGGCCAACCCGGCAATGTCGGCAAACGTGCGGATATTTAAAATTTCCCTCGCGTACAATCCGCTAAACGGCGTGTTTCTCGTTACGAACCCGAGATTACTGACAAAAAACACGCTCCCCGTCAAAAGCACCACCGCCAACAAGTCCTTCGTCTCTACCCCCAGCCCTTCTTCCTCGTCCAACAGCATCGCGCACAACCGCCAGTACAAGAAAAAAATGGCCGCGAACGACACGGCCAGTACCCCGTACTCATATAACCAGGCATGTGCGGCATACCTCTCACGCCCGAACAAATAAAGCTGCCACTCCAGGGAAGCCGCCGTCTCCGCCATGATGAAGGCATACGCGCCATAATACACGGCATCCTTCCAATCCACGTCGCCACAAACATATAAAAAGCCAATCATCAAGGCGATGGCCGCGAACATGCACGGCAGCCACCATGCCGTTTCCAAACCGCCCGTGCTTTCCATAAAGCAAACCTGCAAACCTAAGGCACAGCCACACGCCAATGCCAGCCTTCGCCCCCCAAGTCGTTTCTTTATGTGAAAAATAATCACGATACATGAAAGCCACTCGGCCAACGCCGTATAATACCTTGGAATATCCGGCAATATCTCCTGCAACTCGTTCATCACGCACCTCACTCCATCTCGCCCCAATAACGCGTCAGATCCTGCATGAACTTTTTCATGCCAAGGCGGCTTAGCAAAAGGTTCTCCCCGTTTACCCGCGCGCACTTGTCCTTCACGCCCTCCACATGCTCAAGATTGATCAAGTATCCTTTGTTCCCCCTTGAAAAATGTCGTTTTTCCAGCATTTCCTCCGCGGACTTCATCGTCCCCGCCGAAACGAGCGTTCCGTTTTTCGTGTGGTAGAGCAGGTTGTGCCCCTCGCTCTCCACATAGTAAATGTCCGAAACCGCCAACCTGCACACCCCGCCCTTGACCGGCACCGTGACATGGCCGCCATGCCGCTTTCCAATCCTGGCCGCGGCCTTGGCAATTTTTTGACTAAACGAGAAATAGGAAATCGGCTTGAGCACGTAATCCATCGCGTCGACCTGATATCCACGGATGGCATACTGTGCCATGTTGGTAATGAAAATCAGTATCACCTCCGCGTCTCGTCCGCGGATTTCCTCAGCCGCGCTCATCCCGTCCACGAACCGCATCTGGATGTCCATCAAGATAACGTCAAACTGGGCGCGATACTCCTGCAAGATATCGTCCCCGTCCCGGTACACGCTGATTTGAATTTTTTCTTTATTTTCTTTTTCGTAACGATGCAGGTACTCCACGATTTGGTGCCGATAGGCCTGCTCGTCCTCCACCACGGCAATTCTTATCATCTTTTCTCTCCGTCTCGTAACATCGGCAAACTTCAAATTACAGATTTACATGCATCCTTCCGTCCAACCGGTTCAAATATTGGCAGGCACTAAAGAACACTTGCAATCTTTAACATTGTAACACTGACCGGCATTGGCAGTCAACACACGATGTCATAACCGATATTTTGACTAGAAATTTCAGCCAAACTGTGCTACACTATATGCGTTGTTCGTTTTCGAGTCACGGACGTGCGCGTACCGCCTTTCATGGCCGTGCGCACTTCGACGCTTGGAGACATTCACAGAAAGGAGACTCATCATGGCAACCTTGCGCCCGTTTTGTGCAATCCGACCGGCAAAAGAATACGCCGCTTCCATCGCGGCACTACCTTACGACGTTTATGACCGTGTCCAGGCAAAGTCCGCCGTAAACGGGAACCCGATTTCCTTTTTACGCGTTGACCGGGCGGAGACACAGTTCCCCGATGAAACCGACATGTACTCCACGATCGTCTACGAAAAGGCGAGGGACACCTTGTCCGACATGCTTCTAAACGGCCTTTTCATCCGGGAGGACAAACCTTGCCATTACTTGTATTCCCTGACCATGCGGGGTCACACCCAGGACGGCTTGGTCGGATGTGCCTCGATTGACGATTATCAAAACGGCTCCATCAAACGGCACGAAAACACGTTGCCCGCCAAGGAGCTCGACCGAATTCACCACATAGACACGCTAAGTGCCCAGACCGGGCCAATTTTTCTCGCCTGCCGGCCCCATGTCCGGCTGCGCGAACTTCTTACCGCCAGAAAGCGTTTCCCGGCTCTTTACGATTTCACGAGCGAAGACGGCATCCGGCACCAGGTCTGGAAAATAGAAGATGACAAGGACGTCAAACAGATCGCCCTCTTCATGGATCAAATAGGCGCGCTCTACATTGCTGACGGCCACCACCGCGCGGCATCGGCGGTAAAAGTCGGACTCATGCGCAGAAAGGCGCATCCCGATTACGACGGCACGGAAGAGTTCAATTATTTCCTATCTGTCCTATTCATGGCGGACGAACTGCGGATTTTCCCATACAACCGTATGGTCACGGGCGCATGGCATGATTCCCCTTCCGCTCTTCTGGATAAATTGACAGACGGCTTTTACGTGGAACCTTGCCAAAACGCTCCCGGCCAATCCGACAGAAAGGCCCCACAAGGCGAAACCGTCATGCAAGGACGGGCGCAAACGCCCTCCCAGAAAGGGGAACTCACCATGTATCTGGATAAGTCATGGTACCGCCTGCGCGCCAGACCTTCCTTGTTTTGCGGCAACCCGGCCAAGGATTTGGATGTTTCCATTTTACAAGATTACGTGTTAAACCCGTTATTTGACATCCGCGACCCAAAAACAGATTCGCGAATCTCTTTTATCGGGGGAATTCAAAACGAGACGTCGCTGATGGAAATGGCGGACGCGCAACCCGGGAGCGTCATATTTTCCATGTACCCGACTTCCATGGACGAATTATTGGCCGTGGCGGACGCGGACGGGCTGATGCCGCCTAAATCCACCTGGTTCGAACCGAAGCTTCGCAGCGGGCTGTTCATTCACGAGATAGAAAAGTAACAAAAAAGGCGGTATTGGCAATGTTTAGTATATACAAGAAAATAGTAAACGAGGTAAAGGAAATGGAAAGAAATGCCCCATGCTGGTGTGGCAGCGGCAAGAAATACAAAAAATGCCACATGGCAATCGAAGAAAGAATGCGGATTCATGCGGACAAGGGGGAAATCGTCCCGACCAGGAAGCTTTTAAAGACTCCCTTCCAAATTGAAAAAATAAAGGAAAGCGCGGCACTTAACACGCTTGTTTTGGATTCCGTGGCCGAAAAAATCCGTGTCGGAATGTGTACCGAAGAGATTGACCAGATTGTCTACGACGTTACCACGAAAAACGGCGGCATTCCTGCCCCGCTCCATTACGAGGGTTTCCCAAAAAGCGTGTGTACCTCCATCAACAACGAGATATGCCACGGCATCCCTGCCAGGGATATCATTTTGCAAGAGGGCGACATCGTCAACGTGGACGTTTCCACGAACCTGAACGGTTATTATTCGGATGCCTCCAGAATGTTTAAAATAGGCAAGGTTTCCGAGCGCGCCGAACGCCTGGTGCGCGTGACCGGCGAATGCGTGGAATTAGGCCTGGCCGCTGCCAAGCCATGGGGGCACCTTGGCGACATCGCCGATGCCATCAATTCCCACGCCCAGGCCAACGGGTACTCAGTCGTTATAGATATCGGCGGGCACGGCGTAGGCCTGGAGTTCCACGAAGAGCCGTTCGTCAGCTACGTCGCCCCGAAGGGCACCGAGATGCTGCTCGTACCCGGCATGATGTTCACCATAGAGCCGATGATAAACGAAGGCAGCCCTGACTTTTTTATTGACGAGGACAATGACTGGACGGCCTATACCATCGATGACGGCCTCTCGGCACAGATTGAATACATGGTACTGGTAAGGGAGGACGGAATCGAGGTACTGACGAAGTGAAATACCCCGCAGCAAGCCACGGGGCATCATAGCTTGAATACGCAGCAAGCTGCGGGGTATTACACCCTCGCGGCAGTCGCTAAATGTCCATGCAAGCATGGCCGCTTGGCTCGTTGCCCGCGGAAATAAAACGCTTTGCAGGAACAAGTTATCTATCATGTCGATATATGAACGCCAACACGATTGATGACGGACAGATTTTAAGGAGACGCTTTTCATGAAGAACACGTTATGGAGCAAAAACTTTACCATCATCACCCTTGGCACCGTCATCAGTGCCATCGGCGACACAGCCATGGGCTTCGCCTTAAGTTTCGTGGTATTTGACACGACCGGGAGCACCTTGCTCTCGGCCCTTTTCACCGCCGCCTCCTCGTTGCCCCGGATTCTCCTGCCGATACTGGTTTCTCCTTACCTCGACAACTTCCGGCGCAAGCCAGTGATTGTCGGTCTGGATTATTTCAGTTGCATAATGTACTTGTTCTTTGGTTTGTATTTATTGCACCATCCTTTCCACCTGCCTCTCTACCTGGTCTTTTCCCTCCTGGGCGGCTGTGTCGGCTCAGTATACGGCCTGGCTTACCAAAGCCTCTATCCCAACCTGATACCCGAGGGCTTCGCCCAGAAAGGCTACACCATCTCCGGTATGCTTTACCCCACCGTGCTCATGGTCATGACCCCGGTGGCCAGCATTTTGTACACGCAGTTCGGCCTGGCTCCCATTTGTCTGGCTGAAAGCCTGCTTTTGGCCGTGGCCGCCACGATGGAGACGCAAATCCGGGTGGAGGAGCGAACCAAGAAGGGGGCACGTTTTTCGTTCCACGACTACATACAAGATTTCAAGGACGGCCTCTCCTACTTGAAAAAAGAAAAAGGGCTGCTGCGCATTTATGCCTACCTGCCTATCACGCAAGGTATATCCGAAGCCACGGAGCCCCTGATACGTGCATGGTTTCGTACCGCGCCGGGCCTCAACATCACCATGTACGCCTTGTTCACCTCCGCCCAATTCATCGGACGGACCATCGGCGGATTGGTACATTACAAATTCGAAATCCCGCCGGAAAAACGCTTTTCCCTGGCCTACGCCGTCTATATCGCCTACAGCGTCATGGACACCATCCTTTTGTGGACTGGATTCCCATTTATGCTGGCCAATCGGGCGGTATGCGGTTTCCTCGGCATCAACAGTGCCACGCTGCGCGAAAGCAGCGTGCAAAACTACCTGCCAGACAACATGCGGGCAAAGGTCAATGCAATCTTCTCAACGCTTTTTGCCCTCTTCCCCGCGATATTTACCTTGATTGGCGGTGCGCTCGGCGAGATACTGGATTACCGGCTGTGCGTGACGATCATCAGCGCCCTCGGGCTACTTCCCTGCTACCTCATCATCGGACGTGGGCGGGAGGATATAAAAAAGATTTATAATAGAAAGGTATGAGTCAAGCGCTCATACCTTTTTCGTCCTAAGTTCTCTTCATCTATGGCCTCTTCACCTTATGGCCTCTTCGCCCCGCATTCGGAACAGAACTTCCCTTTATTTACCGCGCCGCATGTACATGTCCATTCCTGCGCCGGTCTCGGCTGCCCGCATTCGGAGCAGAATTTCCCGCTGTTTTGCGCGCCGCAGCTACAAGTCCACATGTCGCCTATAGCCCGCTGTCCTTGTGTTCCTTGCGCACCGTACATTTGCTGGTTCTGCGGCTGACCGTACCCCGCCTGTCCTTGTTGTCCGCCGTACGCCTGCTGTCCCTGCGCGGCTCCCATCGCGTAAAGGTTCTGCACGTTCGCGCCGCCGGCCTGCTGCGCCATGCCCATTCCCATGAACCCGGTCATCGCGCCGCTGCTATTCGATGCCGCCATGCGCATGGCATCCGCCTGCGCACCGACCAAGTTGGCCGCCGCCATGTTCGGGTCACGCAAGACTGCCGCCTTCTGCATCTGCTTGATCATGTCCTCATCTTCCTTGGACGCGGTCACGCTGTTCACTCCAAAGGAAAAGACCTGAATCCCCCTCGTCTCCAACCATTTCTTAGACAAGATTTCATTCAGGGCATCCGCGATTTCCACCGTGTGCCCCGGCAGGGAGCTGTAACGTATCCCCATCTCGGAAATCCTGGCAAAGGCCGGCTGCAAGGCCGTCAAAAGCTCGGACTTGAGCATCGAGTCAATCTGTCCCCGCGTATATACGGCACTGATGTTTCCACAGACATTCTTATAAAACAGCATCGGATTGACGATGCGATACGAATATTCCCCGTTACAACGGATGGCAATGTCCACGTCCAGGCCTATATTTCGGTCAATCACGCGGAACGGCACCGGGTTTGGCGTTCCGTACTTGTTTCCAGGAATTTCCTTCGTATTGAAATAATAAATACGCTGATCCTTGCCCGCGCCGCCGCCAAACTCAAAGCGTTCCCAGGCTTCCCTGGCGATTCCCTTCAATCCGTCCTTTAACTTGCCGCCAAAGACGGACGGACTGCCCCCCGTCTGATATGTGTACGCGCCCGGTTCCGCACACACGTCGAGAATCCTTCCGTTTTCCACGATCATCATGCATTGCCCGTCCGCGACCGCGATATGGGAGCCGTCCGTAATGACGTTGTCATTTCCCCTCGTATTGGACGAACGCCCGTTAATCCGTTTTTCGCCCCGCGCCACCAACACGTCCCCATCCAACGAGTCACAACAAAAATACTCTTTCCACTGATCCGCCAACGTGCTTCCCATCGCGCTAAACGCCGCCTTGATAAGTCCCATGTTTTTTTACCATTTCCTTTCTTACATGATTATTTTTTGATTACGGATTGCTCCGCATTACGTGCTCCCGCAATCCTCCCCACAATTCGGATTCTCACAGAGCTTCGCTCCGCTTCATCCTCATTGTGGGGCGTGCCATAAGGTCTATTCTCCACCGATATGCAAGCATATCGTGGAGATAGACCTTTGGCACTATAATCAAAATTTTCCACTTGTTCCCGAGCTCGTCGAGTGCATGCTTGACCCGCCATTGCCATTGCCGCTGCCGCTATTCGACTTCGGCTTCGGAGTACGGCTCACCGTATGGTACAAGAAAACATCCGACGACCTCGTCAAGTGGAAGCTGCCCGGTTTTAAATATTCCTCAGCCCCGCTTCGCCGCACCTGCGTGTTCATGCTCTTTTTCCAACTGCTTACTATTCCTAACGACACCACCAGGGATGCCACGAAGGAAATCGCCACGATAATCCAGATTGGCACGCTTTTCCGATACGGATGCTCCGACGAATATGGCTTTCCCTTCTCCGCCTCCTTGAGAAATCGCTCACTCAATTTTACGAAATCGTCAAACGCGCCATAGTAATCCTCGTCCGAAAGACTCTCCACGACGATTCCGCCAATCCGTTCCCGCCCATAGGTGTTAAACGCCCTCTGCGCGCCGCCAAACGTCTGAATCCCCCAATCGCGTTCTGACGTGCTGACCGCCAACATGACACCGTCCTGCGCCCTCATCTCGAACGGGTCTTCCTTAAATACCCGTATTTGCCAGTCCATAATATCCCCGCCGCCAAAGTCATTGACCGTCACGACCGCGACGAGCACGCCGTATGTATCATAAATCTTCCTGCACGCTTCATCCAACCTCGCCTTTTCCTCCGCGTCGAGAAGTTCCGCCTGATCTATCACGCAGGCGCGCCCCGACGTGTTTTCAAGAAGCGGGGAATCTGCCGTGCCATCCGGTATCGGCTCGCCCACGCTTTCTAGCGTCGCCGGCTCCTCCGCCCCGATTGGCTGCGCCGCCTCCGCGAGCGGCACCGCGCCGTCCACACTGCCACGTAACGGCGATTCTGCTGCAAAGCCAGGTGTCACACAAGCCAAAGAAAGTACGAGCACGGCCACCGTGCATGAAGCAAGCGACATTGCCATGCGCGAAATCATCCTACGTCCTTTTCTTCTCCTCATCACAGCACACCCCCAAACAACAAGATTCCAATCAAAGAGCATACCGCCGTCCCGAGCGCCGTGAAACCGCAGAGATATTTCCAATACGCGCCCTTGTCCACCGGCAATTCCCCTACCATCCTGCCGGTCTGGCCATTGATGGCAAACTGGTACTTCTTCTTGTCATAAATCGTCTCGAAAAGCCACACCGGGAACAAAGCGTAACTGATTTTCCCACTCCTGGCTCCCATTTGCCGCCGCTTCACGACCAAGCCGTCATATCCCGCGACCGTGTTTCGAAGTGCCGCTTCCGCCGTATTATACAACCGCTCCTTCGCCCGCACCTCGGCTTTCCTCGCGTCCACGTCATATTTGTCTGTCTCGTATCCCGCCAAATATGCCGGATTGAAATCCTTGATTCCACCATAGTCAAACGGCTCGATGGACTCCGTCGTCTTGTCATCCATCTCCGTGCTGCCATCGACCGGCACATGGTAAAATTCCATCTCCCCGCCCCGATGCACGAGGTAATGCGAGGTATCCACGTAATTATACTCCGAATCGCTCCACGTGCGGGTGCGCGTCGCGCGAAAACTCATGTCCGCCCTCGCGTCGCAGTCGAACAACCAGTATGGCACGTAGTAGCCTTTCATATTTTTCAAATAACTCCTGTTCTTAAAGTCACGCGGTAAAAGACGTTTTCCCCGACAAAAGTTTTCCAGCCTCTGCCTCGCGTCCCCTGCCTCGACTTGGAACGGAATCATGAAATCCGGTTCAAATTCCCCGGAGGCCGTCGCCTTGATAACCACCACGTTGTCACAATACGGGCACTTCGTGCTGACGGTGTCCTCGTCCACCTCAATCTCCGCCGCGCATGAGGGACAAACATACTTCCCGTCCGCCGTCCGCTTCGCCCCTTGCGCTTCCTTTTGATATTCCCAATGAAGCTCCGGCTCCGACGTATCTTGTTCCGCCTCCCTCCATTCTTCCAGCGCGGCCACGTCGTATTTGTTCCCGCAACTGTCACACTTTAGCTTTTGTGCCCCTGACGAGAACTTCAACGCCGCCCCGCAGCAAGGACATTTGTATTCCACAAAATCCATCCTATGTCCTCCTTTCCTTATAATTTTTCCTCCTCGACCAAATATAGCGGCCTCCTCTTCGTCTCCAGATATGTTTTTGCCATATATTGCCCGATAATGCCCATGCACAAAAGCTGCACCCCGCTTACCAACATAATGATGCAAACCATGGACGGCCAGCCCGATGTCGGGTCACCGAACACCAATGTCCGCACGATAATAAAAATAATGGCGATAAATGCCGCGACGCAGAACAAGAGCCCCAATATGGAAACAAGCACCAACGGAAACGTGGAAAATGCCACAATCCCGTCAAACGCATACAACAAGAGCGACCAAAACGACCACTTCGTCTCCCCTGCGACCCGCTCAATGTTTTCATACTCCATCCACTTCTTTTTAAACCCGATCCACCCAAAAATACCTTTGGAAAACCGATTATATTCTCCCATGCTGAGAATCGCCTTCACCACCTTGCGATTCATCATCTGAAAATCCCTGGCACCGTCAACGACCTCCGTATGGGACATTTTATTCATGATTTTGTAAAACAGCCTTGCAAAGAATGAACGAACCGGGGGCTCTCCCTTTCTGGAGACGCGACGGCTTCCCACGCAGTCATAGCCTTCCTCCATGATGCCGGAAAGCATCTGTGGCAACAATGCCGGAGGATCTTGCAAATCCGCGTCCATGATTGCCACGTAATCGCCAGACGCTTTTTCCAATCCGGCATAAATCGCCGACTCTTTGCCGAAGTTACGGGAAAAAGACACATAATGTACCCGCGAATCCTCTGTCGAGAGTCGTCGTAGCACGTCAAGCGTCGCGTCGCTCGAACCATCGTCTATGAACAAGTACTCCACTTCCACCTGATGAAGTTCTTCCTCCACTTTTCTGGCTTCCTTATAAAATATCGGAATCGCCTCTTCCTCATTATATGCCGGAATCACCAATGTCAGCCGTTCTCTCTCCATGCTTCATCCTTCCTTACGAATTTGCTCTGCCGTAGCGCCTCCATTATGAAAACATTCCCATAAGCGCTTCTTTCAATTCGGCCAACCGTCGATTCGCCCTCTCTAAGTCCGATTCCCTCACGCCAAAATAGAACTTTATCTTCGGCTCCGTCCCGGACGGGCGAATGCAACACCACGCCGCGTCGGACTCCCGTACGCCTCCGACACGCTTTACGGCCGACACATTTTCATTTTCTGCGAAAGTCCCCCTCGCGTCTTCCAATTCATAATAAATCACGTTCGAAGCAGGAAGGTTCGTACCTTCCACTTTCCCGGTCGTCAAATCCGTCCTCGTGCCCGCCTTATAATCGCGCACCGCCGCCACCTTGTAGGATACCAGCTCCTTTGGCGGGTTCTTGCGGGCCTCATCCATCAACCCTTGAATCTTCCCGGCCCCTTCCGCTCCCTTGAGGGTGAGCGTTTCAAGCCCCTCCCTATAAAATCCATAAACCTCGTACATTTCCATCATGGCATCCCACAACGTCATGCCTTTCTTCTTATACCATGATGCCACCTCGCACAACATCATCACCGCCACGCAGGCGTCCTTGTCCCGGGCATAGGTTCCGGCCAGGCAACCATAACTCTCCTCAAGGCCGAACACATAATCATACGTGCCCCGCTCCTCGAAAATTCGAATCTGTTCCCCGATATACTTAAATCCGGTCAGCACCTCGATCAACGTCACGCCATAGGCCTTCGCCACCGCCTTCGCCATGTCCGTCGTCACGATGGTCTCCACGAGCGCCGGTTTTTCCGGCATCGTGCCCATCGCCTTACGCTCCCGCAAAATATATTCCGCAATCAACATTCCCGACATGTTCCCGGTGAACGCAGTATAGCCCGACACGCCTGAAACCTCGGATGCATTCCCGCCCTTCGTATCCTTGCAATACACGCCAAGGCGGTCGGCATCCGGATCGGTGGCGAGCACGATGTCGGCATCCACCTCTGCCGCCAGCTTCAATGCAAGCTCGAACGCCGCCGGAGATTCCGGGTTCGGATAAGCCACCGTGGGAAACGTCCCATCGGGAAGCTCCTGCTCCTTCACGACATGAACCTTTTCAAATCCCAATTCCTTCAACACACGGCGCACCGGCAAATTGCCGGTGCCATGCAGTGGCGTATAAACAATCGTAATGTCCTTCGCCATTTCCCGAATCACTTCCGGGTGAATCGACAAGCTTTTTAATTCCGCCATGTAAGCGTCATCGATTTCACTCCCTATCACACGGTAAAGCCCTGCCGCCACGGCCGCCTCCTTCTCCATCGTCCTTACCATGGAAAAAGACGTGACCTTTCGCACCTCGCACAAAATATTTATGTCATGCGGCGGCGTAATCTGCGCGCCGTCCTCCCAATACACCTTGTAGCCATTATATTCCCGCGGATTATGGCTGGCGGTAATCACGATGCCCGCCGTACAACCAAGCGCGCGCACCGCGAATGATAATTCCGGGGTCGGACGAAGCGAATCGAAACTGTACGTCACGATGCCGTTCGCGTTCAGGCAAAGCGCCGCCTCCAAGGCAAACTCCGGCGACATGAGCCGCGAATCCCAGGCAATCGCCACGCCCTTCTTTTGCCCGTCACACTTCACGACATAATTCGCCAGCCCCTGCGTGGCCTGCCGCACGGTATAAACGTTCATTCGGTTCGTTCCCGCCCCGATGACGCCGCGCAGCCCCCCGGTGCCAAACTCCAATTGCTTGTAAAAGCGATCCTTAATTTCCGCCTCGTCGCCCGCAAGCGAAATCAGTTCCGCCCTCGTATTTTTGTCAAAGTATGCATCCGTGCACCACCGCCTATAAATTTCCTGATACTCCATCATGTCCTCCGTTCATGCCCACTCGCCGTATGTTTTGTTACCATTCGCGGCACTTCAAAGATAAATCTTTTTTCACAAATACGCTCCCCGCTCCTGACGCTTCAACTCCTCGACCACCATCTTGACATCCTGCGAACGAGCCTTGTCGCACACCAGAATCGCGTCGTCCGTCTCCACGATAATCAGGTTTTCCACCCCCACCGTGGCAATCAGCCGCTTCTTCGCATAAGAAATACAATTTTTCGTATCGATGTTAACCTGGTTCCCGACCACCACGTTTCCATTCCCGTCCACATCGTACAACACGCCCAGATTATCCCAGCTTCCCACGTCATTCCAGCCAAATTCCGCGGAAATGACCTTCACGCCCGCACTTTTCTCCATGATGCCATAATCAATGGAAATGCTTGGAATCGTCGGATATCTCTCGGCAATCACGTCTTGCTCCCCGGGCGTCCCCATCGCGTTCGCAATCCGCAAAAGCCCCGCGTACACGTCCGGCAACAACTCTTGAAAATGTTTCAAAATCGTCGATGCCTTCCAGATAAACATCCCGCTGTTCCAAGCATATTCGCCGCTCTCCACGTAACGCCTTGCCGTCTCTGCATCCGGCTTTTCCCGAAATTCCAAAACGTCCTTTGCCACTCCCGAGGTTCCTTTGTCAAAGCGAATGTAGCCATAGCCGGTGGACGGATAGGTCGGGGTGATGCCAAGCGTGACTAACACGTCCTCGTCTCTGGCCGTTTCCACCGCCATGCCAAGGACGCGGGTAAATTCGGCCTGATTCTTAATAAAATGATCGGACGGGAAAATGCACATGATTCCGTCGCCATGCTTCTTCAAAATCTCAAACGCGGCATACCCGATGCATGCCGCCGTATTGCGCGCGCAAGGCTCGGAAAGAATATGCCCCTCCTCGATTCGACCCTTCGTCGCGGCTTTCATTTTCGGCACTTGCGCCTGATTCGTCACGATGAAAATGTCCTCTCGTTCCGCCACGGTACAAATCCGGTCAATCGTCTCGTTAATCATCAAATCCTTGCCACTCAAATTCAGAAGTTGCTTTGGCTCCTCCTGCCTGGACAACGGCCAAAAACGCGTACCGCCGCCGCCCGCCATGATAACCCCGTACACCTTCATCTTAAAATTCCTCCCATTCTCCCATTACCTAGTGTACTGACACGTTCATATTAAGCAAAATCACTTGCCTATTTGCGACATCGAACCGCGTTGGATTCAATCGACGATGCCACCGTGACAGTTCGGCGAACGAGCCGTCAAGCCGCCCGCATCATTCTTACCATGTCTTTTAGAGTTTCCTTTAATGGAATCCGTGGTTTCCATCCCAGTTCCATCTCTATCTTTGCCGCCGTGCCGACCACGACCTGATTGTCGCCGGGTCGCACAAACGCCGGATTGACTTTTCCCTTCACCCGCACGCCCACGATGCCGGCGATTTCCTCAATCACCTCACAAAGCCTGATTCCCTTTCCAGAACAAATATTATAAACCTCTCCCGGCGTTCCCTTCGTCAACAACAAGTAATACGCCCGCACCACGTCGCGCACGTCCAAAAAATCCCGCACGATTTCCGTGTTACCCGTCTCAATCTCACCCTCCGACGCGCCCGACTCTGCAAGATTCAAAATCCGCCTGATAAATCCCGGAACCACGAACCGCTCGTCCTGGTACGGCCCGATATGGTTAAAGGAACGGGTCAATATGATTTTCATGCCAAACCCATTGACAAGCACCTTCGACATCATTTCCTGCGCCACCCGCGCCACCGCGTAGGGGCTGACCGGATTTAACGGCCGTCCTTCCGTAAGCGGCAACTCGTCCTCGGCGACGTCGCCATACTCCTCCGACGAGCCTACCGACAACACGCGGCAATCCAACTGTTCCGCGCGCAACGCGTCGGTCAAGTTCAAAAATATCTTGGTGTTATTGTCAAAACAAGCGGACGGATATTTCCAACTGTATGCCACGCTGGAAAACGCCGCCAAATGTAGCACGTAATCGGGACGGAACTCGCGAACCACCTGCTGCAGCGCATCCCTATCGAGCATGTCCAACTTTTCAAAACGAACGCCCAACGTCGGAGCGTACCTTGAAAAATCTAAAT
Organism: uncultured Faecalicatena sp.; assembly: GCA_948468385.1. Lineage (GTDB taxonomy): Bacteria > Bacillota > Clostridia > Lachnospirales > Lachnospiraceae > Schaedlerella. The sequence continues at coordinate 79,319 of CAOKHZ010000008.1, read as the reverse complement.
CTGGTTCCTTGATATCCGCCCCCAACACTTCGTAGGAAAGACCTTCCCCATATAAAAATTCCAGGAAATGTCTGCCCACGAACCCGGAAAAACCGGTAATCATGATTCTCTTCATCGCCATCTCCCCTTAACCCTTCCAACACGTCACGCCTTCTTTTCAATGAAAATCTTCCGGGTGACAAAATTGTAAACCATCACGATTCCGGTGGCGATGACTTTTGCCCCCAAGTTCATCAGCTTAATGCCGACAAACCCGTTCAGCCACGCCCAGCTTGCGTAAATCAAGTCCACGCAAATATAGAGAATCAACGAATTCAGCCCCAGTCCAATCAGGCTTAAGATGACAAAAATCACGAATTCCCTTGTCTTTGACATGTCGTCCCGGGACTGGAACACGAACCGCATGCTCAACAGATAATTCACGATGACGGAGATGGTAAAGCCGAACATCCCCGCCACAAGATAGTGTACCCCAATCACGTTGCAAAGTACGCCGTACACGGTGAAGTCCACCACGAAGCTGATTCCCCCGACCACGCCGAATTTCAACATCTGTGCAATCAATTTCTTCATTAAACTACGCCTCTTTCATTCGTTTTTTAACATCCTGCCCGCCTCGCGTGCGCAATTCGCATCCACGTAAGCCTCGTAATCGTTTTCAAATAACTGATGATGAACTTTACGAGCTGCCGCTTGGATTCCCCATACAAACGCTTCTGGAAATAAATCGGAACCTCGCCGATTCGCAAACGACGATCTTGCTTGTTTAACTTCAGCCTCAGCAAAACCTCTTGTAACACGTCATAATTGACACAAGTCAGTTCCACCTGCTTTAACTGTTTCGTATAATACATCCGATAATCCGTGGAAATGTCCTTCGCCGAAATTCCAAGGCAGACGCGGAACGCGAAATTCAACATGTGCGACATGATGATGGAAGATTTCGCGTCGTCCGTCCGCCCTCCCTTTACATAGCGGGAACCAATCACCACGTCATAACGCCCTGACACGAACATCCGGTACAAGTCCGGAATGTTCTTCGGCGGGTGCGAGCCGTCGCTGTCCAAAATCAGGAACTTGTCCTTCCTCGCGTACTTGATGGCCGTACGAAACGCGCCGCCAAACCCTGGTAACTCCTGATTGACATAGCGCGCGCCAAACTGCGCGCACACGTCCGCCGTATGATCCAACGGCTTTTCAGTGTCCACCACCAAAATCTCGTACTCTTCCCCGCATTTTTCCACTTGTTCAATAATCTGCGGCAAAAGAACCTTCAAATTTTCTTCTTCTTTATATGCCAACAGTGCTACGCTGATTCCCATGACTTACCATTTCTCCCTTCACCGCCATCTGAAAGAACAAAGAGTCCGGCTTGCCGGACTTTCGCGCCAAGCGTGAATACTTTAACCGTGTATTCTCGCATGAATGTGCACGTTATAATCTCTTTCGAGATTATAACACAAAAGTCTTGCTAACTCTACCCCCATTTGGACAATAATTTCCATGGGTTACTATTCAGGTTACTATTCACGGCCTGCGGCCGCGTTTGCCGCACCAACACCAGCGCGCCCATGTACGGCAACGCAAAGATTATCGGCATGATGTATCGATAATTCCCGTTATCCGGCGAAACGAGACAGACGGCAAAGGTAACGAGCGGAACAAGCAACGCCTCCACGTACCGCCCCTCCCCACGAAACACGTACAAATAAATGAAAAGCCACAAAATCCACGGCAAAAATCCCATCGACATAATGACGTTTAACCCCGGCAGCTTTTGCAAAAACAGCACAAGCTGGTTGACCACATATCGTTCCTCTTTAAACCGTTCCGCATTTTCCACGTATAGCCGGGAATATTTCCCGTCCTCGTCATATTCCTGCAAATACTGGTCAAACTCGTAATATTCCAGGCTGGAAATTTTATTGACGTCATAATATTGGTACGTGTTGTGCAAAATGGATTCCACGTACACGTCCGGATGTTTGAAAAACATTCGAAACCAGGCCTCGAAATATGCCAAGAGTTCCTCCCGCGTATAATCCTGCCGCCATTTCTTCTTCACCGGGTCGGAAAGCTCCGGATTATAATCGTCCAAAATGTCATCATACACCAGAACATTGTCAATCGCCGCGCGTTCTTCGTCCGTTACCTCGTCGCCATATTCGACCACGTAGCGCGAAGTCTGCTGAATCAGGACGCTTAGGCCCTCTTGGATGCCGCCCGGGGCGATTCCCAACGCGGGCAGCAACAAACCGACGAACAAGAACTTGTACAACATGACCGGCAAGAAGACGACCGCCACCGTCCGTACCACGTATTTACGATAGTGCAGCACATATACCACGCCCACGATGAGTAAAATATACATGGCGTACACCTTGGTCAGCGTCATCAACATCCCCAACACGAACAAGCCCGCGTCGAATTTCACGGATTTTAACGCCTCGCCGCCCGTTCTGGCCACCTCGTACATCAGCAAAATATAAGCCAAACAAAATGCGGCATATATCGTGTCTTTCACCATGCAAATGCCGTACAGCGGAAAGACGGGCAAAAACATCACGAGGCGACGGATGAATCTCGTCCGCCGCTTCGACACTCCCACATACTTCAAATATAACAAGGCACCGGAAAACGTACATGCCAGAAACAACATGTGCAGCACACAATACACTGCCACGCCCAGACGGATGTCGCCAAGGAAAAGCCCCAGACGGAAAAATGTACCAAACAAAAGCGTCAGCAAATACGGATGATGGTTCGTGATAAACGCGTCCGCCCAAGCCGCCGCCGTCATGTCATTGATGTAACTACGGATGTGAAAAAACTCCATCATCTGAATCACGGTGTCCTCATTACTTGTCCCCGGATAAAAAATGATAAAATAAGGAAGCCAGCACAGCATCATCAAGCCGACTGACAGCCAAAACGCGCGAAAAGAAATTTCCCCCTCGAGAATCACCCGTTTGCCACTTCCGGCCACGCCCTCCTGCAATAGATATGTCTTCACGAAATGGCACAAGATTTTTAACGCGTAATAACAAATAATTGCAAGGGAAATCCCTTTGAACCAAGCCCGCGTCCGATTTATCTCCGTTTCAAACAACAAGTTCCACGAGCCCGCCGACTTATAACTCATGCTGAGCAATTGTGCGAATGCAAACGAACCCGAAAATAGGAGCAATAAAATTCGCTCCTTCATGCTTCCACTTATTTCCATACCCAGGTAAACCACCATGGCAATCGCCAGCAGCAGCAAAAACGTGCGAAGCCGGTCGGACGAAAAAGACAAATACAACGTACGGACATACACAAGCATTTCATTTTTCATATCCAACCCTTGACTATTTTGCTTCGTGGCCTCGCTGGTCAGGGACAACATCAGGCCGCAACTGCAAAAAGTACCGAGCAGCCATGCGATGACGACGTTTCCTCGATTCCATTTGGCAAACCATTCTCGCATAACTTCCTTCCATCCTTTACGATATCAATCAAAAAATGTCAATTGCTCACATTGTACCACAACTTGTCAAGATATTTTATCCAATTATTTGCTTTTGTGTTCAAAAAACACAAACATTCTTAAAAGTGCGCACCTCCCCTTAAAAAACATGGGTAAGATTCTATATGGCGAAAGGCGGGACTTTCATCCCCGCCCACTTTTCAAATGCCTTTCACGAAGCCTTGAAATTATACACCGGCTTCATGACCTCAAGCACGTCCACCGACTCGCGTATCACGTCAATAATGTCCTCCAACGCCTTATACGCCATCGGTGCCTCGTCGAGGGTCGCCTCGTTGACGGACGTGGTGTAAATCCCCTCCATCGCCTTTTCGTACTCCTCCATGGAAAGCCGCTGCTTAGCTCCCGTCCTCGACATTAGACGTCCCGCCCCGTGCGGCGCCGAATAGTTCCACTCCGCGTTTCCCCGGCCGACGGCCAGGACGCTCCCGTCCCGCATGTTAATCGGAATCAGCACTTTCTCGCCCTTATGCGCGGCAATCGCCCCCTTGCGCAAAATCATTTCCCCGGTGTCAATGTAATTATGAATCGTGTGAAATGCCTCGCCCCCTTCAAGCCCCACCCGCTCCAACAAGACTTCAGCCATTTTCTCGCGATTGCGCCTCGCGAACCGCTGACAAATCTCCACGTCATGCAGATAATCCTCCAAGTACGTTCCGTATAAATAACACAAATCCTCCGGCATCGTCGCCTCACGTTCCTTCCACGCGATATTATTCAACGCCGCCTGAATTTCCTTCCTGCGCCCCGCCTCCTTATATGTGCGTATAATCTCGTCCCGCTCCTGAAAATACGTTTCCTTCCCCTTGTTCAAATCAACCGCGAGCCGTTGGTAAATCTCGGCAACCTGCTTGCCAAGGTTGCGGCTGCCCGAATGAATCACCAGGTAATTTCGCCCGTCTGCCGCCCTGTCCACTTCGATAAAGTGATTTCCCCCGCCGAGCGTGCCAAGGCTTCTCTCCAACCGCTTCGTGTCTCGCAGGCTCCGATAGCAACGAAGCTCCATCAAGTCAAACCGTTCTTTCCGCCCCTCCCACACGTTCATCCCCGAAGGTACGAAATGTGCCGCCTCGTCCAGCTTCGCAAAATCCAATTCCTTTCGTCCCAAATCAACCGTGTACATCCCGCAGCCAATGTCCACCCCGACAATGTTCGGCACAACCTTGTCTCCCACCGTCATCGTCGTGCCAATCGTACAGCCCTTCCCCGAATGCACGTCCGGCATGATGCGAATCTTGCACCCTTTCGTAAACTCATAATCACACATCCTGCGCACTTGCTCGATGGCCTCGTCCTCCACGACTTTCGCATAGCAAAGAGCCGTATTTACCTTTCCCTTGATTTCTATCATTTCCATGATTTTCCCTTCTTTCCTTCCGTGATACAAAGATGGTAACACGATTACCAGATTTTATCATGGAAAAAAGGTTGCGAACTCATGTGCGCGAAGCCGTCACGAATGACAACGCATTATTTCGTCTGCAACCGTTTCTGTCCTTGAACCTATTTTATTCTTGTAACCGTTTCTGTCTTTCCAACCTTTCCCTTATCCTCTCCACGAACTCCTCCGGCGCAACCACCCGAAGCCTCGGCCCGAACGACAAAATCCGAACAAGCATTTCTGTCTCGTCCTCCTTTTCATAGCGAAGTAAGAAATGGTAATGCCTTTCGTCCAACCGTTCCGTTACTTTCTCAAAATGAGAAAAATGTAGCATCGCACGTTCCAGGGCATTTCGCTCGTCAACCAAAAGCAACTCGACCTCTTGCTTTTCACATGCCGGTAACGTCGCCCCGCTTTCACACTCCGCCAGAAAACGGCACTCCAGAATCCGCGCCACGTTAATCGTCACCCGACCTCCTCCCGCGATGGCCAGAAGCCGGAACTTGTCATCTTTTGCGGAATACTCCAATTTGCACGGCACGCAAATCATCCGGCATTCCTTCCCCTTCCTCATGCGAAACCGTACCCGCAGCTTCCGCCCCTCCTTAAGCGCGGTCATGATCATGCGAAAATGTTCCACGTATCGCCAATCATCATATGGATCGCCATCCGCATAACGATCAAAGTACACGAACATGTCTGACGTAAACAACGGTTCCACGTCTTCCAGGCCTGCCACGGACGGCCCAAACAAGGCAATCCGCGGGTCTGACAGCAACGCTTTCAGCCATCGTTTCTCCAAAATCGTCATCGGCATGGAAGGAATGTTTTTAAGCAACGCTCTTCCATCCTCGTCCAAAAGCGGCCACCTTCCGTCCTTTAACGCCGCCGGTATGGAAAGGACGCTCTCGGAAAACGCCTTTTTCTCCACGATTTCGCGTATCTTTTTCTCCGAAACCGCTTCCCGCGACGCAAGTTCCAAAATCTCCGCGACCACCTGAAAATATGTACCATAAATCTCGCTGAAAATCATCGCCTACTCCTTCGCCCCGTCTCACACATGATACATGTCATACAATTTTCGCATGTCACTTTCAAAAGTCGCGACGACGGCCGGGTTCGTGCACTCCAGTTTCACGATTCTGCCAATAAACGTGCGAATCCACGGCAACATTTCCACCGCGTCGCGCGCGTCTGCCGTATACTGATATAACTCCACCCCGCCACGCTCGTCTGCCATGTACTGATATAATCCCGCCACGCCACGCACGTCTGTCAAATTCTGACACGCGTCCCCACTCAATTTTTCCACCCGGCCGTTTCGCTTCTCCCTCTCAAGCCGCCGCACGATATATTCCTCGCCCTCGTAAACGGCCACCGTCATTTCCAAATGTTCCGTCCGCCGCTCCTGCCCGGCGGACACTCCCCACAGATTTTTTCGAAATTTTTCAAAACGCCGCTCGTAGGTTTCCCACTTTTCTTCTCGTCGCCCCTTTTTCACGCCCTTGATATGGTCTAACCGGAAAAATGACAACTTCCTCTGCCCATATTCATAAGCCAGCACGTATTCGCGCCCCGTCTGCGTGCTGATAAAAATCTTCACCGGGTAAACGCCGTACCCGCGTGATGCCTCCCTTCTGCGCCTCGCGACGGCAATCTCCACCGCGCACTTGCCTTTCATGGCATCCAACAATTCGTAAAGCACCTGGCTGTCCAGCGCGTATAACATGTAATGATGGCGAAATTGAAAACACGTCGCATTCTGCAATCCCTTTCGCGCCAATATAAAAGAACCGACCACCCCCAACGGATTTTCCTCCGCGAAAAAAGCGACGGCATCCATCCACGACGACAGATCCACGCCACATTTTACCTTTCGGTATAAAACGCTTTTCCCCTCCTTTTTTTGCTCCAACAGACCGATTTTCACATACTCTTTCAATTTATTCCTTATCGTGGATTCATCCAGTATGAAAGGCTTCTTTAATTTGTCAAAATATTCCCCATGAAGTCCCTCCGCGATTTCCCGAAACGAAAGCCAGTGTTCTTCTCCAAGCAAGTCCAAAAGAAAAAAGTGTAAAATCATGTCATTGTCCGTAAACGATTTCGCCCGAAACGCCTGATAAAACGGATTGTGCCGGACATTGCGAGCGTCCATGGACAAAAACCTCGCCCGACCGGAAGGCGACCGCGTAAAGGACATGTAATCGCCCAGCCAGCTCTCAATGCGCCGCTTCTCATTATCATAACTGCGGGCGCTCTTCGCGCCAACCTCGCCGCGGCGGCGAAAACCGTACACGTAAAACTCCCGCATATAGTCACGGATGGATTCAAAATTTTTAATCAACTCACTGTACGCCATCGTGTCTCTCCTCGCCACTCCCGTTTCCATCCATCTTGGTGAATTGTAACAGTATAACCATATGTTAAAATCATAGCATCTTAAGCTCAAAATTTCAATGCTTTTACTTATGGTGGTGGGCATTTCCCATATGTTTATTTACCTTCGAAAAGGCGGGTCGCCACCCGCCATCGCAGGAGGTACCCGCCCATTTTCTAAACCTGGTTCTTTTTTATACACACATGCCCGCCAAGGCAAATATTACCCGCTTAATCCAACGTGAATACCATCTTGCTTGTGGCCGCGTCATCAATATACACCGTCCGCGCCGCGCCAAACTGTGCCCAGAAGTCTTCCTTTTCCGTCATGATGCCGCCCGGAAGCTCCACCGGAAACGTGCAGGAATCCGAATCATGGGAAAGGTTATATCCGCCCATGTCGGAAAATCCGTTGTATATAATCCGGGTGGCCTCCGACAATTCACAAGCCGTGTACCCATCCGAAGACTCGCCTTTTTCAAACGTGCCGAACGTCGTGACCGTCGTATGAGAAAGAACCATGCCGTAACCGCTCGTTGCTTCCGTCATGCGCATCTGGTACGTGCCATCCGTGAACAAGGTCAATTCATACTCCACGTAATTTCTGTCATCATAATCATTATCCACGGTTTCCCCATTGACATACACGTTGGCGATGGCCGCACCGCCCGTTGCCGCGTTTCCACCTTCACCCGCGGCCGCACCGCCGTCCGCCGGTTTTGCCGGCGAACCCAGGAACTTCATGCCGACCCCGCCGGCCACCAACCCGATTATTACCGCGACCACTACCAAAATTGCCACCGTACTCTTTTTCACGATATCCTCTCCTTCCGCGCTCTCAGTCTTAGGTCTTGACTTCAAATATTTCACTAGCCTGATCGTCGTAATAACGATGAGAATCAGGCAAACGCCGTACACCAGAATTTGCAATATAATCAATGCGACTTCCCACGGAGCCTTGCTATTTTCCACCGCGCCGTCCTCTGACAACGTGTCCATCGCATTCGACGTGCCGACCGCGTAAATCACGTTCTTTGCCGCCCGCTGCACGTTGTTCATGACGGTGGCATTATTCGTCCAGTCCGTCACCGTGCCGTCACTTTCCGCATACTCGCTCAGCTTCCAGTAATTCTTGTTCGTGTTCAGCCAAAGATCCGTCCCCGCGTCCAACCCGGATATGATGTCCTGATAAAACATCGCCGGAACGGAAGCCTGGTCGGTAATGACCATGCCCTCGAAGCCCCACTCGTCACGCAGAATGTTCGTCATCAGGCCCTTGTGCGCGCCGACCCAACGCGCGCCGATACGGTTCATGGACGCCATCGCCGCATTGGTATTGCCGATCGTCACCGTATATTCAAAACCTTTCAGGTAAATTTCTCGAATTGCCTGCTCGCCGGCAAATATCGCGCCGCCATAACGGTTCGTCTCCTGGTCGTTTAAGGCAAAATGTTTCATATAGGTGATGACGCCCTTTTCGCGTGCACCTTTCACCTCGTTGCCCGCCATCTGTCCTGACAGATAGCCGTCCTCCGAGAAATACTCGAAATTACGGCCGCTATACGGCGAACGATGGATGTTCACGCCCGGCGCGTACCATCCGGTCACGCCGGTGTTAACCGAGTCCTCGCCAAGGCTTTCGCCCAGCTCGTACATCAATTCTTTATTCCATGTGCAGGCCATCACCGCCTCCACCGGATATGCCATCGCGCTTTGTCCTCCGACAAGCGTGCCGGAAATGCCGGACGGGCCGTCCTTGTCCTGCGTGGGCGGCAGCCCAATCGCGTCGGCCTGCACGGTCGCGTAACCGCCAAGGCGCACGATTTGCATCGCCTTGTCTGCCGGCAGGCTCGCCACCAGCTCCATCCACGCCGAATCCGCATAATCCAATCCGGCAACGTCTGCCACCTTTTTGTCCGTCTCCACCTCGAATTTTGGCATCGTGGATCCGTCCGCGACGACCTCGTCACCACGATCCCATTCAAGCTCCTGAAGCATTGACGTGGAAGCGTTCATGCCGCCGTCCTTATAGGTAGTCGGATATGTCCCTTCCCAATCATTTCTCGTCAAATAGGTGAACTCGCCGTCATAATAACGAATGTCCACGTCATCCAGTTGATTTTCTATTTTCTCGCCCGTCTCGCTGGACTTGGCATAAATTTCATCGTCAAATTTATCGACCGTCGTCTTGTACACAAGGCTTTCATCGCCCTCTTCGTCCATGCCGTCCTTGGTCGTGTAGCCTTTGGCCGCCAAGATGTGATTGAGCGCGTCATGCGCGTCCTTGCCCGCCGCGAAATAGTAATCACCCTCGTCCAAAATATAGGTCTTGGCCTTGTTCGCGTCGTAGGCCTTCATGCTCTCCTTCGGCACGGACACCTTGACCGTCTCAGAATCCCCGGCCTTGATTTCCCCGGTTTTTTCAAATCCGACCAACTCGACGGCCGCCTTCTCCACTCCGTTTTCCTTATCGTAATCGGTATAAGGCGATTGCATGTAGATTTCCACCACGTCCTTACCCGCCACGTCGCCGGTATTGGTCACCTTCACGGAAACCTCGAACGTATCCGCTTTCTCCTCGACCTCGTAATCCGACCACTCAAATTCCGTATAGGACAAACCAAATCCAAACGGGAATTGCACCTCGGAAGCGTAATCGAAATCTCCCGCGTTCCCCTGGTCTAACACCACGTCCTCGTAGCGCGTCTCATAGTAACGATAACCCACGTAAATATTTTCCGCATAAACCGCATATTTCGTTCCATTCGTGACTTCACTGTTCAAAATGTCAAAATCACCGATGTTGGCGCTCGACGGGGCACTGAGCGAATCGTACGCATACGTGTCCGCCAAATGCCCCGAGAAATTAATATTCCCGGCCAGCGCGTCACCAATCGCGTAGATTCCGACCTGGCCAACGCCTCCGCACCACATGCAGGCTTTCACGTTTTCATACGCCTCGTCCTCCAAAAATCCCAACTCTAATGCATTGTTGGCATTAAGAAGCACGACTACCGTGTCGAAATTTTCACATGCCATTGCAAGCATGTCCATCTCATTGTTATCCAATTCCAGATACTGGTACCCCGACGCGAGCGGTTCTGTCGGAATGTCCGCGCTCTCCCCGCCGCTTCGCCCGATGCAGACGATCGCCGCGTCATTATACTCGGCAAAGCTCTCCTTCACCGCGTCCGTATAAACGTCTGCCGTAACCTCGTTGATGGCGAACTCTCCCGCGCCGGTCTCGTCCGGCACGCTCTTGCGGTAACTTTTTCCCGCCCCCGTCTCATAGAAGTCCCACAACGTCTCATTGACCGTAAATCCGGCCGCCTCCATGGCCTCTTTCAAGTTCGGTGCAAGCGTCGTGTCCACGGAACCGGAGCCCGCCCCGCCATACACGAAGTCCACGCTGTCCTGACCGAACAAGGATATTTTCGCTCCCGACGCAAGGGGCAGGGCGGCATCTTCATTCTTGAGCAAAACCATGCCCTCCTCCTCAATCGTACGGCAAACCTCCTCGGACTTGTCCGTCGTGACCGTCCCCGAACCGCTCATGAACACCGTAATCAGGTCACGGTACACGTCCGCGTAATATGTGCCAATCAGCATCGCGCAGATCAGAACCGCACAAATGACGTAAGTCACCACGGCTTTCGGCACGGTCATTGGTTTCCTGGCCTTTTTCATCTTCCTCGATCTCCCTTCTCGTTATGAGCACTTGGCACCCGTAATATGGACGCTTACGCGCTTCTTTTTCTTAGCATACAAAAAAGTGCCACTCCTCGCAACACCTCTGGCACGACTGGCACTTTTCTGGCACATCTTACACGCCCCATTATCCTTTTCACAATCCCGGCACCCGAAGCTTATGACTCTCTCTGGCTCCTCTCCGCATATAATCTCAAAAATTCGTTCGGCATTGGCAACAATATCTGCAGCGTGAACACGTTATCTTTTACATTTACCGCCAACGAACCACCATATTTACCAGCCAAATGGCGCATGCTCTTCATCCCGAAGCCATGATATTCTTTGTCCCGCTTGGTAGTCACCGGCAGCCCGCCGCGAATCTCCACTTCGCCCTCGCAATAATTATTCGTCTGAATGCTAAGGAAATCCCCGACCGTCTTGATTGCCAGACTGATGACCCGCTTGTCGGCATCCTGATACCTGCTGACGTTTTCAATCGCATTATCGAGCGCGTTTCCCAATATCGCGTAAATGTCCAGCGTGCTCATGAAATCGAGGTGGCTGGCATCGACAATATACGAAAGCTTAATTTTACGCCTCTCACAGTTTAGCGACTTCTCCGACAAAATCGTGTTGACCACCTCGTTTCCCGTCTCCACGACCGCGTCGTAGATGTCGATTGAATGTTCCAGCTCGTCGATATACTGGTTTCGCTCATCTTGCCCCACTTGTTTGAGGGCCCGTATCTGGTGCTTCAAGTCGTGGCACTTGTGGTTGATTGTCTCGATATTTTCCCGTGACAACTCATACTGCCGCTTGCGCTCGTACAAAAGCTGTCCGATAATGTCCCTCTCACGGTTTAGGTTGTGCACCTTGCAAATATTATATTGCACGCCAAGTATCAAAAGGCAAATCAAAAAATCCGTCGCCGCCCCCAGGTAATTAATCTGGTCATAATTATACTGGCTTGAGACGAAAATCTCCTGACACATGAACGTCGCCGCGAACAGCATGGAGCACGTCAAAGACATGAAAATCAAGTTTGACGGCTTGTCCTCGAAAAGCGTCCCGCCCGCCGCGTGAAAATTATCCGCAACGACGCTGTAAGCCAACACGTACAAAAGAATCGCCGTCACCACGCAGACGGCCACGTAGAGGGGCAAGAGGTTCGGAAGCCACCCGCAAACGCCCTTCGCCAACACCTCGTTTACCATGACGAACTCGACATGTTGCAGGCTGTATCCCGCCACGCACAAAAACATCGTGTCCGCCACGGTCAGGTCATAACAAAGATAAAGGGCAATTCCACTGGCAACCGCCAAAACAACATACCACGCGATGTGAAAAACTTTTCCCCAACCGCCATATTCGTCCCAGGAAAAGCCGTTCTGCCAAAACGGATAAAGACATGCCCAGGCCGTCAAAGTCAAGCCACTTACCATTGCCATCCAGCCATACCGTTTCCGCCGTTTTGCAAACACGAGCGCGAATAAGTGCTCCGCCGCCAGCAGTTCCCAGATAAACCGAAGCTCCTCAAAAAATTCCACCGCGCCCATCCTAATCCATTCCTCCCACGTACCTGGTAAACGCCTGAATAAATTCGTTTTTCTTGTTACGGCTAAGCGGCAGCTCCTCCCCGCCCACCATGCACTTGTTTCCTTGAATCGACCGCACCTTCGCCAGATTGACCAGGTAACTTTGACTGCACCGCGCGAAATGATACCGCCCCAATTCCTTCTCCCACTCCCGCATCACGCCGCGCACCTCATAAACGCCCGCGTCCGTGTGAAAGCTGAGATAATGGCGAATCACCTCGACGTAGACGATGTCCGACACTTTTACCGCCAGCTTTCCGGCCGTGGTGTCAAGCACAAGCTTCTGCTCCGCATCGCGCTCAATATAGCGGAGGGCTTTTTTCATCTTCATGGCAAAATCCTGATAGCCGACGGGCTTCAGAACATAATCCACGGCCTCCACCTCGTAACCATGGATGGCATACTGCGCCATGTTGGTAATGAACATGATGCTCACCCGCCTATCCTGCCCGCGAATCGCTTTCGCCGCCTCGATTCCGTTCATTCCTGGCATTTCCACGTCAAGCAAAACAAGGTCATAACTGCCATCATAGTTCTCCACGAAAGCCCGTGGCTCATGAAACACCCTTGCATCCACCTCCATCTGGCTTTCGACTCGAAATCGTTCCAAAAACTCCTCGATTTGCCTCGTCATATCCCTTTCGTCATCCACGATTGCAACCTTCATACATTCGCTCCCATTTTCTTTTCATCACGCTTGCGTCCCCAAAAACACGCCCTGGGAACGCCTGCGCAGACCACCGCCAACAGCAAAAACACTACCGCCATGCCGTCCCACGGATAATAAAACCAAAAATGCGGCACGTTTTGTTCCATGTACCACCGAACCAGGTAAAACATCCCATTGCCAACGCCCAACACGAGCGCACCCACGATTCCACAATACATCGCGCCTTCCCACGTCACCATGGCACGGATCTGTCTTGCCGTCATCCCCACGCGTTCCAAAGTATTCAATTCCCTCCGGCGGGCAAACAGCCCCGTGACCATCACGTTCGCGTAGTTCATCACACCCATCAAGAGCAATGCCGCGCCAAGGAAGGAAAACAGCGAGCGGTTCGTGCGGATATAGCTTTGCTCCTCCGCCAGCACGTCCGACTTGCAGCGAACAAACAAGTTCGGCAACGTGTCAATGCCATACTTTTTGTCTTGCACGCGCGATGCATTCTCCTCGTTCTCGGCACGAATCATTTCCTTAATCCCCGCCTTTGCCGCCTCCTCGTAAGACTCCTCCACGTCAAACTGACAGCTTAACATTTTCTTTTCTACGTTCAGTTTTTCAAATCCACGCTCACTAATCAAGAAATAAGGAAGCACCATGTCATACGAGAGCGTCTCAACCTGCGGGAAGCCTTTCGCCCGCGTGTCCAAATACGCGCTCACATGTGATTCCCCGGCCAAGGGATAGGCAGACCATATTCCATTGCTTTCCTGCTCCTGAATTGCCTTCACGGACATCGACGCGCGCTTATGCCATTCTTCCTCCGTCTTTGTTAAAAAATTCCAAAACGTAACATTGATTCCACACTGCGCGTCGGCCTCCTCCCGCAATTCTTCCGACCACGCGCCCTCATGTAAAAACAACACGCCCTCGCCCCGCCGCACCGCGTCAACGTCCGCCGTCAAGCCATTTTCTTGCACATATCGCTCCAATTTATCCAAATAATCATCGTCCACGATTTGAACCACGGCCGGGTCAGGAAAGCCCGGCTCTCCTTCCTCACCTTCCGGCTTCCTATATGTACGCCACAAGGCGTTTTCATAATCCCCGTCCGAAAGAAGCGCGTCATTTCGTGGCCAAAACGCCTCCTGCGCATAATCAACAATCACGAACGCGCCGTAAAGCGCCTCCACCGAATCCGCCTTCACGCCCTCCAAAGACAATATCCGCCCTTTTAGTTCCTCCCGAATCGGCGCATATTCCTCATATACATATGGTATTTCCATGCCGTCATTCTTGCACTCAATGCCAATCGCAAAATCCGGTTCCGCCTCAATCACGTTGGCATAATCCGTCCCCCTGACAATGATTTCCGCCACCAGCACGGTCACCACGCCCAAAAATAGCGAGAAAGCGGTCAGCAAAAATTTCCGTCGTTCACGCCATAAGTTGCGCCATGCCATGTGGAAAACGTACTGGCGGCTACCGCGCCGAATGACCTTCGTGCCGACATGCCGCCCGCTTTTTCCACCATGCCGTTTCAACTTCCCGCCGCGCCTTGCCTCCCCTTGATAACGCATCGCCTCCAGAGGCGTCAGCCGAGTCGCCTTGCGGATTATCAAATACGTCGCCCACTCCACCACGAGCGCGGTAAAACACGCCGCGGCCACGACGAGCCCCGGCCGCCACACGGTAAGCTCTGTCCTCTGTCCATAATGGTACAAGTACATTCCCCCTACCACGTATGGCAAAACGACCATGCCCACCATTGCCGAGGCACCGACTCCGATCACGCCTCCTACTGCCACGATGCGTCCAATCTGACACTGGTAAATCCGCCGAATCTGCTTCTGCGTCGTACCCAGCGTGTCCAATAGCCCAATCTGGCGAACTTCCTTCTGCATGGAAATCCGCAATACGTTGTAAACCAGCAAAAACACGCACAACAATATCAGCGCACCGCACAATGCGGCCATCTCGTAACCACCGGCCAGGCCGTTTACGGCACGCGAGCGGAACGTGTCGTTCGTGACAAAGGATTGAGACTTGTCCCGCATCGTCACGTCCTGATTCAGCCTTTCCTCCAACTCATAAGCATCCAGCGTGTCATTTTGCACGATTAACAACTCATCCGGCTCGTCCAGGCTCTTTCCCCATTTCTGAACCTGCGCCTCACTGACATATCCTTGTAATGGAAATGCCGACAAATCCACATAATCCGTGAACCACCCGCACAGCGTAAATGTTTCCTCTATTTCCATGAACGGTCCCAACTGTATCTTCAAAGAAATCGCTTGCCCCATCTGCGGACGCTCCATTCCAAGTGCCGCCAAGGCCCGGATGCTGAGCATGATTTCCCCCTCTTCCTGCGGATAATGCCCCTCTATCCCCGTGTAGGCGGGAGTCGTCATTTCTTCCCAGGCAGTCTTGTCCAGGCATGTAAAAACACAAGACAACGCCTCACCGTCATCCCCATCACGCGCCCCTGCCGCGTCATATATCAAAGTCGAACCCGCCCCATACTTCCGTCCGACCGCCTGAATGTAGGGAAGGCTCTTGATTTTCCAATATTGCTCCACCGTGGCACGCGCAAGCGTCGTTACCGCGCACGTCCGATTGGCGCGGATTTCCCGCAATTCCTCCGCTTCCACCTTGCCCGCCGAAATGCCAAAGACCGTTGACAATACCAAAATGCCCAGTGCCACCGCCGCCGCGAGCACGATGGCGCGTCCCCGGTTCTGTTTCGCCATCCCTTTGGCCAGCATTCGCACCGCTTTCATCATTGCACGTCCTCCATCGGCAAAATATCGTCTGACGCATGCGCCAGCCCGTCCTCCTTTGACAAGACATCGTCAGCCACTTGCACCACCCCGTCCTTCGTCGTCAAGACGTCGTCAGCCACTTGCACCACCCCGTCCTTCGTCGACAAGACGTCGTCAGCCACTTGTACCACCCCGTCCTTCATCAGCAAGATTCGGTCCGCCGTCCGCGCCACCGTTTTGTCATGCGTCACCATGATAACCGTTTGATCAAACTGCCTCGCGCAAGTCTTCAAAAGACCCGCCACTTCCATGCTGGTAGCCGAATCTAAATTTCCCGTCGGCTCGTCTGCCAACACGATTGCCGGATGCGTAATCAACGCCCGTGCGATTGCCGCCCTCTGTTGCTGCCCGCCCGACAAACGCTCCGGCATTTCATACAATTTATCTCCTATTTTTAATAATTCGACAAGATGATTTAAAAACGCCTCGTCCGGCGCAAGTCCGTCGAGACACAATGGCAAAACGATATTCTCATAAACGCTTAATGACGTGACCAGATTATATTGTTGAAAGACAAAGCCGATGTTCCGCCTGCGAAAAATCGTGCGCTCCTCACGTTCCATTCCACGCAGGCTCTCTCCGCGAATAAGGATTTCCCCCTCCGTCGCCTCGTCAAGTCCCCCGAGCAAATTGAGGAGCGTGCTCTTGCCACTGCCGGAATTCCCCATGATGGCGACAAACTCCCCCTCCTCGACGGAAAGGTTCACCTTGTCCACCGCCCGCACTTCATATTCCCCGTTATAAAAATATTTTTTTAAGCTAAACGTCTGTATCGCCTGCATGTCATTCCCCCATTCGTAGACAAGTTTTTCGAATCTTTTGCGTCTTACTTTTGATTATACACAAGAGTCCGGCAAATTACCAGTAAAACATGCAAAACCCCTGCGGCTTGCCGCAGGGGTAGTTACTTTTCACAAGGTAAAAATCATTTTTCCAAAGTCATATGTCACTCTACGACCACGCCTTTTTGTAGCATGATGTTGGCATACAACGCGGACTCGCCCGTGGCGATGATCGCGTACGCCGTCTTCGCCTCATCATAAAACTTGAAGCGCTCGATGTTTCCCACGGCCGCCGCGCCGCGTTCGTCGTACTTCGCGACGAGTTCCTTGTACGTGTCCCAAATCGGCGTTTCCACGTCGTCCCCCTCCATCACCGCCATCAGGTTGACTGGTTTTTCCACGTACGTGTCCAGCGGGAACACTTGTAGGATGGCATCTAAGATTTCCGGCACCCCGTGCCCGTCGCAACGAATCACGATGGCATTTTTGCCCATGGACTCCGCCGGGAAATTGCCGTCGGAAATGACCAGCCTGTCGCTGTGCCCCATTTCACACAAGACCTTCAACAGCTCCGGGGACAATATTTTCGGTATCCCTTTTAACATACGATTCGTCCTCCCTATTTATACATCGGGCCATATGCCGCGCACGCCCTATAGTCCTGACCTTCCTTGTCCGTTCCGAACGCGTTCCATGCCGCCGGCCTGAAGATGTCCTCTTCCGGCACGTTGTGCATGCATACCGGGATTCTCAAAATGGAAGCCATCGTAATCAAATCCGCGCCAATGTGTCCATAAGAAATCGCGCCATGGTTCGCCCCCCAGTTGTTCATCACGTCATATGCCGTCTTAAACGGGCCTTTCCCCGTACATCTCGGCGCGAACCACGTGCATGGCCATGTATAGTCGGTTCTCTTCCACAACGCGTCGGACACCTCGAACGGCAAGTCAATCGTCCAGCCCTCCGCGATTTGCAGAACCGGTCCCAACCCCTTCACCAGATTCAGGCGAATCATCGTACACGGCATCTCCGCCCTCGTCAAGAAACGGGAAGAATAACCGCCGCCACGGAAATATCCGTTGTCGGCCGCGTTCCACGTGGTGGCTTTCATGATGGCATCCTGATCCGCCTCTGTCACGTCATACCACGGCTTCATCACGCCGTTACCGTTTTCATCCTTGGCTTCGCCGCACGCGTCAAGGCAGGCCGCGCCGGAATTGATCAAATGAATGAAGCCGTCGGCTTCCTTCGCCTTTCCTTTGATTTCATAACCGGTCACGCGCTTCACCGCGTCCCCGCTCCAATAAGTACGAACATCGGCAAAAATCTGCGCCCTATTCGTCAAAAGCTTCATGAACAACATGCCAAGGCCGTTTAACACGTCATTCTCCGTGGCAAGGATGTAAGGCTCCCTCGCCCCGTTCCAATCAAAGGAACTGTTCAAAATCGCTTCCGCGAAGTCCCCGTTCGGATAGAAGTCGGTCCACTGCCTCTGCCCCTGGAACCCGGCCGCAATCGCGTTATGACCCACCATCTCTTCCTCGCATCCTTCTGGCAGGTTCTTATTTCCACCCATCAAGTCCTTGATAATGACGGCCATCTTCACAACGAATTCAAACTGTTCTTCCTTTTCCTGCTCGGACTTTTGCAGCCACTCCGGATTTTTGTCGAATCCGATGGCACATTTCTCCTTCGCCCATGCAAGCGCTTTTTTAAATTCCGCCTCGTCATAAACGCCTTCCGTCATACGACGAATGATTTCCACCTCGTCAACGGACTCCACGCGCATTCCCAAATAAGATTCCATGAAATCCGAATCAATGATGGATCCGCCGATGCCCATGCAAATGGATCCAATCTGCAGATAGGACGTTCCCCTCATGGATGCCGCGGCAACCGCGGCACGGCCGAACCTTAACAGCTTTTCCCTTACGTCTGCCGGAATCTCGGCATCATCCGCGTCCTGCACGTCATGCCCGTATATGCCAAATGCCGGAAGTCCCTTTTGCGCGTGCGTCGCGAGCACTGATGCCAGATAAACGGCACCCGGCCTTTCCGTCGCGTTCAGTCCCCACACGCCCTTGATCGTGTTCGGATCCATGTCCATCGTCTCCGAGCCATAGCACCAGCACGGAGTAACCGTTAACGTGATGTCCACGCCCTCCTTGCGGAATTTTTCAGCACACGCCGCCGTCTCTCCCACTCGGCCAATCGTCGTGTCGGCAATGACGACCTTCACCGGCTCCCCGTTGGAATAACGAATGTTCTCCTCGAACAGTTTCTTTGCCGCCTTCGCCATGCCCATCGTCTGCTCTTCCAATGACTCGCGAACCTTGAGCGCGCCCCTTCTTCCGTCAATCGTGGGACGGATACCGATGACCGGTGCTCCTCCAATCAATCTGTTTTCTGCCATTTTCATGTCCTCCTTTATTTGATCTTTATGTTAATTTTTTATTTTGCTCATTTCATGGATGGGACTCCTTACCAAGGAAGTTCTTTTCGCTAAGCTCGACCTACGGTCTCGCCAATCTCAAAGAACAACCTCGCACTAGGTTCATCCTTCGCTACGCTCGGATTCGCCAAGTTGCTTTCGGTTTCGGTCAAAATATCCCAAATATCTTCTCCCTGAACGCCTTGTACAAGGAGTCGTAATCCGTATATCCTATCTCACTGTCTTTAAATCTTTTTTTCCATTCCGCGCAAATGCTGTCGGCAACCAGCCTGCAGTGCTCATGCCCCGTCTTGAGGATTGCAGGGAAAACATAGTAAATCATAAAGAAATTGACGTCCGCCTGCGTACGGGAGGGAATCTTCTTCTTTTCACCTTTGCCGAACGCGTTCTCGACCGTGTCCGCAAATATCGTGGCAACCTCGTTCGCGGCCTCCTCCTTGTCTTTCGCCGCGTCCAGATATGCCGTCACCTCGTCGAAATAATGTTGGTTCTTTTCCAGGAATTGCTTCATATTGGCTTCATATGACTTTTTCTTCAACTTTTTCATCATCCCGACCATGTTGTCAAATATTGTTTCCAGATTATTCAGCATATGATTCCTCCCAGTCCTTCCCCTAAAAAAGGAACCGAAGTAAATCGATTCCTTTTTCTTCCATCAGAATATTTACTTCACAAAACAAATATGATATTGGGGGCAAAATCCGCTTGCCCCCACAATACCTATTCAAACATTAGTCATAAAGGTTTGGTGCAATGTTGTCGTCTTCCATGTTTTCCGTATCATACCAGTAACCATCCATCGGGATGTCGGATACGCTTTCGCCCTTGGCAATCTTGTTCAGGGTCTGGATACACTCGTAACCCATCATCAACGGGGACTGCGTTACGGAACCAATGAACTGGCCGTTCATGATGGCTTCCTTCTGCGGAGTACCGGCATCAAAACCTGCGCCGATGATTCCCTTTTCTGGATCCGTCGACAGCTTGTTCAGAGTCTGGTTTGCCGTGATGACGCCTTCTGCCGTTGTCTGGTTGGAACCAAAGATGGCAATCGTGTCTTCCTTCGCCATGATCTTCTGAGCTTCTGTGGAAGCCAGGTCTACCGTCGTCTGCGCCGGAACGCCTACTTCGATAATAACTTCCGCTTCTGCCTCGGATACCGTGCCTTCTGCCGCATTTACATAAAATTCATTACCAACTACCGCAACCTTCTTGTCAACTCCGTTACAAAGCTCAATCATCTTGGCAATAAATCCGTTACCACGCTGTTGGATGTTAAGTGCCGTGGCATCCTGGTTAACTTCACCGATACGAACCTTCGCGTCAGTCGTGGCAGCCTTTACCTTATCCTCGATAACCGGGAACATGTTCTCAGCCGCACACGCGCCCGCCGCCTCATTGTCCGTCGCTACCGTGGCATATACGCTTCCTTCCGGAGCATCATCAACGCCTGTGTCAAAACACACGACCGGAATGCCAGCCTCTGCTGCCTTTGTCAGAGAATCCAACACAGAGTTCGTGTCACATGCCGCCAAACCGATTCCGTCCGGCTTCTTTTCGATTACGTCGTTAATCATCTGTACCTGGTCGGCGATATCAGACTCGTTTGCCGGTCCATTGGCATTCGCCGTAACACCCAACTCTTCACAAGCCTGGTCGATACCTTGAACGGCTGCCTGCCAGTAAGTGGACTGGAAGCTCTTTACGATTACTTCAAAGTGATAACCGCCATCGCTGCTCTGGGAGCCGCCTTCGTCCTGACCGCCTTCCGCTTCCTGCTTCGTGTTGTCTTTCGAGTCACCCCCTTGGTCGCCACCGCCGCCGCAAGCTGCCAATGACAACACCATCACTGCACCGAGCAAAATTGCCAACACTTTCTTTTTCATTTTTTGTTCCTCCTTTTTTTGTTGAGATTTTTAATATATGAAGTTCTTCCTCGAACGACATATTCCATTCATACGCTATCCGGCATCGCGTCATTCCAAGACTTTCGCCGGATGCCGCCTCGCTTATTTTTTCTTCTTTACCACGTCCACCAATACCGCCGCAATCAGCACGATGCCGGTAAATATCTGCTGCCAGTTCGCCTGAAGCCCGATAAACGGCAATCCCACCTTCATCAAACAGATTACGATGACACCTAAAAATGCGCCGACAATCGAACCAACTCCGCCGGATGCCGAAACACCGCCCACGATGGCACCGCCGATGGCATCCAACTCAAATCCCGCTCCGGCTCCCGGATAAATCGTCGCGTATGTAGCCGCATAAGCGACACCCGCAAGTCCTGCGAAAAGGCCTGAAATAATGTAGGCCAGCATATGGTAAAACTTCACGTTCACACCGGCAAGCCGCGTCGCTTCCTTGTTACTTCCAATCGCGATGGTGTAACGTCCGACTCTCGTGTGATTTAGCACGTAAGACATAATCAACACCAAAATCACGATGAAGATGATACCAATCGGTACCACCGTTCCCCCGGCGGTCGTAAATTTAAAAATCTTACGGAACGTACCACTCTCCGACAGTGCCGACGGCCAGGAAACACCAAAGCCTCCGCAAAGTGCCGGTCCAAGTCCACGCGTAATCATGCAGGTACAAAGCGTGGCCAGAAACGGCGGCAAATCCATCACCGCGACCAATACGCCGTTAAACACGCCGATCAGCAAGCCCATGCCGATACATGCCAGGATGCCCACGCCCACCGGCATATCCATATGTATAATCAAGTAGCCGCCAATCAGCGCATAAGAAACCAGACCGGTTCCGATGGAAAGGTCAACGCCACCCGTAATCAACGGGAACGTGACACCAAGTGCCATCAATGTGATATAATACGAATTATCCAGCACGCTCACCAGAGTGGGATAGGTTCGAAACGTGGGACTTAAGAAGCTGAATAGGATAACCATCGCGACGATGATTCCCAGTACCATGACCTCGCGCCCCTTCAATTTGCCAAACGCTCTTTTCTTCACCATTTTCTCATCCCCCTCCTCTATGCAATCTCTCTCGTCGCCAGGTTCATGATGTTCTCCTGCGTCGCCTCGGCAATGTCAAGCTCGCCCGTCTTCTTGCCCTCGCACATCACGACGATGCGGTCGCTCATACGTAAGATTTCCGTCATCTCCGACGAAATCATGATGATGGACTTCCCTTCCGCCACCAGCTTGTTCATCAACTTGTATATCTCGTTCTTCGCGCCAACATCGATACCCCTTGTCGGCTCGTCGAAAATCAGGATATCGCTGTTCCTGGCTAGCCACTTGGCGACGACCACCTTCTGCTGGTTACCACCCGACAAGTTCACGACCAACTGTTCCACGCTTGGCGTCTTGGTCGCCAACGCGTCCACATATTCCTTAGCCACGTCCGTCTCTTTCTTCTTGTCAATAAAAATGCCTTTCATGAAGTTCTTCATAAACGCCATCGTCGTGTTTTGTGCCACCGTCTTCTGCACCACGATACCATAACGCTTTCTATCCTCTGAAAGATACCCAAGGCCATAATCCACGGCATCCTGCGGGGTATTAATCGTCACCTTCTGCCCGTTGATGTAAATGTCGCCGCTCTCCTTCGGGTCGGCTCCGAACAACGCCCTCGCGGTCTCCGTCCGACCGGCTCCCATCAATCCCGAGAAGCCAAGTATCTCGCCCTTGTGTAGTTCAAAGCTCACGTCCTGCACCATTTTTCCGGCATTTAAATGCTCCACCTTCAAGACGACCGGCGCGTCCTTTGGCACCGCGCTCTCCGTCTTCGGATCCTCGTAAATGACACGGCCGACCATCATGTTGATGATGTCTTCCTTCGTACACTCTTCTGTAATCAAGGTTCCCACGTAAGTGCCGTCACGCATGACCGTCACGCGATCCGTGATGACCTTGATTTCGTCCATACGATGTGATATATATACCATCGCGATGTCCTTTTTCTTCAAGTCACGGATGATTTTGAACATCTCCTCGATCTCCGACTCCGTAAGGGCCGCCGACGGTTCATCAAAAATGATGACCTTCGCGTCAAACGACACCGCCTTGGCAATCTCGCACATCTGCTGCTTGCCTACCGTCAGGTTCGACATCGTCTCCTTCGGATCAATGCTCACGTTCAGCCGGTCGAAAAGCTTCTTCGCTTCCTCGTTCATCCTCTTGTCGTCAATCTGAATTCCTTTCTTGAACTCCCGACCGATGAACAAGTTCTGTGCGACCGTCAAGTGTCCCAACATGTTCAGTTCCTGATGCACGATGACGATGCCCGCGTCCTGAGCCTCTCTCGTGTTCTTGAACTCGACTTCCTTCCCTTCATATGTAATCGTGCCTGAATCTTTCTTATAAATGCCCGTCAGCACCTTCATCAAGGTGGACTTGCCCGCGCCGTTCTCGCCCATTAACGCGAGGACTTCGCCCTTCCTCACTTCCAAGTCCACATGATCCAGCGCGTGAACACCCGGAAACGATTTGTCAATATCTTTCATCGTCAAAATAACTTCGCCCATATCCTCATTTCTCCTTTCTCGCCATCTGATTCTTCCATCCGAGCCTTAATTCTTCCTGCGCCTTGCGGAAACGTCCGCGTAAACCGCCGCAATAACAATCAGACCGGTAATAATGTACTGGTATTCTTTCGTAAATCCAAGCGCGAGAATACCCTGCTGCAAAAGAGAAATGATGAACACGCCAATCACCGTGCCGCTGATGGAAGCCAATCCTCCGACCATGGACGTGCCGCCCATGACGCATCCGGCAATCGCTTCATTATTATACTGGTCGCCATATCCCGGCTGTACCGTCGTGTATGCCGCCACAAAGTAGATGGAAGCAATGCCGACCAGGGTGCCGCAGATGATGTAGGCCAGCATCTTCCACCGCTTCACGTTCACGCCGGAAAGCCTGACGGCTTCCTCGTTGCTACCAAGGCAAAGTATGTAACGTCCCCACTTCGTCTGGTTCAGCACGATGGCACATATCACCGCCACCACCAAAAACACGACAAGTCCGACCGGAAAACCGTTCATATTTACAAAATTACGATACCATCCGCCCTCCGCCGATGCCTGCGGCCAGCTCACGGACTGCGTCTTCGTAAACACGGCGGCAATGCCCTTCGCGATGTTCATGCTTGCCATCGACACGATGAACGGCGGCACTTTCCAGTACGCCACCAGATATCCGTTAAACGTCCCGAACAAGACACCTATCAGCACGCTCATAATCAAGCTAAGTGCCATCGGCACCCCGTACGTCGTCAGGCTGTATCCGGAAACCAACGCACAACAGAACATGACTGGTCCAATCGAGAAATCAATTCCGCCCGTGGCAATGACGAACGTCACGCCGAGAGACAAAAATCCCAAAAAGTACGCATAATTCAATGCGTTTGTGATACGTGAGATTCCGAAGAAAGCGCCTCCCGTCAAGATGCAAAACGCCAAATACATCAGAAGCAACACGCAAATCAAGACAATTCTGTTAAATCCCACCTTTTTCACAAGTGCATTTTGTTTGATTTTCTCCACTTCCACTCCTCCTTCATAAACGATTCCTTTACTCGCCTTTTCATCCCGCCGCCGCATACGTGCGCACCCCTTCCATGGCGTAACGTTTCGCTCTCACGCCTTGTCAGATTTCCTCCGCGCACATTGTCTATTTTTAGGCAATCTTTATATGTTTCGGCATTGATTTTTTCTTCTATAGTGCACATTGTATCATATCAGCCGCCCACTGTCAATATCTTTCGCAATATTTAAGCGAAACGTTTCGTTCTGTGTTTTGTCCTTGTTCGTGCACATAGAAAAAAAGAAGTAGAATCGACCGTCCCATTCGAGACAATCGGTTCCACCTCTTCCATTTCCACTTATACGCATCGAACGCCATCGGCAGTCCTATAATCCGTTCTTTCAAATGGCACGGACGGACTCTCCTTCTTGTATCTTCGTTCCAAGCCACATTTTGACCGGTGCCGCGTCTTCTTCACTCTCAATCCGACTCAGCAACAATTTCACCGTCTTTTCACAAATTTCCTCCATCGGCTGCACGACCACGTACCAACTCGGACTCACCAACCCGCTTACCAACAAGGAATCAAACCCGATTAACGAAATGTCCTCCGGACAAGAAAACTCCGACTCGTTTACCGCCAAGACCCCGCCCAGCATCGTGTCATAATTTCCCATCAACACGGCCGTAGGGCGATGCGGATCCGCCAGCAGTTCCTTCATCCTTTCATACCCCGTTTCGACCGAATGGCGGCCGGTCTTTATATATTCGCCCTTCACTTCAAGGCCCGCCTGCCACATTGCCTCCCTATACCCTTTGATTCGTTCCACCCCGGTGTACTCCACGTCCGAGGCAATAATCGCGATGTCCTTGTGGTTATTTTTCAGCAAAAGCTCCACCGCCCGAAAGGCCGCCACCTTGTTGTCAATCCCCACACAGTCAAACTCCTCGTCCTGAACCGAGCGATCCACCAGAACCACGGGAATGCCCCTTTTCCTCGCCGGTTTCAAAAACGTCCCTTTCATGTTCACCGGCAGCACGATGATGCCGTCCACCTTCCGGCTAACCAGGAACTTAAGGTTTTCCGCCTCCACCGCCTCGTCATTATTGGAATCGCAAATCATAATCCCGTACCCATATTTCCGAAGTTCCCGCCCTATATAGTGCAACAGTTTTCCCGAAAAAAAGCTCTCAATGTCATGCACCATGACCCCGACGATCTTCGTCTTGTTCTTCACAAGTCCCCTTGCGATTTCATTCACTTCATAATTTAATTCCTTAATTGCATTTTCAATCAGAACCTTGTTCTCCGGGAGCACGTTTCCGCCATTTAAATATTTGGAAATCGTCGCCAGAGACAAACCCGTTTTATTTTTCACGTCACGCATCGTTGCCGGCATGTCACACCACCCTTTTCAACCATATTCACAAGCAAGGCTATTATACTCCCTAATTTTCAAAACGGCAAGGGTCGAAATGAAATGTATCACCCACTTACTTTCCACAAGCATGGGAAAAGCAAGCACGCTATTGTCATTCACGCCCAACTATTGTATACTATAAACAATACGTTCACGTCAAATAGAACGACTTAAAATTATGGAGGTACTATCATGAAGCAGACACGCAAGATTGCTTTTCTCCTAGTTTTGGCACTTTCCACCTTGTTCATTGCCGGATGCCAGAAAAAGGAAATGAAATGCCCCTTCACGACGATTACCTGGAACTCCACCTTGGAAGACATCATCGCGCTTGAAGGCGAATGCAAGGAATCCTACGATTCCGTATACGGAGGCACGACGTACACCTATCCCAAAGAATATGACGAATTGGACGGAACCATCAAGTACATGTTTGACGACAAGGAAATGCTCGTATGCATGTCATGGCTGTACGAGAGCAATGATTCCGAAGACTTGAAAGCCATGTACGACAAAATCCACAGCGAGACGGAGGACGTACTAGGCGAGAGCGGCTATCAATTCAATTCTGACAAGTTCGCCGCCATGGCAAATCCAAACGACGTTTGGTATCTGGAAAGCGGGAACGTCATTCTTACCATGGTCGACACGAGCGAAGTGAAAGCGCTCCAATATACCTTTTTACATCCGGACGTTTCCAGCGAACGGCCGGAAAGGTAACCAGTCCATCCCGGCCAATCACCGCGCTGATTGACCGCGAGGATGCACGCAAATTCTCGCGGCCAGCGTCAAAACGTCCAAGCCGACCGCTTTGCCACTTACGAGAACGCGCTTAGCGTCGGTGTACGGACGCTATGAATTTTCCATATAAATTTCCACGCGGGTTCCGTCTTTCTGGCGAACAACCTGCATGAACCCGTCGTGCTGCAGCACGATTTCCCGCGCGATTGTCAAGCCGATGCCAAAGCCTTCCTGCTCCTTCGCATTTTCTGCCCGATAAAAACGCCGGAACACCTTTGCCTCGTCGCCCTCCTGAATTCCGATTCCATAATCGCGCACCCAGATTTGTGTAAACATCTCGCTCTGTCTTGCGCCAAGCTCGATTTTCCCTCCCGCACTGCTATACTTTACCGCGTTGTCAAGCACATCTCGCACCGCCTCGCCTAGCAAATCCGCATCATGCGGAAAATGAAGCTTCTTCGGGAAACTGGTCTTAAGGACGATTTGTTTTTCCTTCATTTCGGGCGAGAGCAATTCCACGGCCGCCTCCATCGTCGCCAGCAAATCCCACTCTTCCCGAGACGCCCTGATCATGCGGTTTTCCAGCCTCGACATTTTGAGAAAGTTCTCTGTAAGGAGCCGGATTTTCTGCTCGGACGCGCGAACCGTCCCCAAATAACGAGCCTGCTCTTCTTGCGTCAAATGGCCGCCCTCCAAAAAGTCCAGATAAACCTCCAGATTGTTAAGCGGCGTACGCAGTTGATTGGCAATTTCCGTAATCGACTCCTTCATCGAATCACGGTCGGCCGCAATCTGCTCATAACATCCATCCATCCTTTGTTCCAAACGGTTCAGTTTATGACATATGCGAGAAAAGAAGGTATCCTTGTAAGGAATTCGCCGCGTCTTTTTCACCACAATCTCCGCCTCTTGATCCTCGCCCCGCAAAATCCGTTCTATCGCATCGGACAGTAGCCCCAGTTCCCTCCTGCGCTCAAACTGCTGCCATAGATACGTAAAAAATATGCCGCATAAAACAAGCGCAATCATCAACGGTATCCAAAACGTCATCTTTCCTTTCCTCCCATGAAAACTTATCCACGGCCGAACCCGTTCTTTGTAAACGTCCCGCGCCTTAAAACCCGAACAGCCGCTGTCTTATCATGCCCAGAAGCAACAAATGCAACGGATAAAAAGCATAGAAGAAATACTTGGGAAATGGTTTTCCCTTCTCCCCATTGTACATGCCAACCAAAATAAATGCAAGGACGCCCGGAAATTCCGCCAGACCCGAATCCGAAAGATAGGCGGCCACCTCCAACTTATTTTCATACAAAACAATCCACGGCCCTAATTCCACCGCAAAATGAAGCATCGTGCCGAAATACAGCCAGAGTGCTCCCACCACGGCTCTTTTTGTCTTATCCTGCCGGAACGCGTAAAAAATCACGATAAGCACTACCCCGATCAGGCCATAGTCGCACATGATGATCTCGGACAAGACACAGCCCGCTAACATCACAAGCGTCTGCCGCACCGGACTTCCTTTCAGATTTTCCATAATCCAGATGACGGCAAATCCGATAAACAGCACAAAAAATACGTTTTGGTATTCCATGTCGATGTAGGAATCGCCAAACGCCAGGTCAAACGGGAATTCGGAAATCAATGCAAACAGAAACAGCCTTATCATGTAATTTTTGCGGCTTCTGGTATAAAAGAAGCCCTCCACCAGCAAAAAGCAAAAAATCGGGAATGCCAGGCGGCCGATATTTCGCATCAGCCAATATACGTGTTCAAGATTTGGATTTATGACCATCCCCTGAAAAAAGACAAAGCCCCCCACGATCACGGCTCCCACATGGTCAATCGCCATCATGATGATTGCCAGCCACTTTAACTGTGTCCCCGTTAATTTCCGTTCCATAAATGCAACCCTCTCCCTAAAACATAATGATGATACCAGAGTCCCAAAGCGCGGAGCAATTCGTAGGCATCATCGCGTCCGCCTCTACCTACCATAAGACGTAGAACCAAAGAGTCCTCCAATACATTGGAAGACTCCTTGCTCATAATCCCGTGGCCGGCAATGCCGTCTATACACGTTGAATATTCTTTGTTCTTATCTCTGTACACGCGCGCCCGCGCCGCCCATAATGGCCTCTACCTCTTTCTTGCTGGCCATGGTCGTGTCGCCCGGCGTGGTCATGGCCAACGCGCCGTGCGCCGCGCCATAATTGACCGCCAGTTCGGCATTTTCCGTCGTCATCAGGCCATAAATCAAGCCGGAAGCGAAAGAATCCCCGCCGCCCACGCGATCCATGATTTCCAGACCCTTGTAATCTTTGGCCTTGTAAATCTCGCCGTCCGCCCAGCAAATCGCGCTCCAGTCATTGACCGTCGCGGTCTTCACCTCGCGAAGCGTCGTTGCCACGGCCTTGAAGTTCGGGTACGTCCTGGCCGCCTCGTTAATCATCTTCTTATATCCGTCCAGGTTCAGCGTCTTCAAGTTCTCGTCATTGCCCTCGATGGCGAAACCAAGGCAGGCCGTGAAGTCCTCTTCATTTCCAATCATGACGTCCACATACTGCGCGATTTCCTTGTTGACTTCCTGCGCCTTTGCCTGGCCGCCAATCGCGCTCCACATGGAAGGACGGTAATTCAAATCATAAGACACGATGGTGCCATGCTTCTTCGCCGTCTTAATCGCCGCCAGAACGGTCTCGCAAGACTGCTCGGACAACGCCGCGTAAATGCCGCCTGTATGCAGCCAACGCACACCCAATTCGCCAAAAATATATTCAAAATCAAAATCTTCCGGCGTCGCCTTGGAAATCGCCGTGTTGGCACGGTCGGAGCAGCCAACCGCCCCGCGGATGCCATATCCTCTCTCCGTAAAATTCAAGCCGTTACGGCAAATGCGTCCGATGCCGTCCGTCTTCATCCACTTGATGAGGGACGTGTCCACGCCGCCCTGCTCGATAAAGTCTTCCATCAAAAGGCCGACCTCGTTTTGCGCGAACGCGGTAATCACGGCCGTGTTCATGCGGAAGCACTTGTGCAGTCCGCGGATTACGTTGTACTCTCCGCCGCCTTCCCACGCGCGAAAACTCCTCGCCGTACGGATCCTTCCCTCGCCCGGGTCAAGCCGGAGCATGACTTCTCCCAATGACACGGCATCAAATTTACATTCTTCCTTCGGTCTTAAATTTAAATTCATTACGATTTTCTCCTTCCATTACAGTGCCACTACTTCGCCTTCCGCGATACCCACTTCATTAAATGCGTCGACCCTCACATAATAATTCCTTCCTTTGACCAATGCACCAATAGTCTGCGCGTCTTTGCCGAAAACCATGTAGCTGTGATATAACTTTTCTGGCGTGTGTCCCCAGAGAATATTATAACCTACCGCTCCATTATCCTCAATTTTCACTTCCATGTCAATATCTGTTGTGCGATTTACCGTAAATTTTGGTGCTTTCGGTGCTTCCCCGTTTCCGATTCCAAATACACGGAGTCCGGAAATACATGGTTTCTGGTCATACGGAATCTCCAAAATCGTCAATTTGACAAAACGTATCTTGACGCCGTCCTCTTTCACCACGAGGTCGTGCGGCAAACAGGTCATCACGTCCGACTTGTCTTCCAGTACGAAATAGTTTTCCCCGTCCTCGGAGCCTTCCAAAATCCAGCGGGTAATCAAATCCGCTTCCTCAATATATCGCGCCTGCGACGTTCCGCGAACCTCGCCCGGAATCGGAATGTCAATCTTGTCGTCCGCAAAATTTATTTGCACGGCGCGCACGTCACACACGTCCCCCAGATCCATGCAAATCCACTGGCCGCGCTCTTCGCTCGCCGCGCGCCACCAGGTCCGGACATTCTCGTCCGCCGCCAGCTCCGGCCCTTTGCCTTCTTCTGCGGAGGAGGCACTCACCGCCTTTTTGTAGCTCAGCAAATACCAGTCCGGGTCTTTCCACGGATCCTGCTTCGCCTGGTCAATCGCCATCGGCCAGTCCCCATACCTCTGATTACAGAACAACTCGCCATCCGCGTCAAATCCTGCCGGCCAGATACCGACACGGCGCTCAAACTGGTGATTGATGCCGATTCTCATCGTTGACGCGTGCCATAAGTTTCCGTGCTTGTCCCACATCGTGGAACCATGTCCCGCACCCGGCAGGAAACCGCCCGGCTTATAAGAAAACGGATTGTTTTCCGCCAGTTCAAATGGTCCAAGCGGGGAATCACCCACATATACGCCGTCTGCATATACGTTAAACTCCGCTCCCGGACAGGCATACTGCAAATAATATTTGCCCTGGTACTTGTCCATCCATGCCCCCTCGATATACGGATCTCCACTCATGTAGCCGCGAAGCATAATTCTCATACTGTCAGATAATTCAGAATCTTTCATGCCGCGCATCTGCAAGAAGCCCTGATAGCGCATTTCCGCCTCTTCTTTTGTATACGGCGGCTGACAATGGTCTTCTCCGCATCGTTCATACCCCTTTGTCCAGGCATCTCCCCAGATAAGTTCCTTGCGCTCGGTCAAAGGCTTCATCGTCTCCGGGTCAAGCTCCACGCCCCACACCGGAGTCACATTCGCACAGCCCCAATAAAAATAAATCCTGCCATCGTCATCCACGAACAAGTTCGGATCCCAGAAGTCAAACGTTCCCTCGATACGCTCATAAGGTCCGTTAATCACGTCCTTCGTACGGTAATAGTCGCAAACTTCCTCTCTCTTGGATGCGCTGAAATACACATAGTCGCCAATCACACGCACGTCCGGCGCATAGTCGTAAAGCGGCAGATTGTCCGGCAGGCGATAACTCTTCCAATTTGCCATGTCATCCGACACCCATACGCTTAAATTCATGGACGCGAAGATATAATACCTTCCCTTAAACTGAATCATGGACGGGTCGGCCGCCTCCCGCGCCACCTGCAGCGGCGCGTCTCCCGGCATGTCCGGCATCTGCACTTTGTTAAACTGGTAATGATAATCAATGTTTACTGGATTACATAAGTACTGCATACTAAGCTTCCTCCTTGTTCTGGCATTTGACGAGATTCTTCAAAAGCACCCCGTCCTCACACTTCTTCCTATTATACACGAAAGTGCAATTTTAGCATAGCAAATTTTGGCTTTTTCTTTCGTGGTTTTGTTTTTTTCATGTCCTAACCTACTTAGTCCGTCTTCTTTCTCCCCTTTTTCTTTTGAATCTTTTCCATGTGCAACGGTTCATACTCCTTCGCGACAATCTTCCACATTTTCTCCGGAGATTCCGCACAATCCCGTTCCAGCCAATGATAGATTACCGCCTTCAAGCCCTCCGTAAAGAAAATATAATAATATAAGCCCACCTCCCTCTCCTCATACCCGGACTTCTTCATGATTTCCTTCACATGCTGTTCCATCTCTGACGGGAGAATGGCGAATTTATATCGCTTGGAACTGTAATAATCCATCAGGCTCCGAAACATCTGCCTATTTTCCTTGATATAGTAAAACAATTTTATAAAACCTTCTCCCGGTGTCGCGCCGTCCGTCAGCTTGAATCCCTCCATCACATGGGAATACATCTGCCCCGCCACATGGTTCATCAAATCAGGTATATCATCATAATGCCCGTAAAATGTCGTGCGGTGCACTTGTGCTTTCCGGCAAATTTCACTGACCGTGATTTGCTCCACCTCTTTTTCCTCTAAAAGTGCTATCACGGCTTCCTCAATTCTCTGACATGTCTCCTGATACCTCTGATTTCCTTTTTTATTCATCGTCTCACTCCCAGGATTTTATTATTCCTACACTTGTAGTTGTTTTGACTCTTGATTTTTTCTTGCAAACAGATTATACTATAAATATATTAATTCGACAAGTGTAGATTCGAAGTCATTTATAGTAAACGACAAAAATTTTTACCTTTGGCGTTTACTGCGCCAATTTTTGCCGCGTACAAACGCAAATATTTCCTTGCAAAAATCGTGCGCATCCCCCGGCAGGGTCATAGTGGACGACAAATTATTTTGTGATCCACTATACATAATCATTTACAAGGAGGCAGACAACTATGAACGACACAAAAAATACTACTCAGACGCAAAACGAATCACAAGAAATTCCGGCCATCTCAAGCGAAGGGGATACCCTCGCCAAATCGAAAACCGGAAAATCCTCTATCAACAAAAACGAGGCCATACTGGCTGAAGGAAGCTTCCCACAACTACTGATTAAACTGTGCATTCCATCCGTCGTCATAATATTAGTAATGATTATTTACAATATGGCGGACACCTACTTCATCGGCCAGACCGGCGATCCCAACAAAATCGCCGCCATTTCCCTCTCCATGCCGTTTTTCACCATTCTGTCCGGCGTGGCGACCTTGTTCGGCAACGGCGGCTGCACCTCCATCTCCATGGCACTCGGACGCAAGGACCATACAAAAATCAAATCCTTCTGCAGCATCTGCTGTTATAGCGCATTGGCGGTCGGCATCGCATTTATGCTGATTGTCTTGTTCGCCATCCGCCCGATTGCCGCGATGCTCGGTGCCGATGAGAGTACCATGGAATACACTTGCCAGTACCTAATGATTTTTTCACTGGGAGCGCCCTTCGTCATGTTCAACCAGACGTATAACTGCGTCATCCGCGCCGACGGAGCCGCTTCCCAGTCCATGGTTTCAAACCTCCTTGGAACGGTCAGTAACATTATACTGGACGCTTTGTTCATCATGGTATTCCACTGGGACGTGGCCGGTGCCGCCCTGGCGACCGTGATTGGCAACATACTGACGAGCATTTACCTTGTGTATTATTTATGGAAGAAGCAACCGGCATTTCGTCCTTATCCAAAATATTTCACGTTCCGTAAAGAGTATTTTCTGCCGGTGGTCACGCTGGGACTTCCAATGTGCTGCAGCACCATGCTAAACAGCATTTCCCACATGATTTCCAACCGGATGATGATCGGATACGGTTCCGTGGCCTTGTCCGCACAGAGCGTGGCCGGAAAATTGGCCATGGTCATCACGATGCTTTTGATGGCCATCTGCATGGGACTCCAGCCTGCCATTTCTTACAATTACGGGCGGGGCGACTTAAAACGGATGTACTCCATCATCCGCAACACCGGCGTTTTCACGGTCGTGCTCGGATTCGTCCTAAGCGCGGGCTGCTACGTTGCCCGCACCCCGATTATCTCCGCCTTCATCGACAATGCGGAGGTCATCGAATACGGCCAAATCATGGTGCTTGCTTCCATCTGTACCGGGCCGTTTTACGGACTGTACCAGCTTTGCCAGACCTTCATGCAGGCAACCGGCCAGGCGGCCTACGCCACCTTCACGGCGCTGCTCGACAAGGGACTTTTTTACCTGCCGATTCTGTTTCTCATGAACCATGCGTTCCAAATGTACGGCATCGCGTTCTCCACCGCCGTGACACTCATTTTCGCATTGGCCGTCGGCGCATTCCTGGCACTAAAATGGAATAAAACGATCAAAGAGACGGAAAGGAATGCCAGGCAAAATACAGCGGGAGTATAAACAGAACAAAATATGGCGGTATAGGCAGAAACAGGCAGAAATAGGCGGCATACATCGCCGCCTAAAACATCTATTCCTCCCCCACTCCTCCGATTTCCGTATAGATCATCCCCCGCTTGCCGCGCTCCGACTTCATAAGAGAAATCCTGCTTACCCGCATCTTCCCGACCGGTGAATTTATGTCCGGCAGTCCTTGTCCGCTTCGATAGAAGGCTTTCCGAATCAACGTAATGTGCGGGATGAACCGCTTCCGGTCAAACGGGATGCCCTGATTGGATAACTCCCTGCGAAGCCGCTTCACATAGGAGGCGAGCTCTTCATTGTCAGCGATTCCTGCCCAGAGCAAGTCGCCATGGTAACATCCCACGCCGTCCAGCACAATGTCAAATGACCGGAAATCCGACAATTCCATCGCGTCAAGCACGTCGTCAGAATTCCCGTATTCCCCGATAAACGCGAGCGTCAGATGCAGATTCTCCCTATGGGTGTAATTCCCTTCCACGTTTTGTGTCTTCATTTCCTCTTGCAGGTTGGTCAAAGCCGCCAGAATCGGCTCGTCAAATTGTATCGCAATAAATAATCTCATTTTCATCACCCTTTGTTGCTTCACTAAAACTGACTTTAATCTTCACTTCCATAGTCTATCTAATTTCCCAATGCCCATAACGTTTGCCGCCAACACGCGTTACGTGGCCAGCATCTTTCAGAATATTCATTCTCATTTGCACCAATCGTCTTGTTGTTCCTAGCCGCTTAGCCAATTCCTCCTGCGAAATCGTTGGCGTATCCTTTATTATTTCAATAATCCTAAATGTCATTACATCATCGTTAACGCTTCGGTGCTTTGGTGCTTTGGTGTTTTGGTGCTTTGGTGCTTTGGAATCTTTTATCAGCGCACTTTGCAATGCTGAGAAATGAACACGAAGACCATTACCGCGCAGCTCATATATCGGAAGTTCAGCACCAAGTTCCTTGCACGCATCACAAATTTTTTCAATGCCGCGTCCCCAACGTTCAATATACCCTGCGCGATAGAACACATTTGCTATATCTGGGTTATACGGTATGGAATCATGTGGCCTCATCAGAGTTTCCACCGTCCATCCTTCCGGCAGAATACACCGATTACTGATAATCATCGCTTCATCCTCGATACGAATCTGTATGGGACTGCCGAACATATAGCAATTATGTGCAATAGCATTATAAACGGCCTCGCGAATGGCCGCCCTTGCAAAAGGATAAGTCTCTACACGTCTATCATGTGCATAGGTAATCTTGGCTTTCAAATATTTAAGATAAATCAAATCGACCACTTTATCAGCAGTAGTGATTAGCGAGCCTTCCAAGATATCCTGATACTGTAAATCCGCGCCTTCCCCAAACTTTCCCATTTGTACATGACTGCCGTTCTGAACCACGGCGGGATCACCATAGAAGAGCAACACGGCAGACCTTTTTAACTTTCCACCAGACATCAGATGTAACTTACTTAGCAGTTCTTCATTCGGAATATCCAGTTCCTCTTGCGTCATTCGCTTACTTCTCAATGCCTCTCTACGAAATATTTTAAAACTCTCTTCATCCAAATCTTCAACCGAAATATCATCAACAGTGACATCCTCCCAGCGGACACCAGTTTTTCGCATAATAAATTCTGACAAGGCAATGCCCGTCATCTGTTGCTTTGTACTACCGCTCCGATAATGATATTCACCATGATAACTAATAGGATAAGTGCTTGGATTTACTTTTATTTCAATATAGTCTTGCCCATCCTTGCTTATCCTATTGACATCTGCAACAATGCCGAGTCCCGATTGTATTTTATTCGGGATATCCTCCATCAATCTCTTCGCATTCTTCACGCCTACTACGTTTCCAGAATCATCCACCCCGATGTATATCGTTCCACCTTGTGCATTAGCAAAACCACATACCCATTTCAAATATTCATCACGCCATGACTCTTTATATTCTATATTTTGACTTTCCGCCATATGTCATCCCCCGTAGCTCTTACAGCTAACTAAACAATTATTTCTCATAAACCAAGCATGTAATCCTTAATTTTTGTTTAATACCTAATATTCCTCCATGTTGGTTTACCCATTCCCCTCATGCCTTATTTCCTTCGCAAATAGCATTTCATATGGTTCACCACCCAGCAGGAACCCACCCATCGCCTCATAGCCCAGCCTGATATAAAAATGCTGCGCGTATTCATTTGCCTGGGTCGAAGTCATCACTTTTGAGTATCCCTGCCGTTCCATCTCGCTCTCCCAAAACTCGACCAGCTTCCTGCCGCCCCCGCTTCCTCTATATTCTTCCATGACATACAGCATGTTCATGAACGGAATGTTGTCCCAGAACAAATTGTATCTAAGCCATCCCACGAACCGTCCATCTTTCTCGGCGATATAAACACGATTTCGCAATATGGCATGCCCCATCTCCTCTTCGGAAATATGCTTGTCATATTGCACAAGCCAGGCGGCATCCTCGCTTTTCGCAAAACGAATCTCCAACCTGCTTCCCCCTATTCCGCCCAAAACACTCCGCCCTCCTTGCGTTTCACGGCTTCCGGCAATTCTCCCTCCATGTAACCCGCGGCACAATGCCCGATTCCCTCCTTTGCCGACATGTCAGACTTGAATTTTCGAATTCCCCTGCGCTCTTCCATTGCCTTGACAATTTCGTGCATGTTTCCATCCTCCTGACCTTGATAATATCTCGGCCAAATCTTAACTCACATTATAGCAAAACACGTTTCGCTTTACAATCCTCGATTGTTAGGAACTGTTAAGTTCCTTACTCTGCTCCTATATTTTCCCGGCGTGCTGCCCATCGTCTTGGCAAATTGCCTGGTAAACGTATAAACGTCCGCATACCCCGTCAACGCCGCCGTTTCCTTAATGCTGATCCCGGCATCCAGCATGTGGCAGGCCTGACGCATTTTGTGCCGCAACCGGTAATCCGCCGGGGAAAGTCCCGTCCGCTTGCGGAATTGCTTACGAAACGTCTCATATCCCATCGAGAGGCTTTCCGCCACCTCTTCCATATTCAAATTTGCACTTGGATTCGCCGATAAAATGTCCGCCGCCTGGCGCATTTTCTCCGCATATTTATCTGAATCGTTCTCCGCGCGTCCAATCATCGGCTCCCCCGCCTTGTTCGCCCGCTCCCGCTTTTGCTCCATTTCTTGCTCCACTCGATTTTCTCCGTGCCGCAAAAGCTCATGAAGCAACATTTCCTGCCCCGCAAGCAATATGCCAAGCTCCCCGTTTGCAGCTTCTTTCAACCGCTCCAAATGCATGCTGCAATCTTCCAACATGTCCTCCACCGGACACCTGCTCACGCACGCTTCCGGCAATAATCCCAGTTTTTTCACGGCCTGATATCGACCTTTGCCTAAACTGACAAAAAACTCCAGCCATTCCCCGTCCGGCTCCACATATGTGGAATGCATTTTCCCAGGCAAACGCTGCACAAAATCTCCCGCCCGTATCGGAAACTCACGTCCGTCCTCCGTCACATACAACCCGCTTCCGGCAAGCAAGAAAAAGCCGCTGTAGTACCCCACCTGAAAATCAATTTGCGACCGTCCCCTGGTGCGTTTTCGCATAAATCCACATGCCACCACGCCCTCGTCAAAGTCTTCCCCAACACAACGATAGCTGACATCACTTTCCATTGAATGAATTTTTTCCTCAAGCTCTCTCTTCCCTAATTTCGCTTCTCCAACCCTTTCATCCCTCGATTTCATTTATTTCAGTTTCCCCCCTCATAAATCCTTTATCAAATCCATCGATTTTTGACATACTTTAAATACTCATAGTATGATTATAGCAATCCTCTAGTACTAATTCCAGATAAATCGGCATTCTTTACCAAATCTAACAAATTTTTTGCCACTTAAGACATTTTATCCCCATGCATCATCTGGTATACTATCTTCAAAGAAATGACGGTGTCGCGATTTTCCCATAATGTATCGTAAACAAGATTCCGTCCAACAGAAAGCGAGGTTTTTATGATGAATCAGACTGACCGAACCCCTTTTAACGATGCTCTCCCGCGCGACTGGGAGAACCCGGCCGTTTTCCAGCGGATGCGCCATCCCATGCACGCTCCGTCCGGCGCGTACGAATCCACCGGGCAGGCGCTAGGTTGCGACCGCATGTCTTCCAAATACGTCTCCTCCCTTGACGGCATGTGGAAATTTCACATGGCCACGTCCCCCGAGACGGTTCCACAAGGCTTTTATGCCGCAGACTACGATGACGGCACATGGAATGAAATCTGCGTCCCTTCCTGCTGGGAATATCAGGGTTACGGGAAACCAATTTACACAAATATTTTATATCCGTTCAAGCGCGGTGACCATGCTTCCCATTTTGAAATCGAGCTGGCAAACGGTACAATGGAATTGGACGCGCCAAACGTGCCCGAAAAAAATCCGACCGGGTGCTACCGCACCAGATTTACCGTGGACGAATCCCACGCGGGGCGGGATATTTTCCTCGATTTCGAGGGCGTGGAGTCCTGCTTCTACCTCTGGGTCAACGGCGAATTCGCCGGATATTCACAAGACAGCAAGCTAAACGCCGAGTTCTGCATCACGCCCCACGTCCGCACCGGGGAAAATATACTGGCCGTCCAGGTCATGAAATTCTGCGATGGCAGTTACTTAGAAGACCAGGACTACTGGCATTTGTACGGCATTACCAGAAGTGTGCGTATGTACAGCCGCCCGGTAAGCCGCATCGAGGACTTCAAAGTAGAGACCTTGTTCTCGCAGCCCAAACAGACAAACGCCCTGGCCTCCCTTATGAGTTCGAACGCGCTGATGACGCAAATGTCATCCGACGCGGACGTTCCCCGCTATGACGCGGCCACTTTGTCGGTCACGATTTGGCCGAACAATCACGATTCCCGCTATGGGGAAAATCATGCGGAAATCGAACTTTACGATGCCGATTTGAAAAAGGTGGGAACGGCCTCTTCCATGCCCTTTGCCCATTGCGGCTTCTACCTGATGGAAAAATATGTCGCCCGCGTGGAGCTCCCCGTCTCCGCGCCTAGCTTATGGACGGCCGAGACCCCGTATCTTTACACTGTGCTCATCAAGTTGATCGCGCCCGACGGGACGGTGCTTGATGTGGAAAGCAGCCGGGTCGGTTTCCGCGAGGTACGCATTTCCAAGGACGGCGTACTTTTGCTTAATGGAAAGAGACTTGTCATCCGCGGGGTCAACCGCCATGATTTTTGTCCGGAAACCGGCCGCTTCGTAAGCGAAGAACACATGCGCAAAGAAATCGCCGTCATGAAACAACTCAATTTTAACGCGGTACGCACCTGCCATTACCCAGACAGCACAAAATGGTACGACCTATGCGACGAGCTCGGCATTTACCTGGTTGACGAGACAAACGTGGAAACGCACGGTATCGGCGGACAGTTAAGCTCCTCCCCGGCCTGGACGGCTGCTTACATGGAACGTGCCTCGCGCATGGTGCTGCGGGACAAAAACCACCCAAGCGTCATTCTTTGGTCCCTGGGAAATGAATCCGGAGCCGGAATGAACCAGGCCGCCATGTACGGTTGGATCAAGGAATATGACAAGACCCGCTACGTGCAATATGAATCCTCGAATCCCGGGCCAAATATTTCCGACATCCTTGCACCGATGTATCCTTCCTTGGACTGGATTGAGGAATGTATGGCCAACTCCACGGATTTACGCCCGTTCATCACTTGCGAATACGCTTACGCCAAGAGCAATAGTAATGGCAATTTTTCCATGTATTGGGATGCCATCCGTAAATATCCGCGTTTCCAGGGCGGCTTCATCTGGGATTTTGCCGACAAAGCCATTTTAAAAGACGGAAAATATCTCTACGGCGGCGCGTTTGGCGAGGACATTCT
Source organism: uncultured Faecalicatena sp. (assembly GCA_948468385.1). GTDB lineage: Bacteria > Bacillota > Clostridia > Lachnospirales > Lachnospiraceae > Schaedlerella. Next base: position 38,905 of record CAOKHZ010000008.1, on the reverse strand, counting down.
GGACGAAACGCCCGACATGTGTTTAAACGGTGTCGTATTACCAGACTTGTCCATCAAGCCCGGCTCACTGGAAGTAAAAAACATCCAGTCTCCGGTGCAAGTCAGCTCCACCATGGGCTATGTTCCAGACCCCGCCACCGGTTCTTTCCGTATGAAGACCATATGGAACATTGACAATGGTTTCCATTCCCGCAGCCTTGACGGATACGCCTTGGATTGGGTACTTGTAAAGGACGGCGTGGTACTCCTCTCCGGAAGCAAGGACTTAAGTGCCGCCCCGGGTGCCAGTGATGAAATTCCATTGGAAGAAATATTGGCGGATGCCTCCGGGAGAGGACTCTCCGTAGAAGATGGAGAAAGCTATTTGAACTGCAAGGTTGTATTAAAAGAGGATACTTTCTATGCGGCGGCGGGACATTCCATCTTCCAAAAGCAGATTGCCGTATCAAACAAACGGCTGACTATCAAGCAGGCCGAATTGTTTGCAGACGCGCTTGATGTAAAAGAAGACGCGAACAAACTCACAATCGTCGCAAATGCATGTACCACAAATGAAACGACTTACGTCTTTGACAAAAAGACGGCCACGTTTTGCTCCATTTGCCAAAACGGGGAAGAATTGCTTTCCGGCGGACAGTTCCAGTTTTTCCGCGCGCCGACAGGTATTGACGAGGGCACGCACAACCCGGGAGCAAATTACGATTTCGACTGGAAGCTGGCCGGGCTTCCTTCCACCGCCATGCAAAACTCGAATTCGACGGACACGCAAAACCGTGGCACTGGCATCGCATATGACATTAAGACACTGTCCATCCACAAGGGTGAGAATCATGTCATCATTGAGGCCGCGCTAACTTGGAGTCAGCCGCAAATCCACGCGCAAATCACCTGGATGATTGGCAGCGAGGGAATCCGCCTGAACGGCTTCGTGTTAAACGAATGTGTTGCCGACACCCTGCCGCGCATCGGCTTCGCCTTCCGTATACCAAAGCGCATGGAAAACTTGTGCTGGTATGGAAGAGGGCCGCAGGAAACCTACGCCGACCGCAAGTCGACCGCCTTTATGGGATTGTATCATTCGACGATTTCAAAAGAAAACGTGCCTTACGTCGTTCCTTGTGAATGCGGCGGGCATGAGGATACGGTTTTCCTGCAGATTGATGCCGCACTGACTTTCACTGCGGCCAAACCGTTTCATTTCAGCGCGCTTCCCTATTCCACGGATACTTATGCAAAGGCCGGTTATCAGGACGAATTGGTAACGGACGGTTACCATTATCTCTCTCTGGACGCGTACCACGCCGGACTTGGCGGGGATAACGGATGGACGAAAAACATCCATCCGGAGTATCAGATTGGAAGAGGATATTACCCGTTTGATTTCACGATGACGTTAAATCATACGAAAAAGTAACGGAAAGAGGCGGTCACGCAAAACTTCGCATGGCCGCCCCGTTTTTCTTTCCTTTTATTCCCGCGAGCAAGGAGTCAAAGTCATGCTTGCAACATCCTATACATCTTCTCCGATACGGGTACTTCCACGCCGAGTTCCCGCGCCGCCCGCACCAGATATCCGCTAAAGACGTCCACCTCCGACGGCTTTCCAGCCCGGATGTCACGTTGTAGGGAGCTGGTCGCGTCATCCTCATATTTATAAAATTTATCCGCGATAATTTGCGCGTGTTCCTCTGTCACATGCACGCCTTTCGCCCTCGCCACCGCATAGGCCTCCCACACCAGTTTCTTATATTCCTCCGCCTTTCTGGCATCGTCGCGCAACTCGCCAATCGTATTGTCGTAGGCCGCCGTTGCCACGTTAAAGGCACAATTCAAAATATACTTTCGCCAGATTTCCTGCTCGATATCGTCTGCTGCCTCATAGTCGACACCCGCCTTCGAAAGGATTTCCGCGACCTCCGAAACTGCACGTTTCTCCCGCTCATTTGCGTCCATGATACCAATCCGCACGTCGGCAAAGTCACCCTGCTGATAAATGGAGTAATCTTCCCCGGCAAACGACACGATATAAATCAAGGAATCCACCACGATGCCTTTCCCCAAAAGCCGCCGCGTCCGCTCGCCCACGTCCACGCCATTCATGACCGGGATAATCACCGTATCATTCGTGACCGCCCCTCTCATCTCTTCCACGGCTTGCTCAAGGGAATAATTTTTCACGCAGAGAAAAATATAATCCTGCGGCGGCAGTTGCGCCGCATTCGGAACCACCCGTTTCGGACGCACGCATCGCTCCCCGTGATAATCACTGTGTAAAATGAGTCCGCTTTGTGCCATGCTCTCGCCTCGTGCCCCGCGTGCCACCAACGTCACATGCGGGAGGGCGGGAATCAGCATCCCTGCCAAATAGCCGCCAACGCCACCAATGCCGATTACGGCAATTTTTTTCTCTTCCATCCCTATCATCATTACAACCACCTTCTCCGTGTTTTATATATTTTTTCTTCCACGAATTTATGCTTTTATATTATCATACTTTTCCCTCTTTTGCCATAAAGAAAAATATGGCACCCCTCCAAGGGATGCCATGATTATATCTTACTTCTCGCTTTTTTTACTTTTTACTTTCTTATAAGCCACTACACCGACAATGCCCGCGCCGGATGCGATTAGCAAGGCAATCCACGGAAACAGCGTCGCATAATCGCCTGTCTTAACCACGCCCGCAATTCCTGTTTTGTTATCCGTATTCGTATTGTTACCCGAACCGACCGTCGTCCCGGTACTCGTTCCCGTGCCCGTCCCAGTATTCGTGCCACTGCCCGTGTTCGTTCCGCCGTTCTGATTCCCATTGTTTTGGTTGCCGTTATTCTGGTTTCCATCGTTCTGGTTGCCGTTGTTCTGGTTTCCATTGTTCTGGTTCCCGTCATTTTGGTTTCCATTGTTTTGGTTCCCGTTGTTCTGATTTCCGTTATTGGAATCACCGTCACCCGGCTGGTTTGTGTCATTAGATTGATTCAAACGCGGAATTTCTTCTGGAGCCTTCTCAAATCCACACACGCTGCATCGCTCATGGCGCAATCCGCTCTCCGTCTCGGTAGCCACCCTATCAACTACCCACTCGAACGAATGTGGCTTCACGTCAATCAACTCACCGCACTCACAAGTGTGCCAGTGCTCCACCGCGTCCGTCAGCCACTCCGTCTGTTGCGGTGTGTGCTCTTTTGTCGCTTTCAAAATGGTGCTTTTCTCCTTGATTCTGTCCGTCGCCTCCGAATCGCTAAAATATCGTTCACAATCCGAACAATACCAATAGAGAATGTTTCCGTCTTCCAAATGGGTGGCCTCTTGTCTTGCAAACACTTCAAGATTTGGATGGTAATTCCTATCCAGTCTGCCATACTCGTCCCCGCATACCTCACATACCGCCTTATCTATGCAAGTGGCAACACCTCCCCGATGTTTTTCCTTTACTTGCTCCTCACATATGGCACAAGTATAGCTATGTCTTCTATTGTCCGAAGAATCAATCTTATCAGACGAGTCCACATCATCCACTTTAAGTCGATGGCCATGTTTAACCTCTGGAAAATCCTTTAACACTCCATCTGCGAAATAAATCGGCTTTCCGTTAATCAATCCCTCATTAAGATCCACGCCCCCATCGGTAATTTTCGTTATCACCGCCGTCTCGCCATCCATCTTGTAGAACACGAACTTTGCCGCCGTATCCTCGGTCGGATCGATGGCCTCGATCCACTTATCCGGACAGTAGACCGTCACCTTATCAGCCTTGGATGAAAAAGTTTGCCCATTAACTGTATCTTCTATAGATTCAGGTATATATATGTGTTTTACATTTTCAAAAATCCCAAAGGCCTTTTCTGGAATATGCTGAACGCCGTCCATAATCACAATCTCTTCCGCATTGCTGACGGTATCCTTCCAGTACTCCGTCTCTATCTCCTCTCCGCCAAAACTTTTATACACGGTAAGCGTCTTTTCCTCATCAAGGTAAATGTATTTAGGATCTTTCCATTCATTACACTCTATACATATCACGCCAGCCTCGTCATATTTATGCGGTTCTGTCCTGATGGCGCCACAATCAAGACATACCTTTTTGTGCTCCGTCGGAGTATATTTTTCCCATTTGCCATCCGGCCACCGATGCGGACATGGCGGCGTGTACTTCAGGCCACCGCTCTCATCTATCTTATCCGCCCCTATCACGCCGCCTTCTTCGGCCTTGAAACAATAAAGTTCACCTTTTCCATTTATTGTTCCATTAATTTCCAATTTTCCTTCTATCGTCAACGTCTTCCCGCTTGCTATCGTCAACGTCACACCCGCTGGTATCGTCAACGTCTGCCCCCTCGGTACGGTGACATTTTCATCCATCTCGACAAGCACTTCCGCGCCGTCCTCAACCGTTATGTTCCCCCCGACAAGTTCGCTCAAGCTTCCTTTTACAAGACTCACGCTTGTGCCAGTCCCTCTTACCGTAAGTGACCCTTGTAATGTTGCGCCTTCTCCGCCGCCAATATTTGCATCCGCTTTGACCTCGCCACCAGTTACCGTGACCGTACTGCCCGCTCCCGCGTTACCTCCACCGATGGATGCTCCGGCTCCGGTTGCAGTCGCCTCAACTTTACCATTCTCTATCGTAATCGTTCCACCACCGCCGCGCGTTCCGCCGCCGATGGCCGCCCCGTTTCCGGTCGTATGTGCCGCAACCGTACCATTATTTATCACGATTGCTCCACTACCGCCATCAGACCCACCGCCTATCGCCGCTCCGTTTCCGCTCGCATTTGCCGTCACCGTGCCATTCTCTATCGTAATCGCACTTGCGCCTTTACCAGACCCGCCGCCGATGGCCGCCCCGTCTCCTCTTGACGTTGCCGTCACCGTGCCGTCCTTTATCGTAATCGCTCCCGCGCTGCCATTTGCACCACCGCCAATGGCTGCCCCGCTTCCTTGCGCGTCAGACTCCACGGCAGCTTCAATGGTTCCACTATTTATCGTGATAGAACCGCTATTTTGCCCCGCATTTCCGCCAATGGCTGCTCCGCTTCCTATCGTATCTGAATCCACTCCGGATGCCACGGCAGTCAGTCTGCCACTACTGCCACCCTCTTTTTGTGCGATTGTCAGGGAATTCCCCTCCGGCACCTCGATGGCCGCCACTCCCGCGCCGCCTTTTACCTCATTCGTCCCCTCTAAATACAATATCACCTCAGCGTTATCCTGCAAGGCAATCGCCGAACCTCCATCCTCTTTCGCCCTCGCATTTACGCCCGTTCCCGAAGTGTTTCCAGATTCATCCGCATCCAGATTACCCGTATCCGAACCTTGACCCTCGTTCTCAGTGTCCGCTCCATTGGGATTATCATTTCCAGACTGGTTTTCACCACCCGTTCCGCTCGTGTCCTGGCCTTCACTTCCCGTCGTACCGCCGGTTCCGCTTCCAGAACCACCTTCCGTCTTCTGAGGTGCCCTATCACTTTGAAAGCCTTTCAGTGTGATTTCAACCGTGTTATTCTCCGCACCAGGCACGCGATCCGCACTTCCCGAAACAATGATGCGATAATCGCTCGCATCACCGGTAAGCGTAATCTTGGCGCCAGGACGCACGGTAACTATCCCCGCCACATCATCCACAATATAAACACTCGACGGCTCCACTGGTACCTGCGATGCATCCGGGTTATCCGGATTTGGCTGCATGTTCTCCGTATCAATTTTAAATGTGCCACCGCCTATCTGCACCGGCTCCGCCAACGCCACCGCCTGGAACAACAGTACCACCATGCCCGTTGCCAATATCGAACCTAGAATTCTTCGTCTCGCTTTCATAAGATATCCCTCACTTTTATATTCACTCACTTAAATCCCGTCATAACTTGATATGTAACCATCCAAAGCTTATTTCGGTTATCTGAAAATCGACAAGTCGCTTCTTACAAGCAAATTTGGCGAATCACCTTGTCAATCTCCAGATGGCCAGGAATGGTAACGTTTATTTTTCAAGTACCATTGTCGAACCACCTCCATGGTGCGCCCGTCTATCTCCGACAAGTCATCACAATTAGAATAATGCTTCAGCACATTCACCATCGCAGTCTCTGCTTTATTATACATCAACTCTTTATATTTTTCAAAGTATTTCTTTATCTTGTCAAAATTTCATCCATTTCAGGTTACAATTCAGCACCGCGCCAGCGCGGGCCGAATTGTAACGGGCATCACCCGCATTTTCAATTTGCCCTTGGCAAAGTGGGTGATACATCGGCCAGATTTACGCGCATCCTTCTCCCGCCTTGTCCTCGCGTTCCACGCGACACTTGTCACGTACGGCAAGACATACCAATTGACCACGGTCGCCGAATAAATTTGGTTTTTCGTGCTCAACTCGGTATCTGTCACCGCATAACCTTGTAACTTGATTTCAACGCTCTCACCCGAAACCATCCACACCAAGTCATCTTTAATATCGTCAATATTGTTTCGAATATAATAGAAAATTTCATCATAATAATCCCGAACGCGTACAATCATTACTATGCTGGTTGTCCGACAACGCACATACGACCGAGTGCTGATTACATCCCCGCTCTCCTCCCGCCGTGTGACAACCGTCATACCACAAGGCCAGTCCCGAAATCATTTCCGTTTTATCTACAAAATGCATATCCTTTGTCATCATTCGGTAAGATTCTACCGGACTCTTACTATATTAGAAACATTCCCTCCTTATCCGCACCAATCGCTTACTACATTATAGCATGTTCCACTGATTTTACAACCAAGTTTACACAGATAGCACCTTACTTTTTTTACCATTTGGTTACAAGTCACATACGTCGGTGTGAGCGTCACTTGTAACGCCCTATGGTCACAAAGCTTCCTAGAATAAAGAGAAAAAGACCGCAAGCATCAACGCCTGCGGATTTTTCTAAACTCCCCGAGTTGGGCTCGAACCAACAACCCCGCGGTTAACAGCCGCGTGCTCTACCATTGAGCTATCGAGGACCACTATGAAATTCCCTCGGAAATCAAATTTCCTACGACACCATATATAATGCCACAAACGTACACATTTTGCAAGGGGGAATTTCAAGTTTTTTCAAAAAATGTCGGCCGAAAAGGGTTACTGCCCTCACTGCGAGAAACATAAGTCCTCGAAAAGAGCGACATACACTAAATGCGCACGACTTCGCAACTGTTTGGGCATCCCCCTTGAAAAGCAACACCTAAAATGATATCAGTTTTCCCAACAGCGGGTTATGGTCATACAAGAACTGCAAAAACGCGTTGTTCTCTATCTGTTCGATACACGCCGCGCCAAACGCCGTGCTATACATGACCGTGAACAACAAAAACGCAATCCACACGAGCACCAAGGCAAAGAGCAAACCAACGGCCGCGCCGCCCCAATGGTTGATGGTACCGAGGATTGGCAATTCCCCGATGAGGTCCACCGCCGCCATCAGCGCCCTGACAATAATGATGGCGAACAAAAACGTCACCAAAAACGAGGCGACGTGCACCAGCATGCGGGCAACGTATGACGAAACGTACTCCCAGAAATTTTTCGCTCCCAGTTCTTCATAAATAATATTGTTATTATTTTCCAACAACGCCTCCTTCACGAAATCCGGCAATACGCTGTCGCTCACCTGTTGAATTTGCTGATCCAACGGGATGTCCCCAATCGCCTCCAGGAAAGTCTGCACATTGATTCCATGGATGTCTAAGTTTTCCCCGTCAATCTTTTGCAAATCTTCCGGGGACATGCCCGCCAACGGTGTCTCGCTTAAATCCTTTTCCAACAACATGTCGCCCGACATGTTGGCCGCGAAACTCTCCATGCACTTTTCTTCGATTATCTCGTCAATCGGCGTGTACTTAATCAATGCGTCACCAACGTACGGTGCCAAAAAGACCACGATCACCATCGTAATCACCGTGGACAGCAAAGACAGCCCAATCTTTAAAAGTCCCCGTAAGTATCCGACCACGACGCTCACTACAAATATCAAAGCCACCACCAACAAAACCATGTTATCCATCTCTTTCTCCTCATCACATTTACCTCACGAGGTAAACCTCGCGCAGTTCGTTCGTTCCCATTATATAGTACCGATTTGGCAAGGGTGACGGTATCACCGCCAACGCGTCAAGCCGCAAATCGCACTTGAGCCGCTGGATGCCCGTGGTCGTGATGATGCAACAGCGTGAACCTTCATATAATATGATCTCATCCCCGCTCATCTCCACGTTCGCGTATTCGCTACTTATCTCCCTGGTCATCACCTTGCGCCCGGACGTGTCATACAACTGTACTTCATAACCTGATTTTTCCTGATTCAGCAACACGAAGCCGATGTACTTGTCCGAATGGAACGCCGACTTAATCTGCTGCTCAATCTCCACCTCCACTTTCTGTTTCGGCGTCTGGGCTCCTTCGTAGACGATGAAGGAATGGTCGCTGACGGCCACGGAAATCTTGTCATTCATGAAATAGACTTCCGGTATGACGGTATCTTCAAATTCTTCCATGCCGACCACGTGATTTTTTTCCGCCTTCCCCGGCTCGCCAAAATTGTAATACACTACCTTTGAACTCAGGTTGCCGTCCGCCGTATGCAGATACGACACCATCAGAACCGTTCCGTCTTGCGACATTTCCAACGCAATCGGGTATCCCAACGACTCCGTCGAAACCTGGTTCTCCACCAGCACGTTTCCCACGGCATCATATGTAATCACCTGCGGGGACAGTTCGTTTTTCAATATGACGCTGACAATCCCTTGTCCCGAAACCGAAATCTTCTCTATGGGAAGATTCGTCTCAATCTCCCCTTTCAGCCCTTTTTGCGTAAACACTTGAATCGTGTTGCCCCCGCCGTCCGCCACGGCAAACGCCCCTGCCGCCATGTCCATCACGGGGTTTGAAAACTGTCCGGGCCAAATCCACTGTTCCTCGTTTTCAAAATTTAAAAATGCCACGCCGTCCCGACTGTACCGCACGATACCGCTTCCATATGCCTGAAAATGATTATTGTCGGAAGTGGCCTTCTTATAAGACCTTGCTTTCTGCACCGTGGCATATGGGCGGCTCGCCACCAGCAAGTACGTGCCATAAAGCGTCATCGCCGCCAATACGGTAAACGTGACGACCCGCTTGATCCTGGCAGACCGCGTGCTTCGCTTTTTCTGCCTGACTTCCTCCAACGTGGGCGGGTTCACCAGTTTTATATTGGGATTCCTCTTCTGCGCCATCTATTTCACACCTCTGTTACCATCATACCAAAACTTTCCTCTTACGGCAATACCAATTTTTGCCCGATGAAGATTAAATTTCCATCCTCCAGCCCGTTTACTTTGCATATTTCATCAATGTGGGAAATGTCGCCGTACACTTTTTTACTAATCAACGCCAGCGTGTCCCCTTGTTCCACCACGTAAACTCCGTCGCCGCCATTCTCCGCTCCTGCAGCTTGTCCGTCACCTCCTGCTTGGCCGCCATTTCCGTCACTGCCGTTTTGCCCGTCGCTTCCGTCACTCGCGGCTTGCCCGTTGTTTTCGGCTTGTCCATTGTTTTCGGCTTGTCCTCCACTTTCATCGTTCCCGGCTTGTCCGTCGGACTCGTCTTTTCCCTCATCGCCTTTCGAGGCCGTCTGCGAATCATCCTTTTCATCACCGGACGACGCGTCTTTCTCCTTACCCGTCACCGCCGTCACGCTTCCGCTCGTCTCCACTGCCTGCGTGTCCGCGTTTTGTCCGTCCTTGGCTTGTCCATCCTCGCCTTGTCCTTCCTTGTCCGACGACGCGCCTTTTTCGTTCCCGTCTCCTTGTGCCGTCGTCTGACCCGTCAGGGCATCCAATCCGTCTTGTACCGACTTCATCTTGTCCGCATTATTCATGGTCACTACCCCCATGATAATGACGATTAGCACCAGGCACGTGCTAAAGCTATACATCGCCCGCGCCGCACGCCTTTGCTGCATGCGCTCCTCCCGCAGGCGTACCGCCCCCCGAAAATCTTTCGCCGCCCTGTCCTCCACGGTTTCCGTGGGAGTCGCGCCGTTCTTTTTCCTGGTGGAAATCATATAATTCTGCATGCACGGGTTTTTTTCATAATATGTATAATGTCCCTCGACGGGCAACAAATCATTGAATTTATGTACATAATACATCTCGTCCTTCTCAATGGAGTCCTTCAAGATGCATATCGTATTTTTTTTCGGAAATGATTTTTTATGAAGCTTGGCCATGTTTTTTTCCAATTTGAGCACCGCTCCCGGACGCGCTATGAACCACCCGAGCATTTCCCCGTCCTCAAAATATTGCTTGCAGTCCTCATAGGCCTTTTTCCAAGTTTCTTCGTCCACCACGTAATCCATCCCGTCCATCCTAAGTTCATGCATGCGTACCGCTCCATATATGTACACGTATTCTTCCTCTTCCGTCTTTTGAAAATCACCAATCAGGAACGCGCCCACCGCTTCCTCTCCCGACTTTTCACACAACTGCGAAAAAAAAGTGTCTACATAGTCCTCCACATATATCTTCGGCGTATCATTTACATTGCCAATCTGGCGCACGTTTTTCGGTAATTGTCTTGCCATTTTTACTCACCTCTGCTCAAATTTTTTGCGATTCGGTTCTTGTCCCATCTCATGGCCTCCTGCGGGTTTTAAAAAAGGCCGAATACATCATAGCATAAGAAAAAGGCCGATTTTAGCGGTTATTGTCGGGTAAATTCGACATTTATAATTTTTCATCTTTTTCTTGACATTTCATCGCTTCGCCGCTATAATGTACCCATACCAAGAACCGATGAGCAAGAGTAGTAACCTTTGCAGTGGTATTCCCAGAGAGTCGCGGGTTGGTGGAACCGCGGCAGTACCGGCGTAGGCGAATGGACTTGTGAGGGCAAACTGAAACCGATTGGCGTGATTCGTTTCATCGACATGAGTATCAATCACGGCATGATATCGGCGTAGGGGCGACGGATTCCGACCGTTATCTTACGGAGCATGTATGATGGTACATGGCTGAGCGCATTCTTTTATGAATGAATTTAGGTGGCACCGCAGAGTTTTCTGTCCTATTATTTTTCCAGAAATAATAGGACTTTTTTGCGTAATGATTATTTACGGCCGCCTTAAAACCTAGTCGGACGGTATTCTAACGCTTGTGGCACATGGGCCGGCACATGCCGGCGGCACACAAGCACACTATAAATTTCTTAAAAAAGGAGACGAAAAAATGAGCGAGACAAAAATCCCTTACAAAATTTATCTGGAAGAATCCGAGATGCCGACCCAGTGGTACAACGTGCGCGCCGACATGAAGAATAAGCCGGCACCGCTTTTGAATCCGGGCACCCTGCAGCCGATGACGGCCGAGGAGCTTGGCGCGGTATTCTGTGACGAGCTGGTAAAACAAGAACTCGACGACACGACGGCTTATTTTGACATTCCGCAGGAGATTCGTGACTTTTACAAGATGTACCGTCCGTCACCGTTGGTGCGTGCGTATTGTCTGGAGAAGGAACTTGACACCCCGGCGAAGATTTATTACAAATTCGAGGGTAACAACACCTCTGGCAGCCACAAGCTGAACTCGGCGATTGCCCAGGCTTATTACGCAAAACAGCAAGGCCTTAAGGGCGTGACCACCGAGACCGGAGCCGGACAGTGGGGAACCGCGCTGTCCATGGCCTGCGCCTACCTCGGTCTGGATTGCAAGGTCTACATGGTAAAATGCTCTTATGAACAGAAACCGTTCCGCCGCGAAGTCATGCGCACCTACGGCGCGAACGTGACACCGTCCCCGTCCGAGACGACCAATGTCGGACGCAAGATTTTGGCAGAGCACCCGGGAACGACCGGCAGCCTTGGCTGTGCCATTTCCGAAGCCGTGGAAGACGCGACGACCCACGAAGGTTACCGTTATGTTCTGGGATCCGTACTCTCGCAGGTACTTTTACACCAGTCCGTAATCGGTCTGGAAACCAAGGCGGCGCTTGACAAATACAGTATCAAGCCGGACATCATCATCGGCTGTGCCGGGGGCGGCTCCAACCTTGGCGGATTGATTTCCCCGTTTATGGGCGAAAAGCTGCGCGGTGAAAATGATTACCGCATCATCGCCGTGGAACCGGCAAGCTGCCCGAGCCTGACGCGTGGTAAGTACGCGTATGACTTCTGTGACACCGGCATGGTTTGCCCGTTAGCGAAAATGTACACGTTAGGCAGCGGCTTCATCCCGTCCGCGAACCATGCCGGAGGCCTGCGCTACCATGGCATGAGTTCCGTACTCTCACAGCTTTACGATGACGGCCTGATGGAAGCGACCTCCGTGGAGCAGACGGCGGTATTTGAAGCTGCCACCAAGTTCGCCCGCGTGGAAGGCATCCTGCCCGCACCGGAAAGCAGCCATGCCATAAAGGCGGCCATCGACGAGGCCATGAAGTGCAAGGAAACCGGCGAAGAAAAGACCATCGTTTTCGGCCTGACCGGAACCGGCTACTTCGACATGGTTGCCTATGGGAAGTACAATGACGGCGACATGAGCGACTATATCCCGACGGATGAGGATTTGGCCGTTGGATTCGCCGGATTGCCGAAAGTGGATTTGTAAAATAAATTAGAAAGACCATTCATGGGGTGTCGAGAAATGATAGTTCCGGCACCCCTTATCGCAATATTGAAGTGAGGTAAAACATCATGGGAGAAATTCGTTTTGGAATCATCGGGATGGGGACACAAGGGCAGCTTTACGCCAGGATACTGGCCACGAAGCCATTGATGGCAGGGATGACGGCTTTGGGGAAACCGGCACATTGCCGTTTGAGTGCCGTGTGCAACCGCTCGTCCGCAAGTCTCCAAGAGTGGGAAAACGAACCGGGCATTTCCGTATTTTCCGCTTAGAACAAAGTGCCTTCGGCACTTTGTTCTAAGCTTGAGTTGTGAAGGACAAAGCTGGCTTGTTTTTGTTAGGCAAGATGCAGCTTTTCTTTTAACGCGTCTTGTAAGAGCTTGGATAAGCTTATGTTGTGTTCTTCGGCTTCTTTTGCGAGCCACGACGGAATGGAAAGCATTTTTCTCACTGCTTTTGTATCGCGGCGGTAGGTGTTGATGTCCGTGGAAATGTAAGTCTTTTGTCCGTCATGCTCTGGGATGTCGGCAAGATTGGATGGAGTGGGAAGCGGCTGCTTATTTTCTGCAAGACTGACAAGATACAAACCTAATGCTTCTTGGGCTAGTTCCATCGCTTCTTCCAATGTATCGCCGCAAGTCTGGCATCCCTCCAAATCTGGAAATTCAATCCAATAGCTTTTTTCTTTATGAATGATTGCCGGATAAATTTGTAACATGGTCAATCTCCTTTCTATAGTTGTAGAGAACCGGAACTATAAAAGCCCCGTTCTCTTTTTAATGGCGTGCAGGATCCCCGGATCAAGGTCGATATTTTTGTGTACCGGGATGATTTCGGTTTGGTTGCCATTTTTCATGACATAATGGCTTCCGTGAATTCTTTCAACTGTCCATCCTTTTTCTTTAGTGCTTTTACAAGGTCTTTTCCTGACATATCTTTTCCTCTTTACAATTTAATTATAATATATAATTTATATAATATCAAGAAAATATATAAATTATATAATGAATATCGTCATACCATTGTACTTCATGTCATTGTCGGATTTAGCTTCGAGTGGAAGCACCGAAAATGAGAGCCTTTCGGCGAGATTGAAAAATGGTGGGATACCATTTCCTGATACCATGTACTTAATTAGGAACATCATAGCATGATTGTTTGAAGGAATACAACGGGAAATTTCTCGATTGTGATTTTTTGTGAACTTTGTATAGAACTTCATTGCTTGCCGACAGGTTGGAAAAGTGCATAATCACATCCGTGCTTATAGTGAAAACCAACCGTAGGCCGTGAATCGTAAAAACCGGCCTTGATGATTTTCATCACCAAGGCCAGTCACTTTTGGTTACGCAAACGCTTTCACTTTCTCGTAAATGCTGTCCGTGTCCAGACCATATTTCTTTACCAGCTCCACGGCCGGGCCGGATTCCCCGAACGTGTCATTGATACCAATCTTTAACACCTTCGTCGGTGCCTTCTCGGACAATACGTCACAAACGGCACTTCCCAGTCCGCCAATCACGGAATGCTCCTCGACCGTGACGACCTTGCCCGTCGCCTTGGCCGCCGCGACTACCAATTCCTCGTCCAACGGCTTGATGGTGTGGATATTGATGACCTTTGCGTCAATGCCGTCCGCCGCCAGTTTTTCTGCCGCCTCCAGGCAATTTGCCACCGGAAGCCCGGTCGCGATAATGGTCACGTCCTTGCCCTCGCGCAGTACCACGCCCTTGCCAAGCTCGAATTTATAATCGTCGTTATCATTAATCACCGGAACGGCCAGCCTGCCAAAGCGCATGTAAACCGGTCCCTGATGCTCGTAAGCCGCCTTGACCGCCGCCTTTGCCTCAATGTCATCAGACGGGTTAATCACTACCATGCCCGGAATCGTCCGCATCAAAGCAATGTCCTCATTACACTGGTGGGACGCACCATCCTCGCCGACGGAAATTCCCGCATGGGTCGCGCCAATCTTCACGTTCAGCTTCGGATAACCAACGGAATTACGCACCTGCTCAAACGCACGTCCCGCCGCAAACATGGCAAACGAGCTGGCAAACGGCACCTTCCCCGTCGCGGCCAATCCCGCCGCCACGCCTATCATGTTGCACTCCGCGATACCGCAGTCAATGTGGCGCTCCGGAAATGCTTTTTTAAATACGCCGGTCTTCGTGGCTGCCGCCAAGTCAGCATCCAAAACAACCACGTCGGCATGCTCTTTTCCCAATTCGGCCAAAGCATTACCGTAGCTTTCTCTCGTTGCAATCTTCTTTACTTCTGACATAATGCTTCACCTACTTTCTCCAAATCTGCCATGGCCACCGCGTACTGCTCGTCGTTCGGAGCCGTACCATGCCAGCCAACCTGGTTCTCCATGAAGGACACGCCTTTTCCCTTCACCGTCTTGGCAATGATCGCCGTCGGCATTCCCTTGGTTTCGCGCGCCTCTTTGAACGCGGCATCTATCTGGTCGAAATCATTTCCGTCAATCGTAATCACATGGAAATTGAACGCCTCAAACTTCTTGTCAATCGGATATGGGGAATTGACTTCTGTAATCGGTCCGTCAATCTGCAGGTTGTTATTGTCCACGATAACGACAAGATTGTCCAACTTACGGAAACCGGCCAGCATAGAAGCCTCCCACACCTGCCCTTCCTGAATCTCGCCGTCGCCAAGCAATGTGTACACTCTATAATCATCCCCGGACAGCTTGGCCGAAATCGCCATCCCGACCGCCGCCGAGATACCTTGTCCCAGAGAACCGGACGACATGTCCACGCCCGGAATGTGCTTCATGTCCGGATGTCCCTGCAAATAGGAACCAGTATGACGCAAGGTCTTTAAATCCTCCACCGGGAAATATCCCCTTTGCGCCAATGCCGAATACAGTCCCGGCGCCGTATGTCCCTTGGACAATACGAAACGGTCACGGTCAGCCTTCTTCGGCTCCTTCGGGTCGATGTTCATCTCTTCAAAATACAAATAAGTAAAAATGTCCGCCGCTGACAAAGAGCCGCCCGGATGACCGGCCTTCGCGCTATGTACGGCCGTCACGATACCCTTGCGGACTTCGTTCGCAGTCTTCTGCAATTCTAATTTGTTCATAATTATCTCTCCTCTTTATTCCCCGAAAACAGCCTTGTAGTCCGCCTGGAATTTTGCAATGCCCGCGTCGGTCAGCGGATGATGTGTCATCTGCTCGATTACGGCGTACGGTACGGTCGCGATGTCCGCTCCGGCCAATGCGCAGTCCGTCACATGCATCGGATTGCGAACGCTCGCCGCGATAATCTCCGTCTCGATTCCGGCAATGTCAAACGCCTCGGCGATTTCGGAAATCAAATCCGTTCCGCGCACGGAAATGTCGTCCAATCTGCCAAGGAATGGAGAAACATAAGTCGCACCGGCCCTTGCCGCCAAAAGTGCCTGGTTTACGGTAAAAATCAGGGTCACGTTCGTCTTGATCCCCTCTGCCGTAAGAGCCTTGCAGGCTTTCAAGCCTTCCGCCGTCATCGGAATCTTTACTACCATGTTCTTATGAATCTTGGCAATCTCACGCCCCTCGGCAATCATGCCCTCGGCATCTACCGTCGTGGCCTTTACTTCCCCGCTGATTGGTCCGTCCACGATGGATGCGATTTCCGCGATGACTTCCTCGAATACACGTCCCTCCTTGGCAATCAAAGACGGGTTCGTCGTCACACCGCAGATGACGCCCATGTCATTTGCTTTCTTAATGTCTTCCACTTTTGCTGTGTCGATAAAAAATTTCATGATTTGTTCCTCCATATTTTTTGTTTGCAGTCATTACCTGACATTCTTTTGTTATTGTAACGATAAACTTGCCGCAGGTCAACCCCTCATGTCTTTATTAATAATATTTTTTATTTATTAATTTCATTTTTTTAATTACAATCACAATATTTTCCCTGAAATTTAAATCCATTATTTAAAAAGACACGCTGATTCAGCATATTTCCCCTATTCATATCACATACGCCTTTATTTATAACCTATTAATATTATTGAACATAGTATTTATTTTATTCCTCACAAAAATCACTTTTCATCAAAAGAAACACAAGCCCTTGGAAAGTTCGGCGCACGCCTTTGGCACACGGTTTCGTAGTTCTTTGGCAGTAAACCATAAAAAGTGACTTGCATTCTAAAATCCCGCAAGTTATACTAATGATTATATCAGTGAAATAAACAGGAGGCCGCCATGGAAAAAAAAGTCGCAATCGGGGTGCAGAATTTTAACGATTTCATTGAAAAACAATATTTTTACATTGACAAGACTCTTTTTATTAAAGAATGGTGGGACGGCGGCGACGTCGTCACATTGATCACCCGCCCGCGACGCTTTGGAAAGACCTTGACCATGAGCATGGTGGAGCAGTTTTTTTCCGTGGACTACGCCGAGAGAGGCGATTTATTCCAAGGTCTCGCCATTTGGGAATACAACGACTACCGAAAATCACAAGGGACTTACCCGGTCATCAGCTTGTCCTTTGCCAACATCAAAGAAACCAATTACCAAACGACCAAGGAAAGGATTTGCCAATTACTGACGAACTTATATATAAAATACACGTTCTTAAAGGAAAGCGACGTTTTAACCGATGCCGACCGCGGCTTTTTTGACCGGATTCTGGCCAAAGACATGCGGGACAGCGATGCCACGCTCGCACTATACCAACTTTCCAATTATTTATACCGTTATTATGGGAAGAAGGTCATTATCCTTTTGGACGAGTATGACACGCCCATGCAGGAGGCCTACGTAAACGGTTACTGGCAAGAGTTGGTGGCATTTACCAGAAGCATGTTCAACTCCACGTTCAAGACCAACCCGTGGCTGGAACGCGCCATCATGACCGGCATCACACGGGTCAGCAAGGAGTCCATCTTTTCCGATTTGAACAACCTCGAAGTGGTGACGACCACCTCGGATAAGTACGCCACCGCCTTCGGCTTTACGGAGGAAGAGGTGTTTGCCGCACTTGAGGAAAATGACATGGGTTCCGAAAAGGAGGAGGTAAAGCGGTGGTATGACGGTTTTATTTTTGGAAACCATCCCGACATCTATAACCCATGGTCCATCCTGAATTTCTTGGATAAAGGAAAATATGGCACTTACTGGGCAAACACCAGTGCCAATAGTCTGGTAGGAAAATTGCTGCGCGAAGGCAACCGCCAAATCAAGGAAAAGTTCGAGACGCTGCTGCAAGGCGGGATTATAAAGACACCAATTGACGAGCAGATTGTCTACGATCAACTCGACGATAACGAGTCCGCGATTTGGAGCCTGCTTCTGGCAAGCGGCTATTTGAAAGCATTGAGTTACGAACGTCCGGAACTTGCAGAATACGATGCAAACATACAGTACGAATTGACCCTCACCAATTACGAAGTGATGCGGATGTTTCGTGGCATGGTACGCGGGTGGTTCAATCGTGCGGACGAGGATTATAACGACTTCGTGAAAGCGATGCTGCAAGACGACCTCGATGCCATGAACGCCTTTATGAATGACATGGCCCTGGAACTTTTCAGTAGCTTTGACTCGGGAAAGAAGCCGTCCCGCCGTGCGCCGGAACGCTTCTATCACGGTTTCGTCCTCGGACTATTGGTCGATTTACAAAGCCGCTACATCGTCACCTCGAACCGGGAAAGCGGCTTCGGCCGCTACGACGTGATGCTGGAACCAAGAAACCCAGAAATGGACGACGCCCTCATCCTGGAATTCAAGACGTGTAACAAGGCGAGTGAGGAAACCCTGAAAGACACGGTGGCAGCGGCATTGCAACAGATTGAAGACAAAAAATACGCGGCAGGATTAATGAAAAGAGGAATCCCGAAAGAGCGCATCCGCTGCTACGGATTTGCCTTTGAAGGGAGCAAGATACTGATAGGGAATTAAATTGCAACACATATCCATGGAAGGTGGCAGAACATAAGGCTCTGCCACTTTCCACGTGACGTGTTTTTCAATTTAGAAGGGATTGATATACATGAAAAATTTGGGACATTACATGAAGAGTTACGCTTTTTTATATTTGCTGGGCTTTGTCAGCATGGTCATCGCGATTGCGCTCGACCTCATGGCTCCGCAGATTACAAAGCATATCATAGACGATGTAATTGTCGGCGGGCAGGTCGAACTTTTGATGAAGCTCCTTGTCGGGCTTCTGGTCATCGCCCTCGGCCGCGCCGTCTTCCAGTACATAAAAGAATTTTCCTATGATTATATCGGCGTGTCCATCGGATTTCACATGCGCAAGGATTTGTTTCGACACATCCAGGGCATGTCCATGGATTTTTTTGACCGCCACAACACAGGGGAACTGATGACCCGGGTAAAGGACGACGTGGACAAGGTCTGGGTCGCCATCGGTTTCATCGGCATTTTGGCGGTGGAGGCGGTGACCCA
This sequence comes from uncultured Faecalicatena sp., assembly GCA_948468385.1. Taxonomy (GTDB): domain Bacteria; phylum Bacillota; class Clostridia; order Lachnospirales; family Lachnospiraceae; genus Schaedlerella. The sequence continues at coordinate 19,836 of CAOKHZ010000008.1, read as the reverse complement.
CACCATACTCGTCATTTTTTTCATGCTGCAGTTCAACCCGTTACTGACGCTGGTTCCGCTTTTGATACTTCCGGCCATCGCGTTTTGCGCTTTTCGCTTGGAACGTGAGTTAGGCGACGTTTACGACCAAATCAGCGACGAGACCGCGGAGCTTAATACCGTCGCCCAAGAATGCATTGCCGGCGTGCGCACGGTCAAGGCATTCGCCCGCGAAAGGTACGAGATTGAAAAATTCAGCAGGCACAACAAACGATTTTACGACCTCAACATGAATCAGGCCAGGACGCTTTCCAATTACCAGCCGATGATTACCTTTCTGGGGAAATTCATGCTGATTGCCGTCATCATCGTCGGCGGCCTGATGGTCATCGGCGGGCGCATGTCCTTGGGGGATTTGGGCGCATTTTCCGAATACGCAAACAACATCATCTGGCCGATGGAAATCGTGGGGTGGCTCGGAAATGACATCGCCTCCGCTTTCGCCTCTTGGAAAAAGATTAAGAAAGTGGCCGTGCAGACTCCGACCATCACGTCCACGCCAACGGACGGCAATTCGTCTGACGGCACCATTGAAAACGGCGATGCGTCTGGCGGCTCCGTTGAAAGCGGTGATTCTAAGCGGGGCGGCGTTTTTGTCCCGGGCACATTTCGTGGGGACATCGTCTTTGACCATGTGGGATTTTCACTGGACGGCCATGAAATTTTAAACGATATAAACCTGCATGTTAAGCCCGGCCAGACGCTTGGCATCATGGGCATGACGGGCACCGGCAAAACCACGCTGGTCAACCTTCTTCAGCGTTTTTACGATGTGACAAAGGGAAGAATCCTTCTGGATGGAACCGACATCCGAGAGCTTCCCGTCGGGCAGCTTCGCGCCTGCGTCTCGGTCGTCATGCAGGACGTGTTCCTCTTCTCGGACACCGTGACGGAAAATGTCAAAATCGGACACCGCGAGGAAATCTTACCGGACACGGTCGAATGGGCGGCGAGAAACGCCGGAGCCGACCGCTTTATCAATCGATTGAGCGACCGCTATGAAACCGTCATCGGCGAGCGCGGGGTCGGCCTCTCCGGCGGCCAGAAACAACGCATCAGCATTGCCAGAGCCATTGCCAAGCAGACCCCGGTTCTGATTTTTGACGATGCCACCTCGGCACTTGACATGGAAACCGAGCAGCTGATACAAAAGCGATTAAACGAAGTCGGCCAAACGACGAAAATCATTATCGGACACCGCATTTCCGCCGTGCGCTCGGCCGATGAAATCATCGTGTTGGACAAGCATAGGATTGCCGAGCGGGGAACGCATGAAGAACTGATAGAGAAAAAGGGACTATATTACCAGACGTGGTGCGTACAGTATGGGGAAAACGGTAAAGACAAGGATACGTGCCAGATGGAAAGCGACAAAATGAAAGGAAACGGAGGTGCAAACACATGTCAGTAAACGCAATTAAGCAAGATGAAACCATCGCACAAAACGTATCAAAAAAAGCGACATTGCTGCGTCTGTACCGCTATTTGCTTTCCTACAAAGCGACATTGGTAAAGGTAAGCTGCCTTTTGCTCGTCACCTTGTCCGTATCATTGGCAACGCCTTTGATGATTGAACGGGCCGTGGACACTTACGTGGCCGGTCGCGACGTTCCCGGACTTTTGCGGCTGGCCGTCATCTCCTTTTTGATGTTCGTCCTCTACATGCTTTGCACCAGACGCTGGATGCGCATGATTGCCGACGTGACGAACCGGATCCTTTTAACCATCCGCAGCGAATTGTACGAACATTTACAGACTTTGAGTTTTCACTTTTTTGACAGCAGGCCGACCGGCAAAATCCTGGCTCGCGTCATCGGTGACATCAACTCCTTGAAAGATATTTTTTCCGACAGCGTGACCAAGTTGCTCCCCGACTTTCTGACCATCGTCGGCGTGGCAGTCATCATGGTGATCAAAAGCCCGCAACTTTCCCTGGCGGCCTTTTTGACCTTGCCGCTTTTGGCTGCCGGAATGTTTTTCATTCAATATTTCGGCCACAAATTATGGCGGATCCATCGGCAGAAAAATTCAAACCTCAACGCATTTATACATGAGAATTTTTCCGGCATTCGTATCGTCCAGAGCTTCGCCGCAGAAACGGAACGGCAGGAGGACTTTGATCGCTGCGCCTTAGAATCCCGCGACAGCTACGTGGCCGCGGTGCGCGTCGGCGACGCGTTCGGCGCGGTCGTGGAAATCGTCTGGGGACTCGGTGGGTTTTTACTCTATTTTATCGGCATCCGCATCGTTGGCGTGGACAAAATCGGTGTCGGCACCTTCATGGCATTTTCCACTTATCTGGCCATGTTTTGGACTCCGATTCGCAATTTGTCAAATTTTTACAACAAAATCGTCACCAACATTTCGGCGGCGGAACGCATTTTTGAGATACTTGACACTCCGGCGGAAATCACCAGTCTGGAGGGTAGCGTGAATTTGCCGCCGATTCGCGGGGAGGTATGTTTCGACCACGTATCCTTCGCCTATCCGGACGAACCGGAAAAATTGATTCTCGAAGATGTCAATTTTACGATTCAGCCGGGTGAGACCATCGCCCTCGTGGGACCGACCGGTGCCGGAAAGACAACCATCGTCAACCTGATCAGTCGTTTTTACGATGTGACAGAAGGTGAAATCCGTATTGACGGGTTCGACACGCGCCACGTCACGCTGGAGAGCCTGCGCCGCCAGATGGGCGTCATGACACAAGACACGTTCCTTTTTACGGGCACGATCCGGGAAAACATTTGTTACGGCAAAAACAATGCCACTGAGGAAGAAATGATTGCCGCCGCCAGGGCGGTCAACGCACACGACTTTATTATGGAGACCAAGAACGGATATGATACGGAAATCGGCGAACGCAGTTCCCACTTGTCCATCGGACAGCGGCAGCTCCTTGCCTTTGCCCGCACGATGCTCTCCGACCCACGCATTTTAATACTGGACGAGGCCACCTCGAGCATCGACACCCACACGGAACGGCTCGTACAATCGGGCATCGCGGCGATGCTTGAAAACCGCACTTCTTTCATCATCGCACACCGGCTCTCGACCATCCGAAATGCCGACCGTATCTTTTACATAGATGATAACGGCATATTGGAAGCCGGAAACCACGAAGAACTGATAGCGAAAAAAGGGGCGTATTATCAGTTATATGAGAGTCAGTTCGAGGGGTAATTACCACGATTCATATACTCGCGATATTCCCTCGGCGTCATTTTATACCTGTCCTTAAACAACCTATAAAAATGGGAGCGGTTCGAAAAGCCCAGCGCGCTTGCAATTTCCTGCACCGTCAATTCGGTTTCACCCAGCATACGAGCCGCTTCCTTTAGACAAAACGTCATCCCGTAATCAAACACTCCCATCCCCGTGTATTTGCGAACCACTTTGTAGATATAGTTTTCCGAATAATGAAACACTTCCGTTAATTCCTGACGGCTTACGCGGCCGTTTCTCTCTTTGATATACTTCGTGATTTCCTCAAACAATTCCTTTTCCCCCGAGTTGCCCAACGAGACCGGCGTGTTTGAGAAATTGTCCGGATGGAACAACTTATAAAGCAACTCCGTAAAAAGCGCCCGGATCATATGGGATGAGCTAATGCCCGGATCCAACGTTTCTTTCACGATACGCTCGAATTGCTGGTGAATATTTTGCAAAATCCAATCATGTTCCTTCAATGGAATAAAATCGACATAATTTCTTGCTGCCGCATTTTCAGATGCCATGTCCTGACGGAAAAACTGACGGATGGAACACGCAATCTCGCTTTGCTCCGCTTGAAAATAAGTAGAAGCAAAAAGGCAATCCTGAATAAAGCCATCGGAAAGTTGCAGGCTGACACAGCGAAATTCATTACTGTATTCAATGACCCGGCGAACATTACGGTTCAAGAGAACGCAGCTTCCCTGCGGATACAGATGCCGCTTGTTTTCAATATTTTGAAACATGGAGCCTTGAATAATAAAATAAAGCTCATAAAAGTTTGTCCGATGCAGGGGCGGATTGATGGTTGCCTGAAATTCCGCTCTGGAGTGAGAGGAATGAACCTGTCTTTCCGGCAAAAGCGCGGCAGAAATATAAGAAGCCTCTTCGTCCTCCGGATGGTACGTGGTAAAGTAAACCAAAAACGGATGCGAAAGCAAAAAAGTTTCTGGAATGCTGTGCCTCGAGATCTGCGTATCCTGAGGAAAGGCCGTTGTATTATCCACATATTTTTTATTATTTGTTTTGTAACGAATATGATACATTTTTAGTCACCCATAAACTTTGTGATATTGTAAAACAACTGATATTCTCCTAAAATGATTATAATCAGTGAAGACAAGGCCTGTCAAGCAGATTCAAGACGTAACAAAAAAGATATTATAGAAAGTATGGAATTTCAATATGAACAACAAACAAAGACCCAACATTATCATTTTCAACCCGGACGAAATGCGCTGGAACACGATGGGACACATGGGAAACCCGGCCGCGCACACGCCGAACCTTGACCGGTTCGCGAGGGAAGACGCGGTATCCTTCTCCCGTGCATATTGCCAGAATCCCGTCTGCGTGCCAAGCCGCTGCAGCTTCGCGACCGGGCTTTACCCGCACACACGCGGCCACCGCACCATGCAGTATTTACTGCATGAAGAGGAAACCAGCATCTTCCGTGAATTGAAAAACGCCGGATATCATGTGTGGATGAACAGCCGCAACGACTTGGTGGCAGGACAGTTTTCCGGCCTGGCCGAAAGCCATGCGGATGAAATCTATTACTACGACAAAAATCAGAAACTGCCAGAAATTGACTTGAGCCAGATAGGAAACATGATGGCCCGCAAGGAAGAGCCTTACCCATATTCACACTTCAAAGGGGTGTCCGAACAAGAAATGAGCATGGACAGCGATGACATCCGGGCCGCCATCGAGCGAATTCAGACTTATCCGAAAGACAAGCCATTGTGCATGTTCGTAGGACTTGTCAATCCCCATCCGCCTTACATGGTGGAGAAAAAGTATTATGAACAGATAAATAAAGACAAAATTCCACTGCGAATCAAAGCCGCAGAAACCGCCAGCAAATGCCGGATGATGACGGAAATCCGCAGGTTTGCAGGACTGGAAGACTTCACGGAAGAACAGTGGAAAGAAGTACAAGCGGTTTATCTGGCGCAGTGCGCGATGGTGGACGATTTATTCAAAAAACTATGTGACGCATTGAAAGAGGCCGGAATGTATGATGACAGTGCCATATTCGTACTTTCCGACCACGGAGATTTTGCCGGAGATTACGACATTACGGAAAAAGCGCAAAACACGTTCGAGGATTGCCTGACGCGGGTTCCGCTTTTGGTAAAGCCGCCGTGCGGAGAGGCTTTGGACGCGGGAATTTCCGACTCACTCGTGGAACTGGTTGATTTTTATGCGACGGCAATGGACTACGCCGGGGTAACGCCTGACCATGACCACTTTGGCCGCAGCCTGCGCCCGATAATCGGGGATAGAACAAAAAGCGTCCGTGATTATGTATTCTGCGAAGGCGGACGCATGGAATGGGAAGAACAATGCGATGAATACCATTCGGAGGGACCAGAATATGACATGCACAGCGAATATTGGGCCAGAATGAAGGCACAGTGCAATCCCCTGGCACATGAGAAAGGCACGATGATTTGTGACGGCACATACAAATACGTGGAACGTCCTTCCGGAGCAAATGAATTATACGATCTGCAAAATGACCCGCAGGAAAAAATTAATCTGTACCCACGGCAGAAGGATTCCGAAATCGTACAGAAAATGCGTCTGGAAATGCTAAAGTGGTACCAACAAACCTGTGACGTCGTGCCGAAAAAATATGACAATCGCTTCACAGAAGAACGAGTGTGGGCATCAGTCCGAAAACTTTGCCCTGCCGCAGCAGAAGCAACAATGCGGAAATATATCCGCACCGGGGTGACCATTCCGCAGGCAATACAATATGCAATGCGATTGAGAATGCAAAACGGCGGGCAGAAAGATACAAACAAATCCACCCCCTAGAATGAAATGTCTCAGGGCGGATCTTGGAAAATACACCGAAAGGAGATAACAAATTGGAAAAGGTGTTACTAACCTGCAAAGGTATCTGTAAAGATTTCGGTATTACAAAAGCACTGAAAAATGTGGACTTTACCGTAACGCGCGGCAAAGTATGCGGACTGATTGGTGAGAATGGCAGCGGCAAATCCACGCTGGCGGCAGTGATTTCCGGCATTTACCCGGCCACGGCAGGAATGATGGAACTAAACGGGCAGCCGTGGAAGCCAAAGGACATGATGGAATCCCAAAGGGGCGGTATCAGCATCATCGTGCAGGAAGCTGGAACCATCGGGCGGCTGACCGTAGCGGAAAATATATTTCTCGGACAAGAAAGCAGGTTTCGCAAAGGATTCCTTCTGGATTATAAGAAGATGAACGCTAAGGCCGGAGAATTAATGGACGAATTAGGAATTCAGGGGATATCCCCTCAAACGAGAATGATGCAGTTAAACATGCAGGAACGCAAATTGATTGAAATTGTCAAAGCCTATTATTACGCCCCTCAAATCCTGATTGTGGACGAAACGACAAACGCCTTGTCCCATGCGGAGCGAAGTATTTTGTTTGGGCTAATTCACAAACTGGCTGACGAAGGGAACGCGGTCATCATCATTTCCCATGACATTGAAGAAGTCCTGGAACACTGCGACACAATTACCATCCTCAAAGACGGGGAACTGATGACAACGCTCGAACAAGGGCAGGCGAATCCGAGGCAGATTAAAGAACTGATGGTGGGCCGTGACGTGGAAGAAGGCTTTTACCGCACGGACATGGACGGATATTCGGAGGAAGTCGTACTGAAAGCAGACAATATCACGACCCTTCGCGAGATTATGAATTTTTCCCTGGAGCTTCATAAAGGAGAAATTCTGGGTATCGGCGGATTGTCGGACTGCGGCATGCATACGCTGGGAAAAGCTCTTTACGGCGAGGAACCCATATTGCTTGGCAGCGTAAAGGTCGGCAAGGACGACGTGGAGATTAAAAATGCCGAAGCTGCCGTGCTAAGCCGCATGGCGTACATGTCAAAGGATCGTGACGAAGAATCTCTGGCAATGAATTCACCGATTTACGAAAACATTGCCAGCACCGGTTATCAAAAAAACAAAAGCCGAAGCGGTCTCATTTCCCTCAAGAAGGAAAAACAGTACGTGGACACGCAGGTAAAAGGATTGAAAATTCGTTGTTATTCGAATCACCAGCTCGTAAGCGCCCTGTCTGGCGGCAATAAGCAAAAGGTCGTCTTCGGAAAATGGATTGCAAGAGATTTCGACATCATCATCATGGACTGCCCGACCAGGGGCGTGGATATCGGCGTAAAGTATGAAATGTACAATCTGATGTACGAGCTAAAAAAGGCCGGAAAGGCAATCCTTCTGATTGGTGAAGAATTGCCGGAGCTGATTGGCATGTGCGACCGCATCTTAATCATGAAACAAGGCGCGGTCAGCAAAGAATTTTTGCGAAGTCCAGACTTGACGGAGAAAGAAATCATAGACTATATGATTTGAGGTGGCAGAATGAAAGAAAAAATATTAAAAATCAGGGAAAACCCATTTGTAAGCTATTTTTTCCCGTTTTTCGTAATGTTGTTGCTGATGTTGCTATTCGCGGCGTGGACGGGCGGCAGGTTTATCATGCCGCGAAATCTAACACTGGTCGTAAATCAGGCTCTGGCCGTCGGACTAGTGGCGACGGGGGCGGTCGTCATGTTTTCCACGTCCCGCATGAGCGCGGCCATGGGCGGTTCCACCGCGATTGCCTGCATCATCGGTGCCTATGCCTTTCTGACAACAAATTCGACAGCCGCGATGATTTTGGGCTGCATCGGCGGCGGCATTTTCATCATGCTGCTGGCCATCGGGTTGAGCAGGCTTTTGCGCATGGACGTGATGATTTTGTCCATCATATTTATGACACTTTTATTGGCCGTACAGCAATGGTTGTTGGACGGCGGAAAAAACTTATCGCTTGATTATGCGAAAATGAAAGAACTGCAAAATATGAACCTGCCGCTGACATTCTGTGCGGTATTCGTCATCGTCTGCATGATACTGCTGGAATTTTCACCATTTGGAAGAAAATTGAAGCTGATTGGTTCCAACGAGACCTGCTCCAGACAAGTAGGGATCAATACGCAGAGAATGCTGGCGTGGGCATTCTTGATTGCCGGGATCGGCGTGGGACTGGGTGCGGCCGTGACACTGATGCGCTCGGCGACAGTATCACAAAACACGGTAAACTCTATGAACATGGATGTCATGCTGGCGGTCGTCCTGGGCGGCACGCCGGTTCGGGGCGGCACGAACGCGAAAGTGTTCTCCGGTGTCTGGGGAGCGATGACCGTGGCCATTTTGACGAATGGCCTGTCGATGGTCGGAATTGACGCGGTATGGATTCAGGCAATTCGCGGAATCTTTTTCATCGCGGTCATTGCGCTCTCGGAGAAACGCTCGGACGTATTGGCATAAAAAACAAATAAATAGGAGGAAACAAGAGATGAAAAAAACGAAATTACTCAAAAGATGGATTGGAATGCTGCTGACGGTGGCAATGGTTTTTTGTATGACGGCATGTAACGGGGGCGGTGAAGATGCAAAGACTTCAGATAATGACCCAAAAACGGAAACAAATGGCGAAATCCCGGAGATAAATCCAGAACAACATACCATTGCAGTAGCGTGTATGAGTTACAATACGGAAATTCACGCTCTAAAGGATTACTGTGAAAATTATCTTGCCGACGAATTGAATCTCAGATTTATTTTCTCGGAAGAACTTGGCACGGATCCAGGTGCATTTGTCAACTTTATTGAAAATGCATACAGTGGCGGCGCGGAAGCCGTGGTCGATTTTGCATCACTTACGGAAGAAGGATTACAAGTGGCCGCTGACAAATGCGAGGAGCTTGGATTATACTTTGCATCCTGGATGTCACCATTGGAAGGAAAATTTGACGGATACGAGTATATATTAGGTTCTTCCGGCAAAGACCCGCAGGAATTATACGACCATTTTTACTCGTTGATGGAAACTGTTTTGGACGGCGGGGAAGAACCACACAGCATCGTAGTCTGCACTGTAAACGCGAAGACGGGAAGCGTGGAACATATTCAGAGCAGTAGCGGTGCATTGTCCGCCATTCAAAAACTATATGACTTGAAATTCGATGATGACATTGAAAACCTTGTCAAACTGGATTCCGTAACGGAAATCAAGACCGGCCGTGATGACGTAAAGGTAACGATTTTCCCGACATTTTCTGCGGATGACTTAAACGAGGTCATGAAATCCGGAGAATATGACACGGTCGTCGTTGTTGGTGCCATGTATTTGAAATTCGAATCCACGATTGCCGAAATTGAAAAAGCCTATGACAAGAACATTCGAATCGTGGCTTTGACCAGTGTCAGCGATTCCACAAAAAACAGCTATGAGACCAAGGACATAACCGGAGATTCTTCTTTAAACGGCGCGCTTTTGATGAACTCCGGCCGTTACGTTCTGCCAGTCGTATTGGCACTTAACGGGGTAAACGGAGACGCGGACGCAGTTATGAAGGACGGAAAGGTAACGGATTATTTTCCGGCCATGTGGAGCTGCAACAATGCCGAAGAGTACACGGTAATCGACAAGCTGGATCGAGACGAGAACACCTACGTCTATACTGCGGAAGACGTAAAACAGATGGTCAAGTACTACAATCCAGACGTGACGCCTGACACCATCGAAGAGTGGGCGCAGAAAGCGGAACTGGAAGCGGTAAAAGAACGGCGCGGAATAAAAGAGTGATAAATGACTAAATAACCATGGCATCATGGAGCGAATTTTTCCTTATGCCATAGCAATCGTACAAATAAGAGGATGAAAAACGATGAAACAGTTTGAACAAATATGGAAAAAACATAAGGGGAAAGTTCTTGCACTGGCAATTCCAGTCATCACATTTCTCATCGCGGAATTAATCTGCAGCCTGACCGCGGGAAGGCACATTTTCGAAACACCGCTGGACATGACAAACTTTTTGCGGCAATGCAGCATCAACACGATTGCAGGCTACGCGCTCTACCTGAACATGGCAAATGGGCGGATGGACATGTCGTTGGGCGGACAGAAGCTCGTCGCCGGGATTATCGGCGGAAATCTGGCACTGTCACTGGGGCTTCCGGCATGGGGAATCCTCGTGACGTCAGTTCTCTTCGGAACATTGGCAGGTCTATTTACGGGCATATTGTACGTGACATTCCGTCTGCCCGCAATCATCCTGGGAATCGGCGCGGCATTGATTTTTGAAGCGGTGTCCGCCGCATATTCCACCAACGGTTTCCAGCTATACGGGAAATCCGGCATGGGAATGTTGTCAAATGTGTGGTTTATCCTGGGCTGCGCGGTGGTCGTGGTATTTATCATGTGGATTTTACTTGACAAGTCCAAATTCGGCGTGCACTATAGGGCAATCGCCGGTTCGCAGAAAATCGCCCGCACTTCCGGCATCAAGATTTATGCAAGAACCGTCGTATGCTATACGATTTGCGGCGCACTGATTGGATTTTCCGGGATACTGGAGACGGGCGTGAGCGGCATCATGTCCACTTCCATGAATCTGACCAGTATCAGCATTGCCTTTACCAGTTTTGTCCCGGTATTCGGGGCACTGATGATGCAGAGGTGGATCAGCGGCGTGTTCGGGCTGCCGATTGCGGTAATCACCTTCCGCATTTTATCAATGGCAATCACGGTATTCCGCCTGCCGCAGGCGGCCTCCTCGGTCATTACGATGGGCATGCTGTTACTGCTGTTGCTGGTAATGAATTTGGCCGGAAACGCAGATTATAAAAAGATGGTAAACGCAAGAATTGAAATGGCAAGACAAGCACAATGAAAAACAAGGGGCGCATGGAATGAAGAACATGCGCCTTCTAAAAATTATGCCTGCATCCCACTAGACATCCTCCTCCAAAACCGATACAATAAGGATATCGAAAACCAAGCCAACGCATAGCCAAAGACCCATTGCAGACAGCCACTTGGCTCGTTACTCGCAGAAATAGGGCGATGCATGAACACATACACATGGGAGGTGCTTTATGGGAATTTATTTAAATCCGGGAAATGAAGGCTTCGAGGAATCCATCCATTCTAAAATTTACGTGGACAAGACCGGACTGATTGCATGCACAAATGAACTTCTCAATACAGAAGAAAAATTTGTCTGTGTCAGCAGGCCACGCCGTTTCGGAAAATCCATGACATTGAAAATGCTTGCCGCTTATTATGGCCGCGGCTATGATTCCAGAAGCTTGTTTGCCGGATTGAAAATAGAGAGTGATTCGGCTTTCGAGGAAAATTTAAATCAATACGACGTGATTTTCCTCAACATGCAACATTTTTTGATTGAATCCAAAAAGCAGGAGTTGACGGAATACCTGGAGCAGCAAGTTGTCAAAGAGCTTTATGAAACATATGGTGAATTGTTGTCGGAACAAGAAACACACCTCGTTACCATATTGAGGCAAATCTATGCAAAAACAAAGAAAAAATTTATTTTCCTGATTGACGAGTGGGACTGCGTGATACGGGAACGCCAAGAGTCCGAAAAACTGCAAAAACAATACCTTGACTTTTTGCGCAACCTCTTAAAAGACCAGCCTTTCGTAGCCCTCGCCTATATGACGGGCATCCTTCCCGTGAAGAAATATGGGTTGCATTCGGCGTTGAACATGTTTTGGGAATATTCGATGACGAACCAGGATGTATTTGAGGAATATACCGGCTTTACGGAATACGAGGTAAAGGAATTATGCGACCAATTCGACATGGACTTTGCAGAAACAAGCAACTGGTATGACGGATATATGTTCCGACGGTTTCAACACGTTTACAATCCAAGGTCCGTCGTGGCGGCCATGAGATGCCATGACTTTTCAAATTACTGGACCTCAACGGAAACTTACGAGGCACTAAAAATCTACATGGACATGGATTTTGACGGCCTTCGCGCAGACATCGTGCAAATGCTTGGCGGCAATCATGTCAAGGTCAACACGCGCAGTTTCCAAAATGACATGCGTAATTTTCAAACAAAGGACGATATCCTGACGCTATTGATTCACCTGGGTTATCTCGGATATGACTCTAAGGCTAAAGAGGCATTTATTCCGAACAAAGAAATCATCGAGGAGTTCGAAAACGCCATGAGCGTCGGGGGATGGACGGAGGTCATGCGCGTACTCAACGCATCCAAACGGCTTCTTGAGAACACGCTCCGCCTCGATGAGAAAAGTGTCGCCGAAGGACTTGACCAGGCACATATGGAAGTGGCTTCCATTCTGACATACAACGATGAAAACTCTCTTAGCTGCGCCATCAGTCTTGCATATTATAGCGCAAGGACAGATTACAAAATGATCCGGGAGCTCCCAGCAGGACGCGGCTTCGCGGACGTCGTCTTTCTGCCTCTGCCTTCTAGTGGCAAGCCCGCGCTCGTGGTTGAATTAAAGTACGACAAATCCGCCCGCGCCGCCATACAGCAGATTCATGACCGGCAATACACACAAGCACTCGAAGGTTATTCCGGTGAGATTTTATTGGTCGGCGTGAATTATGACAAGGATGACAAGAACAAGCCACACCAGTGCATTATTGAAAGAATCGAAAAATAATCGTTATTTTTTAGTCCCGGCCAACACACGTGTCAATTGGCCAGGAAAATGAACACAATTTCAAAGGGACGGCCATGTAACGATAACGCATGCCCCGTCCCTTTCCATTTTCCTTATCCTTTCTAACAATTCACCAACCTGCGAACTCATATTGTAAAAACTAATTTGCGTTAAAGCAATACTCACAATCTGCACTACTACAAATATGGCACAAAAACACGCACACACTCTGACAACATTTCCGCCTACCCTCACCTCGGAAGAGATTCCCACTGGATAATGAAGCAACGTATCCTCTACATTCCCTGCGTATGTCACGCGTGCAGGAACACTCGCTCCACTCTCTACCATGCTGTGACGTTGGATTATTGCCGTTCCTGAACTATCAACACATTAACCCGCATCATCAATCCAATCAGGACTATTTGGATTAATGGTATAAGTAAACTTTGAGACAGATACCGCTCCCACACATCCGCTGACCGTAACGACTAACTAAAAATCCTTCTACTTTTCGTTCTTTTGCCCAATCAAAACCAGTTTCCCTTGGAACGCGAACCCATAATGCCGAATCTTCTCCTTTGGAACGTTCCTTTCAAGCAATTCCGTGTCATACTTTTTTTCCTCAATCTGCCTAAGCGCGCTCGCCACCGTGTCCTCCAACGAAGCCTCGTCATCCTCGTCATGAACCTTGAATTCCATGATGATGGCATCATCGGAAGGGTCTTTGGGTTCCATGATAACGTCATACCGTCCAAAACCACTCTCCCGATTGGAACGGACATGGTATTTTCCCGCCAAGTCCACAATCAAACCTAAAACAAATCCATGGTAAAAGCGTTCCGGCTCCGCCGCCTCCGACGGTTTGTTCCCCGAATCAAATGAACTAAACATCACCTTCGCCACGTCATTCATGAAGCGGTTCATGTATTTCAAATCCCCTTGCACCAAAGCTTTCTTGAAATTGCCATAGGAAGAGAGGTTTGCCGAGAACCAACCAGAAACCATCTTTCGAAACATAAACAGCGTTTCATTGTTCGTAATCTTCAATTGATACCTGGATTCGCCGGAATCCATCAGGTACTGCATGCTTACCGGCTTCAAATAACCACTTGCCATGAGGAGGCTAAAGACGGCTCCGGGCGTATCCTCCAATTGTTCAAAAATGATTTGTTCATCAAAAATCACTTCCAGGGTCTTTCCCTCAAGAAGGTCTTCCAACTGCATTTTCAGTTCCGCATCTCCTTGCTTAAACAATTTGGAAACCAATGCATTGGAACTGGTGTCGGCCCAATATGCCCCATATTTTTTCGAGTCTAAATATTTCGTAATCGACCATGGATTATAAATATCCTTGTGCCCCCCAAAAATAAATCCGTCATACCAGAACTTCACGTTTTCCTTTTCATCCGAAAGCCCGCGCTCGTCCAAGGCCTGAAACACCTCTTCCTCCGTAAAACCGAAAGCCGTACAATATTTTTCCGAGGTCGTGGTCACGACTTCCAGGTTGTTCAAATCCGAAAAGATGGACTCCTTGTTCACGCGGGTAATGCCGGTCAACATGGCGCGATATAAATACTCGTTCGTCTTGAACGTGTTATTGAACAGTTCACGGATAAACTCCACCATTTCCCTCCAATAACCGTACACATATGCCTCTTGTAACGGCGTGTCATATTCGTCCATGAAAATGAGGACTTTCTTACCATAATAGCGTTTCAAATACATGGATAATTGATTTAATGCCAACGTTACAAACTGAATGTCAATTCTTTTATCTGGAGAAGACTTGTTTACATAATTCTGGAACGCGTCATAGTCTTTCTTTTCTTCCGCACTAAGGGCATCGCTCTTCTTCAAGTATTTGTGCGCTTCATAGGTATTCGCGATGGCCTTCACGATGCCGTTTATGGCACCTTGAAAATAATTGGCTTTCACGCCCGCGAAGCTTAAAGAGATAACCGGCCACGTTCCCTGCATCTTCCGATATTCTTCCTCGTTCCAAATGGAAAGTCCCTCGAACAAATCCCCTCTTTGGGAGAACGTCGTGGAAAAGAAACAATTCATCATACTTAAATTCAACGTCTTGCCGAAACGGCGCGGACGGGTAATCAAGGTGACCACGTCTTCACATTCCCACCATTCCTTGATAAAATTCGTCTTATCAATATAAAAGACCTTCCTTTGCCTTGCATATTCAAAGCTTTGATTCCCAATTGATATTTTTGCGGGCATAAATCCAACACGCTCCTTCCTACTTCACCTTCGGATACCCTGTCGTCCCCCTTGCAACAATTCTCGGCTCGTACTCCACATGGTAAATGCTGACCGGCTCCAAGTCGGCATACCTTTGGTTCTTCGTCTTTATCTTCTTCATGATGATGTCGCAGGCATCCCGCCCTTTATAAATCACGAAATGCTCCACCGTGGTCAGCGACACCTTGCGCATCTTGGCAAACAGCGTGTTGTCACACCCCATGACGGAAATGTCTCCCGGCACCTTGTAGCGTTCCTCGTAAAGCGCGTCCAGAATGCCAAAGGCAATCATGTCGTTCAAGCCTACGATTGCCGTCAGGTCACGATGTTCCCGCATCAGTTCCTTTGTTAAATCATACCCAATCCGGTACTCTGAATCAATCCCCGGCACGTCCCTGTCTATCGCTTCGTTTGCCGCCTTGATGATCACGTTTCCGTCAAATCCCGCCTCTTTAAATTCCGCCAAAAATCCCTCCACGCGCTTCGAACGTTGTTTTTGCCTCGCCGTCAGCGGTGGACAAATGTAAGCCACCTTTTTATGCCCAAGTTCCAGCAAATGCCTGGCCATGATGCGCCCCAGCTTGGAATTGTCCAATTCCACCGCGTCCACGTCCAGCTTTTCATTCTGGTTATTGATGACGGCAATCGGTATCGTGCGGGAAATCTCCTCCAGCATGGACAGAAAATTACGGCTCGGGTTGCAAGTGTAAACCACTCCCTGCGGGTTCAAGGACGGCAACATTTTCAAATAACGCTCCTCCAGCTCCAGGCTGCGCTGCGTGTTGCAAACAAAAAGCCCGTACCCCTGCTCCGTCGCACGTGATTCAATGCCTTGTAGAAGCATCACGTAATACGGGTTGGTAAGGTTCGGGCAAAATACGACCAACAGCTTTTCGCGACGTCCCTCTCGCTTGCGCCTGCGCTTCGGCAGTTCATAACCGAGTTCCAACGCTGCCGTCTCCACCCGTGCAATCACGTCCTTGGAAAAAGACACGTTATATTTCTTGTTCAGCACCATGGACACGGTCGCCTGCGAAACTCCCGCCCGCTTCGCCACGTCTGACGACGTCGCCTTTTTCTTATCCATTTCTCATCCTACCTCGTTTACTCTTGGTTCCATCCGCATTCCGGCAACCTCACGCTAATGGCTTTTGCGCCCGCTTCCGTTGGCGTGCGCCGCCCCACATTCACTTTACAGCAGCGTGCGCCCTTCCAACGCCCGCAAAAGCGTCACCTCGTCAATATACTCCAAATCGCCGCCTACTGGAACACCGCTGGCGATGCGGCTCACCTTGATGCCGACCGGCTTAATCAGCTTGCTAATATACATCGCCGTCGTCTCGCCCTCGAGGCTCGAATTGGTCGCGATAATCACTTCCTCAATATCCCCCTCAAGCCGCTCCATCAACTCCTTCAGACGAATGTCACCTGGTCCGATGCCAAGCATCGGGGAAATCGCGCCATGAAGGACATGATAGGTGCCATAATATTTTCCCGTTTTTTCATATGCCGCCAAATCGCGGGGAGTCTCCACTACCATGATGGTCTTCTGGTCGCGATCCGGGTTCTTGCAGATAGGGCAGATTTCCTGGTCGGTCAGCGTGCAGCACTGCTGACAATAACACACGTTATTACGCGCCTCCACCAGCGTCTTTGCCAAGGCCTCCACTTGTTCTTTCGGCATGTTGATGACATGAAAAGCCAACCGCCCGGCTGATTTGGAGCCAATGCCCGGCAGCCGGGAAAACTCCTCAATCAAACGGCTGATTTGATTACTATAATATTCCATTTTTAAAACATCCCCGGCATGCCGCCCAGGCCTCCGGTCAGCTTCGACATCGCCGCCCCGGACTCTTCCTCTATCTTGCGCAACGCCTCGTTCGTCGCCGCCACGATTAAATCCTCCAATGTTTCAATGTCATCCGGATCCACCGCTTCTTCGGAAAGCTTCACCTTCAGCACTTCCCGCTTGCCGGAAATGGTCACTTCCACCGCGCCGCCACCGGCCGTCGCGGTAAACTCCTTCGTCTCCATCTCCTTTGCTTGCTCTTCCATCTGACGCTGCATCCGCTGCGCCTGTTTCATCAGATTTGCCATATTTCCGGGCATCGCGCCGCCCGGAAAACCTCCACGTTTTGCCATTTTCCTAATCCTCCATCTTCTATGTTTACATAAGCGGATACTTTTTAATCCTCCACCGTAATCTCCATATTGATAAATTGTTCCAAATCTGCAAATGTATCTTCAAAATGCCGTCCTTCCTCAACCTGACGCACTTCGATTTCAATCTTTTTTCCAATATAATTCTCAATCGCCGACGTAAGCTCGTCAAGGTGGTCCTCCCGATTGACCATGGAAAAGCTCATCTCGTCCGGCAATACAATCAGCAGCCGGTTTTCCCCGCTCAAGCTCAAACGAGCCTTCTTCAAATAATTGCTCGTCGGCGCCGACACCTCGTCGGCAATCGCGCGAAACTTTTTAACTACCTTCTCCACGTCCTCCGGCACCGCCGCCGTAAGTTGCGGCCTCGCCTGCCGCCCGCCTTGGAAACCATTCGCACCACCGTAAGCCCCCGCACCGCCTGCAAATCCGTTCGCACCGCCCGCAAAGCCGCCTGGGCCGCCTAGGAATCCGTTTGCACCGCCCGCGCCATTTACCACCGCTCCGTCTGCAAAGCCGCCTTGCATTCCGTCCGTATAGCCTCCGGCGAAAAATCCCTGCTCCGCGGCAGCCTTCACCTTCTCCAACTCTGCCTCCACGACCCGCAAGCGGTCTAGCAACGTGTCCGGGTTCACTTCCATGGCCGGAGTACAAAGCTTAATCAAAGCCACCTCTAAAACCACCCGCTTCTGCGTCGCATATTTCATCTTTCCCGACAACTCGGAAAAAATGCGAATGTCCCGAAGCAGCCTGTCCGTCTCCACCATCCGCGCTTCCTCTTGCAACTGCCGCAAATTTTCCGCCGACACGTCCAGAACGTCCTCTATCTTGTCAGAAGTCTGTACCAAAAGCAAGTTCCGCAGATACCATGTAAAATCCGTCACCATCTGCGACAGCTCCCGCCCCTGCATCACCAATTCCTCCACGATGTCTAAAACTTCCGGCACGTTCCTTTCGATAACCTTGCGCAACAAGCGGCTGAACACGTCCGTGTCCACCGCCCCCAACACCTCAAGCACATGCTCATAGGTCAACTTCTGCCCCAGGTAAAAGGCGATGCACTGGTCAAGGAGGCTCAACGCGTCACGCATGGAACCATCCGCCGCCTTGGCAATGTAGCGCAGCGCCTTCTCTTCTGCCTCGACCTCTTCCGCGCGAAGAAGCTCCTGCATCCGCCCGGTAATCGTCTCAATCGTGATGCGGTGAAAATCGTAGTGCTGGCACCTGGACAAGATGGTGACCGGAATCTTGTGCACCTCCGTCGTCGCCAGAATGAAAATGACATACTCCGGCGGCTCCTCAAGCGTCTTTAGGAGGGCGTTGAAAGCCCCTATGGAGAGCATGTGCACCTCGTCGATAATGTATACCTTGTACCGCCCTTCCGTCGGACGGTACGTGACCTCCTCCCGAATCTCGCGCACATTGTCCACGCCGTTGTTGGAAGCCGCGTCAATCTCAATCACGTTCATGGAAGTCCCCGCCGCGATGGATTTGCACATCGCGCATTCCCCGCAAGGACTTCCATCGACTGGATGCTCGCAGTTCACAGCCTTGGCAAATATCTTCGCCACGGTCGTCTTACCCGTCCCGCGTGTTCCACAGAACAAGTACGCATGTCCGATACGGTTCGCCTTGATTTGGTTTTGCAAAGTCGTGATAATGTGCTCCTGTCCTTTGACGTCCTCAAACTCGGTTGGACGGAACTTCCTATATAACGCCGTATAAGACACGCCTTATTGCCTCCCTTCTCAATCCGCGGTACCAAAGCTGATTCCGGTCAATTTTGCCTCTTTAATCAGCTTGCACTTCGGATCCACGTATTTCAGCTTGCCGGCAATCTCCTGCAAAGGAACCTTCGTCGTCTCACCGCCCTGCATCGCCACCATATAACCAAACTGCCCCTTCATGATCATCTCTGCCGCCTTCGCGCCGACCCTGGTGGAAAATACGCGGTCATACGGACACGGGGAACCGCCACGCTGCGTATGTCCCGGCACCGTAATTCGTACTTCCTTGTCGGTCTTTTGCTGAATTTCCTCAGCCAGCTTGTAAGAAATAGACGGATATTTCTTCTTGTCCTTTTCTTGCTTTGCCTTGTACTCCTTCTTGGACAGCTTCGCATCCTTCTTGGAAATCGCGCCCTCCGCCACGGCCAGAATCGTGAACGACTTGCCGGCCTTGTCACGTTTGTCAATAATGTCCACGATGGCATCAATGTCATACGGAATCTCCGGCAGGAGGATGATGTCCGCACCACCGGCTATCCCCGCGTGCAGCGTGACATGTCCCACTTTGTGACCCATGACCTCTATAATAAACACCCTGCTGTGGGAGGTCGCCGTCGTGTGAATACGGTCAATCGTGTCCGTCGCGATGTCCACCGCGCTCTGAAATCCAAACGTCATCTCCGTCCCCCACAAGTCATTGTCAATCGTCTTTGGCAGGCCAATAACGTTAAGCCCCTCCTCGCGAAGCAGGTTGGCCGTCTTCTGCGTCCCGTTTCCCCCAAGGATGACCAGACAGTCCAGACTCAGCTTGTGGTATGTATGCTTCATGGCCTCCACCTTGTCCAAACCATCCTTGTCCGGCACCCGCATCAACTTGAACGGCTGTCTGGACGTTCCCAGAATCGTGCCGC
>CAOKHZ010000007.1 GCA_948468385.1 uncultured Faecalicatena sp. | reverse complement strand
CTGCGTCTTCTGCCTCCGGAATCTCCGCCACATTCACATCCTCGGACGGCTCTGCGTCTTCTGCCTCCGGAATCTCCGCCACATTCACATCCTCGGACGGCTCTGCAACTTCCACCGCCGAGTCTGCCTCTTTTGGAGTTTCCGTGTCTTCTGAAACCACTTCAGGTTCTTCGAGCGTTTCCGTAATTTCTGCAGACTTGGTTGTTTCGGTCAAATCATCTGCAAGTACAGACATCCCCATCATGCTTACCAACATACTCACTGTCAGCAGTGCAGATAACAACTTCGCCCGAAATCGCTTTCTTGCTCTTTTTGTCATCTTTGACATCCTCCTTTCCTAACTTTGCATGTGCCTTGCGGCACACCAAAAGCCAATCCAAATTCGATTATTTTTCTATTTTCTGTCTTGTTCGTCATTCCTCTAGTCTCTCACCCCCATTATTCTGCAAGAATTTCATCCAATAGCTGGAGAAGTTCGATTACGCTGTGAAATACAAACTCTTGTTTTTCATCTTGCCAAACCAGTTTCCCCTGCCATGTGTAATGTTCCCGAAAGAGAATCTGAATGCAAAATACCGCGATGCCCTTCCCTCCATTACCACCCGGACGAATCGAAGGCAGCGGAGGAGGATGCGGGCAATTTTCCAAATCCATCAAATCATTCAGAAGCAAAACCATCTGCGACAAGCTTTGAAGTTTTTTCTTTTCTCCCAACCGAGGATGCTGCAAATAGCCAGTCATGGTGCCATTTTTATAAGATGTTACCGTGACATACGCCTCCCTGCCATTACAAGGAATCATTCTTTCCCGAAGCACTATGCCTCCACCCCCTTCCCTTAATTTACGTTTCCATTATAGTGGGGTAGTGTGAGCAATCCATTACTTTTTACTCAAAGTCGGGGGTTCTTTTTTATTTTCTTCTGCTGACAACACGGATACATGATATGTGATGTGGGCTTTCGAACGCCAATAAGTTTTGTGGAACATTCGGTCAAGTCTGCCCATTACGCTCCATGCACTTTCCTCATCAGCCCCCGTCAGCATGAGAACGTAGGATCCGACTTCCAGTCTGGCAATGGGGTCGCCCGCCCTAAGTCCCTCCAAAAGAACTCGTTCCAGCCTCCGTACATCCGTGGTTGAAACTTCCCCGCCGTCAAGACTTACAATGACAAGGGATGATTGCCCTTTTGAGCGAGCCAAATGACGTCTTTCCAGAGTCACGATACTCTGGAATGTCTCGAATGTACAAAAAAACGCCGTTCTCTCTTCGCTTTCCTTGTGCAATAATTTAAATCCCATTTCCTTTTTAATCAATCCCGTGGCCAGTATGTACAACTGTTCTACTTGTCCGGAAGGAGATATGCCAAACTCCTGAAACATCTTGACTCGAAAAGCCTCGTATTTTTCAATTGCCTGCTCCCGCTGTCCCATGGCTATCAGCGCCTGCATTGCATATGCTGTAAAATCCTCTTCTGCAAAATCAATCTTGCATGCCCGCTCGCAAATACTTAGAATCTCCAGCCAGTTTTCCTTCTTACCAAGTAATGGCAGTGCCTCCTTGCACGCATCCAGATAAAGTGCCCGATAATACTGTCGTAAACCTATTGCCCATTCATTATCATTAGATGGAAGGAAATCGCCTTTATACAAAGACACGGCCAAAAGGAGGAACTTCAATCGTTCCTCCCCTGACCTTTTGCCCGCCTCCATGCAAACCTCTTCAAATTGCTTTATATCCAACTTCAAACAAATGTCAGGACTCCACGCATATCCGCCTGAAAGTGTCAGCAAGAGATTATCATATTCTGGAAACATGGCTTTCAGAATATTTCGAACTTTAAATAACATACGCCGAAGCGCATTGCCAGGATCATTACTTTGTTCCGGCCAAAATTCCTCTATCAATTCCTCCGAGGAGAGATTCCTTTCATGATATACAATCAGATATTGTAAAAAGGATAATGTCTTTCGACCCGCTTTCAAAGTCGAATCGTTCTCTCCAATCTGTTCACTTTTTTCTTCATGTCCGCTTTCATTCTTTTCCGCACGTTTTAGATATCCATAAGAAAACGAGCCCAATAACTCAAAATACAAGCTTTTTTTCTCACTCATTGTCCGTCACTCCAGAAATAGAATTTTTCTCTTCTTCAAGCCGCTTCAGGAACTCGTCATAAATTTCCCTTCCACACTTACAATGATGCCGCCAGATGGTGTATCCATTTTTTCTTTGTTTCGTCACTTCCATCATAGTCCGAAAACCAATCTTGATTCCCGTTTCAATCATTTTAATAACTCCCAAGTGTATTTTTTATTTACTATATAACACATTTTGTGTTATGTCAACCCGTTACGTGTTTATCAGTCCACTATCAAACTAATAACGTTAGAATAGAAACTAAATCAATAAAAGGGGGCTTAAAATGAAACTTGGTACCACTTTAAAAGAATTATTATCCATACATGAAATGACGCAAAAGCAACTGGCGGAAGTACTCGACTTGTCCCCTTCCGCCCTCGGCAATTATATTCAGGGAACCCGTGAGCCTGATTATGATACGCTGATTCGAATTGCCGATTATTTTCACGTAACCACAGATTTTTTGATACGTAATGATCATAATACAAAATTATCTCAAGATGAAGAAATGTTACTTCATATTTTCCGCTCCTTGACGGGTGAACAACAAGATTTTTATTTGGAACAAGGCCAGATTTTCATACGTCAAAACAAGAAAAAAGAATCCTCCAGTTTCCCTCGCGTTCCTCGGTTGAATGAAAAAGTATCCTGATACAAAGAATATAATCTTGACGGGAGCGACTCGCATTTGCCCAATCTGGAAACATGTCGGGTCGCTCTCTGTGAAATAAAAAAATGAAAACTATTAATAAAGCCGGAGTCTTGAGAAGTCCGTCACCGCCTCCAATCGCCTCGCGACGGCGCGCAAGCCCTCCTCGTCTTCCTCGCTAAAGCGATCTTGCCTCGGGCTGTCGATGTCCAACACGCCTACCACCTCGCCACCACAATGCAGAGGAACGACGATTTCCGACTCGGACGCACAGTCACAAGCGATGTGCCCGGGAAATTCGTGGACGTTGGCAACCCGCAGGACTTCGTCCTTCACGAGCGCGGTACCGCAGACACCGCGTCCTGGCTGGATGCGGATGCACGCCGTCTTTCCCTGAAACGGTCCCAAAAGAAGGCTTCCCTTGTCCAACAAATAAAATCCCGCCCAGTTTAAATCCTCCAACGCTTCATAGAGCAGCGCGGACACGTTCGAAAAAAGCGGCACAAAATCATTTTCCGTGTCGGCAAACGCCTGCACCTGCTCGACGAGCAACTTATAATCTACCTCGTTCATTTTTTGCCTCCCGTCTATGACATTTTTTTATACAAATGATTTCCCAGCATCTGTATCAACTGGACAAATATGATCAGTATGACGGAGCAAATAACCAGATAATCCGTCTTATACTGCTGATAGCCAAAGCGAATTGCAATATCGCCGATTCCCCCGCCGCCGACGGTTCCCGCCATGGCGGAATATCCCACCAACGAAATGACGAGGAGTACGATGCCATTTAACATCCGGGGAATGGATTCCTTCATGTACACGCGGACCATAATTTGGAAATTGGACGCGCCAAACGACCTCGCCGCTTCAATCACGCCCGGGTTCGTTTCCCGCAGGCTCGTCTCAAATATCCGCGCGATAAAAGGAATTGCGGAAATCGTCAGAGGCACGATGGCTGCCGTCGTCCCAATGGCTTTTCCTACAACCATCCTCGTAAACGGAATCAAAATGACCAATAGGATGATGAACGGAAAGCTACGGAACACGTTTACGATAAAACTCAATACTTCATATATGATGCGATTTGGCCGAAGGCCGTCCGGCGCGGTCAGTGTCAACACTACCGCCGGGAAAAAGCCAAGGATGACAGAAAACAACGTTGACCAGAACACCATGTAAAGCGTCTGCATCAGCGCATTGATGATAATGTCCGTCATGCTCGTAGTTGATAATATTCCTCCCATATTAACGCAATGCCTCCCATGTTACTTTTTTATCATTTAAAAACGCTGAAACGCGCTCAAAGTCGTTTTCTTTGATATTGATTACGAGGCTGCCATAGACGTCGGTGCGGAAATCCTCTAGCTTCGCCCAGCAAATGGAAAAATCCATGTCGAGATTCCTCGCCATCTGGGTGACGACCGGATCCATGTTGTTTTCGTCATTAAAAAACAACTGGATATTGATGCCTGTCTCAGGCAGCCTTTCGCTTCCCTCACGCAGAAAGTCCTTGATCTCTTGCCTTTCGGGCCTTACGAACAATTCCTCCGGCCGACCTTCCGCGAGAACGCACCCCTGACTTAAAAAGGCCACGCGCTCGCAAATCTGCTTCACGACCTCCATCTGGTGGGTGACCACGATAATCGTGATGCCAAGCTCCTGGTTGATTTTTTGCAAAAGTGCCAGAATACCCTTTGTAATTTCCGGATCCAGCGCGCTCGTGGCCTCATCGCAGAGCAAGAACTGCGGATCCAAAACTAACGCCCTCGCAATAGCGACCCTTTGCTTCTGCCCACCCGAAAGCTCCCTCGGTTTCGCATGGAGCTTGTCCTCCAATCCGACCAGACGCACCAGCCCGAGTATTTTTTCCCGCGCCTCGTTCGTATTGGTGCGCATGCCCCAGAACTTCATGGGAAGCGCGACATTGTCGTAAACATCCAGACGCTCCAAAAGATTAAAGCTCTGGAAAATCATCCCCATCCTCTTTTGCAAATGCCGAAGCGCGTCCTTGTCACGAACGGAAACGAGCGTCCCATCCACGGTGATTTCTCCGGAGTCATAAGGCTCCAATCCATTAATGCAACGTAGCAGCGTGGATTTTCCCGCGCCGCTCTGTCCGATAATTCCATATATTTTATGATCCTCAATTGTCAGGGAAATCCCTTTCAGAACCTCCAGATTCTGAAAGGACTTCCTCACATCATTTAATATTATCATATCACTCTTCCTCTATCACTTTTCCTCTATGAAGGACGCAATTACGGATCCTTTGTACGTGTCTTCGATATATTGCTTCACCTCGTCGGACTGGACGGCCTTAATCAAGGCTTGGGTCTTCTCCGAATCCTCGTCACCCTGGCGCACGACGATGAAGTTCGTCCGACGAATCGCGGCCTCGTCGTCAAATTCCTCGATTTCCAACGCGGGATAATCTGACGGAAGGTCGGCTCCAAGCGCGTAATTTCCATTTATCGCCGCCGCGTCCAAGTCCGGCAATGACAATGGCAGGTTCGCCGCCTCCAATGCAGTAATCTTGTATCCATGCGGGTTTGCTTCCTTGTCATTCGAAAGCGAGTCCGCCGTATAATTTTCATCTTTCCCATAATCCCCAGTAGAATTCAAAAGGCCTTTTTGAACCAAAAGCTGCAATCCGCGCTCCGCGTTGTCCGGGTCGTTGGGAATTCCAATTTCGGCTCCGTCCGGGATTTCCTCAATCGAGGAATATTTCTGTGAATAAATTCCCATCGGCTCGATATGCACGCCCGCCGCTGCCGCCAGATGAAGTCCGGCATCCTCGTTTTGCTGGTTCATGTAGCCAAGCGTCTGGAAATAGTTGGCATCCAGTTCCCCGGATTCAAGAGACGTGTTGGGCAACACGTAATCCTGAAATACTACGACCTCCAATTCCCAACCATCCTTTGCGAGCACGTCTTTTACGACATTTTCAAGAATGTCCGCATGCGGAACCGGATTGACGCCGACGGTGATCTTTTTGTCATCGCTTCCAGAACCCGATGACTTGTTTGCATCGTCTTCCTTCTGCACGTCACCTGAATCATCCTTGGCCGGAGAGCCGCAGCCGGTAAACAGTGCTGCGGTCAACACTCCCGCCAACACAAGGCAAAATAGCTTTTTCAAAGTGTTTTTCTTCTTTTTCATAATTTTTTCTCCCATCCGCTTTCTGAAACGTGCCTGCCGCCATCCGTAATGCCATGCGGCCTGCAGATACCGACAAATCCCTCATTTCAAAAAGTCCGTTTTATTTTTCTTTAGCATCGCTGCCATGTGTGCTATTATAACGGCTTCCATTGAAAATGACAAGTATATAAAAATGAGACTTGGTTATCGAAAAAATCGAATACAGAAATGGCCGTATAACTTACTATTCAGTCCCCGTGAAAAGTAACCCAGTATAAATGTTGCCAAAATTTTATGTTTCTCTATTATTGATAAACAAATGAATTTATGATAATATAATGCAAACATGAAAACCGATATGGGAGACTTTGTAATGCTAAACATTTTTTATGGGGATATGTCGGATGCGGTATATAATACGGCATCATATTTTAAATATGACTATGAGGATGAATGGATTGTAGATTCCTTCGTCAAAAAGATGATTCTTGACGTGGATCATTCCACCGTCTTGGACAGCGGTGTAATTGACAGTCCCGTTTTAGGAAAAATACCTCCACTTGCCCTATCTGGTGGCGTGAAAACCTTGATTCTTGTCAAATTCAACACGACAAAAGTATTTAATGCCTCAACTCGTGGCGACAATTGTGCAAAATGGCTTCTCAAGATAGCGGAAAAGGAAGATCGAACAATCAATCTTCGACATTTGATGGATTTTGGTGATGAACCATTTATGATTCATATTTTAAACACGAATCAAACTGTACATTCAATGGCAGAACTCATACCAATTGCCGGAGAATTCGTATAAGGGGGCATTAAAATTGAAGGGAACACATAGAGTCATCATCCAGACCAAACGATTGCGCTACGATTTTGAATTAAGGCGAAACATTACCATAATCCGTGGTGACAGTGCCACCGGAAAGACCACTCTCATCGACATGATTCAGGAATATGTCAATAACCCTTCTGGAAGTCCCGTGGAATTGACTTGCGACAAGGCATGCCATGTATTAACCGGGACGTTATGGCGGGAACAATTGTCAGCCATGCAAGATGCCATCGTTTTTATTGATGAAGGGAACGAATTTGTCAAATCAAAAGACTTTTCCAAAGAAATTCAAGTTACGGATAACTACTACGTAATCGTATCCAGGGAAGGATTGCCCACCCTGCCTTACAGCGTGGACGAAATATATGGTATCCGCACTTCTGGAAAATATGGGACGTTGAAACAATATTATCATGAATTTTACAGAATCTATAGAGATAACACCCTAGCCAAAACCGTAAAACCAGAAACTGTCATTATAGAAGACAGCAATTCTGGTTATCAGTTTTTTGATTCTGTATGTAGCGATTATGATTTGAAATGTATTTCGGCCGGTGGAAAATCCAATGTCTTTCACCACTTGAATTTTTAATGATAAAATTATAAAAAACATCTTGGATAAACCTGCAAATTATATTGAATGCAAAGAGTTTTTTAGTTGGGAACGCTTTTTTACCGCCTTATTAAGTAAAACATCTAAAAACACTTATCTTGCGTATTCAAAGAAAACATTAAATAAAGCATATTTAAACAAAACAATAAAATCCTCCATCCTTGCACAGATGAATAAAATCGTGTTGAATTGGAAAACGAAACAAATATAGGATTATAGGAAAAAGTTAGGAGCGATTGGGTATGAAATATAATCTCCCTGAAAGGGTTATAAAAGACATTACCGTATTGGCGGACAAGCACGGCGTGGAAAAGGTGATATTGTTTGGCTCCCGCGCAAGGAGTACTCATTCGGAAAGAAGTGATATTGATATTGCCGTGAGTGGCGGCGATTTTGACGCTTTCTATTGGGACATAAAGGAAAATGTCCACTCTCTTCTGTCCTTTGATATTGCCGATATTGATTCAGGAACGTCCGAGGAATTAAAAAAAGAAATTGAAAAGGACGGTGTGACGATATATGAAAAAACTCGATAATTTCACGAATTGTCTAAATGTATTGAAAGAGGCGAATTTTGAATTTGCAAACGAAAACGAGATATACCGAACCGGCGTGATCGGGCAGTTCAACCTTACATTTGAGCTTGCGTGGAAAGCGCTTCAGGAGGTACTCCGGCTTCACGGGGCAGCAGGTGCGGAAACGGGGTCGCCAAGAGAGATTTTGCAACTTGGCTATAAGCTCGGCTTTGTGTCAGATTCCGCCGTTTGGCTCATGATGCTGAAAAAACGCAACTCTGCGGTTCATATCTATGACGAAGACAAAATTGACGAAATGCTCCTACTTATCCGCGACAGTTTTATTCCTGCATTTGTCGTTTTAGAAGGAACTCTTCAGGAGAAGCTTGGCGAGGCTAATGAGAATTGGGTATGAGATTTTTTCCAACTGTGGATGCTCTTTTAAAATATCATTCAAACCAAACGATTGCGCTACTATTTTGTCATGAATTTTACAAAATTTACGGAGAAAACAATGACCTTACAACAAATTTTTTATACCCTCACGATTGAAGAATGCGGCTCCATGAACAAGGCCGCGGAAAAATTATACATTGCCCAGTCAACACTGACGAGCTCAGTACAAGAGCTAGAGCGAGAAGTCGGGATTCCCATCTTCCTTCGAACACACAAGGGGGTCATTCCCACCCCTGAGGGTGCGGAGTTTTTGGCCGACATCCGCTCGCTGCACAACCACTACGGCATGGTGATGAAAAAATACGAGGGCGAGGGAAATTATAAAAGAAAATTTGGCGTTTCCACGCAGCATTATTCCTTTGCCGTCAAAGCGTTCGTGGAAATGGCAAAGCACTATGACATGAACTTATTTGACTTTGCCATCCGGGAAACGCGCACGCGAAGCGTAATTTTAGACGTTGCGACACTCAAAAGCGAAATTGGCATCCTCTATATGAACAGCGCGAACCGCAAGGTGCTTGGAAAGCTTTTGACCGAACATGAATTGGAATTTCACCCACTGATCCACTGCCGCGCCTACGTTTATTTGTGGGACAAGCACCCCCTGGCGAAGAAGGAATCCATCTGTTTTGACGACCTCTCGCCTTACCCTTGCCTTTCTTTCGAGCAAGAGGAGGATGGCTATTATTTTTCCGAGGAAATTTTAAATGAAAACGTCTACCCGCGAACGATAAAGGCCTGCGACCGTGCCACGATGCTAAACCTGATGGTTGGCCTGAATGGGTACACACTCTGCTCCGGCATCATTTCCGGCGACTTAAACGGCGATGATTATGTCGTCGTGCCATTTCGTGAGGACGAGGCACACCCGAACAGCGTCATGGAAATCGGTTATCTGACAAAGAAAAATAGCGTCCTAAGCCAAATGGGTGAACAATATATTGAGGAATTGAAAAAATACCTGGATGGCGTAAGAGAGGAAGGCGTGTGAAAACATTCCCCATCCAATATACATTTTTCATCTTGACAAATAGGTAACTTATTGCTATAATCATATATAGTAACAAGTTACCTATTTTAAGTTGGAGAATTTTATGGAACTAAATGATTTAATCACGCGATTTTCCGGTACCACGAGAGATCGACAAAAAGCCATTTTTAATACCTTGTTTATTGCCGGAAATAAACTGCAGACGCTTTTTGACAGCCATATTCCAGAAGTATCATTAAAACAATTCATGCTACTGTCAATCGTCAGGCAATCTGACGAACAGCTCACATTTACCCAATTGGGAAGCTTACTGGGTTGTTCACGGCAAAACATAAAAAAACTGGCAGATGCCTTGATGAAAAAAGGATTCATCACCATCCACCAAAGCCCCCACGACACGAGAGCCATGTGCATTCGTCCCACGGAGAAGGTGGAAGATTATTTTCAAAATGAATTTTTACAATATCAAGAAGAGCTAAAATATCTCTTCGAAGTTTACAGCGATGAGGAAATCAAAACATTATTTATGCTGTTGTCAAAATTGTATGCAGGAATTGATAATTTGGAGGAAAAACATGAGGCAATTAAAAACAATCGTAATATATAATTCCCAGACCGGTTTTACCAAACGTTATGCCCAGTGGATTGCAGAGGCGACAAGTGCTGACTGTTTTGAATTTTCGGAGGCCAAAAAGAAAAACCTGGACGCTTACGAAGCAATTATTTTCGGCGGCTGGGCCTGCGCAGGGGGCATCAGCAAACTCAAATGGTTCAAAAGTAACCTAGATAAATGGATAGGCAAAAAACTAATTGCATTTTGCGTGGGCGGGAGTCCAATGGACAGCCCGGACATCGAACCCGCCCTAAAACGAAACTTTAATGATTCGGAGCGCAAAAAAGTAAACGTATTTTATTGCCCGGGTGGATTCAATTATGAAAAAATGTCCGCCTCGTCAAAACTTATGATGAAATTTTTCATAAAAATGCTAAAAACAAAAAAGAATAAAACAAAAGCCGAGGAGGAAATGATAAAAATGATTTCCTCGTCCTATGACATTTCCAATAAGAAATATATTGAACCGATTTTAGAGTGCCTTAATTCTTAAAGTCCGTGTACGGATGGAGACACGCCATCCGTACACCAACTCTGGGTCTTTTTTCCTAATTCTAACGTTATTTCAAAAGGGCACGCGCATCGTCCTTATTCAACCGATATTGCTCCATCAATTGATTCACAATCATTTCATCCGGAATGGAAAATGACTTAAGACTGTTAATCAGAGCCTTGATTCCCTCACGTCTTTCGTCCTGCTGGCCTTTGCGCCATCCATCCTGCTGTCCCTTCTTCCATCCGTCTTGTCTTCCTTCCTCCATCAATAACTGCGCAACCTTTGTCATACGCAAGACCTCCTTTACATACTCCGCCGTCTCATCATCAATAATCTTGTCGGCAAACACCAGAATCCCCGAGAGGGCAAACGTCCTCTCCTCATCACCAGGAATCTGCTTTGCCAATTCTACAGCTTCCTTTACCGCCCGCCTTTTCCGCTCCTTCCCCTTGTATGCCAAAGGCAGGATAATTAACTTCATCTGCTCTTCCTCGGATAAGGGTTCCTTGTTCTCCAACTTCACTCTAATCTGTTTGCTCATGGCCTCGGGATTCATCTTGCCAAGGAACGCCCTCTCCATCCGAAGGGTAAGGCATCCCGCCGAAAAACGCTTAGGTGCCGTCTTCACGTCCGCCGTGTAGATGACAATCATCCGAATATTTTTCGGCATCCCGTTCTTCTTGTAACGTTCCAAGACACGAACGATGTAATTTACATATTTCAGTTGATTACTCCGCTTGACCTCGCTCTCATAATCAATGACTGCAAGAGAACCGTCCTCTAAAAGAAACAAATTATCAAGCCGCATCTCGTTTACCTGAATTGCCGGCAAATTCGTGGGAAGCACCTCCTTAATCCTCGGCACCTTCACCCCATAAACCTTCAATGACTTTTCTTTAAAATTCTCTGCCAATATCTTGGATAGAACGTCCTTGTTTTGGTACGCGATTTCTCTTTTCTCTTTCTGTATCATTTAACTTTTGGCTGTTCTGTTTAATTCTTGAATATCCTTCTACATTCATCCTTGTCCCAATATCAATACCATAACACCTCCTCGGCAAAATTTCAACGTGTTTTTTGTTGATAACTTCCCATTTTCTACGTGGAAAATGTGGACAACATGCCAAGGAGTAAATATTACAAAATCCATGACACGCCCTACTTGAATAAACAACTTTCCTTTAGTATAATGAATTTATGTCAAAGATTTTTAACAAAGGAGACAGAACTTAAGATGGCAATTGAAAAGGTAAAAGAATATTTTAGAACACATGGCATGGAAGAACGGATTCAAGAATTTGACACGTCTAGCGCGACGGTGGATCTTGCCGCCGCGGCATTACACTGCGAACCGCAGCGGATAGCAAAGACGCTCTCTTTCATGACAGACGATC
Source organism: uncultured Faecalicatena sp. (assembly GCA_948468385.1). Lineage (GTDB taxonomy): Bacteria > Bacillota > Clostridia > Lachnospirales > Lachnospiraceae > Schaedlerella. The sequence goes on along the minus strand of CAOKHZ010000007.1, from coordinate 144,283 downwards.
ACGCGATGCTCGTCGTGGCCGCGGGAGACGCGAAAATTGACAACAAAAAGTACAAGGCACAATTTCATACGAAAGCCAAGATGCTCTCTCCCGAAGAAGCGGAAACGCTCGTCGGACATGCCGTGGGCGGTGTCTGCCCCTTCGCGATAAATGAAGCCGTGGCGGTCTATCTCGACGTGTCACTGAAACGATTCGAAACGGTGTTCCCCGCTTGTGGAAGCGCAAACAGCGCGATAGAACTTACGATTCCCGAACTGGAAACCTATTCCGGATACAAGGAATGGGTGGACGTATGCAAGGGATATTGAAAATACTTCATTGCCGCTTCGCGGCATTTCAGTGGGAGCTTGTACTCCCACTGAAACAAGAAAGTCCGACCCCCTCTTTAAGAAGCGGGGGTCTTCCCTTATGAAGTTAAAATGCTTCATCCAGTCTCACGCGCACGACTCCCACGTCCGATGCGACCCAGAATCCATAATCCATCTCGTCCCCGTTCCGTTTCACGACCGCGGTGAAGTTTCCTTCCTCGTCCAAATGTCCCTCCTCCACGGAAAGGAACGGCTGGCATCTTTGATTCAGGAAATCCGCGCTGTGTGCCGCGTTTGTCGCCCACTTGATATTTTTCTTAGGAAACAGCATTAGCCGCCACCCGCTGCCTGCCAGATAAAATTTTCCGTGGCCTTCGTAGCAAATGATTCCTTTGCCGCGAATCGGCGGCCCCGCTGGTGCGAAAAACGAGCTATGCCGATTATCCATCGTGCGATCCGTATTTTTTGCCATCAGGTCATTATTACGGTTGTCAAAGCGGACACTGCCGATATAATCGCCAAAATCAATATATTTTTCCGACATTCCCTCATACTGGGCGACCGCATACAATTTGCTCGTCCCCTGATATTTTTCAATCAACGGCTTCATTTCCTTCAACGTAAGCATGCCGTCGGCCGCCTCCTTGAAATATTCCGTTATCGTCCCGTCGGGCAGGCTCATCATGTCCACGCCGAAGAAGTGTACGCCGCAAAGGCCATGTTCCACCACCGCCTGCATGGAACGGGTAATGGATAGCGGGCTTGGCATTGATTCCGGCAAATAATATGGGTGCACGCCGTCCTGATACGCCTCATTCAACTCGTCCCACGTGGCTTGATCCAGCAGATAGATATCCGGCGAAATCGTGTCCAGATGCGGCGCGCCGATACGGAATAATTCAATCGTCTTCATTACCGCGCCACCTGACGGATAGTCCACGCCCGCGATTCGGTTGTGCATTTCTCCCAGCCACACGTTGGTGTATATGGGAAGCTTGGTGATTTCCTTTGCCTCCACCACGATTTCGTCAATATACCGGGCAATGGCGTATGACGTGAAAAATTCCGCCCCGTCGAATCCAAACACCTCTTCCCAAGTACCTCCCTTGCCCGCATATTTTTCTACCGGTTCCGGCACCGGCTGCAGGAACAATTCCGTAGCAAGTTTACCATAATCCCTCGCCGAACCGATGATGCCCGGTTCGTTTTCCACCTGGAGCGCAATCACGGTCTCGTCCGTATTCACCGCTTCCACATGTTCACACAACTTCAAAAATGCTTTCTTATCTGCAGCCAGCGTATTTTTGCAATGCGGGGAAATGGTACGAACCGGCGTACCATCTGCTCCACAAGCCCAGGTAAATCTGTCATGGTCTAACTTCACCCACTCCGGCACATAATGTGAATTTCCGTTTTTCCACGTTCCAAACCAGAGGATGACCAAATGCATGTCAAATTTCCGGCTCATTTCCACCAGCATGTCCACTTGTGAAAAATCAAATACTCCCTCTTCCTTTTCCAGCATTTCCCAATACGCGGGAGCCGCTATCGTATTCATTCCCGCATTTTTTGCAGTCTGCAATGCGCGCTGCATATGTTCCGCCTTATATCCCGTCGAATTATTCGTCTGCCCGCCAATGGAAAAAAACGGCTTTCCCTTTACTGTAAATAATGAATTTACCATAATATTCTCCTTTCCTTAAACCTAGTGCAGCGTAACTTCCTTACTATGAGCACTTGGCACTCGTTTTTTGAGTGCTTATGTGCGAATGTAGTTACCTGCAACTTACAATGAACGCTTAGCGAGGTCTCACACGAGCTTAGCGTGAATGTACTCCACGCACCTTGGCGAGATTTATCGAACCTAGTTGCGTGGAGTTTCCCTCGAGCCTAGTGCAGCGTAACTTCCTTAATCATAAATTTTCAATTGCTGCATTCAATTTCCTTATTTCTTCCTCGTCCATCTCCCACGTAAACGCGTTACAATTTTGCCGTGCGTGCTTTTCCTTGCTGACCCCGAGGATGGCCGTGTCCACAAATTCCTTCCTCACGCTCCATTGAATTGCCACTTGTGAGACCGTGGCCTGGTGCGCGGCGGCAATCTCGTCCATCACGCCCAACAACTTTTGAATCTTGCTAAACATCGGCTCCTCAAAAAAGTGATAAAACGAAGCCCGCGCGTCCATCTTGCCAAATGTGGGAATCGTCCGGTACGCTCCCGTCAGAATTCCTGAACCGAGGGAACCATAAGTCATCGTGCCAATTCCCCGCTTTATCGCCTCCAAAAGCATTTCCTCGCTTCCCTTGTCCACCATGGAATACGGAAGCTGTACCGCCGCCACATGCAGCAAGTCATCCGCCCGGCAAGTATCTTCCAACGTAAAATTGGACAAGCCGTAGTGCAATATTTTTCCCTGCTGCATCAATGTTTTCATTGCATCCGTCATTTCCTCCAAAGATGTCTTCATGTCCGGCCAATGCACGAACAACAAGTCGATATAGTCCGTCCCCAAACGTTTTAAAGAGCCCTCGCACCCAGCAATGATTTCCTCTCTGGTCATGCTCTTATACATGCTCCTTGGCCCTTGCGCACGGTCATAATTCAGCCCGCACTTGGTCACGAGAAAAATGTCCTCCCTCTTGCCGCGAATGGCCTCTCCTATGATTTTCTCGGCATAGCCATAACCAAAATCTTCTTCTCTGGGCCTTACGAATCCGTAAATTGGAGCGGTGTCAATGGCATTTACGCCATATTCCAACATCTTGTCAATTGCCGCTTGTGACTCCTTCTTGTCCGCCGCATCCCAACCGGCCCCGCCGATGCCCCAGCTTCCCAGCGTCACCGCCGAAATTTTTTTCCCGGTATTTCCTAATTCTTTGTATTGCATTTCCATTTCCTCCATTATATGCCCGTCAATGTATACCCATCCGGGCATCCCCTAACGCATGCCCCTGCGGGGCCGGCGGACGCTCACGCGTCCGTCAATGTATACCCATCCGGGCATCCCACATCAAATGCGCTTCGCGCCAGCGGACGCTCACGCGTCCGTCAATGTATACCTCACATACCCTTCCTGCGCCTCTCCCGGCTTTAATATCATTAACCCGCTATTCTCAAATCCTTTTTCGTACATGTTGATGGCATCCGTACAACAAGTCTGGCTTTCCACGCAGAACGCCTCGTAACCCGTCTTTTCCATTCCCTTGTTAAACGCGGTAAACACGACTCCTGCCATAAATTCCGAGGAATGAGATATTTTAAGCTGATATCCCCTGTCTTTATAACAAATTGCCATGTCTTGTCCCCTGGTCAGATACACCGTGTCCAAATCCAAACTTCTCACCGGACGAAATTCACGCAGGTCAAATTCCGCATTTTCCCTTACCGAAATCATACGTCCGGTTGGAAGTAAATCCAGAGTTGTCTCGTAACAATAATCCGCAGGCACGCGCACGCTGATTTTTTCCGGTTTCTTTGGCAGGAGAAACCACGGATGCAGCCCAAATCCAAAAGGCATGGAATCATTTCCCAGATTTTGCACCCCATACCGGCACGTCAGTCCGCAAGCCGTGAGCACGTACGTCGCCGTAAGCCGAGAAGCATAAGGAAATGCCTGATAACTTTCATCCCCCGGGCAAATGCAAAATTCCGCCGTAATAAAAACGTCCTCGTCCGCCTTCGAAAGGTTTGTCACGCGCCAGGAACCACTCTGAGCCAGGCCATGCTGAGTTTGCAAAATATCATTCCTTCGCATTTCCACCCGTCTTCCCTGGAACGTGAACACGCCATTTCGTACCCGGTTTGGCGTGGGAAACAAAACCGTGTTTCCAAACGTTTCTTTTTGAAGCAAGGGCGACCACTCCGGATGATAAGGCTGCAGCCATTCACCCTTGTAACACAACCCCGCCGTCTTAAATCCCATGCCCGGATACACGTCCACGCTCATCCACGGCTTTTCATCCTTGTCGCACCCCAGACGAATAAAGGCTTCTTTTTCCAATTCCTGATACCAAAAATGAAATCCCATGCCTCTCCTTCCTATAAATGCGCCGGAACGTCGTTCACGCTGTCGTGGGTCACGTTGCCAATATACTTACAAGCCTCTTTTAGCACGTCCGCATATTGCCCATGAATGCCGCAAATGTGGTGAATGTACGGACCGTACATGAATTTTCGCTCCCACTCCGGCCAATCCGAGGTCTCCACCCACACGTAATTTCCGTTGGTGACAGGGCCGTCGATGCCCACCGCCTGGTCGGCAAACAATTGATAATTTCCACCGACCTGATCCATCCTCGCCAAGGTAATGTCGCCTCCCTTGATTTCATAATATCCCTTACAATTGCAAATGGAACCCTTTACCCCTTCCTTCATCAATGACGCGGCAAACGGTCCGCAATGCCACAACAATTCTCCGTTATCATTGTCGGGATGGCGAATGGTCATGTCCGCCACGAACGGACAGCTTTGTTCCCTCGACGCGGCCTGCAGCATCCTCGAAGTAATGGCGGCGTGCAAATCCGTCTCACAAGCCGCAACCAGCCCCCGGTCAATCAGATCCCCGAGAATGAAGCACGCGGAAATGCCGAAAGTATCCGCCAAGTAGGACCAACAATCAAATGCAATGGCATCCAACTCATTGATTTCGGCAATGCGTTCTATCGCCAATTCAATTACGGCAAATTTTTCCAACGTCTCCTCGGAAACGCCGGAGCAGTCCACCTTGCCCCGAATGTCCTCCATCCGCTCCTTGATGGCCGGATCCGGTTTCCCTTCCTCCAGCTTGATGCCTGCCATTGCCATGGCCATCGGCAGTTCTATTTTTTTCACCACGCCTATCATGTGCGCGTTGCCCGTCCGCAACTTATGTACCGCGGAAGTGATCTCATCTGTCCAGATGGGAGTGATTTCAATGCCAAACTTCTCAAGCAGTTCGCTCTCGTTTACCTTTACGGAAAGGAATTGGCGCGGACGCAAGCCAATTTGTCCCACCCGCATGTTACGCATTGCCTTGACGACCGCCGCCACCCGGATGAACTTGTCCATTCCCCGCTCCAAAACCGGCGAGTCCAACGCGCAGTTTTCGAGATAAGTAAATTTTACCCCATAACGGGAAAGTGCCTTGGACGTGGCAAACAATCCACATTGCGTGTCATACACGCGAAATTCCTGCGTTCCCTGCGGTGCCGGATCTCTTGGCCCCCACAAAAGCACCGGCTTGTCCACCGCCTTTGCCAGCATGGCCACCGGCTCCTCCTGTCCGAAATTACAGTGAGGGAAAAACAATGCATCTACCTTCTTTTCCTGAAAAAATGCCGCCAACATGGGAACGTCCGCATTGTCCCACAGCATGCCGCCCTTAATTTTGTCATCCACGGCCACCAGTTCCACGTCGGTCTGGCCTGATAAAATCTCTTCTACCCGTTTTCGAACCTTGTCCCGCAGTTCCGCCGCCGGACCTTCTGGAAACGTGTCCCGTATCACGGGCACGTAACCCAATCTGATCACTTTCTCTCGCATAATTTACCTCCATTCAAAAATTCCATTCCGATAAAACTCTTTCCTCTGCGCAATATCACCTTCCAAAATGACGCCATTCTCCAAAAACGTGTCCACCATCTCCAGCGTGGGAATGCCGGGCCTTCCTCCCAGAGTGGTGCAATTAATGTATGAAACCGCACTGGCAAAGCGCGCGCAATCCTTCAAGGTATACCCAAGGGCACCCCTTAATACATGCCCTTGCGGGGCAGGCGAATGCTTCGCATTCGTTAAGGTATACCCATCCGGGCATCCCGCATCTGACGCGCTTCGCGCAAGCGGACGCTTTGCGTCCGACAAGGTATACCCATCCTTTTTGTACCGATACAAGTACGCATACAAAAATCCCCCATGGAACACGTCTCCTGCCCCGGTCGTGTCCACGATTTCCGCGCCGGAAAAAGAATCCAGTTCAAAACTTGCGTCCTTGTCCGCGCCGGCGCACCCTTTCTTTCCCAACGTCACCACCGCGATTTTCGCACCCTTTTCCACCAGTTTTTTACAATTTTCACAATAGTTTTTGTCTTCGCCGAACAATCCGCCATAAAAATTCTCCGACATAATTAAAATGTCCGCTTGCTCTGCCAGCTCTTTTGCCCCCGGAAAAAAAGCCCCCGCGTCCAAGGATATTTCCACGCCATGTTTCTTGGCAAACGAGGTGGCAGCGACCTGGGCCGGAGACGGCATGCAACTTAGGTGGATGACCTTGCAGTCGCGAATGAAATCTTCCCCCACTTCCTCGGAAGTCATCACTCCTTGCACGCCCAATTTGCCAAGAAAGCTCCTCCCTTGCGTCTCCGTTTCCGCCAGACAAATGCACAGCGTCGTATCACCTTCCACTTGCTTGATATGGGACACATCCACTCCGTTTCTTTTCATGTCTTCCAGACAAAAATTCCCATAAGCGTCGTTTCCGGTCGTTCCCACCATGGCACATTTTGCCCCCAGCCTGGAAAGTGCCACGATGGCCGACGACGCATTTCCACCGCCCGCCCAGCAGCTATCCTTTATCATGGACATCCCGTCCGTTTTCGGTATCTTGTTAATCTGGAGCGCAAAATCCATAATCAAATCCTCCACCCCGATTACGTCAAATGTCTTCTCCATTTCCATTCACCTCATACTTTCATCTCGCACAATTCCAGCTTCTTCGCAATATATTCCGTCAATCCCTTACGAATAAACATGATTCCCGCGAATGGATTTTTCAGCAATTCTTCCGACGTGTAAGCCTCTTTGCAAAGCTTCGTATTCAATAAGAAAAATTCCGTCCCCACGTTAAATTTATTGATTCCCATGCAAAATGCCTTATGAAGCTGTTCCTTTGGAATCCCGGAACCACCATGCAGCACCAGCGGCACGTCCACCGCCTTGTCAATCTCCACAAGCCGCTCCAAATCCAGATTCGGCGTGGCCTTGTACATCCCATGACAGCTTCCAAACGCCACCGCCATGGAAGCCACCCCCGTTCTCTCGGCAAAAACGGCCGCTTCGTCAGGCTTGGTAAACGTGTCGGCATTTTGATAATCAAAGCCGCCCGCCACTTGCCCCACATGGCCGATTTCGCCTTCCACGTCCACGTCAAATATTTTAGCAATGTCCACCACGGACTTGGTAAACGCGATATTTTCCTCCAATGGCATTGCAGAACCATCTGCCATTACGGAAGTAAATCCGTCACGAATGGCCTCGACAATCGTGGACAAATCGCTGCAATGATCCAAATGCAGCCCTACGGGAACTGACGCTTCCCTCGCCAAATCCTTCACCGTGGCCGCGAACGCCCCGAAGGAAAACACACTTCGCATCGTCGGATATAGCATCACGATGACCGGCCGTCTGGCTGCCTCCGCTCCCTTGATACAAGCATAAATCGTATTATAATCACACGCGTCAAAGGCAATTACCGACGTATTGGCCTTCTGCGCGGCGCAAAGCAAATCCCTTACCTTTTCCAATGCCATAAAACTCTTCCTCCTTCCTCGGCTTTAAGCCCAGTCGTGCGGAGTTTCCCTATTTAATAATCGCCACACGCTCTTCTTCCTTCAATATGTGCATTTCGCAGTCATTGGCATAGGTTCGTTCCGGCAGCACGTTCAACACGTTAACCACGTCCGTGTCCACCGTAAACGGCATGCAGTGCCACACTCCGGGACGAATGGTCAGCATCACGCCCGCCGGTACCTGAAACGCGCAGAGTTCTTCGATGGCATGAGCCAAATCTGCTCCCGCCGGTGCAAAATACACCAACATGTCATTGTCCAGGGACATGATGCCCTCCCCACAGTGAGAATGATTTTCCAACGCCAGAATCACCGGCTTTAACTGATTCGTAACCCGGGTCGTGGAAAATGCCGCCGCATGGGCGTTTCCCAGTTCCAAAACCTCCATGTCCGCATGAAATGCCATCCCGCCGATTCCATTTCCCCTGGCCGACGGATTCACCATTTGAGAAAATGATCCAAACGGCTTAAAATTTTCCAGTGTCAATTCCTTTACTTTAACTTCTCGCATCATAAACCTCCCTTTACTATGAGCTTGTTAAATACTTCGTCCTTTAGCAAGGTCTTTTCGCCCCCGACTGCTCAAAGCTCTCCTCTTATTTTGCCTCGATTTCTAAAAGTACCGCGTCAAATCCCTCCAACGTGACGGAAATCACCCCGTCATATACCGTTTTCTCACCTCCGTGAATGTCACAAAACGAGCCTTTTACCGGCAATCTTCCACGTTCTGCCCTAAACGACAACGTTTGCCTTTCCCCTGAAAAGTTAAAAATCGCCGCATAATGCTTGCCCTCATGGGACAGCGTGTAGAAAGGCGTGGTACCATCCTTGAGTTCGACCGGGACGAACGCCTTCCCCAAACGGGCAATGGCATTCACCTTGGAGTCGTTGGCAAACTGCTTCGTCCTCTCCTGGGACATGCGAATCACTTCCGCGTCCCCTTCTGGGCCATAATTGTCCGACAACATCATCACCGTGCCGGAAATTGCGCTGGCATAATACCTTGACCGGGCTTCCGCCTCCGTGGTTGCGCCCCGCCCATCTATCACGGATAAATACAACGGCACATGGTCAGGGTCGTTATACTGATAAATCTTTCCATTCGTCCACCATGCAAAATTCAACGCGTTCAACACATAGCGCACATCCTCGTGATGGCCGAACGTATCACAACAACTGCGTCTGGCATTTCCCAGAAAATAGGGGAACAACGGCGCGATGGACAAACTGACAAAGATCTCCCTCCCTGCCGCGTCAATTTCCTCCGACAAAATACGATACGCCAAATTCAAGGCCATTCGCCCGGTATATTCCTTTTGATAATGCGCCCCCTCGACAGAACCATGTGACAAAAAGTCCAATTTCAAATAGTCCACTCCAAGAGCGACTAACCTGCGAATCGTCGCGCGAGCCATCTTCTCCCACATGGGGTGTGTCACGTCCAAAGGAACCGTTCCATCCGCCGCCGGCATCACGTTCCCTTGATGATCCTTTAAAAATAAATCCCCGATATTTCCATCTACATCCAGAATTTCCTCCGACACCGCCTCGCCGGCTCCCACGACCAAATTCACCGGCATGTCGCCTCCCGCCGGAAACCAATTACAAGGATTCGCATACCATCCCGCCTTCTGCCCCCTGGCATGAAGATTTTCAATTGTACGCTTAATTTCCCTTGAATCCAGCCCAAACGCCCCATCCAGATTGACATAGGTCACTCCGTCTTCGTCGCAATAATCTGGCAGCTCTTCCTTCATGAAGTCTCCCGCCTCCTGCCAATGTGACAGCTTAAGCCCCAGGCCCAACGCCGAATAACTATTCCAGCCAAACGGCACCTTTCTTTTTTTCCATGCCCTGGCCGGCATTAACGACGCGCACATGTCCCCATATTTTTCCATTCCGACACGAATATCCTCCGACCAGAAAAATACGAAGGGCGCCGACGCGACCCATTCCCCCGACACCGGGGCATGCAAACAACAATCATGCGTCCCCACATCTGCCACCCCGCAATATGCGATGAAGCTGCGGGCGTCATGTGCCACCCATTGTATCGCGTTTTTCCACACTTCAAACTCCAATGCGCCAACGACGAGTCCTTCCAGGCTATTTTCATCATAAATGGCCGTCACGTCATAACTTTTCCTACCACAAGCCGGAACCGCCGACTCATAGCGCGACCACATGTCATTGTCATAAGGGACAAGCAACATTTTCTGATCCAGTGATAAAAACAACTCTTTCCCTTCTTTATCTGGATAAGGGGTGGCAAACGGCACCAAATAGCGAGTATTCGTCAATTCCTTTTCATCGTGCAGAAAAATTTGCGATGTCGCGGCACCATTTTCATAAACGGCCAATTCCTGGCGAAGCTGCAATCGCCCCTCCTGATACAACAATCTGACACAAATACAATCCATTTCATCGGAAACCACTTCTTTCGAAATCAACTCGGCACGGCGTGTGTCGATTTCCCTTCCGTCCAATGTCTTTGCCGTCGCATAACCTTTGCATATTTGTTCTCCCTTTAGAGAATAAGCGAACAATCCATTATCCAATATCGCAATTTTCGCCTTTTTTGTCTGAACCTCCGTCAAAACAGACGGAGGTTCCTTATGTAGAGCCGCAAGCAATGCTTGCAAAGCTTGTTTATTTTCCATGACCATTTCCTCTTAATTCGTTATTATGCACGCCCACAGAGCCTGCATAGTAACCTACTCCCACTCTTCCCCGGTAATTTTCTCCATGTCAACGCCCTTGGTTTCATGCACCTTGAACATTACCAACAAAAGACTCAGCAACATGAACGGAATGCACACCACCAGACACAGCATGCCAATGGAGGAAACAAAACGCATTGCTACGGAAATAAGCAACGTCGAAAGAATCGTTCCTGCAAACAAAATCAGGGACAACGTTCCCAAAACGGAAGCCCGCAGTTCGGTCGGCGTGGATTCTCCCGGGAAAATCAGGAACAACAAGTCGCTGACGCTCCAGAAGCATCCCACGAAAATACCATAGCAGCCACCCACGATATACGGATTCCAGCCCATTCCGGCCGACATGATGAACATTCCCAACATGACCATGCTAATGACCGCCAATGTCGCCAAAGAACGCTTTCTTCCCAAACGGTCGGTCAAAAATCCCCCAATCAGGGTAAACAACGCGTTCATCAACGGGAAAATAAACAATGCCTGCGTCACGGAAGCCGTGTCCATTCCACCGGTGGTCATGATGGACTCATAAAATCCCGTCACCGCGATGGAACATGCAAAGATAAACGCACAAATGGCAATATAGCGCAACTGCTTATGGGTAAAAATGAACTTGATGGCATTAAACACGCCGCCCTTGGGAGCTTTCTTCTTGCTCTCGGCTTCTCCTTCGTCTGTCAGCTCTTTTTCCAGATGATGGATTCTCTGGCTTAGGAACACCGGCGACTCCTTTACCAAAATCGCACATAATATACTTACCACTACTCCCATGATAACCGGAATGATAAAAATTTCACGCCACCTCGTCGGATCATTGTCCATCATGACCAGGCGCAAAAGCGGAATACAGCTCACTCCCACATATCCAAATGCCTTGGTAATCGAGCACAATTTTGCACGGTGTTTTTCCGGAGCGGCTTCCATGATATACATGACCTGCATGTCGTTCGGGATAAAGAAGCGAATAATCAAACATCCCAAAATATACGTATAAATATTGGGGGAAACCCATATCGTGAACATGCCGAGCGCCATGCCAAGCGTGTTCAAGACCAAGAACAATTTTCTTCCCAGCTTGTCTGCCAAAGATTTATAAAACGGCAGGATAAAATAAAATACATAGGCTGGCATCATCATCAGGGACATGTTGGAAAGTCCGGTATTGAAGTCCACCCCCTGGCTTACAAAGAAATCATTCACTACCGATGACTGCACCGTGCTGGTAATGTTTGATGTCAACTCGTCCACGATGTAGACCAATGCCACAATGACGACCAATATGATTAAATAATTAGCCGGCGTGGGCTTAGAAGCTTTCTCTTTCCATTTTGCTAACTCCGCTTGATTTTTTTCTCTTTTTTGTTGTGTTGTCTGACTCATACTTTTCTCCTTCCTTTTGTGAATTCGTATTTCCTAATATTCCGAATACTGCTCTGACTACTTAAATCCTTGATTATACCAAGATCAAAATGCCTTTTGACCCCGACATCAGACCTGGTTACTATTTCACGAATACTTTTGCCAATCATCTACATAGATTAATTTTCTGGCAAATACCATCCCTCCACGTAAGGCGTGTCCGGCACCCATTCCGGCGGCTGAACGATTTCCATTTTTAACGCCTTTGCCTTGCAGGTAACGACGCAATTCCCGCATCCCAGGCATTTTTCCTTCGTTACGACGGCCTTTCCGTCAACGACTTGAACGGCCTCATACGCACAACGCTTTTCACACAATTTGCAGCCCACGCAACGTTCCAGTCTCACTTTCGGCCTGAACCGACTCGGTTTTCGCACTTCGAACCCTTGCTCCTCATACTCTGAAAGTCCGCAACAATCCGCGCAACAAGAGCAAATAAACGTGGTATCCCTGGTATTCGGCGTGGTATAAATTGCGGTTGATTCTTCAGCCTCCGCAAACAATTTCCATGCCGCCTCCTCGTCAGGACAATACGCCCCTCTCTGGGTGGCGAAATATTCTGCCTGACGGCTAACGGAAAAGCAATGACCGTCCTTTGCCCCATGTTCTTGAAGACAATTACAATGCTCTGGATTATCCTTTCCCTCTGCCGTGTAAGACGCATAGCTACGACAGACGCAGCGAGCTGCTACAAACTGTCTTTCACGAACCGCGTTTTCCACGATCTCCTTCATGTTCTCACAAAACATTACTCCCGGGACGTTTTTGACGGACTCATATTTTGGGATGACGCGCATTTCATGCCTTACGACCTTGGCAAGCTCCTCGTTATACTCCATTTTCACCCACAAACACATCAGTCGAATTGCCTTTATATGCGGCATCCAATCCATCTTGTTGGCATTCAGGCCCACGCCAATGCTATCCCGAAACGCAATGGCATTCATATGAGGACTATAAGTAAACGGCGGCCTTCTGGAACTGATGATGCGTCCCAAACTTACCAGCCAATTCAGCATCTCTTTCGTCTTTTCCGTCTCCATTCCAAATTTTTCCGCTAATTCTTCGCCCGTGGCCGGCATCTCCAGCACCATTTTCATCTCCAGTGGCGTGAACAATTCCCGCAACAAGTACGGTGTGACAAAACGGTTCATCGTCATTCTGTCAAAAATTTTGTGCGCCGCCTCTTGATAAACTTCCTCCGGCTCCGGCGACAAGCTTCCTACGATTTCTTCAACCGCTTTTCTCTGCTTTTCTTCGTTCATAAATTTCCTCCTCTCTTTTGTAATTGCCCTCATATGTCTATGATGCGGGTCACTTTTTATATTTCATCTGGGCTTCGTCCAGCATCATGCGTGCCAATGTGCCTGCCGTTTCATAACAAAATTCCGAGGAAAAGCCCTGCCCCCTCATGTTTCGCAAACGTACCTCTTTTTGATTTGACAAAGTTCCTAAAAAACGAACGTCCATCTGTGAAAGAGCCTCTTGCAAATATTCCTCCTGCTCCTCGTCCTCCACCTTGTTAAGGACAGCGCGAACACGGCATATTCCCAGTCCTCCTGCCATATACTTAATCTTCCCGGCCAATTCCATCGATTCGTCAGAAGGTTCCACGGGTATCAGAACGGTATCACACAAAATCTCAATCCCCCTGCCGAAGCTTTCCACCCCAGCCTCCTGATCAACGAGAATAATTTCCTTGTCCAACGGCACCATGTGGCGAATGATTTCCTTCGCGTAATCTCCCATCTCCCTGGCATCCCCTTCCAGAGGATCTTCAATTTTTCCAATAGAAACCAGACTTTTCAATCCTTGATTTTTTACATAAGGTTCCACGAAATTCGTGGATATCATGGGAGAACGATTGAACCAATCCCCATCCACTCCTTTCTCGTCTATTTGACTCAACGGCTTCGGAGGTCCATCCATTCCTAACTTTTTCCACAATCCTCCATTCGAAGAATCCGAGTCGATAATGAACGTGGCATATCCCAGTTGTTCCAAAGCACCCGCTAACAACGCGGTCAACGTGCTTTTTCCACTCCCTCCTTTTCCACAAATCGCAATTTTAAAAATTGTAATATTCTTGTTCCGTTCCTTCTCTGTCTCTTGCAACCATTCCCGTATGATTTGCGTGGAACGAATTCGTTCTTCCTTAGTGCTCGCACTACAAAGTTCACAATTGATACATTCCTCGTCTCCTTTCATCACGGCGCCAACTGGACAATGAAACAATCCCATCTACCTTCCTCCCTTCCTTTTCTTTTTTTGCTTTACATTCGCTTTTCCGACATTTTCTACTACTTGTCTGCCTGATTAAAATTTTAGATAGCATTCTTATTTTTACTAGTAAATTCTGTTATATTTATTTTTTTATTGAAATTATGAAAAATTTCTGGTATATTTCAATCAGGCATTCGTTACTTTCACTCATATATTGGTTTTAGTATAAGAATTTTTGTCACTAATCACAATCACAGATAGCGACCAACTTTTTATACGCTTATTGCATTTCCCGACCTGAAAGGAGTAATATATGAATTTATCAGCAAAAACCAATATTGACATTGAAAATCTTTTTAGCAAAGGCCTCTCTGTAAACGAGATGGCCGACATCATCATGAGAATGAATACCTCCTCCAGCCGCCATACCCAAAGTCCGCTGACTTTTTCCTTCTTTGTCAACACGCCAAATGAACGAACCGTGGAATTAAGCAATGGAAGAAAACACTACCACATTGAAATTCCTCAGACGAGGAAGGATGCCACCCACGCGCCCATTCTTCATAATCACGATTATTTTGAGTTGATGTTTGTCAGAAATGGAACCTTGAAACTACAGATTGAAAACACAATTTATACTTATCATGAAGGTGATGCCTGCCTTTTTGATCGAAATATCCATCATGCAGAGGTGCAACAGACGAACACCTCCATCCTTTACTGTTGTATTACCAAGGATTTTCTTGATAATTGGCCGGAATGCGGCATGTCCTATTATCCAAAAGATAATAAACTCTTCGAACGATTTTTTCATTCCCTGGAACAAGACAAGTGCTCTTCCAGCAGTTTTTTGGAATTTCGTCACATTGGCAAAGTAGAATTTATTCCAGAAATATTTTCTTGTTTTCTCGCCATGCGCAAAGAATTGGAACAACAGTTACCTGGTTACTGGCTGGTTATTTATGGCTTGTTTTGCCGCCTCCTTAATATATTAATTGATCCCAGACACTACAAATGCGATTATGTCACGTTAAAACTGGAAAGTCTGGTAGATACCGTCCGCCATTTTATCGAAAGTTCTTCCTGCCGCCTGACGCGGCAAGACATTTCTGCCGCGCTGCACTATAACAGCGACTATTTGAACCGCCTTTTCAAAGAAAACATGGGCATGACTCTCTCCGCCTACTGTAGCTACACTTACATAAAAAAAGCCGCCAGCCTGCTATTACAGACTGACGACACAGTAGAAAAAATAGCGGAAACGGTAGGATTTAAAAACCCGTCCCAGTTTTACCGCCAATTTCAAAAACATTTTCACATGACCCCGCAAGAATATCGTAACATGTGTATGAATCTTTTAGAACCAAAGGATACGGATAAAACTTAAAATCGTGGATAGTAACACGATATCGTCATAAATTTTACAGTTCTTGTCAATATGATTGACAACGTAAACCACTTATGCTACTATATTCTTGAAAGGCGGTGATAGCATGGCAACTATTCCAACACAAATTCGGATTGATACTGACATCAAAAAGCAAGCCACAACACTTTTTGCCCAACTGGGACTTGACATGTCTAGTGCGGTAAACATATTCCTCCATCAATGTGTTTTGCATGGAGGACTTCCCTTCTCTGTAGAAATGCCACGGTATAACAAAGAAACACTTGATGCAATGGCTGAAGCCAAACATATCTCCCGTAATCCGGACATCAAGGGATACAACACTATGGAAGAACTAAAAGCGGCACTGGAGGCTGACTGATGTATACGGTAAAATACACAACGGCCTATAAGAAAAGTTATAGACTAATGAAAAAACACGGCCTCGATATTTCTCTTCCTGATGATATTGTGGATAAACTGCGTCAGGGCATTCCACTTTAAGAGAAATATCATGACCATTCTTTGACCGGCAACTTCATTGGTTTTCGTGAATGCCACATTAAGCCAGACTGGTTACTTGTATATATGATTGAAAATGATATTCTCACCCTCACACTTGTTAATACTGGAAGTCATTCGGACATCTTTTAAATAATAATCAAGAAGCGCCAAGATATATTTTGACGCTTCTTTTTATATATTACGATTTTATTCATTCCGGTCTTTCCAACTTCTCCACGTCTTCCACTCCAAGCGGCATGTTCGCGGCCTCGACGTTCTCCCTCATGCGCCCCACGTTCTGGCTGCTTACTACGGCAAACACGTTCATCGGCGTGGAGAATATATAGCGCATCGCCACTTGTGGCACGCTGCATCCGTCCCTCTTCGCCATTTCTTCCGCCACGGCCAGACGCTTCATGTTGGATTCGCACAAATATCCCTTCTGCGCGTTACCATCCATCACTTTCTTCGCCCCTTCATAATCGCCACTCGCAAATCTCCCGCTGAAAAATCCCCTTCCCAAACTGGAATAAGCAATCACCGGCATTTGCTCCTTCGCATACCATTCCCTGGCTCCATCGTTTTCCGGGCCAGAAATCGTAATGCACTCGCCGCCCCATGGATCATTCACTTGTTCCGCCAGGCCAAAGTTCGGGCTGGACACGGAAAATCCTTCCAAATCATGTTCCTTTGCGTATGCATTGGCCTCCATAATCCTCTCATGCGTCCAGTTGGATACGCCGAAAATTTTGATTTTTCCTTCTCTTTTCGCGTCGTTTAACGCTTCAATCATTTCCCCGACCGGGGTGCCCGGATCGTCTCGATGAAGCAGGAAAATGTCAATATAATCCGTATTCAGCGTTTTCAGACTCTTGGCCAATTCCTTCTCAATTACCTTACGATTGACGCAAACTTTACCTCCCAAGCCTACATTTCCACACTTTGACAAAACGACCACCTTGTCACGGTTGTTCCTGGCCTTTATCCAATTTCCCAATGATTTCTCAGCCATGCCATATCCCCTGGCCGTATCAAACGCATTGATTCCCATGGAAAATGCCCCGTCCAATAATGCGTTGACATCCTTTCCCATCAACATGGGCATAAACGCCGTTCCAAAGAAAATGCGGGAAACCGGAATATCGATTCCCTCAATTTTCGTATAAGGGGGTCGCAATACCTTGCCTTCCCATGCTGATCGGATATATGCACAATAAGGCTGCACCGCCATCGCATTGTCCATCCCATGTATGTCTCCCGGTTTTGCATACTCGATGGCAAGACCTTTGTCATACCCGTCCTCACGTAGCCTGGTAATCAACTTTTCCATCGGAATAACTCCGCTTCCGGTGACAACGGCCTGAATTTTCTGACCATTCACACATTCTTCCCCATTCGGAAAGTTGCCAATTGCCACGTCCTTCAAATGAACGCGGATGATATACTCCTTGAGTTCTTCATAAATTTCTAACTCGTCACAGCCCGTATCAGCCACCCGGAAGTTGCCCGTATCAAAGATAAGTCCTAAACCAGGAACCTCTTGAAGCACGAATTTGCAATCTTTTGCCGAAGCTAATGGTTTATAACTATGAGGCGTATTTTCAAAACCGACCTTGATTCCATAAGGTTTTGCCTGCTCCACCGCATCCCGGAAATGATGGACGGTATACTTTAACATCATTCTCTTGTCCATCTTTTTGCATGCGGCCTTGTCTGCAGGCGTGGTTTGACCTGGAATGACCATCAGCACATCCGTGCCCAATTCCCTGGCCAATTCAAGCCCTTCCTTAATTTCTCCAGATACCTTGCCCGGTGCGCTGAAAAAAGAAGCACTCATAATCAGGCAACCACAATGAATGCCATGCCTTCTCATTGCTTCTTTCAGTTTTTCTTTCCCATAAATTTTCAAGTCAAAATCCATCAAGTCCAACGAAGAAAGCCCGTTCTCCTTTGCCACCTGACACAATATTTCCGCATCTATTTTTTTTAAGCTTGCATCCATCAACATGGAAAACGTCATCAATGATAATTCCATACCTGACACCTCTCTTCCTACACTAATACTTTTATTTTACTTCTTCATAATTGAATAAGATATAGTCATCCGTTCTTTTTACTTTGATTTTGTTCATTCAAAGTTATTATTCTGTGCGGCCAGTCAGGCCGTGAGTTGTAACCATACAGATGACTATATCTTATTCTTGATTCTTACTCTTGCTTTTCTTCTATATCTTCTGCTTTCTCTATATCTTCCCTTTCTTCAGAAATTTCCACTTCTTCCCCGTCAATTTCCGCCGCGGTCTTTCTCACTTTCGCGATACTTACCACGCTTTCTTTTTCACCCAAATTGATAAGTTTCACGCCGGAAGTAATTCTTCCATACTTGGAAATCGTGTCACATGCCATTCTTATGATAATTCCCTCGCTGTTAATCATCATGATTTCATCGTCCTCGGAAACGGCCTTCATGCCCACCACGTTTCCGGTCTTTTCCGTTATCTTATAACATTTGACTCCCTTTCCTCCACGATTTTGATTTGTGAATTCTTCCATGGAAGTACGCTTGCCCATACCTTTTTCAGATACGATCAACAAACTATCTCCTTGTATTGACACCTGCATGCCGATTACGACATCCCTGTCACTTAGGTTAATTCCACGTACGCCCATCGACGTCCTTCCCGTAGAACGGACATCATTTTCATCAAATCGAATACATTGACCATACTTGGTAACCAAAAGAATATCCTTTTCATTATCCGTTATTTTCACTTCAATTAACTGGTCGTCCTCCCGCAGCGTAATGGCCGCCAAGCCTTTTTTACGGACGTTAAAATATTCCCGAAGCGGGGTTTTCTTAACCAATCCCTGCTCCGTAGCCATGAACAGATACTGATTATCATCATAAGTCTTAATCGGTATCATGGCCGTAATCTTTTCCTCCGGCATCAATTGAAGCAAGTTGATAATTGCCGTTCCACGCGAAGTTCGACTCGCTTCCGGTATCTCGTACGCTTTCATCCGATAAACGCGGCCCGTATTTGTAAAATACATAATATAATTATGAGTAGAAGTAATAAATAACTCCTGAATATAATCCTCCTCCAACTTTTGCATTCCCTTGATACCCTTGCCTCCGCGATTTTGACTCTTAAAGGTATCTATTGTCATGCGCTTGATATATCCTAATTTCGTCATCGTGATAACGACATCCTCTTTCGGAATCATATCCTCCATGGAAATGTCAAACTCATCAAACCCGATGCTGGTTCTTCTCTCATCACCATACTTGTCGGAAATAAGCATGATTTCTTTTTTAATGATTCCCAAAAGAAGCTTCCGATCTGCCAGAATCGCTTTCAATTCCTCGATACGCTTCATCAATTCCGCATACTCGGCCTCTATTTTTTCCCGTTCCAAACCAGTCAGCGTACGAAGACGCATGTCCACGATGGCTTGTGCCTGCACGTCCGTCAATTCAAAGCGGGACATCAATTCTTCCTTCGCCAACTGCACGCTCCGAGAACCACGGATAATCTTGATGACCTCGTCGATATTGTCCAGGGCAATCAGCAAACCTTTCAAAATGTGCGCCCGTTCCTCGGCCTTGTTCAACTCATACTTCGTCCGTCTGGTCACCACGTTTTCCTGATGCTTCAGGTAATGATTTAACATGTCCAAAAGATTCATGACCTTCGGTTCATTATTGACCAACGCAAGCATGATAACGCCGAACGTATCCTGCAATTGTGTATGTTTATAAAGCTGATTTAAAATGATGTTTGGGTTGACGTCACGGCGTAACTCTATACAAATTCTCATGCCTTCCCTGCTGGACTGGTCACTTAAATCTGTAATTCCGTCAATCTTCTTATCCCTCACAAGCTCGGCAATTTTTTCAATCAACCTTGCTTTATTGACCATGTAAGGAAGTTCTGTTACTATAATACGGTTTTTTCCGTTTTGCATCGGTTCAATGTTGCTGATCGCACGTACCCGGATTTTTCCGCGTCCCGTACGGTAAGCCTCTTCAATGCCGCTCTTGCCGAGAATCTCCGCACCGGTAGGAAAATCCGGTCCCTTGACGATTTCCATGATGTCCTCGATGGATGTTTCTCCATTATCATCAATCTGGTCGTCAATAATCTTGACCACGGCACCAATTACTTCCCGCAGATTATGCGGTGGAATATTGGTAGCCATCCCGACCGCGATACCATTCGTTCCATTCACAAGGAGATTCGGAAATCTAGATGGAAGTACCTTAGGTTCCTTTTCCGTCTCATCAAAGTTTGGCGCAAAATCAACCGTGTCCTTGTTAATGTCGGCCGTCATCTCCATTGAAATCTTGGAAAGACGCGCCTCCGTATAACGCATGGCGGCGGCCCCGTCGCCATCCACCGAACCAAAATTCCCATGCCCGTCAACCAACGGATACCTGGTAGACCACTCCTGCGCCATATTTACCAATGCCCCATAAATGGAACTGTCGCCATGGGGATGATATTTACCCATCGTGTCACCGACAATACGCGCACACTTACGGTGCGGCTTGTCCGGCCCGTTATTTAACTCAATCATGGAATATAAGATTCGTCTCTGCACCGGCTTTAAACCGTCCCTGACGTCGGGAAGCGCTCGGGCGGCAATGACGCTCATCGCATAGTCAATATAAGAAGACTCCATCGTCTTCTTCAAATCGACTTCGTGAACCTTGTCAAAAATATTGTCTTCCATTTAATTCTCCTTCCTTACCATATCGACATCCATCGAGAAAATCAGTGATTTTCTCGATGGGTTGGCATTTCTAATGCCAACCCACCCCAAGAAAACTCAAAGATTTTTCAAGCAAGCTTGAAAATCTTTTCTTTTTCTTGTTCTGGATGTCGCTCTCAATCGCTAGATATCCAAGTTCTTAACAAACCTCGCGTTTTCTTCTATGAACTCCCGCCTTGGCTCCACTTTGTCACCCATCAGGGTCGTGAATGTCAAATCAAGTTCCGATGATGTCTCGTCATCCATCGTTACCTTCAAAAGAATCCTATTTTCCGGATCCATGGTCGTATCCCACAACTGTTCGGCATCCATCTCTCCCAGACCTTTATACCGCTGGATTTTGTTATTGGTATCTCTTCCCACTTCTTTCAAAATGGAATCCAATTCCTCGTCGCTATACGCGTACCACACCTTTTTATTTTTTTCTAATTTGAAAAGTGGCGGTTGCGCAAGATAAACATATCCTTCTTTGATAAGCTCAGGCATAAATCGATAGATAAAGGTCAACAACAAGGTACTGATATGCGCCCCATCCACGTCGGCATCCGTCATGATGATAATCTTGTGGTAACGAAGCTTGCTGATATCAAAATCATCATGAATTCCCGTACCAAACGCCGTAATCATCGCTTTAATTTCCGCATTGCCATATATTTTGTCAAGCCTTGCCTTTTCCACGTTCAATATCTTTCCGCGCAAAGGAAGGATGGCTTGTGTGGAGCGGTCTCTGGCCGTCTTGGCGCTTCCGCCTGCACTGTCTCCCTCCACGATATAAATTTCGCAGTTTCTCGGATCCTTGTCCGAGCAATCCGCCAATTTCCCAGGAAGGGACATTCCCTCTAACGCTGATTTTCTTCTCGTCAATTCGCGTGCCTTGCGCGCCGCCTCCCTGGCCCTTTGTGACAACACGGATTTCTCCACGATAATTTTGGCCACGCTTGGATTCTGCTCCAGAAAAATCTCCAACTGATTACTCACGATGGCATCAACGGCTCCTCTGGCTTCGCTGTTGCCTAATTTCTGTTTCGTCTGACCTTCAAACTGCGGATCCTCTATTTTCACGCTGATAATGGCCGTAAGCCCTTCCCTGATATCTTCCCCGCTTAGATTTGCCTCACTATCCTTTAACAGTTTATTTTTTCTCGCATAATCGTTAAACGTCTTTGTCAAGGCATTTCTAAAGCCTATTACATGAGTTCCACCATCAGGAGTCGTAATGTTATTTACAAATCCATAGGTGTTATCATTGTAAGAATCATTATGCTGCATGGCTACTTCCACGTATACATTGTCCTTTATTCCTTCACAGTAAATAATCTGTTCATAAAGAGCCGTCTTACTTTTATTGAGATATGTGACAAACTCCTTGATTCCACCCTCATAGTGGAAACATTTCTCAACAATTTCCTCTTCCCGCTCGTCACGTAGAATGATTTTTAATCCTTTTGTAAGAAATGCCACCTCGCGTAACCTTTGTTTCAGCACGTCATAATCAAATACCGTCTCTTCGAATATATCAGAATCTGGAAGGAAGGTAACAGTCGTTCCCGTCTTTTCCTGCTCACATTCCCCGATTACTTCTAGTTTTTCTACTACTTTTCCCTTTTCGTAACGCTGCTTATATATTTTTCCCTCGTGGCAAATCTCTACCTCAAGCCACTTTGACAAGGCGTTTACCACGGACGCGCCAACACCGTGAAGTCCGCCGGACACCTTGTATCCGCCACCGCCAAACTTTCCTCCCGCATGGAGCACCGTAAACACGACTTCCACTGCGGGAAGCCCCGACTTATGATTAATGCCGACAGGGATTCCACGTCCGTTGTCAACGACTTTTACAATATCTCCCTTTTGAATCGTCACCACGATTTTGTCACAATGTCCCGCCAACGCCTCGTCCACGGAGTTATCCACAATCTCATATACCAAATGGTGAAGTCCTCTTGACGAAGTACTGCCAATATACATTCCGGGCCTTTTCCTCACGGCTTCCAGTCCCTCCAGAATCTGTATCTGGTCAGCCCCATACTCAGCATCAAATTCCGTACTTGTCGCACCCATTCAAAAACCTCCTAAGTCTGCTAAATTAAAATCAGCTAGTTCTCTTTTGCCACTGTTCCATTTTTTACATGAAAAATTTTATTGACAGAAAATCTGTGATTCACGAATTCGTCCAATCCCGTACAAGTGATAACGGTCTGTATGTCGTGAATGCTGTCCAATAAATAGTTTTGCCTATGTTTGTCCAATTCAGACAAAACATCATCCAATAAAAGAACCGGGGTATCCCGGATTACCTGCTTTACAAGCTCTATTTCTGACAATTTCAAAGATAATGCCGCCGTCCTCTGCTGGCCCTGGGAACCAAACTTACGAATATCCAAACCACTGCTCTTAAAACACAAGTCATCCCTATGTGGTCCAACCGAAGTACTCTTAAAACGAACGTCCCTTTCCCGATATTTTTTCAAAGCCTCCGAAAGAGGCATGTCACCTATGGAAGATTCATAACTTAAAGAAATATTTTCCTTTCCTCCAGTCAGTTTTAAGTGAACTTCAGAAATAATTTCGTTTATTTTTTTTATAAAATCTTTCCGACCCTCAATAATTTTTTCTCCATAATTTGCCAGCTGCATGTCCCATACATCCAACGTATCCAGCAAACTTTCCTTAAATGCGATCTCTTTGAGTAATGAATTTCTTTGGTTCACGACGCGATTATAATTAAAGAGATTGTTTAAATAAACCTTATCAAGCTGGGATAATTCCAAATCTATGACTCTCCGCCTGCCAGAAGGGCCCTCTTTAATCACGTTTAAATCTTCCGGCGAAAAAAAAATAAAATGAATAATACCAAACAATTCGCCAGCCTTGCGAATCGGAATTTTATTAATCGCGATTCCTTTGGGATTATTTTTTTTCAAATGCATGTCAATCTGGAAATCAATCCCGTTCTTTTCCACGACAGTCTCAATATGTGACTCGTCATGATCAAACCGAATCAAATCCCTGTCTTTCGTCCCTCGATGTGACTTGGTGGTTCCCGAAACGAATAATGCCTCCAAAATGTTTGTCTTTCCTTGTGCATTATCTCCGTAAAGAATATTGGTGTTGGAATCAAATGTCATATTCAATAACTCATAATTTCTATAATTTTTGAGTTTCAAAGACTTTACAAACATAATTTCTCCATCACTATTTTTCTATTTTACACCTTTTTCCATCATTTTTCAATTTTTATTTGATTACCGTCAAATTCTACCACGTCCCCATCACGAAGTTTCCTGCCTCGTCTTAAATCAACTTCGTTATTCACGGTAACTTGCCCTTCCACGATGACTTCCTTTGCCTCCACTCCGGAATCGACCAGGCCGGCGAGCTTGAGTGCCTGTCCTAACTTGATATATTCATCTGTCTTTCTAAGTTTAACGATTTCCATAGTCTACCTCCCATACTTAAGCCACGACGTTAAAGTTGACCGGAAGAATCAAATAAATATATGATTGTTGTTCGTTCCTGATAAAACAAGGAGCCTTTGCGTTCATAAAATAAAGGTCTACCTCCTCATCATCAATAACTCTGAGCGCGTCGATCATAAATTTCGGATTAAATCCAATCAACAAATCTTTGCCTTCTTTTTCAATCATGATTTCCTCGTCCATGGAACCAATCTGCGACTTTATCTTCAACTGCATCGTTTCGTCGCCTATATTTATAATAATCGGCTTTTTATCTCCTTCCTTGATGAGCAAGGTAGCCCTGTCAATACAGTCTAACAGCTCCCTTTTATTCACCGTCACTTTCGTCTCATAATCACTGGAAATCATTTGATCTACTCGGAAATAATCCCCCTCTATCAAACGAGACACGACAAGAGTCTTGTCAAACTCGAACACGATGTGGTTGTTCGTAAATGAAATTTCTACTTCCGCATCGGATTCACCGCCGATAATCTTACTAATCTCCTGCAGAGTTTTTCCTGGAACGATTACCTTTCTCTTTTCGTAGGAATCTCTCAGTTTAATTTTACGTATGGAAATACGATGGCCGTCAAGGGAAACTACTTTCAACATGTCATCCTCAATTTCAAACAACTCACCCGCCATCATCTTATTCGTGTCATTATCAGCAATAGAAAAAATCGTTTGCCTTATCACTTCTTTCAAAGTAAACTCAGAAATTTCTATGGAATCTTCTTTTTCAATAGCTGGAAGGTAGGAAAAATCCTCTCCTGATTGAGCGGCTATCGTAAATTTTGCTTTTTCACAAGATATCATGGTCTGGTTTGATTCGTCCGTCTCAATGATAACTTCGTTATCAGGAAGTTTTCTTACTATCTCGGAAAATAATTTTGCATTCAAAGCAATAATTCCGTGTTCTATGATTTCTCCCTCAATGGTAGTTTCGATTCCCAATTCCATGTCATTTGCCGTTAGCTTGATAATGTCAAGAGAAGTGTCAACTAAAATACATTCTAAGATGGGCATCGTTGTTTTGGTGGCTACAGCCTTAGATACAATGCTAACTCCTTTTGCAAGGTTGGATTTACTACATATCATTTTCATGGTGAATAACTCCTTTCATGTTTGTCAAAATCTTTTTCAACGCGCTTTTATATATTTATAAAAGAAAAACTTTCAGTAGCATTCTTAATAGGGGATGTGGATAAGTGGATAACTACTTGCAGCCCTTATGGAATAAGGGTTTGCCCTTACTAATAACTCTGTGGAAAGAGTTGGGAAAGAATGTGGATGAAGGGTAGAAAACTTTTTAGTAAACTATTTTGTAATAACAAGAAATAGTTTTATTAACTTCATAATTCACATTCTTTCCACAAGTTATTTAAGAGTTATCCACATGATATCCACTTTATGTGGTTATATCGGATTCATCTTCTTTTTAATGATGCTTACCGTATTGTTAAGTGCCTCGTCCTCTTCCAGGGCTGCAGCGATTTTGTTTACCCCATGACTGATAGAAGCATGATCCTTCCCGCCCAATATGGAGCCAATGGACTTTAAAGGAGTATCTGTCAAATTACGGCAAAGGTACATGACGATTTGTCTTGCCAGTACGATTTCGGAGTTTCTCTTCCTGCTCTTTAGGTCGGCAACCGATATATTAAAATGTTCGGAAACCGTATCTATGATAAGTTCAGGCGTGATGTCCCGCTGGTCGTCTGCCGATATCATGTCTTTTAAGGCTTCTGCCGCAAGTTCAATGTCAATCTCTCTGTTTTCGAGATTGGCGAGGGCGATTAGTTTGTTCAGTGACCCTTCCAGTTCTCGAATGTTGGATTTGATATTGTTGGCTATATATTGCATGACGTCATCTGGTATATTATAACGTTCCAGATTGTCTATCTCCACTTTTTTGCGTAAAATGGCCATCCTTGTCTCATAATCCGGCGAAGAAATGTCCGCAATCAATCCCCATTCAAACCGTGTTCGTAATCTGGCTTCCAAAGTTTCAATGTCCTTTGGAGGCTTGTCACTGGAGATGATAATCTGTTTTCCAGATACATGAAGATGGTTGAACGTGTGGAAAAATTCTTCCTGCGTACTTTCTTTTCCTATAATAAATTGTATGTCGTCTATTAAAAGGACATCGTTGGAGCGATACTTTTCACGGAAAGCGGTAATGGCCAGTTCATTTCCCGTCTTACCCATCTTTAAAGATTCAATCAATTCGTTCGTGAAAGTTTCGCTTGTCACGTAAAGAACCTTTTTAGAAGAATCCTTTTCTAATATGAAGTGGGCGATGGAATGCATCAAGTGGGTTTTACCAAGTCCAACTCCTCCGTATATAAAGAGGGGGTTGTAAATTTCTCCAGGTGATTCCGAAACGGCTATGGAAGCGGCATGGGCAAATTTATTGTTATTTCCCACGACGAAGGTATCAAATGTATATTTCGGATTCAAATTGGCATTCTCAAAAACGACATTCAGTTTTTTGCTCTGTGTGGCATCCATTTTCTTTTGTTGGATGACGACATGATCCTTCGTTACGAAAGATACTTCGTACTCGTGTCCGGTCACTTCCGCAATACATACTTTAAAGGGAAGCTTGTACTTGTTTTCAATATGTTCAAGGCTCCCTTCCAGTTCAACGAGAATGTAAACGGTGTTGTCCGATACCTCGTATACTTTCAGAGGTTCAATCCAAGTTGAAAAGGCGAGGTTACTGGAAGAATATTCCAGTTTCATCTTATTAAGAATAAGGTTCCAGTTTTCTTCTACAACGTTCATCCCAATACTCCTGACTTATAAAATAGAGTGAATGAAGCTTCCTATGACAGAAAAACACTCTCCGTTCTATTTTACATCAAAATGGACTTATAATCAATCAAAAAGATGTGTATAACTGTAGATTCATGTTATTAACATAGAGTAAGTGCTAAAAATCAACGTATTTTGAATGATAAAATTTGTTTATCCACATTGTTTTGTAAAGTTATCCACACTATTTTGACGAGTTATCCACATTTTATCCACAAGTTATTCACATTAGGTGGAAAAGTAGCTTTAATGATTTTCGATTCATGGTGCCGTGTGCGTCATAGGAGCAACACCTTGCAAGGAAAAATGCAAGAAAAAAGTGAGAAAATGAGTAGTATTTACTTGACTTCAAGACATTTTTTGAATATAATTAGAAGCAGTGTCTTTTCAAGATTATATATAAGGAAAGAACGAATAAAATTTTAGGATATGGACAGGCATTAGACCTAGACGATGTCATATAAAGGGAGGTGTATGGATAATGAAGATGACATTTCAGCCGAAGAAGAGAACCAGGGCGAAAGTTCATGGATTCAGGGCAAGAATGAGCACACCGGGTGGAAGAAAAGTACTGGCTGCCAGAAGAGCAAAAGGAAGAAAGAGGATATCAGCCTAGGCCGCATTTTTGTGGCCTTTTCTTCTATATTATAATAAGAATTAATATGATGGGCGGTTGTCATGCCGCAGACGGTGATGTATCTGAGAAAGGATGTAAATGAAATTTTCAGAATCTTTAAAGAAGAGCAAAGATTTTAAGAACGTCTATCAAAATGGAAAATCCTATGCGAACCGATATTTGGTCATGTACGTGTGGAAGAATGGGGAGAAGGAAGGAAAAAACCGCATAGGAATATCGGTTAGTAAAAAAGTGGGAAACAGCGTGGTAAGGCATCGTGTTACTCGGTTGATAAGAGAAAGTTATCGAATTTCGGAAGCACACTTCCAGGATGGATATGATATAGTTATTGTGGCAAGGGTCAATGCAAAAGGAAGGAATTATTCAGATATAGAGGGTGCATTGCTCCATCTGGGAAGGCTTCATAAAATATATATATAAATAAGGAAAGCAAAGCGGATGAAAAGAATTCTTATATGGATGATTCGGTTTTATCAGAGAAACATATCACCCATGAGCGGAAGCAAGTGTAAATATTATCCTACATGTTCCCAGTATGGCTTGGAAGCCATAGAAAAGTATGGGGCACTTCGGGGAGGCCTGATGGCTGCATGGAGGATTCTGCGATGCAATCCTTTTTCAAAAGGCGGATATGATCCGGTACCTTAAGGAGGATGGAAAATGTTGGTTTTATTAACGACGGGGATGGGCAGATGGCCCATCATACGTGAGTTGGCCTGGTTGATGGGAAAGATAATGGAAGGCATTTATTATGTCATGAGTCATTTCTTTAACGTGGAAAACATTGGCGCATGTATCATTATCTTCACTGTAATTACATTTACATTGTTGATTCCCTTGACAATTAAGCAACAGAAGTCGTCAAAATTGATGGCAATTGTTCAACCGGAAATTACGAAAGTACAAAAGAAGTATCAAGGAAAGACGGATCAGGCATCCCAGTTGAAGATGCAGGAGGAGATGCAGGCTGTATATGACAAGTATGGGACATCGATGACGGCGGGATGTTTACCATCTTTGATTCAGATGCCGTTCTTGTTCGCACTGTATCCGGTCATTCAGAATATTCCGGTTTACGTAAGTGGAGTAAGGGAGTTGTATAAGCCGATTGTGGATGCAATCACGGCAACTGGCGGATATCAGAAGATTATGGAGACGATTGGAGCGGCAAGTCCTATTTTGATGTCTCCAGATACATTTGATTATACGGATAGTACGGTTTTGACAAACGTGTTGTACCATTTTCAGGATGCCACATGGAACACGTTATTGGAAGAAATGCCGTCTATTGGGTCTGTTGTAGAAAACACGAGGGCATCCATTACGAATATCAATAATTTCTTTGGAGTGAACATTGCCGAGACACCGTGGAGCATGCTGCAGGCTTCCTTGCATCCGATGGCGATAAGCGGGATTATTGCCGCGATCCTTATTCCGGTACTTGCAGGTTTGTCACAGTTCGTCAGCACCAAGTTGATGTCCATGACACAGATGCAGGCGCAGCAAGATAATAAAAACGGCAATGACGCGATGGGAAATTATATGAAGTCCATGACGTATACGATGCCGTTGATGTCCGTATTTATTGGATTTTCGTTGCCGACAGGTCTTGGAATTTACTGGATAGCCAGCGCGGTCGTGAGATGTGTACAACAACTTGCCATCAACAAGTACTTGAGCACGAAGAGTATCGAGTCCATTATTGAGGAAAACAAGAAAAAAGCCGAGAAAAAGGCGAAGAGAAAGAAGAACAGTGTTTCTGCCGAGACGATTAACAGAATGGCCACCGCCAACACGAAGAATATTGAAAAATCATTCGTAATGAGCGAAAAAGAGAAGGAAGAAAAGATTGCGAAGGCGGCCGAATATCGGAAAAACGCGAAAAGGGGCAGCATGGCAGATATGATTAACATGGTAGATCGCTATAATAGTGGACAAGTCGAACCTCCACGTCCGGTAGAAGAAGAGACGGAGGAAAAGAAGGACAAGAAAAGGAAGAAGTAAGGACATGCCATTTTTTTGTGAATGAGAAAGGAAGGGCTTACGATGGAAGGAAGTATCAGAGTATCAGCAAAAACCGTTGACGACGCGATTACCGAAGCATTGATTCAATTGGGAGTGACCAGCGATAGGTTGGATTATGAAATAATTGAAAAGGGAAGTGCCGGATTTCTTGGAATTGGAATGAAACAAGCCGTAATCGAGGCGAGAAGAAAAAGGGTTCAGAAGGAAGACGATATAGAGGAAGAGAAGGAAGAACTGGTTGAAGACTTTAAGAAAGAAGTAGAAAGAGAGTTCAAGAAGGATTTCAAGAGAGAATTCAAGAAAGAAAAAAGAGATTATAAAAAAGATTATAAAAAGGATTATAAGAAGGATTATAGGCAGTCTAAAAGTAATTATTCAAAGGAATATGAGGAAGAGAAAGCGGTTGAAAAGGATACGGTAAAGGAAACTTCTTTTGAAAAGAAAGAATTCGAAAAGAAAGAATTCGAAAAGAAAGAATTCGAAAAGAAAGAATTCGAAAAGAAGGAATTTGAAAAGAAAGAGTTTGAAAAAAGGGATAACCCGCATGGAAGGCATGTAGTTGAGATTGCCGAAGTGACAGAAGAAACAATTCAGGCCGTCGAGAAATTTTTGAGTGACACCTTGAAGGCCATGGGAATGGAAGTTCAAATTGAGTCCAAAGTGGAGGAAGACGGTTCCCTTGGTGTGGAAATGAAAGGGGAAAACATGGGAATCCTTATTGGAAAAAGAGGACAAACTTTGGATTCTTTGCAGTATCTGGCAAATCGGGTGGCGAACAAGCAACAAAGCGGCTATGTGCGAGTGAAACTAGATACAGAAAATTATCGTCAAAGAAGAGAAGAGACCCTAAAACATTTGGCGAAAAATATTGCCCATAAGGTAAAGAGGAATAGGAGGCCCGTAGCTTTAGAACCGATGAATCCGTATGAGAGAAGGATTATTCATTCTGCGTTGCAGTCCGACCCATATGTTACAACACATAGTGAAGGAGAAGAACCTTATAGGAAAGTAGTCGTAACATTAAAACGATAATACGATAATAAATGTAAAAGGACATTTTATGCTTCACGTAAAATAAGGGAGTATGAAATGTCCTTTATTTCTGTAAGTGAAGACTGAAACGAAGTGCGATGATTAAAGAATAGATTTGCCATGGAGGAATTTTGATGGAAAAAAAAGAAACAATTGCTGCGATTTCCACGGGAATGACAAATTCTGGAATTAGCATTATCCGAATTTGCGGGGAAGAGGCTTTTCAAATAATTGATAGAATCTATAAGGGAAAGCATCCATTGTCCAAAGCGGAAAGTCATACGATTCATCATGGATATATCGTGGATCGAGATAGTGTCATTGACGAGGTGCTTGTCAGTATCATGCGTGCGCCAAAAACTTTTACGGGTGAGGACACAGTCGAAATCAATTGTCATGGAGGCATGTTCGTGACAAATGCAATTCTTGAAATTGTGTTGAAAAATGGAGCGAGACTGGCGCAGCCTGGAGAATTTACGAAAAGGGCTTTTCTAAATGGGAAAATGGATCTTTCGCAGGCAGAATCCGTGATGGACGTCATACAGTCCCAAAATGAATATGCCTTAAAGAGTTCGATTAGCCAGTTGAAGGGAAGTTTGAAAAAGAAAATAAAAGAGATAAGGGATTTGATTCTTTATCATACAGCCTATATAGAAACCGCCCTGGATGATCCAGAACATCTTGACATGGAAAATTATGGAGAAGAATTATTGCCGGTCATAGAAAATTTATCCGTGGAAATAAAGAAGTTGATCGATTCGGCAGATGCGGGCCGGATTATGAAGGAAGGGATAAAGACAGTTATTTTGGGAAAGCCAAATGTCGGAAAATCTTCTCTTTTAAACGTTCTTACTGGGTATGAAAGGGCAATCGTGACAGACATCGAAGGTACGACAAGAGATATTTTGGAGGAACAGGTAAGGGTTGGCGGAGTTGTATTGAATCTTATTGATACTGCAGGTATTCGAGGAACTGATGATGAAATTGAGAAGATAGGGGTGGATCGTGCCCTGAAATATGCGGATGAGGCGGACTTGATATTATATGTTGTGGACGCTTCACGAACTTTGGACGAGAATGATGAAAGAATCATTGATTACATTTATGACAGAAAAACCGTCATTTTACTTAATAAAAGCGACCTAAAAATGCAAATAATGAAGGAAAACTTGCAAAATATAATAAAACAAAGGCACGCAAATGTCGAAAGAAGCATTGATAGAAATAGTGAAAATTCTATTGATAATCTTTTGGATAATAATATTTTTAATGAAAAGAATTATATAGTAAGTATTTCGACAAAAGAAGGAAAGGGTATTGAAGAATTGGTCGATGTATTGAAGAAGATAGCTTTTCAGGGAGAGTTACATTTTAATGAAGAAGTTTATATTACAAATTTGCGACAAAAAGAAGCTTTGCAGAAAACTTGCGAATCATTGGAAAAGGTGAAGGAGAGTATAGTGTCGGGGATGCCGGAAGACTTTTATTCTATTGACTTGATGGATGCATACGAGACACTTGGAACGATTGTGGGAGAGAAGATGGGAGAGGATTTGATTAATGAAATATTCAGTAAATTCTGTATGGGAAAATAAAGAGGATTATGATATAGCGGTGGTAGGGGCAGGACATGCCGGATGTGAGGCGGCTCTGGCGGCAGCCCGCATGGGATTTCGAACGATACTTTTTACGGTAAGTATTGATGGGATAGCCTTGATGCCATGTAATCCTAATATAGGTGGAAGTTCAAAGGGACATCTGGTGAGAGAGCTTGATGCCCTTGGAGGAGAGATGGGCAAGGTAATAGATCGAACTTTTATTCAGTCCAAAATGCTGAATCAATCAAAGGGACCAGCAGTGCATTCTTTAAGGGCACAAGCAGACAAGTCGAATTATAGCAAGGTGATGCGACAAGTGTTGCAAAATCAAGAAAGATTGGATATCAAGCAGATGGAAGTGACGGACATATTGACAGAGGAGGGCTTGACGTCAGGAGTACGGAAGGTTGTCGGAGTTCGTACGTATTCTGGAGCATCATATCGTTGTAAGGCGGTAATTTTATGTACGGGAACTTATTTGCGCGCGCGTTGCATTTACGGAGAAGTGAGCATGCAGACGGGGCCGAATGGATTGCAGCCAGCCAATTATTTGACGGATAGTTTGAAATCACTTGGAATTAAAATGTATCGCTTTAAGACAGGGACACCGGCCAGAATAGACAAAAATTCTATTGATTTTAGTAAAATGGAAGAACAAAAGGGGGATGAAAGAGTCGTACCTTTTTCCTTTACGACAAACCCGGATGACGTGCAAATTGAGCAAGTCTCTTGTTGGCTGACTTATACTAATGAAACGACACATGATATCATAAGAAATAATTTGAATCGTTCGCCATTGTTCTCTGGCATGATAGAAGGCACTGGACCGCGATACTGCCCGTCGATTGAAGACAAGGTGGTAAAATTTTCTGATAAAAATAGACATCAGGTATTCATAGAGCCGGAAGGAAGCGAAACGACGGAAATGTATGTGGGAGGAATGTCCAGTTCTCTTCCAGAGGATGTTCAATATGCCATGTATCGAAGCGTTCGAGGTTTAGAACACGCAAAGATTGTGAGAAATGCATATGCCATAGAGTATGATTGTATTGATGCCAGACAATTAAAAAGCACGTTGGAATTTAAAACGGTGGAAGGACTTTTTAGCGGCGGACAATTTAATGGGAGTTCAGGATATGAAGAGGCGGCAGCCCAGGGATTGGTTGCCGGAATAAATGCAGCTAGAAAACTGCAAGGAAAAGAAGGACTTGTAATAAATCGTTCGCAAGGGTATATAGGTGTCTTGATAGATGATTTGGTTACAAAAGAAAATCATGAGCCATATCGCATGATGACTTCAAGGGCAGAATATAGATTATTGCTTCGTCAGGATAATGCGGATTTACGACTGACGAAAATAGGGTATGAAGTAGGATTAATTGATGAAGAAAGATATCAAAAACTTTTGAAGAAAGAACAAATGATAAGCGATGAAATAGAAAGAGTAAATGAAACGAATATTGGGACTTCAAATGAAGTGCAGGAGCTTCTTAAAATGCATAATAGTACACCGCTTATATCAGGAATAAAATTGGCGGAACTGGTAAGAAGACCGGAATTGTCTTATGAGTGCCTGAAACCAATTGACAAGGAACGGCCGGAACTTCCAATTGATGTAATGGAACAAGTGAATATTAATATAAAGTACGAAGGATATATAAAAAGACAACAACGTCAGGTGGAACAGTTTAAAAAATTGGAAGATAAAAAAATTCCAGAGGATTTAGATTATGAGAAAATTAAAAGTCTGAGGATTGAAGCAAAACAAAAATTGACTGCCATGCGTCCAATGTCTATAGGACAAGCTTCCCGAATATCGGGAGTGTCCCCGGCAGATATTTCTGTATTGCTTGTTTATTTGGGAGGTGCAAGGTAAAAGTGGAAATTGTAAAAAATGAAAAAGTAGAAAATGAATTTGAATCTCAATTAGGCAAAATGAAGATTTATCTGAATGAAGGACAAAAAGAACAGTTTCGAAAATATTATGAGTTGTTGGTAGAATGGAATCAGGTGATGAACTTAACTGCAATCACAAATCACGAGGAAGTTAACATAAAGCATTTTGTAGATAGTTTGGCAATTGTAAATGGAGTAGATATGGAAAAAATCAATGTGATGGTTGATGTTGGAACAGGTGCCGGTTTTCCTGGAATTCCTTTAAAAATCATATATCCTCATTTGAAAGTCACATTGCTGGATTCCTTGCAAAAGAGAGTGAAATTTCTTGATGAAGTGGTGAGAATATTAGACTTGAAAAATGTGAGCACTCTTCATGGACGGGCAGAAGATTATGCAAGAAAAGAAGAACATAGAGAAAAATATGATTTGTGTGTGTCTCGTGCGGTGGCAAATATGGCATCTTTAAGTGAGTATTGTATTCCGTATGTGAGAGTGGGAGGAAAGTTTGTAGCTTATAAAAGTGACAAAGTGGACGAAGAGGTGGAACAATCTTTAAAGGCAATTCAAATATTGGGAGGAATTGTGGAAAAAGTTGATAAGATTAAATTGCCGGATAGCGATATAAAAAGGGCGTTTGTGCATGTGAAGAAAATAAAACCCACTTCAAAGAAATATCCACGCAAGGCAGGAGTTCCAGCAAAAGAACCATTGTTTGGGGAATGATATGAAAATATAAAATTAAGTATGAAGGTGCAAAAACCATCTTATAGTTTATAGCATGTCAAAATTGTAATGGCATTGCAGTGAACCGTAGGGTGGTTTATTTTTTTGAATGTAGAATGTTTCACGTGAAACATTCTACATGATTAGTGAAAATGAAACGACTTAAAGATAAATATTTTTTCTTATTATGTTTATTTGTGTATTATTGTGGTGATAAAAATAAGTTTTTTATACAACTCCACAAAATAGTTTCATGGAATGAATAAATGATAAAAAGCTGAGTTTTAAATTAAAAGTCATGTCGATTTAAAAAAAACTATAAAATAGAATTATTTTTCAAAATAATTTACCAATAAAATGAATGATAACACCCAATAAAAATTGCAAAAAATGACAATATTAACAAAAAATGTTTCACGTGAAACATTTAGTGGATTATATTGTTAATTGGTGCTATAATAGTAAAATGAAAGAAAGGGGTGCACTTATGAGTAGAATTATTGCAATTGCAAATCAAAAAGGTGGGGTTGGAAAAACTACTACCGCGATTAATTTATCATCTTGCTTGGCGAGTCTTGGAAAAAAAGTATTATCTTTGGATCTTGATCCGCAAGGAAATATGTCAAGTGGATTGGGGTTGGACAAGGAAAGTATTGAGAATAGTATTTATGACCTGATTATTGGCGAACAAAGCATTGAAGAATGTATTTACAAGGATGTCATTGAAAATGTAGACGTGCTCCCCTCGGATGTCAATCTTTCTGCTGCAGAAATCGAGTTGATTGGGGTGGAAAATAAGGAATATATTATAAAACAAGAAGTTGAAAAAATAAGGGAAGAATATGATTATATAATCATTGATTGTCCGCCGGCATTGAGTATGCTTACAATTAATGCGATGACAACGGCAGATTCCGTTATTGTCCCCATTCAATGTGAGTACTATGCTTTGGAAGGTTTGAGCCAGTTGATACATACGATAGAATTGGTAAAAGAAAGACTAAATGCCTCTTTGGAAATAGAGGGAATTGTATTTACCATGTATGATGCCCGAACAAATCTTTCTTTGCAAGTAGTGGAAAATGTAAAAGATAATTTGAACCAGAACATATATAAAACGATTATCCCAAGAAACATTAGATTAGCAGAGGCACCTAGTTATGGAATGCCGATCAACTTATATTCACCCAAATCTGTTGGTTCACAAAGTTATTTTTTGCTGGCAGAGGAAGTGATAAGCAGAGAAAATAATGTGGAGGAATGATAATGGTCGCAAAAAGAAAAGGGTTGGGAAAGGGACTGGATAGCTTGATACCGGCAAAAGCTGATGTGGGAGCAAATGAGGGTCAAAAGACAGAACAAAACATCAACACGGACAATGTGATAAATGATAAAAATGAAGATGAAAATAGCGGAGAAACATTTTTAAAAATTAATCAGGTTGAACCGAATCGTGATCAACCAAGAAAAGATTTTGATGAAGATTCTTTGATGGAATTGGCAGATTCTGTTAAGCAATTTGGAATATTACAACCTCTTATCGTTCAAAAAAGAAAAGATTACTATGAAATCATAGCAGGAGAAAGAAGATGGCGTGCCGCAAAGATTGCAGGGCTTAAAGAGGTTCCCGTTATTATCAAGGATTATTCGAGGCAAGAGATTGTTGAAATTTCTCTTATTGAAAATATTCAAAGAGAAAATTTGAATCCAATTGAAGAGGCGATGGCTTTTAAGAGATTGTTGGAGGAATTCAATCTCAAACAAGACGAGGTAGCGGAGAGGGTTTCAAAAAGCCGGACAGCGGTAACGAATTCTATGAGACTTTTGAAGCTGAGCCAACGAGTGCAGCAAATGATTATTGATGACATGATTTCAACGGGACATGCCAGAGCTTTGTTAGCAATTGACGATGAGGAATTGCAGTATACGATTGCTACGAAAATATTTGATGAAAAAATGAGTGTACGCGATACGGAGAAACTTGTAAAATCCCTTAAGTCACCAAAAGAATCAAAGGAAGAAAAGCAAAAAGATAAGATAGAACACACGTTTGTATATGATGACATTATTGAAAAGATGAAAAATGTTATAGGAACAAAGATAAATATCAATGCAAAACCGAATGGAAGAGGAAAGATAGAAATTGAATATTATTCGGAACAAGAATTAGAGAGAATTTATGATTTGATTATGTCTATTCGGGAAGAATAAGAATGTTGACGGGAGATAAATGATAAATAGGAGGCATTGGAATAAAAAATGGAAATAATTGATTATATAGAATCATATTCCGTATATTTTATTCTGGCTTTGATGGCATTACTAATTGTTCAGACATTTTTCATGATACATGTAAATATGAAATGTAATCGATTAAAACGAACGTACTCTTCATTTATGAAGGGAAAAGACGGTAAAAATTTAGAAGAAAGCATGTTGGAGAAATTTAGTCAGTTTGAGGCAGTAAAGGAAGAATCAGAGAGACTCAAAGAAGAACTAAGAAATTTAGAAAAGAAAATGAAGAAACACTATCAGAAAGTGGGAATTGTAAGGTATAATGCATTTGACGGAATGGAAGGAAATCTTAGTTTTGCATTAACCGTGCTTGATGAAAATGATAATGGCTGGCTCTTTGATTCTATGAATACAGAAAAGGAAAACCATAATTACATTAAGGAAATTATAAAAGGAGAAAGTTATATCGAACTGACGAAGGAAGAAAGAGAATCTTTAGAGCGTGCGATTTTCCAAGAAGTATATGATGTTAGGTATATGGACAACCTTCAATAAAAAGAAGCCTAAGAGTAAACAAGGAAGTATCTAATAGACAAGAATGGAAAAGGGTTAAATATTAAAAGTAGTTAATATAAAAAGAAGTTAATATTAAAAGGAAGTTAATATTAAAAAGAAGTATTTCAATAAAGAAGATAAAGAAAAATATGGAGGAAAGGGAAAATGTTAGATTTAAAATTTGTAAGAAATAATCCGGAGGTTGTAAAGCAGAATATCAAAAATAAATTTCAGGATGAAAAGCTTCCGTTGGTAGACGAAGTATTGGAATTGGATGCCAGAAATCGTGAAATTAAACAAGAAGTGGAAGCACTTCGCGCACAGAAAAATAAAATTTCGAAACAGATAGGCGCATTGATGGCACAAGGAAAAAAAGAAGAGGCGGAAGAGGTTAAAAAACAAGTAGCCGAAAATGCGGATAGGATAGAAGCATTATCGACGGAAGAAAAGCAAGTGGAAGAAAAATTAAAGAAGGACATGATGACGATTCCAAATATCATTGATCCGTCGGTTCCAATAGGAAAGGACGACAGTGAAAATGTCGAAGTAGAAAGATATGGGGAACCAGTCATTCCTGATTTTGAGATTCCATATCATACGGATATCATGAAGCGATTTGACGGGGTTGATTTTGAAAGTGCCGGAAGAGTGGCGGGAAATGGGTTTTATTATTTGATGGGTGATATTGCCAGATTACATTCGGCAGTGATTTCTTACGCCAGAGATTTCATGATTAATAGGGGATTTACTTATTGTGTGCCGCCGTTCATGATTCGCAGCAATGTGGTTACCGGAGTGATGAGTTTTGCCGAAATGGATGCCATGATGTATAAAATAGAAGGAGAAGATTTGTATTTGATAGGGACGAGCGAGCATTCTATGATTGGAAAGTTTATTGACACCATGATAGAGGAAAAGGAACTTCCCAAAACCCTGACCAGCTATTCTCCATGTTTTAGAAAAGAAAAGGGAGCACATGGTATCGAGGAAAGGGGAGTATATCGTATACATCAGTTTGAAAAGCAGGAAATGATTGTTGTCTGCAAGCCGGAGGACAGCATGGAGTGGTATGATAAACTATGGCAGAACACGGTAGACTTATTCAGGACTTTGGACATCCCGGTTCGTACATTGGAATGTTGCTCGGGAGATTTGGCTGATTTAAAAGTGAAATCGGTAGACGTAGAAGCCTGGTCCCCAAGGCAGAAAAAATATTTTGAAGTGGGAAGCTGTTCCAATCTGGGAGATGCCCAGGCAAGAAGGCTTGGCATTCGCGTAAAAGGAGAAAATGGAAAATATTTTGCCCATACGTTGAATAATACTGTAGTAGCACCTCCAAGAATGTTGATTGCATTTTTGGAAAATAATCTGCAGGAGGATGGAAGCGTAAAAATTCCAGAAGCCCTGCGACCATATATGGGCGGCAATGAAGTGATTTTACCAAAACATTAAAATACTGATGCGGCGTTTGGCTTTACTTAAATGATTTTTAATTGCGAGTCATGACGGCCGGCGCCGCACTAGAAGTTATCGGAGAGAATATGCATCAATATTTAAAGGCGATTGGGTTTGGCGATATTTTGACTAAAAGAGAGTTAAAAAAACTGATTGAGGAAATTGAAGAAAACTATGATTTTCAATCAATAGTTACTTATAGTACCTTACTGGACGTGACTCGTCCGCTTTCACAAAAGATGACAAGTACCCGTCTTTTTGAAAAAGAGTATTTGGAGGTTTTTTGTGAGTTACAAAAATCATTTGGCCAGGGGATAGGAATTAGTGTTTGCGGAGAATTGGACGAAAAGGAAGATTTTGAATTCAATTATTACTATCCCTATTTTGAAGGAAGCGGAGTAACTACTTCTGTGGAAGTGGTAGTTGAAAGAAGAATTGACAAGATGCATTATGTGGGAATCTGCGAAGATCCGAAAGTGGGAATCAGTCTCATATTTTTTCTTCAAAACGGGGCGGACTATATAAGTGAATGCATGGCCAAAAATATAAATCCTCATAACATATCAGTGACGCTTTCCGGACTTGCATTGTCGGGAAAAATTTTATTTCCCGTGCAGAAAAGCGAAGAGCAAATAAGAAATGAAAACAAACAGGCGGACATTAGAAAGAGGTTGGTACATGCGGCCAGAAATGGAGATCCGAATGCAATCGAGACGTTGACTTTGGATGATATGGACCTTTATACACAAGTATCTCACAGATTGGTGGACGAAGACGTATTTTCCATTGTGGATACCTATATCATGCCATATGGCGTTGAATGTGACGTTTACTCCATTATGGGAGAAATACTGGCATTTCGGGAAAGGGAAAATACAAAGACGAAGGAAATACTATGCCAGATGAAATTAGACGTCAATGGATTGCAGTTTGACATTTGCGTTCCAAAAGCCCGATTACTTGGAGAACCCGAGATAGGAAGAAGATTTAAAGGAACGATATGGCTGCAGGGATTTATAAATTATTAGGGGAATTATTGCTGCCATTTATAACTATGAATTATTAAAAAAAATTGTAAAATAAAAATTAATGGTTGATTTTATGCGCCACTAATGGTAAAATATATAAGCATCTTCCAATAACGTGTTTGGAATCATGCATTATATAAATGTCGCTATAGCTCAGCAGGATAGAGCGACCGCCTCCTAAGCGGTAGGTCGGAGGTTCAAATCCTCTTAGCGACGTTAAACAGGACGGAATTATTATATGAGTTACAAACGGAAAGATGTTTGGAACTTATATAATAATTTTGTTCTGTTTTACTTTATAGGAAACATAACGAATTTGTAAATAATATTGTTATTTACGTGAAATCAGAGGTAATATGAATGACACAACAAAAATTGCAAGAATTTCTTGAACAAGGAGAAGGATTCACAATCGAATTTAAAGAGTGCATAAATGGTCTAAATGATAGCGTGTTTGAAACGGTTTGTTCTTTTTCAAACCGCTATGGGGGATAATTGCTTTTTGGTGTTAAAGAGGTTGATAACAAGGCCGTGGTCGTTGGTGTTAATCCAAAGGTTGTTGATGACATCAAAAAGAATTTCATTAATGTTTTAAATAATCCTCAAAAAATTCATCCAAGCTTGTACTTGAATTTGGAGGAATAATGATTTAGAAAATAGGAGGTGTCAAGGAAGTGTCAAGGAGGTGTCAAGGAAGTGTCAACGGTGTAAAAATACCGAAAAGTGTCACTTTGGATGTCACTTTGAACGAAACGGAGATGTTGGTCCTTGCTATTTTGAAGCAGAAACCAGATTCATCAAGGAATGAAATTGCAGATAAGATTTATTGAAGTGAGACTATGTCATAAAAGTAAATCAAAATTGGATCGGGAGACTGGTCCTTTTTTGATGCCAGGAAGGACAAAATATAATAAAAAATAGCGTTTTCCACACAAACTCCACATACTTATGATATGCCTCCGGCGGATGGCAGGCGCACAAAGATGTATTTTGTCAGCATAGCTGACTTGTGCACCACCGCAAGAACGCCGGTGGCGTTCTTGAATTTTTTCGGAGGGAATTTATGTATCGGATTTTAGTTGTTGAAGATGACAAGAATACACACCAGGTCATCTGTGAATTTTTGAAAGAAGCAGGATATGCCGTAACCGGCGCATATGACGGTGATGAGGTAATCACCCTATTTTACGAAAGATGTTTTGATTTAGTTGTACTGGATATTATGCTGCCGAAAAAGAACGATATGGAGGTTTTGCAGGAAATCCGCACTTTATCCGACATTCTTGTTATTATGCTGACAGCTTTAGGTGATGAATATACGCAGATAAAAAGCTTTTACTTGCAGGCAGACGAATATGTAACGAAATCGTTTTCGCCCATTGTGCTTGTAAAACGGGTATCTGCGTTACTCCGTAGAAGTTACCCGATTGACAAAACAATAGTATGCTTTGAGGATATTTCAGCTGATTTTTCTGCCATTTTCTAAAACCTTTTTGCATTGTCTTAGTTTAATGGTTGGTATAATACTCATTTCTTTTTTATTGATTTACAGTTTTCTTCCTACATTCTATCAAATGTATAAGCGAGGACAAGTAAATGTGGACACTGCACAATTTAAAAACGGTGTGATACAATGACTCGAGGACAGAGAAAAAGTATTTCTGGTTCTAATCCTATTCTAAATGGTAGGCAGAGGTTCAAATCCTCTTAGCGATGCTAGGTGAAACGAGGTGACAATATGGATAAAGACCCGTTTAAGGAATATTTGAGAGAGTCCGAACCTGATAAAGCCAGTAAGGGCTATGCCTGGAGTACGGCAATTGGGTTGCAGGCAGTAGACGGACTCAAGCCGTCAAAATATTTGATAGATACCGCTATTCAGAACATTGAAGGAAAAATTACGATGAAGGAAGCACAAAAGCTGATAGAAAGCTATTATGAGGAAAATCCTTCTCGTTTTGATGATGAGCGTACTGAAGAAGCAGATAAAGTGTCGTCGAGAATTGCGGAGGTATTATCAGAAACAGCCTTTTCGTTTTTAACAAATGAGTATATTTCTATCCACCGCAAATTGTTTCAGGATATTTATAAACACGCCGGAAAAATAAGAGATTATAACATTACAAAGAAAGAGTGGGTATTGGATGGGGCAACTGTTATATACGGAAGTGCTTCAGAGTTGCGGGCTACTCTCGAGTATGATTTTTCGGTGGAGAGGGACTTTAGCTACAAAGGACTTTCCATGGATGAGATTATCCATCACCTTGCGTTATTTGTTTCAAGATTATGGCAAATCCATATTTTCGAGGAGGGTAATACACGAACGACGGCGGTATTTTTTATCAAATATTTGAGAATGTTGGGTTTTTCGGTAACCAATGATATTTCTTTCGAGAATTCCTGGTATTTCAGAAATGCTCTTGTGCGGGCAAACTATACGAATTTGCAAAAGGGTGTTTATGAAACTACGGAATACCTAGAGATATTCTTAAGAAACTTGCTTTTAAATGAAAAAAATGAGTTGCATAATCGGAATCTGCATATAAGTGAACTTTGGAAAGCAGAAAAAGTAGATATTTAAGGCTCAAGCGCGTCCAAGCTTATATCTAAACTGGTAAAAGCGGGGATTATCGAGCCGGTATCCGGTTATGGAAAGGGAAAATACAAAAAAGACTACATACGTTGAGTAAGTAGTCTTTTTTGTTTTAGAATCCTAATTCAATAAACCACAAGTTGTCATTCTATTGCTATAAGGTTTGTTCTTTCATAGTGATTATTTCCAAGAAATATCGAGTTTTTATTAGCAGGATGCTCGTTAGCAAGCTTTCAAGAAGGAAGATATTGTCAGGCGGAAAATGACGTGATAAAGACGATGGGGGCCGAGATACGCTGCGGCGTGGAGGTTGAAAAGGGCGTGACACTGGAAGAACTTCGCGGGCAGGGGTACAAGGCGTTTTTCGTGGCCATCGGACTGCAGGCCGGACGGAAAGCGGGCATACCGGGCGAGGACGCAGAAAATGTCGAGACGGGCATTGATTTCTTGAGAAGGGTGAATCTGGATCTCTTGCAAAAAATTTCCGGCAGGACGGTCGTGGTCGGCGGCGGTAACGTTTTGCGAGGAATGCAAGAAGGAATACCCGACGGTCGAGCATGGGAAAGTGTGCCCGTATTGCCGGAGCGAGCACACATGGCTGCTTTCGGGGCGGGAGTGCAATATCAAGGAATTGGTGGCTGAAAAATGATAGATGGTTATGGTTCATGCATTCTTTCCATGATGTGGGCTATCACTTGTTCCTTGTCATTTCCGAGACTCTGGAAGGGAATGATGATTCCTTGCATGGCACTAAAAATAATATAAATATAATTATTTTCAAAATAAATATTTTCGATATCTTTATATTTTATGCGAAGCTGGCCTTGTTCGTAATCTTGAACAATCATGGAATCTTGAAATTCGATTTCTGAAACGGGGGGAAAAGGTAATTTTCCTCCTTTTTTTAATGCGGCAATTGTTATCCGCATTCCCATTTCGTTTATTTTTGGAAATGCGATAAATAGGAGAAGAAGGATTACGGAAGGAACCATTAAAAGATAATCAATCCCACCGGAAGAAAAAGACAGAAAAAAGTTTAAAGCCGCAAGTGCTAAAACCATCATTCGGGCATAGCGCATCTGCCGTAGTCCATTTTTTGAATGTTTGTTAAAAAAT
Organism: uncultured Faecalicatena sp.; assembly: GCA_948468385.1. GTDB lineage: Bacteria > Bacillota > Clostridia > Lachnospirales > Lachnospiraceae > Schaedlerella. The sequence continues at coordinate 100,233 of CAOKHZ010000007.1, read as the reverse complement.
ATAGTGAAACGTATGTAGTCTTCCTCGGTTAAATGAATGGTGTATTTCATGGCATGCTCCTTTTGTAAGCTTTTAATTTTTGCGCAACATTTTTTATGTTTACTTTATTATACAAGCGGTGAGGGGAAAAATCAAGCTGTGGGAAAGTTTCTAAGTGTGTGTTATAAGAATATTTTAATCCCACTAGACATTTTTTATCAAAATATGTACAATAAAAAGTATCATAGATGTTTTAAGTAAGCAGGTTATTGTGTTTGTGTGGGAGAATTATGGTATGAAAAAGAGTATGGAAAAGACTAATGTCATGCGGACGTTGGAGCAGAAGAAAATAGCGTATATAAGCCATTGTTATGTGGATACCGGAGTGATTAGCGGCATAGATGTCGCGACCGTCCTCGGGCAAAATCCGAAGCAGGTTTTTAAGACGCTGGTGACGGTTGGGAGTTCGAATAACAATTATGTGTTTTTAGTTCCGGTAGATAAGGAGTTGGATTTAAAGAAGGCTGCCAAGGCGGTTGGGGAAAAGAGCCTTGGCATGCTTAAGTCAAAGGATTTGTTGCCATTGACGGGATACATTCACGGAGGTTGCTCGCCGATTGGAATGAAAAAGCAGTTTAGAACGGTAATTGACGTATCTGCAGGCGAATTTGACACCATCATTTTCAGTGGCGGGAAAATCGGCTATCAGGTTGAAACCACGTTGGACGAGTTGAAAAAGGCGTTAAAATTCGAGTTGGAAGATATTGTCGTATAGAGTGATGGACGGAAAAGTTGAGAGGGAGAAGGCAAAATGCCGATAGGAATTATTTTTAATTCGGGCGCGGTCGTGGCGGCTATCGCGATTCTCCAATTTGTTATTTTTTTTGCTGTTGTGCTTCCAATATAGGGTATGGTGGTTCGTTGTGGTAGAATAGGACAAAAAGGACAGAATGGGGGCGTTATGGTGATGGAAGATACGACGTGGGTGATGCATGGATTGGAATGGGAGCATCCGGCGTGTATTCATTCTTATGAGGAATTGATAAAATGGATTGATGAAGTTGGTTTTGTTCCGTTGTTTAGAAATGAGATTCAAGGTTTCTCTGTCGAGGAGCACACGGCCAGCCGTTCTTGGTGGACGGGGGATAAGGAAAAAGACCCATGGGAATGGCGCGAAATTATTGCGCGGAGCGGGAAAGTGGCGTATGGAAAATTTTTTCATAAGAAGTCGGGATTCATTTCTCTGAAATGGTTTCCTTATTTTGCAAATTATCGAAGGGACGGATATGATTTTGATGCCAGATGGGACGACGGCCTGGTGAGCATGCGTTGCAAGAAAATTATGGATAAGTTTGAAGAGCGTAAGGAATGGATGGGGCGTGAATTGAAAGTGCAGGCCGGATTTGGAAAAGGCGGGGAGAAAAATTTTGACGGCATTGTTGCGGAGCTACAAATGCAAACCTATCTTACGATTTGTGATTTTCGGCGGAAGCGGAATAAAAAAGGAATGGAGTACGGACTGGCGGTATCCGTATACGCCAGTCCGGAGGAAATGTGGGGATACGACATGGTTTCGTCGGCATATAGTGAAAAGCCGGAAAAGTCGAAGGGGCGCATAGTTCGGCAAATTCGGAACTTATATCCATGTGCGAGTGAGAAGCAAATCGAGATATTAATAAAATAAAAATGGATAAAGAAGTAATAGGATATCTATATTAGAGGAGTACATATAAGATGCAAGTTTTGAAAATTGGGATGTGGTGAGGAATGTCATATATGAGATATTATATCGCGGATTCACATTTTTTCCATGGGAATCTTAATACGAAGATGGACAACCGCGGTTTCCAAAGTGTGGAAGAAATGAATGAATACATGTTGCAGAAGTGGAATGCAAAGGTTCGGAAGAACGACGACGTGGTGATTTTGGGGGATTTGTCATGGGGAAAGGCCGAGGAGACGAACGAGCTGCTTGAGAGGCTTCACGGCCGTTTATATTTGATTCAGGGAAATCATGACCGATTTTTGAAAAACAAGGATTACAATGCAAGTCGTTTCAGGTGGATTAAGCCCTATGAGGAATTGCAGGATAACAAGCGGAAAGTGGTACTTTGCCATTATCCGATTATGTGTTACAATGGGCAATATCGCGTAGATGAGAATGGAAATCCGAAAGCGTACATGCTTTATGGACATGTGCATGACACGTTCGACCAACGGTTGATTGAACAGTTTCAGGACATCACGAGAAAGAGCGTCCGGGAAAATGCGGATGGGAATATGCGGGCGATTCCTTCGAACATGATCAATTGTTTTTGCATGTATTCGGATTACACGCCGCTTACGCTGGATGAATGGATTGCATGTGACGAGGCACGGCGGGCGCGCATGCGTGACGGAAACGGAGAATCGTGAAAAACGCATATGTTTGCTGACGCAAGGAACAGTTCCTAAGCATCATCAAGGATAAAAGTTGAGTGAGGAGTGGGAGTGGAAGATGGATAGGAATAAGATTAACCGGGAAGATATGTTGGAGTTGACGAGGAGGATGACAACCGCCCGGACGTCGATGACGCGGATTGCCGGGTGTTACGTGGATAAGGACGGAGAATTTGACGGAAGCTTTAACACGAATTTTTTGAAGCTTTCGCCGTCTGAAAAAACGAAAAATTTGAAGCTGGCCAAGGCGGTTCCTTTTTCGGAGACAAATAAGAATTTGAAGAAGTATGAATTTACCCCGGAAGCGCAGAAGCCGGGAAGCATGTGGCAATTGCTCATGGCGATGCGGGAGTGCGGATTGAAAAATGACGCTTTGATGGATACGTTTTACGACGTGGTGATGGAGCATTATCGGGCGGATTATGAGTATGCCATTTTGCTATTTCACGACCGCTATGATATTCCGGCAAAGGCGGCGGACAAGGAAAGGCTATGGGAATCGGAAGAAATGTTTGAATATTTGATTTGTGTCATTTGTCCGCTTGCGGGAGAGTACGAGCCGGGAGAGCCGGAATGTGGCTTTTTATTTCCCGCGTTTACGGAGCGGAGCGGGGATTTGAACCATGTAAATGTATTTCAAAGGGAATTGGAGAGTGTACATACGGAATTGATGGAAGAAATTTTGGGTGTGCGATAGTATGACGTTATCGAAAGTGAAAAAGGGGATAGGGTATGGAATCTATTTGGAAAAGGAAGAGAATTGTTCTTCCGGCCGTGGTGGCATTTGTTTTATTTGCAGCGGCCTTTTGGTATGTGAATGATTATTATCACAGTGAAGACAGTGTGCAGGATTATATGGAACGTGATGGTTTGGTATCCGTGACGGAGATTAAAGATGGTCTATTTATAGATGGTCCGGGAGAGGAAGATGCGTTGGTTTTTTATCCGGGAGCGAAGGTGGAGTATACGGCGTACCTTCCCCTCATGTATGAACTGGCCAGCCAGGGGATTGATTGCTTTTTGATAAAAATGCCTTGTAATCTGGCATTTTTGGGACAGAACAAGGCGGAGAAAATCATGGAGGAATATAGTGCGGCAAAGGATGGCACGGCGAATACGGATTCTGCGAGTCCGTCAATGTATGAACACTGGTATCTGGCAGGACATTCTTTGGGCGGAGCCATGGCGGCATCATATGCGTCGAAGCACTTGTCAGAATTGGAGGGTTTAGTACTTTTGGCCGCGTATCCGACGAGTGACATAATATCGGAAGAATTTTCCGTCGTGTCAATTTATGGAAGCGAAGACGGTGTTTTGAATATGGAAAAGGTGGAGAACGGACGTGAGTTCATGCCAGATGATTATACCGAGGTTTGCATAGAAGGCGGAAACCATGCTTATTTTGGAAATTATGGGCAGCAGGAAGGTGACCGCGAGGCGGAGATTAGCCGGGAGCAACAACAAAAAGAGACGACGGAAGCCATTTTGGAGATGGTGAAGGGGAGATAATTATTATCAATGAATATGCGAAAAATTTATCTTTTTAGTTGACTATCTCGAAAAACATGGTAAAATAGAAATTGATGGAGACATAGCTCAGCTGGGAGAGCATTTGCTTGACGTGTAAAGGGTCGCAGGTTCGAGTCCTGTTGTCTCCATAGGTATCATTGGGGGCAAAAGGTATTTTGCCCCCAAATTTTGCGAATGTATAGTGAGTTGGATGCGCCTTTAGAGCCATTCAACTGCGCAAGTGGAATTATTATTAAAGAGAAGGTCGGTAATCCTTATGGAAGGGGTTATCGGTCTTTTTCAAACTGATAACGTTCCAGCATGTAAATTGGCAGCGTTTCGATTTTTCCATCGACACCGCCCTTCGTGTTGCCTTTCAAGTAAAGCAGCTTCTGCGCCTTGCCTTGTTCTAATGCTTTCAACGCGGTCGTGGCGGTTCCCCTTCCCGACTTGACTTCAATAAGATATCGGATGGAGGAATGGATGCTTTGTACGATAAAATCAATTTCTCCCCCACGATAGGTGGCAAAGGCCGGCATCTCAAATATGATTTCTTCTGGGAACTCTTGTCGTTTTAATAGGTTGATATAAACATAATTTTCGTTCAACGTTCCGATGCGCGTGGGAGAATCGGCACCAGAACGGGATAAATAGTAATGGGTGATTCCCAAATCCATGAAATAGCATCGGCTTGCGGGCTTGAAATCAAGGATGTCCATCTCGATGATTTTCCCGCAAAATCCAATAATTCCCGATTGATGGAGCCAGTTCATTGCCCGGTAGCAGGCCGTCTTGGTAATGTTGCTGGAGTAATTTTTGGTAACCAGCTTTTGCAATTCTTCGCTGATGCTATTTTCTTCCAATCCTTTTTTTTCACGAAGGAGAATGCGGCAAATGCTCAAAAAAATATTTGTAAATACGCTGATGTCTTCAATATCTGTAAAATAGCGCAAGGATTCATTTAGGAAAATATGGATGATTTTTACCAATTCCTTTTGAGCTTCCAAAATGCTCCGGGTGTTCAGATACGTTTCCACTGCTTTTGGATATCCTCCAATTTGGGAGTAAATGATAAAAGCGTCTTGTAATGCATCATATATTTCAGGAGCGGAATCATCCGCATGTGTTAAAGGAAGTTCCATATATTTCTGAAAGAGGACGGAATCAAATGCTTCCAAAAACTCTTGAAAAGAAAGTGTAAAAATGCGCAAGCTTGTCACGTCCCCGCTGGAAAAGCGGAAATCCGGTTCCAGGACGCGTCCAAGGTAGCTCCCGGTTACGATAAATCGTGCTTGGAAATGCCGGGTGAATTCGCGAATACAATTAAATAGTTCTGCGGATTCTTGTATTTCATCGAAGATAATCACGGTATCGTCATTGTCTTCAAAAGATGCGTCAAACAATTGAAACGCGTCATGAAGCGGATGTTCCGGGCGTGGAGTGCCTGGGATCCATTCACTTGTTTGCTTGTAACATTTCAGAAAGTCCTTTCCAGAATGGTCAAAAAGGTTAATATAAACCTTATGCTTGTAATTTTCATCGGCAAATTTATTGATGATGTATGTCTTGCCAACTTGTCTGGCACCATTTATTTCCAAAGTGCTGCGAATTGGATTGTTTTTCCAATCCAGAAGCTGGTCATATACGGTTCGTTTCAGGTACATGTGTGAAGACTCCTTTCACATACTGGGGTTACAAGTCACATCCCGTCGGCGTGAGCGTGAAACATGTCGGGCGGTAAGGATTTGTATGGCATGCTTTTTGTCTTGATATAATGCAGTATGGCATATTAAAAATCAGCCTTTATACACAGTATAACAAAATATTGGAGATTCAAAAAGAAAAATTTGTCTTTAGAGGGCGCTTTTTTCAGACTTCCTTGTATTTGGTGGAGTGGTTGTTATCTTGAAAGGCAGGTGCGGGATTGTGTCAGTCACAATCCCGTATCGCGTCCTTCATGGATTTCACATATTCCCCAACGTGTTTTGGCGCGTCTTTCCCGTATTTTTCGAGAATCTTGATAATGGCGGAGCCGACGATGGCCCCATCGGACAGGTCGGCCATTTTTTTTGCCTGCCCGGGCGTGGAGATGTCGAAGTTAATCGCGCAGGGGAGTTTTGTGTTTTGCCGAATCATTGCCATGATGGAGGCGAGGTCGGTCGTAATTTCGTTGCGGGCGTCTGTTACGCCAAGGCTGGATACGACGTAGAGGAACCCTTCGGCCTCGCGGGCAATCATGGCGATGCGATTCTCCGACGTGGGGGCAACGAGGGAAATCAAATCCACGCCGTATTCATGGCAAATGGGCAGGAATTCCTCTTTTTCCTCAAATGGCAGGTCGGGGAAAATAAGGCCGTCGATGCCGATTTCCTTGCAGGTGGAGAGAAACCGTTTTGCGCCGTAGGAAAATACCACGTTGGCGTAGGTCATGAATACCATGGGGATTTTTACGTCGTGACGTAAATCCCTTACGAGGTCAAATATTTTGTCGGTGGTCACGCCGCCGGTCAGGGCGCGCAGGTTTGCCCCCTGGATGATTGGCCCTTCCGCGGTAGGGTCGGAAAAAGGGATTCCCAGTTCAATCAAATCCGCGCCGTTTTGTACGGCTGCGCGAACCACGGCGGCGGTCGTTTCCAGATCCGGGTCGCCGCAGGTGATAAAAGGAATAAATGCCTTTCCATTTTCAAAAGCTGATTTTATATTACTCATAGATATCCTCCCCTCTGTAGCGGGCAATGGCGGCGCAGTCCTTGTCACCCCTGCCGGATATGGTGATTACGATAATTTGTTCTTTCTTCATGGTCGGAGCGAGTTTCATCGCATGGGCGACGGCGTGTGCCGACTCGATGGCGGGAATGATGCCCTCCATTCTGGACAAATATTCGAAAGCGCGAACCGCTTCCTCATCCGTGATTGGCACGTACCGTGCACGGCCAATGTCGTGGAGGTGAGCGTGCTCCGGCCCGACGCCGGGATAGTCAAGTCCCGCCGAGATGGAGTAGACCGGCGCGATTTGTCCGTATTCGTCCTGGCAAAAATACGATTTCATCCCGTGGAAAATGCCAACTTTGCCGGTGTTTACCGTGGCGGCCGTCTCGAAGGTGTCGATGCCGCGCCCCGCCGCTTCGCAACCAATCAACTGCACGCCTTTATCCTCGATAAAATGGTAAAAGCTGCCCATGGAATTGGAGCCACCGCCCACGCAGGCAATTACCGCGTCTGGAAGCCTTCCTTCCTTTTCTTGAAGCTGCGCCTTGATTTCTCGGGAAATGACCGCTTGGAAATCGCGTACGATGGTCGGGAACGGGTGCGGCCCCATCACGGAGCCAAGGCAATAATGCGTGTCATCTATGCGGCTGGTCCATTCCCGCATGGCTTCGGAAACTGCGTCCTTTAGCGTGGCCGTTCCCGTTTTCACCGAGATGACCTTGGCACCCAAAAGTCGCATGCGATAAACGTTGAGGGCTTGGCGAATCGTGTCCTCCTCACCCATGAAAACCACGCATTCCATTCCGAGCAGCGCGGCCGCGGTGGCGGTGGCCACGCCGTGTTGTCCGGCCCCCGTCTCGGCAATCAGGCGGGTCTTGCCCATTTTCTTGGCCAGGAGTGCTTGGCCGAGCACGTTGTTGATTTTGTGCGAGCCGGTGTGGTTTAAATCCTCCCGTTTGAGGTAAATCTTCGCCCCGCCGAGATCCTCCGTCATTTTTTTCGCGTAATAAAGCCGCGAAGGGCGACCGGCATACTCGTTAAATAATTCCGTTAATTCCCGGTTGAATTCCGGGTCGTCCTTGTAGTGGTCGTATGCCGCTTCTAATTCGATAACCGCGTTCATCAGCGTCTCGGGGATGTATTGTCCGCCGTGGATGCCAAAACGCCCTTTGGAGTTTGTCATGATGTTCCATCCTTTCTATATAACGATGCTATTGCGTATTTGGAGAATTGGCTGCATGTGGTGATACGGAGGCTTTTTGACTTGTGAAGAACAAAGTTTCCCACAAATTAAAAAACGTCCTCGACAGAAAAACTTCTGTCAAGGACGAATAAAAACAATTTATCCGCGATGCCACCTTGATTTACAACCCGTCGCCGAGCTGCACTCTTTGCAGGATACCAACATATCCCCGGCAACTAACGTATGCCCCACGTTGCAGAATACTCTGTGCTTGCCGTCAAGGTACGACGATACAATCTTTCATCGTGCTGGCGGTCTTGCGCATTTGACTGCACCCTCGGCGGTCCATTTGATAATCTGTGTTTCATCCGATTCTCAGCATCTCGGACTCTCTGTAGAAGCATAATTACCGTTATCTCCGCTTCAACGGTTTACCATATTGACGTGAATTAATATATCACATAAAAAGGCGGGTGTCAAGAGACAAAAATAGCGTCATTTCTGTTGATAAAAATTTGTTGATAAAAATTTTGGTTGCTTATCCCACCCCGTGAAAAAAGACAATTTTTATAAATTTTGCAGATTCATGCCCATTTGACGTTTAAAATGAGAAATTTTGCTAATTATAAGGATTATTGGCAATTCGGGGAACTTTCTATTGCCAAGAAATTCGCAAGAAATTTTCATACAATTTTAAAGAAACATTTTGCGAATTTCATAGGTTTTATTTTTATAATGTCTCATACAACGTATATGTTTGCTATTGTTTCGACGCTGTCCGGGACTTTTATAGTAAATTTAAAATGGCAGGGGAAGTGATATAAATGGAAGATTATACAAGAGAACGGCGAAATTATATGAGTAATAGGCAATATAGGATTAGGCGGCAAAAGGCAAGGCAGAGAAAGCGCATTCTTAAGGTGGCAATGATGGCATGCCTGATCGGTATTTCTTGGATGGTCATAGAAGTGGGAGGAATGATATATGATGCCGTTTCTGGCAAGAGTGTTCCCACGTTTAGCATGAACATGGCTGCAAACGCGACAAGCCTGGACGGGGTGGAAATCGAAGGGGAAACCACGATGGAACGCCTACGGTTCATGGCCGAACTGGATGAGCGGGCGCAAACGATTTTGGAGCATTTTGACATGTATCCGCAGGATTTGTTAGATATGCTTGCGCGTAATGTCGACATGCTCGATTTCGTGGTAGATTATCCGGAAAAGAACGGAAACGTTTATGCGGACACGGTGGGGGAAGTTGACAAGGGTAATATTCCATTGTTGTTACAATGGGACGAGCGTTGGGGATATGGAAAATATGGAGATGGAATTCTCGCGGTGTGCGGTTGCGGGCCGACGGCCCTGTCCATGGTGATATCGGGCTTGACGGGAGATGATTCGATTACCCCGTACGTGGTCGCCAGATATGCGGATGACAACGATTATTATGTACAAGGGGCGGGGAGCAAATGGAGCTTGATCTCGGAGGGATGTCAGAATTTTGGAGTTACGGCAAAAGAGCTGTCCTTGTCGGAAAACGTGGTATATGGAGCGTTGGAAACGGGAAGCCCCATCATATGTAGCGTGAGGCCCGGTGATTTTACGACGACGGGACATTTTATCGTCTTGGTCGGCATCGAGGACGGAAAAATCAGGGTAAATGATCCGAACAGTCGGGAAAGGAGCCAAAAGTTGTGGGATTATCAGACGTTAGAACGTCAGATTGACAATTTGTGGGCATTTTCGGTGCAGTAAAACTGGGAGGGCCGCAAGGTTCCTCCCAGAACGATTTGTTCAAGACCGGCTCAGAACGGTTCGTTCTGGTTCTTACCGGGACGGTTTGCCTTCGTCCCCACCTTGCCGTTTGGATTTGATGGTCATGGAAATTTATTCTGGCGGCATGAGTAGTTCGGGCATTTGGTCCGCAAGGGCGTTTATTTCTTTCTCAATCGTATGAATTTCTTTTTGAAGGCGCAGGCGTTCTTCAACCGGGGTTTGTTCCCTTGCGGCCAACAAGGCCAGACGTTTCATACGATAGAGCAAATCCTCGATTTGTGCAAGTTTTTCATCCATATATACGGCAAGTTCTTGTTGTTCTTCTGGGGTGAGTAATTCATCATCAAAAATTTCTAACACGTTTTCTTTCTCCTTTCCGTTTACGGTGGCGAAATCATATTTTCTTGCTTGCCGCTTTGCGGCTGCGGTTGGTGTTACACTCACGGCAAATTTTATATGCCGTGAGTTATAGTATATCATAGAGGTATTGTAACCCGCAATTATAGAAAGAAATATTATTTAAGGTTTTTTGTTTTTAACAAGTGCGTTTGTGTGGCGAATTGGTCGTGAGTAGTAAGTGCGCGTGTCATTCCCGTGCAGGGTGTGAAATGTAAACAAATTCTGGTGGGCAGGTTTGGGGAAATTCGGAAGTTTGTGAATAGGATTTGTTTTTTTGCTTTGTTATAATATTAACGGGCACAAGCTGGAAATTTTCCTGACAGCTTTTTACCGAGAAATGGAATTTAAGAATTTTTTAAGAGTTAGGTCAATGGTTTTTTAAAGGCCGAAAGATAAAGTATGAAGTGTCAAATGAAAGCACTTAGAGGAGGGATTAGTAGATGGACGGCGAGACAATATTGGTAGTGGATGACAATAAGGAAATCGTATTTTCCATCAGTGAATTGCTGAAGTATGAAGGGTATCAGGTATTGAAGGCCTACGACGGGCTGGAGGCCTTGGAGGTTTTGGAAAAGAACGCGGTGGATTTGATTTTGCTCGACGTGATGATGCCGCGGCTTAACGGGCTTTCCGCATTGATGAAACTGCGTGAGCACCATCACATTCCGGTCATCATCCTTTCCGCCAAGACGGAGGAGAGCGACAAAGTGTCCGGCTTGACGCTGGGCGCTGACGATTATATCAGCAAACCATACAATTCGGCAGAATTAATTGCCCGGGTGAAGGCGCAGTTAAGACGTTATCACATGTGGGGTGCGGCAAAGCCGCAGGCAGACGAGGAACGTCTGGTAAACGGTAGCCTGGTACTGGACCTGGCGCAGAAAATTGCCATCGTCGATGGACAGGAGGTAAAGCTGACGGCCAAGGAGTACGCGATTTTGCTGCTCTTCATGGAAAATCCGGGAAGGGTGTTCTCGGCGGAGCAGATTTATGAGCATGTTTGGAACGAGCAGGCGGATTACGCGGTGGAAAACACGGTTATGGTGCACATTCGCCATATTCGGGAAAAGATTGAAATTGACACGAAAAATCCAAGATATGTAAAGGTGGTGTGGGGAATTGGCTATAAAATGGAAAAATTTTGAGGAAAAAGGGAAGAATGTAGGAAAGAAGCTGGGGAAGAGTCTGCTTGAGACACTGCAAAAGAGAAAGGTGCCGCTTGTCCTCGTTTCTGGTGTGTTGGCGATGATGTTATATGGATTTTTATTCAGGGAGGATTTGCCGACAAGTTCGACGTGGTTTTTGGGCACGATTTTTAACTTGCTGCTCACCCCTACGGTTGCCGTTGTTGTGGGCATGTGGATACGGCGGCAGTATCGGGATTGGAAGCCGGAGAATGAAACATTTTATGAGGATTGGAAACGTCGGTGGAGGGTAAGGCAAAGATTCATGTTGGCCGCATTGGGTGTACTTTTGGTAGTGGCGACGTGGCTGCTCAATATGAGGTGGTATAATCATTACTATTATGGTAATTATTCCGTGCAATATTTGACTTATTTTACGGTTCTCATACAATGCTTCGTTGCCGAGGTCGTTATATGCAGGTTCTTTTTGAAACGCCTGCAGGAATTCATGGACGTGCGGAACCAGATTATCAACCGGAAAATGGAAGAAAATTTGGAAAGAGCCTTGCAGATTGAGCGTGACAGTTTGCTTAAGGTATCCAGAAGCGACCAGCTTAGGATGGATTTGATTACAAATGTTTCGCATGACTTGAAAACGCCGCTGACATCAATGGTCGGATATCTGGAACTTTTAAAAAAGGAGGATTTGAACGACACGGCCAAGGACTATTTGGAAGTGATTTCCAACCGGGCTGGAAAACTCAAGGAAATGATTGAAAGTTTGTTTTCGCTTGCCAAGGTCAGCAGCGGCAACGTGGAACTAAAGCGGGAGCAGATTACCATGAACCGCCTGATAGAACAGATTTTTGCGGACATGGCAGACAAGATGAAAGATTCCGGTCTGGAGTTTGTCACTTTGCTGGACAAGGGGGATACCAGGATGGTGACGGACAATGGATATATGTACCGGATTTGCCAGAATTTGTTAGAAAATGCCTTGAAATATTCTGCAAAGGGAACCCGCGTGTTTGTGAAGACGTGTTTGCTCCCGGCAACGCCGGGAGGGAAGACGGTGCATGGGAACCAGGAGGCAATGTCAGACGGGCAGGCAATGATGGTGCCGAACGGGATAATAGGTGAGAACGAGGATGCTTTGACCAAAGACCAGAAAATATGCATGGAGATTACCAATACCGCCGGATATCAGATGGACTTTAAAAAAGAGGACATTGTCGAGCGGTTCGCGAGGGCGGACAAGGCGCGCAGCACGGAGGGCAACGGGCTGGGATTGGCAATTGTCAGTACTTATGCGGCGGCGCTCGGCGGCGAGTTTGACATTTTTATCGATTATGACCAATTTAAGGCAAGATTGGTGTTTCCGAGGGAAATGGCCGTAGAGTCGCCGGAGGCGGAAGCGTGATTTGTTGCCGGTGTAGGAAAGAGGTTGTATATTGGACACATAATATTTTAGAAAAGTTAAGAAAAATATTAGTTTTTTCTCAAGGTTCTTTTAAAAGGACGTAAGTAAACTATTGGAGTGTCTCAAAGGGATAGGAAAAAGCTGGAAGAGAAGGAATTAAGGCATGAAGGAATTAAACGAAAAGAAAATGAATGAGAAGAAAATGAATGAGAAGGAATTGAGAGAGAAGGAATGGAATGAGAAGGAATGGAAGGAAATTCCGGACGGAAAAGAGGCGGGAGCGTGGAAAATAATGAGGAAGGTATGGGCACTGTATGAAAAGGAGCGGGAGGTATTTTGGTATCTTGTTTGCGGGGCCGGAACCACGGTCGTGAATCTGGCGACTTACTGGTTGTGCGTCAATTTGCTTCGGATGCCCACGGCGGTCTCGACGAGCGTCGCCTGGCTGTTTTCCGTCACGTTCGCCTATGTGACGAACCGCACGTTTGTATTTCGCAGCACGAACCGCACGCTGCAATCCGTCTTAAAGGAAATCGGCACGTTTTTCGGAGCCAGAGTCTGTTCCGGGGCACTGGACGTGGTTTTGATGGTATGCCTGGTGGACATGATGCATTTTCCGCAAATGTGGATGAAGGTGTTCGTAAACGTGCTGGTCACCGTCCTGAATTATATTTTTAGCAAGTGTATCGTGTTTAGGAAAAGAGACAGGCTTGCGGAGATGGAAGAAGGGAATGGTTGTCAATGCGAGGCGGAATAAAATCGTGGCGGGATGAAATGAAACATTGGCGGGGACTTCCCTACCTGTTTCTGGGAGTGTTCACGTTAGTGCTTTTGTTTTTGCCCATGGGGACGGGTAACTTGTTTGGCTCGGATGGCGACTGGCTTAGCCAGCACGTGGCGATTGCACAGAGCCTGCGCCAAACCATGTTGTCCACCCATTCCGTTTTACCACAATGGGTGAACCTGGGAGGAGGAAGCAGCGTATACGACTTTGCCTATTATGGGGTGCTTCGGCCGGACGTGGTGCTTTCTTGTCTGATTCCTGAGGTACCGATGAAATATATCATTTCTATTTACGCGATGCTTGGGGTGATGGCGAGCGGCATGCTTTGTTACAAGTGGCTTGCAAAACTGGGCAAGGATAAATGGACGGCGTTTTTCGGGGCGGTTCTCCTCTTAAGTTCCACTTGCTTTTACCAGGCGCACCATCAGGTTATATTTGTAAATTATATGCCGTTTTTGATTTTGGCATTGATAGGATGCGACCGTTTGTTGGAAAAAGGTAAAATCGGCATGTTATGCGTGTCCGTGTTCCTTATGATTGTACACAGCTTTTATTATTCCCCGACTGGCATCGTCGTGATTGGAATCTATGGATTCTGGCGAGTCCTATACGCGGACGGAGGGAGCGGATATCCAATCCCGCATGCGAATGGAGGGAAATGGGCGGTGGCGTTTCAAAAAATTCTCTTGCTTGGGAGTGCATTGCTGCTCGCGGTCGGGATGGGCATGATTTTGTTGCTGCCGACGGGGCTGGACATTTTGTCCACGTCGAAGGACGCGGGAAATTTTGCAAAGGAATCCATTCGATTGATAGACATGGAAATGACCGGGCTTTTGTATTCCCCATATGGCTGCGGCATGACCCTTTTGACGTTGTTTTGTTTGGTGCTGTCGCTTGGAAACAAGAAAAGAAGATTGTTGTCAATCTGCCTGCTTGTGGCAATGGCGGTTCCGGCGGTTTCACTGGTGCTGAATGGATTCCTTTATGCCAGGGGAAAAATTTTGATTCCGTTCGTTCCGTTGCTCGTGTTGGTTTGTATTGAAACCTTGCGGGAGTTGTGGGAGCGAAGGGTTCACTTGAAAAAAGGTGCGTTTGCATTGTGCTTGCTCGTTTGTCTGGTTCCGGCGATTGATTCTGAGTGGAGGCCGGTAATACTGACGGAGGCTGTAATCATCGCCGTATGGATGGTCTGGTGGATGTGGGGCAAATGGTTTGCCGCCGGGTCAGGTGCCGATGAAGAAAGGTACTTCCGTGGGCCGGCATGTCGACGGTACAAATTTTGGGTGATTTTATTGTTTCCAATCTGGGTGAGCCTGATTGTAAATTTGAGAAGTTCGGCTTTCGAAGACTTACGCGAGAAATTGAATATTTCCCATAGGGAGAATTATTTATCCGTGGAGGATGAACGGCAGGAACATATTCCGCAGGAGCGTATTGCCGAATTTGCAAGTGATGAGAATTATCGGATTGAGTACCTGGCAAATGCATTCATGAATTCGAACATGTTGTGTGATGGGGAATCGCAGAGGGTTTCGATATATTCGTCCATATCTAACAAAACGTATGCGCGATTTTTTTATGATACGATGGGCAATGCCATTTCCTATAATAATCGGGTGGCGCTGGTGGCGGGACTAAATCCGGTGTTCAACGATTTCATGGGGATACGTTACCTGGTCTGTAAAAGCGATAACGTGCCTGCGGGCTGGGACGTGTGCGAGACGTACGGGGATTACGCGTTGGCGGAAAATGACGAGGTGCGGCCAATCTGTTATGGGAGCACGGACCTGATGAGTGATGAAGAGTTTGAGGGACTTTTGTTTCCGCAGACGTTGGCGGCACTGTCACGTTACACGGTGGTGGAAATGGTAGACGGCGGGAATTCGGAAGCGGAGACGGTAGAGACAGCGGAAATGGTAGATGTCGCGGATCATGCGGCGGAGTTGGTTTCGCGAGTGGATCCGGAGGAATTCTTCGTAAAGGAAGACTTGGAGCGTTTGCTTTCTCATGAAACGTCGAAGGACAATTTTCAATTGAACCTGGCGCGGCCGTTGTCGAATAAGATTCTGGTCATTCGATTCCATGTGGAACGGGAAGACGGCAAGGAAGTAAAAATATACATGGATAACATGAGCAATAAGTTGTCGGCCAAAAGCGCGCCATACCCGAATGGGAACGAGGACTTCGTCTATGTGTTCGACCCGGGCGACGCGGCCGAGTATTTGCAGGTGAGGATGTCCGAGGGAAAGTACAAGGTTGAGGATTTGGAAGTTTTTTGCTTAGATCGGGATATTTTAAAGGATAAAGACATAATCATGCCAGAGGAAACGTGCAGCGAAGAAAAGGAAGACTTTTCCTTGACACGGATGCTCTGGATGCCACAAGGCGAAGCGACGGTTTGCCAGAAGACCATCGACATGCCGAAGGGCGGATATTTCGTGACATCATATCCATTTCGAAAAGGATATCGGGTATGGGTTGACGGCAAGGAAATTGAGCCGGAAAAGGTAAATACCGCTTTCGTGGGAGTAGCGCTTGCAAAAGGAGAACACGAGGTGACCATCGCTTTCCAATCGCCCGGATTTGTAGCGGGAGCAATGGTAAGCGCGGCCTGCTGGCTGGGATTGTTGATTGTTTTAAGCGTGGAAATGATAAGGGAAAAGCGTAAAGCGCGGTAATGATTTGTGGTAAATAGAGGAAGAGACGGTATATTAAAAGAGAGAATGGAGGAAAACATCATGGATAAAATCAGCGTAATTGTTCCTTGCTATAATGAGGAAGAATCCATTTTTCATTTTTATGAGGAGACGGCACGGGTGCTGGATCAGATGCAGGACGTGGATTATGAATTACTTTTCGTGGATGATGGCAGTTGTGACAAGACGATTGACATGTTGCGCAAACTTTGCGAAAAGGACGCGCGTTGCCGTTATCTTTCCTTCTCCAGGAATTTTGGCAAGGAGGCGGCCATGTACGCCGGACTTTCGGAGGCGGCGGGAAATTATTGCGTGATCATGGATGCGGATTTGCAGCATCCGCCGAAGCTTTTGCCGCAAATGTACCAGGCCGTCACCGAGGAAGGTTTTGACTGCTGCGGCGGCAAGCGCATCGGTCGGGAAGGGGACGGATTCTTGCGCAGCTTCTGCTCGCGGCTGTTTTATAAAATCGGAAAAAGCCTGACGCACATGGACATGGGGGACGGCTACGGGGATTTCCGCATGATGAACCGTACCATGGTGGACGCGATTCTTTCCGTGCGGGAATATAATCGTTACATGAAAGGCATCTTCTCCTTTGTGGGATTTCATACGAAATGGATTCCGTTCGAGAACGTGGAGCGGGAGAACGGCAGCAGCAAGTGGAATTTAAGGAGCCTTTTATCCTACGCAATGGAGGGGATTCTGGCCTTTTCCACCGCCCCGCTGAAATTGGCGGGCATCGTGGGCGCGTTGTTGCTTTTCGGGGGAATGGTGTTCTTGCTCGTCAATTTGATTCAACAGATATTCGTGCCGGGTGCGTTGTCACAGTTTGACGTACTTCTGGTGGCCATCCTCGTGCTATCTGGCGTGCAGATGATATTTCTTTACATCGTGGGGATTTACCTGTCAAAGGATTGCATGGAAAATAAGAATAGGCCGGTTTACATCGTGCGGGAGCGGGGGTAACCTTGCGGGAGAATGCACGCGAGCGCGGCGATTGAAAGAGGGAAGAGGCAGGATATATAAAAAGTAGAAGGACGGAAAAGCGTTGCTGAAGACGGGGGTGAGCAGACATTCTTCATAATGGGAGTGTTTGTTTGCCCTTGTCCATTGTCGTAGTGGCACGGCTTTCGTTATATAATTTTACTATGAAATGCATAGAAAAGATTGTTGAATAAAATTTATTGTGTTATACTAATATATGGTGGCAATAGATTCTCAGCGGTAATACTGCGTGGATTTTTATTGTCATTTTTTGTATATAGGTAGCCGTTTGTAAATGGTTGTAGGTATGAAGTGGGTAAAAGGAATTGGTTTGTGAAATATTTTGTGAAATATAAAAGCGTTTGGTGATAGAAAGGAGAAATTGCATTGCAATGGAAAATGCAAAAAAATACAAAAGGATTAAAATAGTAGGTAATATTATGGCAATTGCCCTCTTAATATCAGTGTCGATTGCATTTATATATGAAATCGTGGTTCGGTGTTCGTCTCAGGACTTTTCGCATGTGACAAGTTGTTTGAAATCTTTGTTTTGCGATAATGGACATATGATGGATGGTTTTGGGATTTTGTGGGGGATTACGATCTCCATACTTTTATTTTTTCTGGGATTTTATAATAGTTATTGGTATGGAATTCAGATGAAAAAGCTTATTAAGTTGTCTATAAGTGGATTGAGCATATACGTTATGGGCGTACTTTATATAGTTTATTGTCCATTGGTTTATATGGCGGAAAGCTTTGGATGGTATTTCATCATATTATCGGGCGTTATAGGTACTTTTGTGATTTTTGTCGCAATGGTGGTATATATTATTCTTATCATGAGGAAGGAGAGAATATCTGTTGTCTTAGAACAATCAACTATTGAGAAGTTGAAATGTATGGATTATAGCGATGGCATCAGGTCGGAGATTGAACGACTTCCCATCATGGACATGGTTGTACATTTAAATTATGAGAATGAGGATGAAATAGAACATTTACTCGTGGTATTGTCAAATATAATTGTCGAGGTGGAAAAATACAAGAAAAAAACGGTGTATGAAGATATACTATGTTTGTCATGGATGACAAACATAATAAAGAAATCGGGCATTTCAACTAAGTTTGAACAAGAGAGAACGGCATACATAGCAAAAAGATTGTGGATTATAATAGACAATTCCGTGAATTGGGGAGTGAAGAAGTTGTACTTGTTGGAAATTTTGGTTCCCTTACTTGATTTGGGACAGGCGTTTAAAGATGTGTGGAAAATAATTGGTGATTATCGTTCACAAACTATATTGTATTTATACCTATATATGGAATATTTGAATGTCTTTGAGAAAGAAGAGCATGGGTTGGAAAAATTGATTTTTGTGAATTATGATTTTTTGAGAGAGCAGTGCGCTCTATGGGATTGTGAATTGGCATGGCGGTTATGGTTGAGTTGGTGCAACTTCTGGAATCAGGGGAGTACCATGGCAATTTCACGTTTTTACAAGTTTTGTGAGGACATTAGGGCAATTTCGAAAAATAATAGATTTAGAGTAAGAACTAAGACCATGAAAAAGGTGTTAATGAGAGTGGAGAAGAGCATATGAGGCATATTGATTTAATGACATATTATCAACCGCAACCTTGCGTGGGAGACGTAGAGCCTTTCATTCGCATAAGGAATGTAAAATGGAACAAGGATCGGCATTTGACAACTACGAAAGGGAATGTCAACTTTACAGATCTTTGGTTTGCAATGTCAGAGTCTTCATGGGAGTTAGAAGGGAAGTATTCATCGCAGCAAATTAGCCTTTTGGGTGATGAAGAAAGTAACTGGGAGAAAGAAAATGGTTCTTTCGTACTCGTTGCACTTATAAAAATGAAGTCGAAAGTGAATCAGGAAGATGTTTGTGCTAGGATAAAAGAAGAGGTACAAAGGTGTAAAATATTTTATACGTTGGATAATGCGGATAGGGTGTTTTTTGGGTTCGCGAAAACGAGGAAGAAACTAAATAAGATTAAGAAAGTTCTCGTAAATTACCGAAAAGATGGTGAAAGTGTATATGACAGCCTTTATATGGCGACCGGGAAATTTTGTATGAGTAAATCGGTGGGAGAAGTGAAAAATATTAAGGTGTTGCCGAAGAAGGGATGCATTTGTTCATGTAAAACAGAGGAAACGGTAAATGTATGGTGCAAGAATTTACGTTTTGATTTGAAATTGAAAATGGAGGAATGCATACGTTCTCGAAATAAGAAATGGAATTCTTATTATCAGTCTCTTTACCAAATCATAAATTTGTTGGAACAGTATGAACAATATGATTATAATAATCAGAAAGAAAAGTATAAAGATTTGTTTTATGTACTTTTTCCTGCATTTCATTTGTTTCTCAAACAACTACAAGAGGGGCAATTACTCACGCAGAAAAAGCTTGGTGACGAGGATGAACTGATGGAAGAAAAGTATGGGCGGTTACAAAAAATTGAGAAGTCCGTGAGTGACTTTATTGATAATCTGGAACTATTGATTCATCACATCGGTATCAGTTGTATTAACATATTAAATTTGAATGGAAGGAATGGCTTGGCATATGACGTTCCCATGTGTTTGAGTTTGATGTATATTTCCGCTTTATATGAAATTACGAATATCTTAAATGATAAGAGCTATAAGTATTGTTTTTTATTGTTGCCAGTTGCATATGCACGTCCGCAAACAAGGGTATTTGATTTGGGATTGGAACCTGAGGATAGGGTATTGCAAATTTTTGTCGCGAGACACCAAATGTATTCTCCGAGGGCTTTGTTTGCTATTTTGGCCCATGAGTGTGGACATTATACGAATGAGGAAGCGAGGCTAAGAGTAAAACGAGCAGAAATCTTTATCAAGATATCTACGATTGCGCTTTTAAGTGAATTACTTCCAGATGAAAAATTAAAAGAAGAATTAAAAAAGACAATGGTAGATGAAGAGGCAAAAAGTTTACTTCAAAGAGACTGGAAAGAGAGAAAAAGAAGGCTTTTCGGATTTTGTGTCGATAAAATAGGAAGTGTAGTTTCCAGGGTAAATGGGTCACGGGAACATAAGTATTATTTTGAAAACTTGCTTGGAGATGTACGAGAGGCGATAAGCAATCATATATTATGTGATTCTCAAGGTGAGATAGAGAATCAAATGAATCGGTATATAAGCGAAATGAATCAGTATTTATTTTTATCTGGGAATGAAAGTGTTGTAGAAATCCTGGGAAAAGAGAGTGAATGGTTGGAAGAGGGAATCAAGAGAGTGTTAGTAACAAGTGGGGTGTTTGAGAGTCTTGGCCAGATGAAAAACAGTTTAAAGGAACTGTTCGCTGATTGCGTAAGCATACAAGTGCTAGATTTGGACGCGGTTGGCTATTTGGAATTGTTTCTCTTATCGGAAAGCTATGACTTGGATGAAAACATTATCACGAATAGTCTTTTAAACCGTGTTGCGTTGGTTCATAAGGTTATGCAAGAGGACAAGGAAAAGGGAAAGCGTTGGAAGAAGAGTTGGAGGAATGTGAAAACAAAATCTGGAGATGGAAATGTATTTCTTTTCCATTTGAAACAAAAAGTGGATGCATATCTCAAGGAGGTGGATGCGCTTAGTAATAAAAAGAATGTTTCGATTAATGAGAGCATACAAGTGGAAAGTGAAGAAGGACAAAAGAAGTTTGATATTTTTCTTATTTTACAAGTTATACAATATGAACTTGAATATCTTAGAGAAGCGAATAAAAGGATAAAAGAGTGTGTCAATAGGAATGAGGTTGAAGAAAGTCGAAATAAGCTGAGAAATGTGTTTGAATGCTTTAAAGTGTATAGTATAGGAAAAGACCCCTCATATGAAGAGTTATTTAAAAGACTGGATATAATGATTGGGGATTACAAATGTAATGTAATACAAATGTTGAAGACAGCCAAGGAAGAAGGTTTAGCGAAAAAAGATAAAAAAAATAATGGTAAACAAGAAATGCCAGTTGACGAGGCGAACAAAATGTGAGAGAATAAAAAAAAAGCAGAAAAAATTGTCTAAGTAAAAAATGTATGGAGGAGAAAATGAGCAATTATGAACCCGCAGTAGCGGAAAAAACACACCTGCGCACTTGGGGGAGAAATAGAGGTGCGGAAATGGAGCCTAACAATGCATTCTCGTTCTTAGAATATGATGCGGGAAATGGATGTAGAGGAACGACTATGGAAAATATGGATTATTATGAAGGCGTTGAGTTGCATATATCATTATAATTTGACAGATTTATGCTTGACTATTTGCCTCGTTCTGCTTATAATATCCGTGTGGAAATGATAAGCAAAGGCGATGACGAAGACAGTAGAAAGCGCGGTGAAGTTTCAGCGAGCCGGGGAGGGTGAAAGCCCGGTACGAGTAACGTGCTTTTGAAAATCACTTTCGAGCCGCAGTTCCTGAAATTCATTTACTTTTGATTCCCGCGGGTGATGGCTTAGGCGGGGCATTGTTTTGTAGAGTAGGGACTGCCGGGATTCCTCCGTTATGGGAACGCATATAAAGATGTGGCACGCCATGACGGGACGGATTCTATATTGGATGACAAAATTGTTTGTCGTTTACTACAATTCGATGCGAGAGGTTTGCGTGACGTTGGCATGTCGGAGTATGTCGTAACGGGTGGTTTATAAACGAGGCGCAAGGTCTTCGTCCTATTACGGGACGAGGACTTTTTGTTTTCGTCACTAATTTAAGAAAGGAAAGAAAGGAGAGATTTCATGTATAAGAAGGTCGTAACTGACATGAATTTCGTGGAACGCGAGAAAGAAGTCGAACAGTTCTGGAAAGACAACGATATTTTTGAAAAGAGCATGAAGGAGCGGGAGGGAAGTCCGATGTACACCTTCTACGACGGGCCGCCGACCGCGAACGGCAAGCCGCACATCGGCCACGTGCTGACGCGCGTCATCAAGGACATGATTCCGCGTTACCGCACCATGAAGGGCTACCAGGTGCCGAGAAAGGCCGGGTGGGATACTCACGGACTGCCGGTGGAGCTGGAAGTGGAAAAGCTTTTGGGGTTGGACGGCAAGGATCAGATTGAGGAGTATGGTTTGGAGCCGTTCATCAACAAATGTAAGGAGAGCGTGTGGAAATACAAGGGCATGTGGGAGGATTTCTCCGGCACGGTTGGATTTTGGGCAGACATGGACAACCCTTATGTCACTTATGACAATGATTTCATCGAGTCCGAATGGTGGGCACTCAAGCAAATCTGGGACAAAGGCTTGCTTTATAAGGGCTTCAAGATTGTACCGTACTGTCCGCGTTGCGGAACCCCGCTTTCCGCGCAGGAGGTGGCGCAGGGCTACAAGGACGTGAAAGAGCGTTCCGCGGTCGTGCGTTTCAAGGTAAAAGACGAGGATGCCTACATTCTGGCCTGGACGACCACGCCGTGGACGTTGCCGTCGAACCTGGCGCTCTGCGTGAACCCGGAGGAGGAGTATGCCAAGGTAAAATGTGTGGACGGTAACATTTATTATATGGCGAGCGCGCTTTTGGACACCGTGCTTGGGAAGCTTGCGCAGGATGCCGTGCCGGCATATGAAGTACTGGAAACTTATAAAGGAACCGATTTGGAATATAAAGAGTACGAGCCGTTGTACCAGTGTGCGGCGGACGCGGCGGCAAAGCAGAACAAGAAGTCGTTCTTTGTCACTTGTGACGGATATGTTACGCTCACCGACGGTACGGGCGTGGTGCACATTGCCCCGGCGTTTGGTGAAGACGATGCAAATGTAGGTCGGAAGTATGGCTTGCCGTTCGTGCAGCTGGTGGACGAAAAGGGAAACATGGGCGAGACGACCCCGTTTGCCGGATTGTTTGTCAAGAAGGCGGATCCCGAGGTGTTAAAGGATTTGGACGCGCGCGGGCTTTTGTTTGACGCGCCGAAGTTCGAGCACAGTTATCCGCATTGCTGGCGCTGTGACACGCCGCTCATTTATTACGCAAGGGAATCATGGTTTATCAAGATGACGGATGTCAAGGAGGACTTGATTGCCAATAACAACACCATCAACTGGATTCCCGAGAGTATCGGCAAGGGACGTTTCGGTGACTGGCTGGAAAACGTGCAGGATTGGGGCATCAGCCGCAACCGTTACTGGGGAACGCCGTTAAACATCTGGGAATGTGAATGCGGACACATGCATTCGATTGGCAGCATCGAGGAGTTGAAGTCGATGTCTGACAATTGCCCGGACGAGATTGAACTGCATAGGCCTTATATCGACGAAGTGACGATTAAATGCCCGAAGTGCGGAAAACTGATGCACCGCGTGCCGGAGGTGATTGACTGCTGGTTTGACAGCGGTTCAATGCCGTTCGCGCAGCATCATTACCCGTTTGAAAATCAGGACGTGTTCGAGCAGCAGTTCCCTGCACAATTTATTTCTGAGGCGGTTGACCAGACGCGCGGATGGTTTTATTCGCTTTTGGCGATTTCGACCTTGATATTTAACAAGGCGCCTTATGAGAACGTCATCGTCCTCGGCCACGTGCAGGACGAGAACGGGCAGAAGATGAGCAAGTCCAAAGGCAATGCAGTCGACCCGTTTGACGCGCTGGCGCAATATGGGGCGGATGCCGTGCGGTGGTATTTCTACGTCAATAGCGCGCCGTGGCTGCCGAATCGTTTCCACGGAAAGGCCGTGTTGGAAGGGCAGCGCAAATTCATGGGGACGCTTTGGAATACGTATGCATTTTTCGTGCTTTACGCGAATATAGATGATTTTGACGCGACAAAATATGCGTTGGAATATGACAAATTGTCCGTCATGGACAAATGGCTTCTGTCCAGACTTAACACCTTGATTGGCACCGTGGATGAACATTTGGAAAACTATCGGATTCCGGAGAGCGCGAGGGCGTTGCAGGAATTCGTGGATGACATGAGCAACTGGTACGTGCGCCGCAGCCGTGAGCGTTTCTGGGCAAAGGGCATGGAGCAGGACAAGGTGAATGCCTACATGACGCTTTACACCGCGCTCGTGACGGTGGCGAAGGTGGCGGCGCCGATGATTCCGTTCATGGCCGAGAGCATTTACCAGAATTTGGTGCGCAGCGTGGACGGGGAGGCTCCCGAGAGCGTTCATTTATGCGATTTCCCGGTGGCGGATGCCAATTGCATTGACAAGGAACTGGAAACGAACATGGAGCGCGTCTTGAAGCTGGTCGTGATGGGGCGCGCCTGCCGCAACACGTCAAATATCAAGAACCGCCAGCCAATCGGCCAGATGTTTGTCAAAGCAGAGTTTGAATTACCAGAGTACTACGAGGAAATCATCGCGGACGAGTTAAATGTAAAGAACGTGGAGTTTACGGGGGACGTGCGCAAATTCACGTCATACAACTTCAAGCCACAGCTTAAGACGGTGGGGCCGAAGTACGGAAAATTGCTTGGCGGCATCAAAAATGCCTTGAATTCCATCGACGGAAACGCGGCGATGGATGAATTAAACGCGTCTGGTTCGTTAAAACTTGACATAAACGGGCAAGAAGTGGTATTGTTTAAGGAAGATTTGCTAATCGATACCGCGCAGACCGAAGGGTATGTTTCTGAAAACGACGGAAACGTCACGGTAGTGCTGGACACGAATCTGTCAGAGGAACTTTTGGAGGAAGGGTTCGTTCGCGAAATCGTCAGCAAGGTGCAGACGATGCGCAAGGAGGCCGGATTCGAGGTGATGGACAAGATTCTCGTGACTTACGAGGGCAGCGAGAAGGCGGAAGGAATATTTGCCAGATTTCAGACCGCCATCGGCGGGGAGGTGTTGGCCGTCGGCGTGACGAAGGGACAGCCGGATGGATTTGTGAAGGATTGGAAAATCAACGGCGAATCGGTTACTATTGGAGTAAAAAAGGAAGGGAATTAAATCATCATGGAAAAGAAACCGTTTGATAAAGAAGAATTTAAGGAAGCGGTGCGTGACAACGTAAAGATTTTGTTTCGTAGGACGATTGAGGAGGCGACGGACAACCAGATTTACCAGGCAGTATGTCTGGCGGCGAAGGATGCCATTATCGATGACTGGCTGGCCTCGCAGGACGCTTACGCGAAGAGCAAGGCAAAGGTCGTGTATTATATGTCGATGGAGTTCTTGATGGGGCGCGCGCTTGGCAACAACCTGATTAACATGCAGGCATATGAAGGCGTGAAAGAAGCATTGGACGAGATGGGCATTGACCTTAACAAGATTGAGGACGAGGAGCCGGACGCCGCGCTTGGAAACGGCGGCCTTGGAAGGCTGGCGGCTTGCTTCCTTGATTCGTTGGCGACGCTCAATTATCCGGCCTATGGCTGCGGAATCCGTTATCGTTACGGAATGTTCAAGCAGGTCATCAAGGACGGCTACCAGATTGAGACGCCGGACGACTGGCTGAAGGTGGGCAACATGTTCGAGCTGCGCCGTGACGAGTACGCGAAGGAAGTGCGGTTTGGCGGCCATGTGCGTTTTGAGAAGGATCCGGAGACGGGGAAGGACGAATTTATTCAGGAAGATTTCGAGTCCGTCCTGGCGATTCCTTATGACGTGCCGATTATCGGGTATGGCAATCACGTGGTAAACACCTTGCGTATTTGGGACGCGGAGCCGATTACGGAGTTCCGTCTGGAGTCCTTTGACCGGGGGGATTACCACAAGGCGGTGGAGCAGCGTAACCTGGCGAAGAACATTGTCGACGTGTTGTACCCGAACGACAACCATTATGCGGGAAAAGAGCTGCGTTTGAAACAGCAGTATTTCTTTATTTCCGCCAGCATCCAGGCTCTGATTGCCAAATATAAGAGGGAGAACGGGGGACCTGACGCGGACGTGCGTAAATTGTACGAGAAGGTCGTCATTCAGATGAACGACACGCACCCGACCGTGGCCGTACCCGAGTTGATGCACCAGTTGATTGACGTGGAAGGCTTGAACTGGGATGAGGCGTGGGACGTCACGAGCAAGACCTGCGCGTATACCAACCACACGATTATGGCGGAAGCGTTGGAGAAATGGCCGATTGACTTGTTCTCCAAGCTGTTGCCGCGTATTTATCAGATCGTGCAGGAGATTGACAAGCGGTTCGTGAAGAGGGTGCGCGAGATGTATCCAGGCAACGAGCAAAAAGTGAAGAAGATGGCGATTCTCTATGACGGACAAGTGCGCATGGCCAATATGGCAATCGTGGCCGGATTTTCCGTAAACGGCGTGGCGCGTTTGCATACGGACATCTTGAAGAATCAGGAGCTCAAGGATTTCTACGAGATGATGCCGGAGAAATTTAACAACAAAACGAACGGTATCACGCAGAGGCGCTTCCTTGCCCATGGCAACCAGCTTCTGGCCGCATGGATTACGAAGCACATCGGGGACGGTTGGATTACGGACTTGTCGCAGATTGCCAAGATAAAGCCGCTTATAGAGGATGACAGGGCTCGTGCCGAATTCATGCAGATTAAGTATGAAAATAAAGTACGTCTGGCAAAATACATCAAGGAACACAATGGCATTGACGTGGATCCGCGCTCCATTTTCGACGTGCAGGTAAAGCGTCTGCATGAGTACAAACGCCAGTTTTTGAACATTTTACACGTGATGTATCTGTACAACCAGATTAAGGAGCATCCCGAGATGCAGTTCTACCCGAGAACGTTTATCTTTGGCGCGAAAGCGGCGGCAGGCTACCAACGGGCAAAAGAGACGATTAAACTGATTAACTCCGTGGCGGAGGTCATTAACAACGACAGAAGCATCAACGGAAAAATCAAGGTGGTCTTCATCGAGGATTATCGTGTGTCCAACGCGGAGTTGATATTTGCGGCGGCAGACGTCAGCGAGCAGATTTCCACGGCATCCAAGGAGGCTTCCGGTACGGGCAACATGAAGTTTATGTTAAACGGCGCTCCGACGCTGGGAACGATGGACGGCGCGAACGTGGAAATCGTGGAAGAAGTCGGCATTGAAAATGCGTTCATCTTTGGACTTAGCTCCGAGGAAGTCATCAATTATGAGAATAACGGCGGTTACAACCCGACGGACATTTATTTCAATGATTGGGAGTTGAAGCGCGTGGTTGACCAGTTGATGGATGGTACCTACGCGCACGGCAACCACGAGATGTACAAGAACCTTTACAATTCGTTG
The DNA here is from genome assembly GCA_948468385.1 of uncultured Faecalicatena sp. Classification (GTDB taxonomy): domain Bacteria; phylum Bacillota; class Clostridia; order Lachnospirales; family Lachnospiraceae; genus Schaedlerella. Next base: position 73,047 of record CAOKHZ010000007.1, on the reverse strand, counting down.
CTAAACACGCAGTGCACGAATCGGGCGGACATGTACTTTATTTTGAAAGATTTTCGCTCCTACGCGGAAGCGCAAAAGCGCGTGGAGGAAGCATACCGCGACAGTGAGAAGTGGGCGCGGATGGCGATGCTCCAGACCGCCTGCTGCGGCAAGTTCTCTTCCGACCGCACCATTGAAGAATACGTGAAAGATATTTGGAAACTGGAAAAGGTCAAAGTACCATATGAGGCATAAATGAAAGAATTCCTTCGTATACTTACTATAGTATACGGAGGAATTTTTTATGAGGCGAACGAATTTTAGACAAGGATTTCGGTCAATCTTGGCATTTATTGTGATTTTGTTTTTGCTTCCATATGTTATAACGATATTTATGCATGGCGCGCGGCTTGACGTGTCCGGCTCTGACGTTTTGTCGGCCGTGGAGGTGAAGGTGCGACACGAGGATGGCCAGGAAGAAGTGGTCACCGTACCGTGGGAGGAATTTTTCCTGGGCGCTCTGGCCCGTGAAATACCGGAAAACAGCGAGCTGGAGTTTATCAAGGCGCAGGCGGTCGTTTTGCGTACCAACGCCTATAAGACGCTCTCCAACGTGGAAAATCCGGTATTGGAAGAGCAATTTTTGACAAAGGAGGAATTGGAAAAGAAATGTATGAACATGTCGGATGCTACATATTATGAAAAATTAAAACAAGCGATGCTTGAAACCGGACAAGAGGTCTTGTTTTATGCGGAAACTTACGCGACGGTTCCATTTCACCAGTCAAGCAGCGGCGCGACCCGGGATTACCGCGAGGTGACCGGGCGGGAGGACTGTCCTTACGTGACGGTTCGGGAATGTCCGCAGGACAAGGAGGCGGAGGATGAAATGCAGGTGCTGACGTTCGAATGTAAGGAAGTACAAAAGAAATGCCAGTCGTTTCTCGTGGCGGTAAGTGAGGATGACGCGGAAAAGGTATACCAGTTTTCAGACTTTGAAATCATTTCTTATGATTCGGCGGGATACGTGGCGGAGATTCGAATTGGGGACACGTACGTTACCGGGGATCAGTTTCGGGACGCGCTTTCCTTGCCATCGAGCGCGTTTTCCCTGGAAGATGCAAACGGGCGATTGCGAGTCGTGACGATGGGGAAGGGACACGGGTTGGGGATGAGCCAGTGGACGGCGAACGAGATGGCAAAGGAGGGAAAGACCTATCAGGAAATCTTACGTTTCTTTTATGAAGGGACGAATTTGACCAAGAAAACAGTGGGTGTGGAAAATCAGTAAAGAACCGCAAAAGCTCTAAATCGTGGGTAAGGACGGCCATGCTTGTATGAACCGTTTTATGGGCGATGGGCGCGTTCGTTTAGAAATAGAAAAAAAGCAAAAAAAACAGAATAAGGTTGCTCATTTTCGGCAAAAATAAGATAGCGTAAAGAAATCAATCGAAAGAAACCAGATTGACTTTCAGGACGATGTCAAGGGGGCGAGTCAAGCTTCTTGCTCCGAATTATTATATTAAACAGAGGTGAAGAAAATGGGTAACAATGAAAAAAGAAACGGCTCCTCTATCTGGAAGGGAAAAGGAGCGGCGATTACGCTGGCGGCCTGCTTTGTCGGGGTGATTGCTCTGGTGGGAGCTTTTACATTGCACGACTATAGGAACCGTACGCAGCAGCTGGCACAGCAGGACAACAAGGATGACGAGGAAAAGGACGAAAAGGATAAAAGCCGGGCGGTGACGACGGACGACATCGTCCTGCCAAAGGAGAGCGATACCACGTCGTCCGAGTCGGAAAAGGACAAGGAAAAGCCTGCAGAGGTTGAAAATGCGAACGAGCAAGATGCAACGCGGGAACAGGCTCCCACGGAAACCGACGGTCAGGCGGCACAAGTCTGGTTTGATGACGAGAGTGTCTTGGAGTGGCCGACGAGCGGCTCGGTAATCATTAGCTACAGCATGGACAAAACGGTGTATTTTTCGACATTGGATCAGTACAAATATAATCCGGCATTGATTATCGGTGGAAATGTGGGAGAATATATCGGGGCATCCGCACCGGGAATTGTGACGAATGTCGAACAGAACGCGCAGACCGGGACGACGGTGACGTTGGACATGGGAAATGGATATACCGCGATTTACGGACAGCTCAAGGATGTTCCGGTGGAAATCGGTGATTATGTAAATACGGGAGACGCACTGGGATATATGAGCGAGCCGACGAAATATTATTCGGTGGAAGGTCCGAATTTGTATTTTGAAGTACAAAAGGACGGTGTGCCGGTCAATCCGCTTGATTTCGTGGAATAAGAAAACGGAATAAAAGGATGGAATAAAAGAACTGGATGGCAATAAAAAACGACAACGTAGTTGTTGTTCCGACAGTATGGGAAGTAGTTATAAAACAGTTATAGTTTAGTTAGAAATAAAAAAACACCGCTATTGCAATGGTTTCGTGACATGCTTTACGTAGAAAAATCATAGCGATAACGGTGTTTTTTTATTTGTAAAACGTAGAAAAATAATGCAAATAACGTAGCTTTTTTATTTTTATTGCGGAGAGTTTTCATTGTAAAGACGGTGAGTATGAATGGTAAAAGAGTAGTTTTTTTATGGAAAATGATAAAAATATTTGTTTGAGCAGTAAAAACGTAGATTTTTTATCAAAAAGCGTAGTAATTTCATGGGGAAAGCGTAGGAAAATTATAGATAATACGTTGAGAAAGAGGAAAACTCGTGCGAAACGGAGTCTAAAGTAGAAAAAAAGCATAAAGAAGGAAGTAAAAAAAGGTATATTAATAAAAAATCAACGCTTTAAAGGGAGTTTTAGTGAGTTGTGGAAAATGGAAAATAAAAAAATACCGTTTTTCATAATAAAAACGTAGCTTTTTTATTGACAAAACGTAGCTTTTTTATTATCATTATTGTGGGTGAGTAATATACGTAAAAGAGAAGGAGTATGACGATGAGGGGTAAGAGAGAGGCGAAAATCTACATGCCGGCAAATTATGAAAAGTCGAACAAGCTAATCACTGGAAAATCCAACATGACCTTGTCAGAACAGAAGACCATCGCCTATGCGTTGCGAAAGCTGCGGGACGTTCAAGTGGCGCGTCCGAACCATCGCTTTACCGATGAGGAGATGCGCATGGGCATCAAGGTCGAGATGAGTCCGCGGGAATTCGTGCGGGAGGTGTTCAAAGGGAAGAATGCCACTTCCATTGGGAAGGTGCTCAGTACGATTGCCGCCGGGCTCCACAGCTCGACAATTTTGTTGGAGACGGAGGAGGGAAACCCTGACAACTGGAAGACCTATTCCTTTATCAAGACATGTGAGTACAAGGACGGCGTGTTTTCCATCACGTTTCATGAGGAAGCGAGCGTGTACCTTGTGAACTTGCAGGATCATGGGAACTTTACCCTGCTCGATTATAACGTGGTGAGCGAGTTGGACTCTTCTTATGCCGTTCGGGTGTACGAATACATTGAAAAAGAGTACCGACGGCAAGTGGCGCGGGACAAGTCCCTGAAAACGGTGGAATTTTATGTGGACATGGTGGAATTTAAAACCAGCATCGGCGTCATCGATCCTGACAACCATAAGGTCAAGGAATTGCTGAACGCGTACCCCGCGCCATCAAGCGTGCGCTATGATTATAAGGAACGGATTGAACTGATGGAAAAGCTGGCCGACATTGACCGTAATATGAACACGACGACGAAACTTCAGAGAAGACAAGCGTGTAAGTACAACAAATTTTACGAGCTGCGGAGAAATGTCTTGGAGGTGGCCAAAAACCAGATTAATTCCGTTGATTTTTACAATCTGGCCTTTGATTATGAGGCAGTGTGCGCGCCAGGGGGAAAACGCGTGGTGGGAATTCATTTTACCATATATAATAAGAAGGATTACCATGCGGTGAAAGAAAGCTATGAACAGATGGAATTGCCGTTGGAAAATGTGAATCGTGCGGGAAACGTGGGCGACGTGGAAAATGTGAATCGTAATGTGAGAGCGGGAAGAGCAAGTCATGTGGAAAGCGTGGATGGCGTGGAAAGTGTGGATTGCCTCGCGGGTGCGGGAAGTGTGAGAAATGTAGAAAATGTGGAAGGCGTGGAAAATGTCAATCGCGCGGGAAATGTGAATTATACGGGAAAGGCAAAACATGTGGAAAAAGTAAATCGTGCGGAAAGTGCCGACGTGGCCGTGGGTGAACCCGAAGTCATTGGAATTGGTCGTAGTTACCAGTCCGTGGAGAGTCTGGCGGCCATTTTGGACGGTATTGGCGTAACGGAGTATTTGAAGACGTATGAGCGTTATCCTTGCAGGATTGACGGGATGAAAATGAACGAAGTGAGTCTTTTAAAGGACATTACGAGAACGCTGATTGAGGAAATATTTGACTTGGCGGTGAAACAGAAAACGATTCAGAATATCATTTGTGCGGCAGACTATCAACAAGTAAGGATCGTGGATAACTTGTTGTACGTGAAAAAAATGTATGACAAAGGGATGGAGATTGACAACCTGGAAGGTTACCTGACGGCGGCGGTGAAGGAGGATTATGCCGCGTCGGAGGGCATTGAGATGAAGTCCGCGAAAAGAAGCACGAGAAAGAGGGCGGGCGCGTTTGAGCGTCGGCAATATAATATGGAAGAATTGGAGTCAGAATTGCTCAAGTGCAAGGGGTAGGACATGAATTATACATATATCGTGAAATGCAAGGACGACACGCTTTATACCGGCTGGACGAATGATTTGGAAAAGCGCGTGAACGCGCATAATGACGGGAAAGGCGCGAAATATACGAAGTCCAGAAAGCCGGTGACGTTGGTATATTATGAAGCGTTTCGGACGAAGGAAGAAGCGATGAGCAGAGAATACCACATAAAAAGAATGAGCCGGAAGGAGAAGGAAAGGTTGATATCCGGGGACGCGCCTGCCGGGGTATACTTTGACGGACTCGAAGAGTCCGCTGGCGCGAAGCGCATTTGATGTGGGATGCCCGGATGGGTATACGAAGGTGGCTTAGGTTTAAAAAAGAAGGGTCATGCACTTCTGGGAGCAAGCTCCCAAAAGCGTATGACCCTTTTTGCCTTATGGCAGATATCGAATGGGGACGACCCACATTTACTGAATGATTAGCCAAAGTATCTCTTTAACAGACCTTCGAATGCCTTGCCGTGTCTTGCCTCGTCACGAGCCATTTCATGCACGGTGTCATGAATCGCGTCAAGGTTGGCAGCCTTCGCGCGCTTTGCCAAGTCAAACTTGCCGGCGGTAGCGCCACACTCGGCCTCGACTCTCATTTCAAGATTCTTCTTGGTGCTGTCGGTAACGACCTCGCCGAGCAGTTCGGCGAACTTGGCGGCATGCTCTGCTTCCTCGTATGCGGCTTTCTCCCAATACAAGCCGATTTCCGGATAACCTTCTCTATGTGCAACCCTTGCCATGGCCAGATACATGCCGACCTCGGAGCACTCGCCCTCGAAATTTGCCCTCAAGTCAGCCAGGATGTCTTCGCTCACGCCCTGTGCAACGCCTACGACGTGCTCCGCGGCCCATTCCCTGTCATCGTTCATTTCTTTGAACTTGTCCGCTCCCACATGGCACTGAGGACATTCGGCCGGTGCGGATTCTCCTTCGTAAACATAACCACATACGGTACATACAAATTTCTTCATCGTTTTTTCTCCTTTTCTTGAAAATAATATTTGTGTTTCATTTTTTATAATAAGGAGTCGTAATACGGAAAAATCATGATACGACTTCTATTATACAAGTTCACTCGCCGTTTTTACACAGTTTCCACATAATCCAAAGAAAAATGTATTGCTGGATTCGATAATCCCGTCAAAGTTGGCGGAAGCGGCTTGATAAAGCGGCTCAATCTCTTCCATGTCCAAATCCAAGTCCAAAATACATTTGCACCTGGTGCAATAAAAATGATTGTGTGGCATCGTGTTCCCGTCAAAGCGGTCGGCACTGTCCGGCGGGGTTATCCTTATGGCCTCGCCGATATCGGTCAGTAAATTGAGGTTACGATAAACCGTGGCCAAACTAATATTTGGAAATTCCACCTTCATGTGCTGGTAGACAAGGTCCGCGGTGGGATGTTCCCTGGTCGTCGCGAGAAACTGCCGGATGGACTCTCGCTGTCGACTGTGCCTTAACGGAGTCGTAGGATCCTTTGGCGCGGCGCGCGTCATGTGCGGATGACCCGGAAGGGTATGTTCCAAAGTACTCACAAGAATCCTCCTTTCCTAAAACAATAATGATTATCATTATCGTAAATAGAATATAACTCAAAACAAGAAGATTGTCAATACCATATTAAAAATTTATTCTTTTGGTAACAAGTAACAGTAAAGTTATCCCTGAAAAGTAATATGCAGGCTCAAATTATGTCGATATTGTTAAAAAAGTATAAAAAGGTTGACATAATTGATGGAAATGGTTACAATACTACCGTAACAAATTTAATAATTATGTAACATTTTTGGCTTCCTACGAAAGATGGACACCTTGGCCGAAAAAACATCACGCCTTACTGCCTATGGGCAGAGGGGAGAGGCGTGAGGTGGTTTTCCGTTACCCGCGACGGGAGACCGACGTTGGACGTGTTGCATTTTTTATGAGTGTATCAGCACGTCAGTCGGCATTCGGGGAAAATTGTGACAAGGAGTGTCAGTTGACATTCTGGATTAGGAGGTTATTATGAAAAATGTATGCATAAAGCAGAAGCTGATTGTAACTGCGTTGGCAGGGGCAATCATGATTCCGGGGAGGGCAATCACCGCAAAAGCGGCTGGGGAAAACGAGGATGCGGATTCTCCGCTGCCGATTGCAGGAATCGAAACGGTGCTGACAGAGTGTTACAAAAGTGACGTAAAGGATAATATCAATCTGTATTTAGTGCCGACAAACGAGGGTGAGTATTTAAATAGAGCGTTTTCCAATGTGAGTGACTTTACTTACATCAGGAGTGCACCAGATGAATACAGTGACTGGACGGGCAAGCTTTATCCGGACAGTACGGTGACAGTACTGGAGTATGTAGGCGATTGGGTGAAGATTCAGTCGGGCAACGCCTTCGGGTATGTTCCGGAGACTGCTTTATATACGGGAGAACAAGCGCAACAGCGCGCGAAAGAGTTTGAAAAGACACGAGTTACCGTTACGGCGGGCATATTGAACGTACGCAACGGGCAGAGTACAGAAGCACAGATTTTGACACAAGTTTATGCGGGCGAGACTTACTTGGTAACCGGCGAAGCCGTGCAGGGGTGGTATCCTGTCACGGTCGGAGAGACGCAGGGCTGGGTATGTGGCGAGTACGTGGATTTGAAAAACGAGCTTGCCTATGGGGAAACCCGTGAGGAAGAGGAGCAACGGTTGGCCGAAGAAGCGGCGGCAGCGGCAAGGGCGGCAGCCGGACAAGCGGTGGTTGACTTTGCTTGTCAATACATTGGTTATCCCTATGTGTGGGGTGGAACCAGTTTGACGAATGGGGCTGATTGTTCCGGGTTCGTGCAAGCGGTGTTTAGGGAATTTGGTATATCTCTGCCGCGCACAACGTGGGCGATGGAGAGTTCGGGATATGGCATAAGCTATGCGGATGCCAGGCCGGGGGACTTAATCGTATACAGTGGCCATGTGGGAATCTACATGGGTGACGGAACGATTATTAATTCGCGGAACGCGCAAACCGGAATTGGAATCAGTAACGTGGATACGGCGAAAATCGTCGCCGTCCGACGTGTATTGTAGAAGTCAATAAAATGTTTGCATAATAAGGAAGTGTAACGACGTCGACACGGTCAGTACACGGGTAAAAGAAGATGCCGGTTTAGAAAAAATCATATCGGGGTCTTCTTTTTTTGTTTTTTGGAATTATCTGACAATTATTGTCGAAATGAGACAGTATACGCGATAATTCTTTAAAAAATGGGAAGTTAAAAAAAGGCAAAATGCACAAAAATGTAAAATCTTGTCGAATTCATAAAAAGGGAAGTTATCAACTTATCCACACTCAAATGTTCAAAAAACGTGGAAAACATGATGTTTTCAAAAAGTTATTCACATTTTCCACATAAAAAGTGGCGATTTATGTGAATTACTCATGTAAAAAAAAGAACGAACGTTTTGGCGAGAAAGTATGAAAAATGTTTTTTGTCGAATTTTGGAGGGAAAGAGGTTGACAAATAAGTAATCTAAAATTGACGAGGGGGTATAAAACAATTCAGAAAATTCGGAAAATAACAAGTTCCCAATTTATGGGAATTTTATTTTTTTCAATGGTTGATAATTTGGATGAGAACGATTATAATAAGAAGACAAAAGAAGGAGGAAATGATGATGGAGCAGATTACAAAGAACACGAAAATTGGTGAGTTGTTGAACGTATTTCCAGATTGCGCCCCGATTCTTCTTGAAATCGGAATGCATTGCCTGGGGTGTCCGTCTTCCCAGATGGAGACTTTGGAAGAGGCGGCGATGGTTCATGGGATTGACGCGGATTTGTTGGTTGAGAAGATTAACGCTGCCAGAAACGCGGCGCAGGCGTAAGGTGTTCTCGGATTCGTTGCAAGGCACCATAAAAAAGACTTCCATGCCGATAAGTACCGATAAGGTATTTGGTGGCATGGAAGTCTTTTTACATTATAACGAAGTTTATTCTTATTAAATGAAGTCTTTTCTTCCTATTAACAAAGTCTTTTCCCCCTATTAACAAAGTCTTTTCTTAATTATAATGAAGTCTTTTCTTCTTAAAATGTAAATCTCTTCCTAATATATAATGTATATTGACAAGGTCAAAGTTCTGAAAGCCTCTGAACCGCATCGGAAGAGACGAAGTTCTCGCAGTGCTCTTCTAAGAAGGCCAAGGTTGAAACCGAAGCCCTTTCCGGCGTTCCATATTCGGAAAGCATGTTGCAGACCTTGTTAAATATGTTGGCCTCCGAGCCTGCCGGCGTGAGAGCCAGAATATACACATCTTCTGTATTGTCGTGATAAAGCGTATTGGCACCCTGGTACATGGGGGCAATTAACTTGGCCGCTTGTATGACGCGGTCAATTCCGTCGAAGGAAAAAAGTTTTACGTCTGGAGATTCCGTTTGTTGCTGTTCTCTCGTGACACTGGCCGCGGCCTCTTTGACTTTGTTAAGCAGGTCGAGGAAGCCTTCCGCGCCTTCCAATTTGTTAAACGGCTCAGGCAGTCCATGGAACGTGTCGTTGCCTGACGTAAATTTGGAAAAACGGGTGTCCAATTCTTCCGGATCCTCTACTTTGGTGATGATTAACACAATGGAATCGGCGGAAACAGGAATCGCCTCTATCATCAAAGGAATATCTTCAGCTTCAAAACCAAAGTCAAAAGATGCTTGTTGCATCATGTCGCGGAATAAGGACTTGGCTTTTTCCGTACCATACGCAAGTTCACTTAATTTCAGATGACGTGCCGCCAAATCCGCACGCGTCAACGTGCAACGGATTTGATTTTCATTCAGTTTTTCAATTTTCATAGAATCACATCCTTCTGAATTTAATTTAAAGTAAAAAAAGTCACTATTAGTATAAACAAAAACTGCCATAATGTAAAGAAAAAGCTGCAATTCCTTTCAATATTCACATTTTATTAACAAAAAAGTAGTAGTTATCAACAAAAAACACATTGAAATTTGCTAGATGGGTTCCTATAATGGCAGATACAGAAGATGCAGCCGTGGTAAATAAATATATGCGAAAGGAGGCTTGTTTATTCTCATTATTTATGGGGAATCGTACTGTTTAAACAAAATGGTACAGTTTGAATGAAAAAAATTCAAAAAGGATTCTAAGATTTTTTCAGATACTCAGGCATCCCGGCATCCGGGACGAACTCTAAAAAGGATGAATCATTTTGCGTCAGGTTCAGGCGGTCTTCCTGTCGTAGCATTCTTGGGCATGTCACGATACCTCCGGTTTTATTAAGAATGCGCGGCAGTCATATTTATCAGAACCGGCAAAGAGAGGAGCGGAACATAATGGATAAAAAAGACACGACCTACGATACTCTGTATACGGAATTGGAAGATTATGAAAAAAGCGGAGTTTGTATTTTGATTGATGGAAACCATGCAAGCCCGATGCAGGTGGTGAGTGAACTGATGGCCAGGGAGACTGGCAGTTACATGCGGGACTATGAATGGAATCCGGAAGGTCATGTGGAATCTCTTTCTTTTGTAAACGTAAATTCGGACATAAAAGATGATCTGTACTACCCCCTTATGTCAGATTATCAAAAAAATGTATAACTTTTGTAGAAAACCGTAAAGAATACTGGTATAATCATACTTGATAACGTTTGAAGCGACCAGTAGGAGGTATGGTATGGACGAAAGAGAAAAACGCAGTAGGGCGCAGGCGAAGAAAAGGCAGATGTACCGCCGCGCGAGAAGACGGCAGAGGAACATGAGGCTTGTCGCGGTGATGGCGGTCGTCCTTATCGTTGCCGCAATCGGAGGGAGTTTCATTTGGAACAGGTATAGTCCATCAAATGAGAAAGCGGATTTGAAAGAATATTATGGTTTGGTGAACGACGAAGATTATGCGGTGGTGATTAATAATCAGCTCATCGAGAGAGAGGATGGCATTTCTTCCTGCAGAAACATAGACGGGCAGGTTTATTTGGAGTATTCCGTCATCAGGGATTATGTAAACAAGAGGTTTTATTGGGATTCCAATGAGAACGTCTTGCTCTATACCCTTCCCACTGGCAACGTGTCGGTCGCGGTTGGAAGCAAGGATTATACGGAAATTATGGAAAAGAAGAGCGAAGATTATGTGATTCTTAAAACAGAAGGCAAGACCGCTTATATCGCGGTGCCGTTTATTTTGCAGTATACGGATATGGATTATAATGCGTATGAGAACCCGAACCGGGTGGTTATCACGAATGATTTTCATGAAAAGACGGTGGCGGATTTGAAGCGTGACACGGCGGTGCGTTGCTTGGGCGGTGTAAAGAGCCCTATTTTGACGACTGCCAAAAAGGCGGATATCGTGACGGTTTTGGAAGACGAGGACGATTGGCAGAAGATAGCAACTGCTGACGGATTTATCGGATACGTTCCTTCGAGCTCGTTGAAGAACATGCGGCAGGTAATCGTGGATCGGGCGTTTGTGGAACCACAGTATACGAATATCTCGGTTGATTATACGATTAACATGGCGTGGCATAACGTGACCAGTGATTATTCGAATAATTTCGTGTTGGAGACGATTGCCGGCACGAAAGGACTGACGACGATTGCACCGACGTGGTTTTCCGTCGCGGACACGGAGGGCAATATCAATTCGATTGCAAGCTCCTCTTATGTCAACTATGCACACCAGTCTAACCTGGACGTGTGGGCGACCCTTAGGGACTTTGACGGCGGCATCAGTTCTTATGACGAGACATACCAGTTACTTAGTTACACTTCCCATAGGGAGCGTTTGGTAAATCAGGTAATTGCGCAGGCCTTGCAGTCAGGCATTGACGGCGTAAATCTGGATTTTGAACTGGTGTCCCCACAGTGCGGAGAGCATTATATTCAATTCGTGCGGGAGTTATCGGTGAAGTGCAGGCAAAACGGACTCGTGCTTTCGATAGATAATTATGTTCCGCAAGTTTATAACGAGCATTATGATTTGGAAGAACAGGGAATCGTGGCGGATTACGTCATCATCATGGGGTATGACGAGCATACGGCCGGTTCTTATACGGCTGGTTCGGTGGCATCGTACAATTACGTAAAACAAGGCATCGAGGATGCCTTGAAAAGCGTACCAAACCAGAAATTGGTGGTAGCCGTTCCGTTTTACACAAGGCTTTGGTTTGAGCGGCCGAAGACGGAGGAAGAACTGGCCGAACAGGAAGGAACTGAAGCGGCCGAGTTTCAGACGGCCGTCACCAGTACGGCGTTGACGATGTATGACGCGAGGAGCACTTTGGAAATGGCCGGTGTTTCTGCCCAGTGGGACGAAGAGACGAAGCAAAATTATGCCCAGTGGGATGCGGATGGGGGAACCTATAAGATTTGGCTCGAGGACTTGTCATCCTTGGAGGAAAGGCTGAAGCTGATTCGGGGCGAAAAGCTGGCCGGGGTGGCAGAGTGGAAACTCGGGCAGGAGGATTCCGCCGTCTGGGACTTGATTCTTCAATACGTGAATTAAAGGCTGCCTTTCATACCCTGAAAGAGTGGTTTCCCGTGAAAAGTTATTGAAAAACAAAGAAAGAAACGTCTCCTTTTGGCATATATTTGATAAGAACGTTACCTATGCGGGCGGTAATCGGCCTGGCAAGGGGCGGTATGCTGAAAGGGGATGTTTTTTTGCGAAAAAAACTGGGAATTGTCGTACTGATGGCGGCTTTGGCTGGTATTATTTTTTTGAGCCAGACGGCCGGGGAAAGATTGTACGAGCAAGTGTCGGGTAAGGCGGGCGCGAACAACCTTGTCGTCATAGACAGCGGCCATGGAGGGAAAGATCCCGGAAAGGTGGGCGTAAACGGGGTAAATGAGTCGGACGTGAACTTGAAGATTGCACAAAAATTAAAAAAAATACTGGAAGATCAGGGCGTGACGGTAATCATGACGAGGGAAGACGAGGGAAGTCTTGCGGATTCAAAAAGCGAGGATATGCAGAAACGCGTGGCAATTATTAATGAAAAAAAGCCGGCGTTGGCGGTCAGCGTACACCAAAACAGCTATTCGTCCGCGGAAGTGCATGGGGCTCAGGTGTTTTATTATACCAACTCCACAGATGGGGAAAAAGCGGCCCAAATTATGCAAAACGCCCTGCTTGACGTGGATGCCGACAACAAGCGCAAGGAAAAGGCTAATGATACATATTACATGCTCAAGCGGACAGACGTGCCGGTCATCATTGTGGAATGCGGTTTTTTAAGTAATCCCGACGAGGCGGATTTGCTTGTGACGGAAGAGTATCAGGATCAGCTCGCGGAAGCGATTGCCAAGGGGATTATGAGATATATAGGAGGCGACATGCAAGAGGAGACGGATAAGGAAGATGCGGATAAGAAAAATGAATGAGCAAAATGAATCAGAAAGATGCGGATAAAGAGAGACGAATCAGAAAAATGGATGGAAATAATGGTTTTCATTTGTTTGGAATGATGGTATAATCAAAATTATGAATACGATGATTGAGAAAGTAAATAAGAACAGAATCGACATGCAGGTGATACAAAGGGCGGGCGAGATTATAAGGCAAGGCGGCCTGGTGGCATTTCCGACGGAGACCGTGTATGGCTTGGGAGCCAATGCGCTGGATGAGGAGGCGGCAAAGAAGACCTATGCGGCAAAAGGAAGACCCTCGGATAACCCGTTAATCGTACACATCGCGGAATATGAGGCATTGAAGGAAATCGCGGTAGACGTTCCGGAGAGTGCGGTGGCACTTGCGAGGCGGTTTTGGCCGGGGCCGCTGACGATGATTTTTAAGAAGGCCGAGAAAGTGCCTTATGGGACGACGGGAGGGCTTGACACGGTTGCCGTGCGGATGCCGAGCGATGGGATCGCCCGGGAATTGATTTTGGCATCCGGCGGTTACGTGTCGGCGCCGAGTGCCAATACGTCGGGACGGCCCAGCCCGACCAAGGCGGAGCATGTCGAGGAGGATTTGTCGGGGAAGATTGACATGATACTCGACGGCGGAAGCGTGGAGATTGGACTGGAATCGACGGTTCTGGACATGACGGTGGAGCCGCCCGTGATTTTGCGTCCAGGAGCCATCACGGCGGGTATGTTGGAGAAGGTTGTTGGCATGGTGGGCATCGACGAGACAATTCTTGGGCCGGAGAGTGAGAAGGCACCGAAGGCGCCGGGAATGAAATATCGCCATTACGCGCCAAACGCGAAATTGACAATCGTGGAAGGCAATATCCGTGAGGAAGTGCTGGCGATTCGCCAATTGGTTTATGATGCCGTGAACAATGGAAAAAAGACCGGGATTATCGCGACGGACGAGACGATCCATTATTATTCCAAAGGTATTATAAAAAATGTGGGAAGCCGGGAAGACGAGAGGACCATCGCAAAAAATCTTTTTGCGGTCTTACGGGAGTTTGACGGCGAGGGCGTGGATGAAATTTATAGCGAGTCCTTTGCCATGCGGGGGATTGGCAATGCCATTATGAACAGGTTGGACAAGGCTGCCGGGCATTTGCGCATTCCGGCCGTCGAAATCGTGCGCAGGCAGAGGTATAGGCGAATCGTGTTTGTCAGCCAGTCGGATACGTGCAGGGGGCCCATGGCTGCGGAAATATTACGGCAGCGGCATCTTCGGCAGGAATATGTCATTGATTCTCGGGGGATAATTGTTTTGTTCCCGGAACCGATAAATCCCAAGGCCGAGGCTGTCATGAGAAGTAACGGCATGTCGTTGGGCGAGTATAAGTCGATTCCGTTTTCGGAGACGGAGGTTGCGGATGACATCTTGGTTTTGACGATGGATGAGGCGCAGAAAAACAAAATACTTGCAGAGTACGAGGAGGCGGTCAGCATTTATACGGTCAACGAATTTGTCGGAGAAGACGAAGAGGTTTTGAATCCTTATGGGAAGCCTTTAAATGTTTATGGTTTATGTTATGAAAATATTTCCAAGTTAATGGATAAGTTGACTGAGAAACTAAATTCATATGTGGAAGGAGAGGGTTGAAGGTGAGTGGAAAACGTAGCGACTACTTGTCATGGGACGAGTACTTTATGGGTGTGGCATTGCTTTCTAGCATGCGCTCGAAGGATCCCAACACGCAGGTCGGGTGTTGCATCGTTAGCCCGGATAACCGGATTCTGTCTATGGGATACAATGGTTTTCCGTCAGGATGTTCGGATGATGACTTTCCGTGGGAAAGGGAGGGGGAGGATCCGCTGGAGGTAAAATACTTTTATTCCACGCACAGTGAGTTGAACGCGATTTTGAATTATAAGGGGACAAGCCTGACTGGAGCGACGATGTACGTGACGTTGTTTCCGTGTAACGAGTGCGCGAAAGCAATTATACAGTGCGGGATTACGGAGGTCATCTATGACAGCGATAAATATGCGGGGACGCCGAGCGTGATTGCCTCGAAGAAAATGATGGAGGCAGCAGGCGTCAGATACCGTCAATATGAAAGGACGGAAAGGGAATTAAAGATACGGCTGTGACGAGATAAGGAATAGCGGCAAATGAATGAGCGTGCGAGGACGCGCGTGTAAAAAACTAATTGGATAAAAGTGATAAAAAGGATGTCGGTGGAATATATATGTTATGTGATTGCAAAAGCACGTAGTGCGTCAAGAGACTTTCGGGTGAGGGAGCATGGCATGGAAAACAAGCTGACATCTTTTTTTGTAAATTTTTTGGTGAGGGCCGTCATTGGCATGGCCGTGATTTTTTTTATTAATCAATACGTCATTCCGGGGCAGACGGGCTGGCATGTCGGGCTTAACGTGGTGTCCTTTTTGACAAGCGGGGGCCTTGGAATACCTGGGGTTTGTTTGCTTTATGGCATTCTCGTGTTTCAAAGTTTGTGAGTATTTCACAAAAATCGGAAATGTTAATTTGGGGTCTGGACAAATCAAAAATACGCGTTTATAATACGAGTCACACAGCAGATATCGAGTCTGCTGTTTCATCCCCTGACATGGGACAAGGGGGATGTGTCTTGAGATTGGATGAATCAAGATTCAACAACTCGATAGGATTATCAAGCTGCATGTATCGCAGCACTATTTTCAAACGTTTTGCAAAACAATGGTGAAATATGAGAAGTACTTTGAAAAAATGTTGTTATTCACGGTCGTGAATTATGGCAAAAGAATAGGAGGGATAGGTTGCATGTCAGAAATTTCGTGATTTGTGATCAAGAACAACGCTATTCCAGAAACCTCTTGCAGATGTTTCAGCAAAAAAAAGCAGCGGGCATCGAACTGTTTTTGTTTCACACGTTAGAGGAAGTGGAACGCTTTGCCGGGCAAAAGACCATACACGTCCTACTAATTGACGAGGAATTTCCGCAGGAGAAGAGACGGCGGATTCAGGCAAAAAGACGGTACGTGTTGGTAAAAAACATGTCGGAGATGCCGTCGGGGACGGAGCGGGAGGTTTACCGCTATCAGGGCGCGTCCCAGATATGGAGGAAAATTTTCGAATCCTCGGGGCGTTCGACGAGGCAAAAAGGACGCGATTTGGACAAGGGACGTACGGTTCATGGACGTACAAAAGACGAAGTGATGATTTCACGACAGATGGCGAGGACGAAGGGAGAACTTATCGCGGTATACTCGCCCGTCCATCGCATTGGAAAAACGTTGTTTGCACTGGAACTGGGAAAAAAACTGGCGCAGAAGGAGCCGGTATTGTATTTGGATTTGGAGGAATACTCAGGTGACGCGTTCTATTTTTCGGACAAGCCGGAGCGGAATCTGACCGATTTGCTTTACCATTTTCGGCAGGGAAAGGGAAATTTTGCGGTTTGCATGAGCATGTTGGCAGGACAAGCGGACAAGTTGGATTACGTTTTACCGATGCCGTACGTGCAGGATATGCAAGCCGTGAAAAAGGAAGAGTGGCTCGGACTGTTTACGAAAATTCTCGAGGAGTGCATTTATGAGAAGGTGATATTGGATTTGGGAGACACCGTGGACGGCCTTTGGGAGATACTGGAGCAATGTGCGACAGTGTACACCCCTTATGTCGAGGAACCTGCCGCCAAGGCGAAGCTGGGTCAGTATTTTGAAAACTTGAGAAAGACGGGGAGGGAAAACATTTTGGAAAAGACCATTCAGAAAAAGATGGGGAGTGAGAGATGAGGGAGGAAGAACTGCATGAGCGAGTGCTTGAACGAATGGACATGAGCCGTGAGTTGGAGGACGAGGAAGTAGCCGAACTGATACACGAGGTACTAAGGGAGGCGGCAAAAGAAGAATATCTGCCGTTGAAAGAGCAGGTGTACCTAAGCCGACGCTTGTTCCATTCGTTTCGTAAGCTGGACGTTCTCCAAGAGTTGATTGAGGACGAGTCCGTGACAGAAATCATGATTAACGGAGTGGAAGATATTTTCGTGGAAAAGAACGGGCGAATTTGCCGTTCAAACAAGCGCTTTATGTCAGAGGAAAAACTGGGAGACGTAATACAGCAAATCGTGTCAGGCACCAACCGTTATGTAAACGAACTTTCGCCAATCGTGGATGCCAGGCTGGAGGATGGATCACGTGTCAACGTGGTGTTAAAGCCGGTAGCGTTGAATGGCCCGATCATGACCATCCGAAAGTTTCCGAAGGAGAAGGTCACGATGGAACAGTTGATTGCGTGGGGAAGCGTGAGCAAGGAGGCGGCGGAATTTTTAAAAATGCTTGTGAAGGCGAAGTACAATATTTTTGTCAGCGGCGGAACCGGATCGGGCAAGACGACGTTTTTAAACGCATTGTCTGATTATATTCCAAAAGACGAGCGAATCATTACGATCGAGGATAACGCGGAATTGCAAATCAAGGGAGTGCCGAACATGGTGCGTCTGGAAACGCGTAACGCGAATTTGGAGGGAGAAGGCGCAGTGACGATTCGCGACTTGATTAAGTCGGCGTTGAGGATGCGGCCGGATCGCATCATCGTGGGCGAGGTGCGCGGTGACGAAACCGTGGACATGATTTCGTCAGCCATGCTCAACGGCCATAGCGGTTCCATGTCGACCGGCCATGCCAATAATGCGACGGACATGCTAAATCGTCTGGAGACCATGATGATGATGGGGATTGACTTGCCGTTGACGGCGATTCAGAGGCAGATCGCGTCTGCCCTGGACGTCATCATTCATCTTGGGCGTTTGCGGGATAAAAGCCGAAAAGTGTTCGAGATAGCGGAAGTAGCGGGGTATGAAGAAGGGAAAATACAGTTGAGGACGTTATATCAATATCAGGAGGAGGGTATGGAAAATGGAAAAATTAAAGGATCACTTATGAAGGTGGAGGAACTTGTTCGTCGGGACAAGCTGTTGGCAGCAGGATATTCAGCGTAAGGAGTATGGGATGGCGTTTCTGCAGGCGACGGGATTGGTGGTGGCTTTGGCATATCTTTTTTATGACAGCTTGTTAGCGGTTTTCGCGTTAATCCCGTTGGCGGCGGCCTATTTGTACCAATGGCGAAAGGAGCGATGCCGGGAAAAGGAAATGCAGTTTCGCGAGCAGTTCAAGGACGCGATGCAGATGTTGGCATCTTCGCTGCGGACGGGATATTCCGTGGAGAACGCGATTCGAGAGGCGGAAAAGGAACTGCGCCCGGTATATCCGCAGTGTTGTCGGATTCGGGAAGAATTTGAACGAATGGTACATCGATTGGACATGAACATGACGGTGGAGCAAGTCATGAGAGATTTTGCCAGACGGGTAAACCAAGAGGACGCAAAGCATTTTGCGGAGGTGTTTTCCATAGCGAAAAGAACTGGCGGGGATAGTATCAGCATTTTGAAATCCTCCGTTAGGACAATCGGGGACAAGATAGAGGTGGAACGGCAGATTCAGACGATGTTGGCGGCCAAAAACCTGGAATTCAAAATTATGTGCGTGATTCCCTTGGGAATGGTTCTTTACATGCGTGTTGCCTTTCCTGAATTTCTGGCGGTGCTTTATGGAACGTTACCAGGAGTTTTATTGATGAGTGTTTGTCTTGTAATTTATATCTTTGCATATTGGTTGGGAAAGAGAATGATACGGATTGAAATATGAGCAAGAAAGGGGGAACGGCTTGAAGTGCGAGGCTTGAGAAGAGGAGAGGGGGCGGTTTGAAGTGCGAGGTTTGAGAAGAGGAGGGAGGCGCGACTTGAAATATGGGAACAAGCCAGGATGGAAAGCAGTGTATAAAAGGATGGGAATGGTAATGTTTTCTGCCGGAGCGGTATCGGCATTGGTCTTTTTCGCGGATGGAATTCAAGTGCTGCCTTCCGATGAGGACGGAGCAAGCGTCGTGAAGAGGAATGGGTATGGAGAGGGAGAACGGACGGAAGAGTTGCAAGTGCAAATCGGGAATCAAAGCGAGAAGTATACGGTGACAATCGGAGAACGTAAATATTCGGACGAAGAACTCCAAAAAGTGTTTGATGAGGCTTCAGATACGTTGGAACGGCTGGTGTTGGGAGAAAACGAGAGTTTGGACGAGGTGAGGAAAAATCTGGATCTGGTGAGCATGATTCCAGAGACCGGCATCCGCGTCTCTTGGGAGCTTGACAATTATGAGGTGCTGGATTTGCAGGGCGCGATAAAGAAAGATGTCTTGACGGAGGAAGGGACGTTGGTACAACTTAAGGCGCTGATGACGTACGGGGAGGAAAAGATCGAACATTCCTTTTATGTGAAAATTTATCCGCCCAAGTTGACTTCCGGTGAGCGCCTGCTTGCGGAGCTGGAAAAAGAAGTGCGTCGTTTGGATGCTCAGACACAGACGGATGCCGTCATGAAGCTGCCGGATAACGTGGATGGGCGACCGGTAAGGTGGGGGCAGTTGCGAAATCTTCGTGCGGCGGGCGTGATGCTGTTGGGAATCGTATTGTCATTACTCCTATACATTTCACAGAAGGAAAAGGAGAAAGAGGAAAAGAAGCGGCGAGACATGCAGATGACGCTGGATTACCCGCAGTTGGTCAGTACGTTTACCTTGTTCTTGGGGGCGGGGATGCCTGCACGCGGCGTTTGGTATCAGATGGCGGAACATTATGAACGGCAAAAAGGCGAGAAAGGCCGGCGGGAGGTGTACGAGGAAATGGTACGCTCCATGTATGAGATGAAAGGTGGGGCAAACGAGGGCGAATGCTATGAGAGGTTTGGAGAACGCTGCGGGTTGCCAATATATCGAAAATTTGCCGCGTTGCTTTCACAGAATCTGCGCAAAGGTACAAAGGGCTTGGCGTTCATATTAAAGCAAGAGGCAGATAATGCGTTCGAGGAACGAAAAAGTCTGGCTAAAAAGCTAGGTGAGGAGGCAGGGACGAAGGTGTTGCTTCCCATGTTTCTGATGTTGGCCGTGGTGTTGGTCATCATCGTGGTTCCGGCATTTATGAGCATGCAGTTTTAAAAATGCGAGAATTAAAATAAAAAGAAGAAAGGAAAAAACATATGAGACATTTAAAAAGAATATTGAATAAAATTTTGTGGATGAGGCAGAGGGTGATTTGGAAGCTGCAGGAAAGGGCGGGAATGTCCGTCGTGGAATTGCTGTTGATTTTGGTCGTGCTGATAGCGTTGGTATTGATTTTTAAGAATCAGATGACCAATCTGGTAAATACCATCTTTCGTAAGATTACAAGTCAAAGTTCGGGGATTTGATTTTGAAGCGGAAAAAGGGGGAAGTCACGGCGTTTTTGAGTTTGATTTTTGTGTTGCTTGTTTCTTTTATTCTGGCGATGATGGAAAGCGCTTCCATACAAATGACGAAAAACCAGAAAAGGCTGGATGTCGAGCGTGCGGTGTTTTCGGTGTTCGGAGAATATCATCGAGGGCTATGGGAAGAGTATGGCGTATTCGCGTTGGATGGTACTTATGGAAACGGACAATATGATGAAAGCCGTGTGCTAAATCGTTTCTCTTATTATGGGGCGATGGGAATTGAACAAGAAATTGCGGAGATACAACTGCTTACGGATAATGACGGGCAGGCGTTTCGAGAGCAAGCGTTGGCTTATATGGAAGAACGCACGGGAATTTCATTGGTGCGTGACTTGACGGGAATGGCTGCAGGGTGGAAAGAGCAGGAAATACAAGGGAAGGAAATTTCAGGGGATTTGGATGCGGCATTGGCGGAAAACGGCGCGTTGTTGCCGGAGGAGGCGGAAACGCTTTTGTGGGCGAGAAAAAATCAGTTGTTGTCACTGGTTTTGCCTAAAGATTTCGTGCTGTCGGGAAAGTCGGTGTCTCTTGACGGCCAAGTGTCCGTACGCGCCCGGGATACCGGGCGCGGCAGCTTCCCGGCTCATGAAGGGATTGGACGGATGGAGGAACGGCTTTTATTTGAACAGTATATCGTAGAGCATTTTGGGTGTGCCACGGGGATAAAGGGGGAGGATCGGTCGTTGGATTACGAACTGGAATACCTTCTCTGTGGGAAGAAAAGCGATTCCGAAAATTTAAACATGGTAGTAAGCCGATTGTTGTTCTTCCGCTTTGCGTCAAACTATCTTTATTTGCAGACGGACAGCGAAAAACAGTCGGAAGCCGAAATCTTTGCGGCGGCCTTGTCAATCGTATTGCTAGTACCAGAGGCCGTGGAAGTGGTAAAACAAATCTTGTTGGTTTTGTGGGCGTTCGGGGAGAGCGTGATGGATTTACGATCGTTGCTTGGCGGCGGGCGTACCGTCTTGGTAAAAACAAAGGAAACCTGGCAGATGCAAGTGTCTTCTTTGTTCCGGCTTGGTACGCAGGAGGATCAAAGGGACGGGATGGATGCCGAGGAAGGCCTATCTTATACGGAATATTTGCAGATTTTGCTTTTTTTGGAAAATGACGGGCAGTTGACGATGCGGGTGTTGGACAGGGTGGAGCAGAACTTGCAGCAAGAAAACGGTTATTCAAATTTTCGGGCCGATGCCTGCGTGACAAAAATAAAATTAAAGAACGTGGCAGAAATATGGAATGGGTATACCTACACATTTCCTACATATTACGGCTATTTGTAATTATGGCTATTTATAATTATAGTTATTTGTGATTATGGTTATTTGTAATTATGGTTATCTGTAAGCTTGCTTTTGAGCCTGATACGGATGCCCTTTCTTCTCGAATTGAGTTTTGTCCAAGATTCGTAGTCCCACGAATCGTTGACTCCATTCAAACCTAAAAATGCAGAAAGGAGAGGCTTGTTACATGTTTGTAGTGAAATCAAAGGGCGAAAGACATTCGTCCACCCTAAGAACGTCGGAAAGAGGGCGTTTGACGGAAAAGAAAAATTCATCCAAAATCATAAAAGAAAGGGT
The DNA here is from genome assembly GCA_948468385.1 of uncultured Faecalicatena sp. Lineage (GTDB taxonomy): Bacteria > Bacillota > Clostridia > Lachnospirales > Lachnospiraceae > Schaedlerella. The sequence goes on along the minus strand of CAOKHZ010000007.1, from coordinate 51,071 downwards.
ATCCGCATCAGGCTTGGGAGGAAGTTTGACGGTGGAGGCAGCGTTAGTATTGCCTATATTTTTCTTCGCCGCATTGTGTCTGGTTTACCTATTGGAAATTCAGTCGGTGCGATTTAGTGTCCGCAATGCGGCGCAGAATGCCGCTGAGAAGGCGGCGGTGGATGTGACGATGCTGCCGATTCTAAACTCGTGGAAGCTGGAGGCGGACATTGTAAATTTGATTGGCGCGGAGCGGATGGAACGAAGCGTGATAGAGGGAGGCAGCGGTGGATTAAGTTGTTGGAGATCTTACTATCTGGAAACGGTCGGGATGATTTTCGTGGATGTGCGTTATAAGGTGCGTCTACCGTTTCCGAGGTTTTTGAATTTGTCACTGGACTTGAAGGAAACGTTTCAAATTCGGGCGTGGACGGGTTATCAGCCTCTTGGAATGGAAGAAGGGGAGAAGGACATCGTTTATGTTACGGATTATGGAAGCGTGTACCATGAGGATTATCATTGTAGATACTTGCAGTTGACAATTCGTTACCTACCAGAGTCAAGATTGTCAGGGTTAAGAAACCAAGACGGGGGAATCTATTATCCTTGTGAAAAATGCGTACATGCGGATACGATGGCGGGAGTTTACGTCACGGAATATGGAAATAAATATCACAATTCGTTGGAGTGCAGTGGATTGAAACGTTCCGTTCGGGCTGTCAAAAAGTCGGAAGTGATGGGAAAGGGGGCATGTGGTAAATGTGCTGGATAAGTCTGATTGGCAAGGTGGCATGCGTATGCTATCTGTTGGCCTTGTCCGTGATGGATGTCAAAACAAGGCGGCTTTCGGTATGGCTGCTAGGATTGGGTGTCATGCTGGCGTTGGTGTATCAGGTGGTCTGGAGAGGGCAGCCGATTGCCATATGGGCATCGGGAGCCGTGGTTGGCTTTTTATTCTTGGTCATTGGCAGGGTGACGGAGGAGGCGTTGGGATATGGTGATGGCGTGGTGATTGGCACATTGGGGATTTACCTTGGAATTTGGGATTTGCTTGGAGTATTGGTCACGGCGTTTTTTATGGCGGCAACGTATGCCGTAGTGGCGTTGGTGATTTGCAGGTTTCGAAGAAAGCGTTCGTTTCCGTTCGTTCCGTTTTTGGGAATGTCATATGTGATTATGCTGGCAGCAGGGGGAGCGGGATGAAAAAGAGAATAAGGGGAAGAATAAAGAGGAGAATGAAAAAGGGAGTGTCAGGAATCATGACTATAGAGTTGGCGTGTTTGATGCCGGTTCTCATATTGGTGTTTCAATTGATTATATATAGTACATTCTATTATCATGATAAAATCATTTTGTTGGCGGCAGCAGGTGAAGCTGTCGTCATGGCGGCTCGCTATGAGCGACGGGAAGGGCTTCAAGGGGAGATGGACTTGGAGGCATTTTTTCGGGAGCAGATTGACGGAAAATTGATTTTGTTTTCCGGGACGATGGTGGATGCGGAGAAAACGGATGATGAAGTAACACTTACGGTATCCGCGCAAAAAGGCGAGATGCGCCTTTCTGTGATGCAGAGTGCCGTAGTTTCAAAACCGGAGAAGGAGATTCGCAGGATGAGTGTTTTTAATGAGCTTTTATCGAATGGAGGAGAAGAGTGAAGGACGATGGTTTGTTTCAAGCGGAATATGAGACAAAATTAAATAAGGTATATTTGCATCTTGTGGTGGACAAGGAGTATCAAGAAGACTACCAGATGCCAATGTTACGGCAAAATCAAATAGCGGGGGTACTGGCGGCGGAAGGATGCTTTGTTGAAGGAAAGTCAAGGTATACCTATGAGGTTGGAGGGTTTTCATCCATGAAAGCCATGCATGAGAAGACTGCCATGAAAGAGGGGACGATACGGGACGTGGTGTCCGGCTTGTTGGCGGTGACGGAAAGTTTACAAGAGTATCTGCTAAATCCCAATTGCCTTCTCTTAGAACCGGAGTACATATTTTACCGGGACGGACAGTGGTATTTTTGTTATTTTCCAGAAATGGAGTTGGATTTGGGAAAATCCTTCCATCAATTGACGGAATATTTTGTAAGGACACTGGATTATGGGGACACGGAAGGAATTTTTCTGGCATATGAATTGCATAAGGCGACATTGCAGGAACATTATGATTTGAGACAAATCATGGAGGATTATGAAAAGCATGAATTGGAAAGAAGGGCTGCCGAAGGGGAAGGAACGGGCAGAGGGCAGGAGTTGGGCAATGTGTTTTACCTGATGGATGATGGAGGCCGAGAAGCAGAGAAGGAAGATGATTATATGGAATATCGGGGTGCTCCCACGGTTGACGTGCTTCGCGAAGAGAGTGGTTGGTGGGGGGCGTTAAAAACGTCTGCCAAAAAAATACGAGGCAGACGTTGGGGGAGTTGGGATGACCTGATTCTGGAATCGGATAAAACGACGGGAAGAGAGTGGTTCTAAACTGGTAATACAATGGAAAAGACACTGCCGTCTCCTTCTTTGGAGTCCACGGAAATCGTACCACCGTGCGCGGTGATGATTTGACGTGACAATGCCAGTCCGAGTCCGGTGCCGCCCGACTTGTATGTTCGGAACGGTTCAAAAATGGATTCCAGCCGTTCATGAGGAATTCCGCAGCCAGAGTCCTTTACGGCAATATGTATAGAATCTGTATGACGCGTGGCGGAGAGCATGATGGAGCCAGATTCGCCGACGGCATCCTTTGCATTGCGAAGAAGGTTGAGGATGACTTGTTCCAATTTTAACTTGTCGCCGGTAAAATCTCCCATGTCTGAAGGGATTTTCGAAGTAAATTCAATGCCGTCTTGTTCGTTTAATGAAATTGCGAAGGAGATGGAAATGTTCTTCAATAGCCGTTCCATAGAAAAAACGGTCGGCCGTATAGTACTTCCATTATTAAATAAGGAAAGCTCGTCCAAAAGCTGGCGCATGAAATCAACGTCCTCCATTGTTTGCGTCCAGCCATAAAAGTCTTTTACCTCCGGGTGCTGGGTTTCTAGCAACTGTAGGGAGGAGGAGATTAGCGCGAGTGGATTGCGGACTTCGTGCGAAATCGTGGAGACAATGGTTTGATGGTTTTCAAGTAGCTGATTGATGATTTGCCTTACATCTTCATTCTTTTCCATCAGGATATTCATTTTATGGGTATCAATATTGCGTAACATTGTAATGACTTGCTCCTTTCAATAAATATAATTTTTTCTATGTAAATCACAATTCGTGTATGTAGTCTAACACGGAAAAGGGTGAGGTTCAACAAAAATGTTTACAAATATAGCGAGTAATTTCCCACCACCATAATGCGTAAATAAAAAATTGAAAAGAACTTCTCTTTTTGCAAAAAGTAGGATATACTAATGGCAGTTGTAAATAATAAAAAGAGGAGAGGGCTGATAAGAATGAAAGATGAGAACTGTATTTTTTGTAAAATAGCGGCAGGAGAAGTATCATCTGCAACACTGTTCGAGGACGAAGACTTCAGGGTGATTCTGGACTTGAACCCAGCGTCCAAAGGTCATGCGCTGATTTTGCCAAAAGAGCATTATCGTAATTTGTACGATTTGGATGAAGCTTTGGCGGCGAAAGCCATGGTGCTTGCCAAGAGGATGGTCTGCAAGTTGAAAGACGCGCTGGGATGTGACGGGTATAATATCGTACAAAATAACGAGGAGGTGGCGGGACAGAGCGTGTTTCATTTCCATGTGCACATGATTCCCCGGTATAAAGACGACAAGGTCGGTCTTGGATGGCATATGGGTACGTTGACGGAGGAAGACAAAGAGGAACTGTTAAACAAGATAAAATAAAGCCGGGGTCAGAATTGTGACGGAGAATCATGAATTTAATGAGATTTATGAGAAGTACAAGAACGCTGTTTTGCGTGCGGCATATTTGTATGTAAAAGATCCTGACATAGCGGAAGATATCAGACAAGAGACATTTCTGAAACTTCTAAGGCTGATGGAATGCAGGAAATCGGCCAGTAATGTTGAGTCGTGGCTTTACATAACCGCGAGGAATGCGGCACTTAATTATCGTAAACGGGTGAAGTGGGAAGTTCCGCTCGTTCAAGAAGAAACGGGTGCACCAAGTGGCGAACCTTTCAGGGAAAGTACGGAAGACGAGTATCTGGAAATGCATACGAACGAGAAGTGGGCAGAACTTCATGATCGTATTATGTCGGAATTGCTGGAGAAGAACGAGCGTTGGTACGAAGCCATTTTGCTTGAAGCGCATATGGAACTTCCGCAGAAAGAAGCCGCAAAGGTGATGGGAATTAGTTTGAACGCATATCAAGTGATGCTGCATCGGGCAAGGGCATGGATTAGAGAAAAGTTTGGTGCGGAGTATGAAGAATTGAAGCGGAAATGAACTGGATGTCAACGCAAGCGAGGGCTTTCTCATAAGAAAAAGGGAAGAGGGTGAAAGAAAAGCTTTCACCCCGTTTGGATAATTTAATATGTTTTTAGTGCGGTTTCTTCTATTAGATTTACAATTGTACTGATGGAGTCCTGCATGGAAGAGTTGCGCATGGCATTTATATAGGTGTCACGTTGTTCGTATAATTGTTGAACGGCGGCAAGTAATGTCTCGTTGTTTGTTTCTTCTTCCTCCAGTACGATGCTGAAGCCTTGTCGTTCAAATGAACGGGCGTTCAAAATCTGGTCGCCGCGGCTGGCGTTCGCTGAAAGCGGAATCAGCAAGTTGGGCTTGTGGAGTGCCAGTAGTTCGCAGATGGCGTTTGCTCCCGCGCGGGAAATCACAAGGTCGGCCAGTGCGAAGAGGTCGCGCAGTTCGTCCTTGATGTATTCGAATTGGCGGTAACCTTTCGTGTTCGCCAAAGCTTCGTCCGTCTTGCCTTTTCCGCAGAGGTGGATGACCTGAAAGCGTTCGAGCAGTTTCGGGAGGGCGGCGCGTACCGCGTTGTTGACGGCCACGGCACCAAGGCTTCCGCCTATGACCAGGATGACTGGTTTGTCCGGCGTGAAACCGCAAAAATCAAGGGCGGCCAGCCTATTGCCGGACAGAAGTTCCTGGCGAATGGGGGAGCCGGTGAGTACTGCTTTTTCTTTTGGCAAGTGCTCTAATGTCTCGGGAAAGTTACAGCAAACCTTGCTGGCGCAGGGAATGGCGATTTTGTTGGCCAGTCCGGGCGTCATGTCGGATTCGTGGATGATGACGGGAACATGGTTTTGCTTTCCGGCAAGTACGATGGGAACTGAAACAAAGCCACCTTTGGAAAAGATGACGTCTGGTTTTAGGTCACGAATCAGCTTGCGTGCCTGCCCAAGTCCCTTGAGAACCCGAAACGGATCCGAGAAGTTCTGAAGGCTGAAATAGCGGCGCAGCTTGCCGGAGGAAATTCCGTGATAGGGAATTCCAAAAGGCTCGATGAGGTCTTTCTCTATACCTTGGTAAGAGCCTGCATAATGAATTTCGTACCCTTTTTCCTTTAATTGGGGGATAAGGGCAATGTTGGGAGTAACGTGTCCGGCAGAACCACCGCCGGTAAGTATGATACGTTTCATAAGGATAACCTCCGAGTGTGATTAGTCATATGTCCATAATAACCATATTTTAGAAAATGTCAAGAATAAGAAAACGTCAAATGACGACGCGGTTATCGCCAAGTTACCCATTCATGCCCATGGGGCGTGCATAGTAATGGCATCCGTTTATTTAAAATTGTCTATGGCAATGGGGCTGATGCCAATCGGCATCAGCGCTGTATTCCAGCGAGCAACGAGCCGTTCAAGCTATGATGTCACGTAGCTTACGGGGATGCGCAGGTCGGATGCCGTGTGGTGAAACATGCACCTTCGTGAATGGTAACACCGTCAATAATGATGACTGTGAACATCGACACACGATATTTACACAGGAAAAATAAGCTTACGGTCATAATGAGAGGCAACGGTATGAAAGAGATAATAAAACTGTCATTACAAAAAGAGCTTAAGCGAGAAACAGAAGAAATTAAGAAAGAACTAGAGCGTCATCCTGAACTTGCGCAGATGGAAGTGAGCGAGGAAAAGGACGCTGAGTTTTTTGAACGTGCCTGCGCTTTGGAAGCAGAACTGAAAGGAGAGCGGCTAAACGAAGAAACGTCAGAGGCATCCATTTCGTCAACTTCGAACCCGACGGTTTTTGGTGCCAGCGCGCATGGATCCCGGGTCGAGCCCGTGGTGGTATATCGCAGGAGACGGAAGAAAAGGACAATGCTTGTGGCATTGGTGGCAGTCCTCGTGTTGGTGATGGGATTGAGCATGACCAGCGTTGGGAGCAAGTCGTATTTGAAAGTTCTGTTGGAACGTTTTGCGGGTGAGGACGAAAACCCGATGAAAATCTTGAATGTTGAAGATATGGATACGATGAACTCGGATAGTATAGACGAAGCAGTAGCGTATAGAGAGATAGGAGAAAAACTTCAAATCAATGCAGTCGAAATTATGACAAGACCAGAGGACATGTTTTTGGATGGGGTATATGTAGATGAAATCTTGGCACAAGCGAGGTTGAATTATCGATACGGGGAGGAGGTTGTTAGGTATACCATCTATTTGAATGATGAGGATTCTTCATGGGGGGAGTTAGAAGAAGATAAAGAAATAAGGGAATATACAATTGTCGTAAATGATGTGAATATCATAGTGAGGGAATACGAAGTAGAAGACCATGAGACGTATCGACGCATTGCGGAATTTACTTATAGGGGAGTGCATTATCAGTTGAAAGGGATTATTGAAAAAGAGGGATTTGAATTAATTTTAAAAAATTTACATTTTTTTTGAAAATATGCGTAAGTTTTTTTGAGTTCAGTTGTCTATATAATAGAGGGATACAAAAGAGAAAGGGTTTCATAATGAAAAAGCAATTTTGGGCATTGGTTTGTTCTTTGGTATTGTTATGCGGGATGGTTCTTGGAACGGCAGATGTTGCGAAAGCTTCAGAAGATTCGTTGAAGTGTGTGGATGGCTCTTACCTGACGATGGAAAGTAGTTCATCAGGAAGTACTTCTTCTGGTTTGGAGCGGGGAAAGCATTTGATGGATGGGGATAGTATCATCAGTAATCCAGCTACGGGAAAGATTTACGCATATGGGGCGACAACAGCAAATCATACGGTAGATTATGTGGGGCTAGTTGTATATGTAGAACGATTTAATCCACAGACAGGGCAGTGGCATCAAGTAAATGCATGGACGGTAGAAAAATATAATGACTATTATCTTTCATCAGGAAAGACATTGGTGGTAGAGCGTGGGTATTATTATCGTGTGCGTTGTAACCATTATGCTGGGAATAATTCGGAGCTTCCATATGATATGAATATTTCCTTTACCGATGGTATCTGGATAGGTTAGGCACTTTAGAAGAAATGGTAAAGGGGCAAGAGGTAACAAATGATAGAGGGAATCTGCAAGATTTCAGGAGCGGGACCAGGAAGGATTTATGTGTATGGCATGACGATAGCCGAGAGAAAGGTCGATTTCTTATCCATCATCGCATACGTGGAACGGTATGACGAAGAAACCGGACGTTGGGTATCAGTAAATGCTTGGAGAAAAGATACATACGAGACGGAATACTTGGATTGGAGAAAAATCATGCCGATAGAGAGTGGTCAGTCTTATCGGATTCATTGTGAACATCTGGCAGGTGACGATTATCCTTATGAGTCGGTGTTTTCCTTAAGTGAGACATTTCGGGCGACGTGAGGAAAAGATATGGGGTTCTTAACATGAGCGGTGAAAGCAGCCACTGATATGGGTGCGGGAATTACAACTTAATATGGGATATTGAAACTATAAACAATAAAAAATATTAAAGAGAAAATTCCTACACTAAGAAACGCCACCAACTGTTGAACATATCAGTGGTTGCTTTCACCGTTCATGACGAAGAAAAGCACGAGTAACAAAATATGGAACGCATGACGAGCAGTCGGCAAATCAATTGCCGACTGCTTGTTTTAATGCTTTGGCGAGCTGGTCGGGGCAAGACGTGGCCTTAAAGCCGCAACGAATCCCTTCAAGACGTGAAATCGCTTCATCCACGTCCATCCCCTCAATCAGGCGGGAAAGACCTTGTGTGTTTCCGTTACAACCGCCGTTGAACAAGACGTTCTTTACCTTGTGGTCTTCGATGTCAAAGTGTATCATCTGGGAGCAAACTCCCGTTGGCTTGTATTGCATGTCATAATTCCTCCTCAACGTTAATGCCATTATTATAACAAAGTGGGAAAGTAGATGTCAATGAAATTGCACTGGTCAATTTCATTTCAAAAATTTCATTTTGCCGGGAGAAGATGGAAGGCTATTCGCTTAAGCGTTTCGTTATTTTCTCTTCGTCATAATCTGGAGCGAACTCCCGAGCGATGTTGTAAATCTGCTGGATGACGTTCGTGTCTTCTTCCAACATGTCCGCGATTTCCGAGACGGTATGGTTCTTTCTTAGTTTTTTGGATACAAGAGACACTAATTTGTGTTGTTCCCCGCCCTTCCAGCCGCCATACCAACCTTCTTTCCATCCGGTCTCTCTGGCGATTTTGCACTCTTCCCTTATATGTTTTTCTTCATCATACTCATATAAACATTGACACATGTCTTTCGCCTCCGCCTTATGCTCTTTTAGGAAGTCCGCAAGGATGTCTTCCTTGATACATTCCTCAATGGTTCGTTCTGCCGCCTCTTCAGGTGTCATGGTTTTTGAACGTTCACGCATCCGTTGAATAAAAACGGCGTAATCGTACAGAACCTTGCATGCTTCCATTAATTTCTTGCTCTTTCCCAGGTTAATGTTTAAAACCGTCACGATCAGTTCCAACTCTGGATTATTTTTAGTACTCATCTAACCGTTTCGTTATTTTTTCTTCGTCATAATCTGGAGCGAACTCCCGAGCGATGTTGTAAATCTGCTGGATGACGTTCGTGTCTTCTTCCAACATGTCCGCGATTTCCGAGACGGTATGGTTCTTTCTTAGTTTTTTGGATACAAGAGACACTAATTTGTGTTGTTCCCCGCCCTTCCAGCCGCCATACCAACCTTCTTTCCATCCGGTCTCTCTGGCGATTTTGCACTCTTCCCTTATATGTTTTTCTTCATCATACTCATATAAACATTGACACATGTCTTTCGCCTCCGCCTTATGCTCTTTTAGGAAGTCCGCAAGGATGTCTTCCTTGATACATTCCTCAATGGTTCGTTCTGCCGCCTCTTCAGGTGTCATGGTTTTTGAACGTTCACGCATCCGTTGAATAAAAACGGCGTAATCGTACAGAACCTTGCATGCTTCCATTAATTTCTTGCTCTTTCCCAGGTTAATGTTTAAAACCGTCACGATCAGTTCCAACTCTGGATTATTTGTTGGTTGCGCAAACGCATCGGACAAGCGAACTTCCCATTGATCTGGCTTTTCCTCCACGCCGTTATAGAAAACCACGAACCTCGGCGTGGGGAAGGTCTTCAACGTGGAACTGTAAATGTCTTCGTCTTTCATGATTTCTTGTAAGATTTTCGTGACATAAAACAAATCACGAAGCGGCATGTTTGGATTGATGCTGGACTGATGTTCATACAAGTATAGGTGAAGGTTGATTACGAACGAAATGTCATTCTTATAATTCATGTAGATGACGTTTTCCAACGTGTTTATCTCCAAGTCGTCTTCATTCGTGTGGTTTGTTCCGTTCACCGCATTGTACAAACTTAAAAGATTTTTCTTTTCCTTGAAGATTGCCCGAAACATCGAATCCTTGTAGGTTCTTTTTAGTTTGCGTAATTGTTTCTGTTGTCTTGCCCTTTTCGGTGGTTGTGCTTGCGGTACTTTTTGCGTTTGCGGTGTCCTCTTTTTCTTTCCCATTCATTATCCTCCTTGTTTTTTGGTGCGAGCATGGTCACGTGCGGCTTGGTGAAATCTTTTTCATCCGAGCGAACGTGACCGGCTTGCCTATGGCAGGAGAATTCGTCCGTTCAGGCGTTCAGAACCTCCTGCTTTTGTTAAAATGGTGTGATGAAAAGCATGGATTTTCTGATTTTCTGAATTACGGAAGGCCAAGAGCCTTGGAATGGTTCACAAACGAAAATATGCTTTGAGGGTATAGTAGCACAAAATGGAGGGAATGGCAACCAATAATTTGCTGGATTTATCGGCATGAATTTTTCGACAAAAGGTTCCTCGACATGACATGTCGAGGGCGGGCTTTTACAAGGTGGGTTAAAGTGATTTCGTGGCTTTAGGTTGAGGGGAAAAACCTTGGATATACGCGGTGTTTTAAGCTTTTTTAAGTAAGGCGGACAAGGCGTTTGTTTGCCCTGGCTGTAGAAATTTGTAGAACGGTTTTTGAGGACATTTGCCAAAGTTTGGGCTATAATAGGGCTCAACACAATCCGGATTATTGTGTAACAACTCAAAGCGAGGAGGATTTCGTTATGATTCAAGAAGTAGTGACCGGCACCAACATCGTTTACTATATGATGGTATTCGTCGGTGTCATCGGCGTGATGGCGAAAGTGGCCAATCATCTTACTTTGCGCCGTCTTCTTACGGCTGCGTCCAGTATGTCAAAGAGTACGCATAAATTGATAAAGCTGGTGCGGGCAAAATACGAGCATGCTTGTATGCTGCATGATAAAGTGGAAAATACACGGGTTTTTGTGGAGAAATACATATATGAATACCGAAGCTTTCTGTTCCGCATCCATACATGGAGGCAATTGGAACTCCAATCGGTTTGGTTTGCGGGAATCTTGGCGGTGATAGGGGCGTTTTTCTGGTACGTCACGAATGGAATCTGCGAGGAAGTGTACCAATACCTGATGGTGGGTGCGGGCGAAATGATCGCGTTGTACGTCATCAGCCAGTTGTCGGACGAGCCTTATAAGATTGAAGCCGTGAAAAACTATATGGTGGATTATCTGGAAAATACCAGCATGTTGCGTTATCGCAAGAATCGTTCGTCCGAACGGGAACAGATTGACGTGATTCGTACTGCCGGAGGTGAGAGTGCCCTGCAAGCCGTTAAAAGCGACAGTCCCATACAAGCGGTCAGGCCGGACGGGGTAAATCAGGAAACAGCGTCTCCAGAACTTTCTATTAATATAGAAGGAGAACCGCGTAAGAGTGCAAAGGGCGGTACGGTGAGCCCGGTGTTTCGAAAGGCGGTCAAGGGAAAAACCGCACAGGCAGAATCGTCGGCCGAGGGAAGGGGGGCGTCCCATCCGGGCGAGGGGGAGGAAAGTGTTGCCGGAAGGGTCTTAAGCTCCCAACGGTCGTACCAGGCGGAGGCGAATAGGAAAAGCCAGAGTGCGCGCCAGGGCTACCGTGGGGAGGGCGACGAATTGTATCGCGCGGATCGGCCTACATATAAGGAGGAGCAGCCCTCCGTGAGGGAAGAACAATTGCGCCAGATTTTAGAGGAATTTCTTGCTTAATAGTCGGGTGGCAATTTGGTATCATGGAAGCAGGGCGGCATCGGCGGTTCCCACCTGGGGGCAAGGATGGTAGGAGAGCGGGACTTCTCCATCAATATGATTTCCAAGTCGGGGAACGATGTCGGAACCGGCCATTGCCTTCCGTGTGTTTAAAGGGAGTTTGGAGAGGAAGTATGGCAGGAAGAGGGGCGGCCTTTGGAAAATGAGTTCGCAGAAAATGACGCGCTAAAGCATGTGGCTGTGCGCAATATTCTCATCCGTAAGGGAAACACCATTGAAGTGCTGGCTAATTATGAGCCAAGTTTACATTACGTGTCGGAATGGTGAAAACAGTTGTACGGGGAGAGCGAGAGAAAGAACCAGAAAGACCGTTGATTTTATAAATGAGAGTGTCATGAATGCCACGATGTTGGTACGTACGGCAGCGTGCTGAATCTGATGGTGAAGATTTTAGGGCGGAACACGTATTGTCTGGGACAATTTTTTGTGTCATAGGAAACTTCGTTCCCCATGACAAAAAAACCTCCGGGGGATGCGCACTTCGCGCCTAAGGAAAATGGCTGCTCACGCAGCCGCGCTCCGGCGCGAGAGTCCGGCAAGCCGGACTCTTTGTTCTTTCTTTGAGTTTGCTTGTGGTGCGAGCGGGCATTTGCTCGGCGTGAACCCGTTCAATCAGCCAGGAGTGGAGAGCTACAAGAAGAACATGTTCGTCTTACTCGGCAAGCCGGAATATGAAGCGAAGCGGGAAGAGCTTCAGAAACGTCTGGAATGATGGTAAGCATGACTTAATCATGAGGATACCTCGTGCATTTTCGAGAGAGGATGCACGAGGTGTCTTTTTTGTTACAAGTCACACGCGCCAACGTGGTGTGTGACTTGTAACGTCTTTTTTCTGATTTGGGGTTGTTATCTGGCGGCATGTCTGATAAAATGATGTAGGGTCAAAAGGCGAAATTTTTTATTTTAGAAGAATTTCTCGATAAGAAGAATTTCTCGATAAGAAGAATTTCTCATTAAGAAGAATTTCTCATAAGAAGAATTTCTTATAAGAAGAATTTTTCATAAGATGAAAAGCTTGATAGACAAGCTTCATAAGGAGTGAAATTTATGCTGTTTTGGATTGTTATGATTGTATTGTTGGCGGCTTCGGCATTTTTGATTTTCCAGTGTGTGTTGGCGGTGAAGAGCCAGTATGGGATTGGAGGACGTGATTCGGATGACTATGACCGGCCGCGGCGGAGGAATGGGCCGGAAGGACGGGAGCCGGGAAGAAGGCGGCGTGACGACGATTACGAGGATGACTATGATGACTATGATGACGGGCCGGGGAGAAGGCGACGTGACGATTACGGGGATGGCTATGACGACGAGCCGGGAAGAGGGCGGCGTGACGATTACGATTATGACGACGAGCCGGAACAAAGGCGCGCGTCAAGGCCGGTACGACGGCAGTGGCGCATTCTCATGGAGAATTTGGATACATGGGAGAAGTACACGTACCAGTTTTATGACACGGTCGGAATCGGTCGGGCAAAGGATGATCCTGAGTTCGAGTATTTCCTGACGGTGGAGGGGGATCCAAAGGTGTCCAAGCATCATTGTGTGATTGTCAATAAGGATGGCAAGTTGTATTTGGAGGATTTGGGGTCGACGAACGGGACGTTTTTGAACGAGGAACGTTTAAACGAAGCGGTTCTGCTTCAGAAGGAGGACGTGATTCGGATTGGTGAGACGCAGATCGAGGTGAAGAAGATTTTGCGGGAAAGAGATTAAGGAAGTTATATTGTATGTAGCCAGGCTAGAAGCAAGGAGGATTTAGATGATGAAATTATATGAAAAAGGTGTTTATTTGTTGAATGGAACGCAAATCGTGGAGGAGGGCGGCGTACAAGTGCCGCTTGAGAGGGCCGAGGCGGCCAAGAATACGATGGCGTACCGTATTTTGGAAGCGCACAATACTTCCGGCAACATGGAGAAATTGCAGATTAAGTTTGACAAGCTGACGTCGCACGATATCACGTTCGTGGGCATCATCCAGACGGCCCGGGCTTCTGGGCTTGAGAAGTTCCCGATTCCTTACGTGCTGACGAACTGCCACAATTCGTTGTGCGCGGTGGGCGGTACGATTAACGAGGATGACCACATGTTTGGCCTGACGTGCGCGAAGAAATATGGCGGCGTTTATGTACCGCCGCATCAGGCCGTCATACACCAGTACGCGCGGGAGATGCTCGCGGGCGGCGGAAGGATGATCCTTGGTTCGGACAGCCACACGCGCTATGGCGCGCTTGGCACGATGGCGATGGGCGAGGGTGGTCCCGAGCTGGTGAAGCAGCTTTTGAACAAGACGTATGATATCAAGATGCCGGGCGTGATTGCCATTTATCTGGACGGCGAGCCGATGAAGGGCGTGGGTCCCCAGGACGTGGCGTTGGCGATTATCGGGGCGACCTTTAAGAACGGCTATGTAAATAACAAGGTGATGGAGTTCGTAGGACCAGGCGTGGAGAAGCTAAGTGCGGACTTCCGGATTGGCGTGGACGTGATGACCACGGAGACGACGTGTCTGTCCTCCATCTGGAAGACGGACGAGAAAATCAAGGAATTTTACGAGATTCACGGACGTGTCGAGGATTACAAGGAACTGGCGCCGGGCGAGTGTACATATTACGACGGCATGGTTTATGTGAATTTGAGCGAAATCAAGCCGATGATCGCGATGCCGTTCCATCCTTCAAATGTATATACGATTGATGAATTGAACGCGAATTTGAAGGACATACTGCATGACGTGGAGCAAAAGGCACTGGTCAGCCTGGACGGCGCGGTGGAGTATTCCTTGCAAGACAAGGTCGTGGACGGGAAATTTTATGTGGAGCAGGGAATCATCGCCGGTTGCGCGGGCGGCGGCTTTGAAAATATTTGCGCGGCGGCGGACATTATCAAGGGCAAGTACATCGGCGCGGACGCGTTTACGTTCAGCGTGTATCCCGCGAGCACGCCGATTTATCTGGAACTGGTGAAAAATGGAGCGGTGGCCGACCTTTTGGCGGCGGGAACCATCGTGAAGACGGCGTTTTGCGGGCCGTGCTTCGGCGCAGGCGACACTCCGGCGAACAACGCGTTCTCGATTCGCCATTCCACCCGGAACTTCCCGAACCGCGAGGGTTCGAAGCTGCAGAGCGGCCAGATTTCTTCCGTGGCGTTGATGGATGCCCGTTCCATTGCGGCGACGGCGGCGAATAAGGGCTTTTTGACACCAGCGACGGCGGTCGACGTGGAGTACACTGGCAAGAAATATCATTTTGACGGCAGTATTTACGCGAACCGTGTCTTTGACAGCAAGGGCGTGGCCGACAGCTCCGTGAAAATCCAGTTCGGGCCGAACATCAAGGATTGGCCGGCGATGAGCGCGTTGCCGGAGAATTTGGTGTTGAAGGTAGTTTCCGAGATTCATGACCCGGTGACGACGACGGACGAGCTGATTCCGTCCGGCGAGACTTCCTCTTACCGTTCAAATCCGTTGGGACTGGCGGAATTCGCCCTTTCCAGAAAGGATCCGGCCTATGTCGGGCGGGCGAAGGAGGTGCAGGCGGCACAGAAAGCCATCGAGGCGGGAAACTGCCCATTAGATGTGCTTGAGGAGTTGAAGCCGGTGATGGAGAAAATTCAAAAAGAGTATCCGAACGTCGGAAAAGGCAACCTTGGTGTTGGCAGCACGATTTTCGCGGTGAAGCCGGGTGACGGTTCAGCGCGTGAGCAGGCGGCCTCTTGCCAGAAGGTGTTGGGAGGCTGGGCGAACATTGCCAATGAATATGCGACCAAGCGTTATCGTTCCAATTTGATTAACTGGGGCATGCTGCCATTCTTGACGAAAGCCGAGCATACGGCGTTGCCATTTAAGAACGGGGATTATATTTTCGTGCCGGGCGTGAAAAAGGCCGTGGAAAGCAAGGCGAGCGAGGTGAAGGCCTACGTGGTCGGCGAGGGATTGACCGAAATTGAATTGCAGCTTGGGGAGATGACCGATACCGAGAGGGAGATTATTTTGAAAGGATGCCTGATTAATTATTATAGAGGATAGGTATACCGCCGTAAAAAAAGGAAAGAGAAATCTTTCCTTTTTTACGGTTAAATGGTTGCAATTCACGGCCTAACCGGGCGCACGGCCAGCTCCGTGAATAATAGCGTTAAATGAACTTTTTAATTAAAAAAATTAAATGACATGCAACAAAATCATAAATCGGCGACTCTAGTAAGTATGAAAGCTTTCAGAAGAAACGTAAAGGTGGTGAGCACGGATGTATAATTATGAGGGAACACCGGAATTGGCATTGATTCGTCGAGCAAAACGGGGAGACACGAAGGCGTTTTCAGAATTGTATGCGAAGATTTACAAGGATTTGTACAAATTTGCTTATTATATGATGAATCAGCAGCAGGACGCGGAAGACGCGGTCGGGGATGCCGTGGTGGCTGCCTTTGAAAACATCGGGAAACTGCGGAAGGAGGAATCGTTTCGCAGTTGGATGTTTAAGATATTGGCGAACCAGTGCCGTAAGAGATTGTGCGGGCGTGAATATAACGAGGAGTTGTCAGAAGACTTGACGGAAGATTTGACGGCGGGGGAACCGGATTTTGCGCGAACGCAGGACGTGCGGGAAGCGTTTCTTTCATTGGAGGCGAAGGATCGCCTGATTGTCGGGTGGTCGGTGCTGGGCGGCTATTCAAGCGATGAAATCAGCGACGCGCTGGGCATGAACGCGGCCACCGTGCGTTCGCGCAAGAGCCGCGCGTTGGGACGGCTGCGGCAGATGCTGGCGTGAGATGGCGATAAGCGGAAGCTGGCCATGCCGGCGAGGCGAAATGCGTGAGGATGGCGACAAGTGAAAGTTGGCCGTTTCGGCAGGGGAGTCATATGACGTAAGGAAAGGAGTTGCATGTTATGAGTTTTGACGAGATCAATTTGAAGAATAAAATACAAGAGCAGACGAGGGATTTGGAAATACCGGAGTCTTTGAAGCCGGAGGCGGTGGAGAAGAGGTTGTCCGAGGCGAAGAAGAAAAAGGGGATGAGACCCATACATTATATGAGAATCGCGGCAGCGGCGTGCTTTGTCTTGGTCATAGGAATCGCGGGCGGCATAATCTACGATGCGTTTACCCCGGGACATTATGATGCGGAGCGAGTGGTTGCCGATGGCGATACGAAGGAGTCGTCGGCCGAAGGCGGCGCGGCGGGCGCGGAGACGGCCGCTCAGGCGTCCGGGAGCAAAAATGCCGTTCGCACGGCGGAAGATTATGACGAGGTTTATCAATATATCAAGGCGGAGCAAGAGGCACGGCAAAGCTACGAGACGGATCTGGAGATAAATTCAGGCTTTCTTGGCGGCGTGTTCTCGGAAGACGGTGCATTCTCAGGCGGGGCGAAAATGTTCACGGAAGAGTCCGTGATGGATGATGCCAAGTCGGCCGATGGCGGCGAGGTCTTTCAAAACGTCGATAACAATAGCGCGAGGCAGGAGAGCGCGGAGGTTGATTATTCAGACACGAATACCCGCGAGGAGGACGTGGCCGAAGCGGACATCGTGAAGACGGACGGGAAGCGTTTGTACGTTCTTAATGGGAAACGAGTGGAAATCATCGGAATCGAGCAGGACGAGATGGAGGAATTGGGTGAAATCGTGCTTGACGACGAGGTGAGCGTGGGAGAAATGTATTTGCAGGACGGTCGTTTGATCGTGACTTACACGGAAAGCCGCCAGGAAGGCGAGGGAGAATATGCCAGATATCGGACGTATGCGGTTGCGGAGACGTTTGACGTCGGTGATGCGTCCAGTCCGAAAAGCATTGGAAAGATTACCCAGAGCGGGCACTATTATACGACCCGGATTAAGGACGGATATGTGTACTTGTTCAGCAATTATTATGCGGATTACGAAGTGGCGCGGTCATACGAGGACGGCTTCGTGCCGGTGGTGGAAAATCAGAAGATTGACGCGGGGGACGTGTATTTGCCGATGCTTGACACGGCGAGGAAGTATTTGGTGGTTTCGTCCTTTTCGTTAGAAAATCCAGACGAGGTGACGGATAACAAGGCGATTTTTGGTGACACGGACTTGTGCTACGTGAGCGGGGAAAATATTTACGTCTGTGAAAATTCTTATACACAGAAGGAATCTTCCGGCGAGGATTCCAAGAGGGGCGAGGTGCGCGTGTCGCAGACGAACCTGCGAAAGATTGCCTATAAGGACGGAAAGTTGTCAGCGGTAAGCCAGACGGACGTGGAAGGAACGATAAATGACTCGTTTTGCATTGACGAGTACGAGGGAAATCTGCGGCTGGTGACGACGGTGCGCCCAATCGTGTCATATGACGATGACGGCATCATGCCGCTTTGGCAGGGAATCATGCCGCGGTCCATGGAAGGGGCGAGGATTGCGGAAGATACGGAAACGTCACGGGAAGAGCAAGACAGCAATTCGCTTTACGTGTTGGACGAGAATTTGAAAGAGCTGGCGCGAATCGAAGGGCTGGCCGAGGACGAGAGGGTATACTCTGCCCGGTTCATGGGTGACGCGGGGTATTTCGTGACATTCCGTGAGACGGATCCGTTGTTTTCGGTGGACTTGTCTGACCCGGAGAACCCCAAAATCATCGGCGAGCTGAAGATTCCTGGATTTTCGGATTACCTGCACCCGTATGGGGATGGGAAACTTTTGGGGATCGGTATGGACGTGGACGAGGAGGGCATGACGACGAACGGTGTGAAGCTGTCCATGTTTGACATCTCCGATCCGGCAAACGTGAAGGAAGCGCACAAGTACGTGCTGGAAGGCACCTACTCGACGGACGTCACGTATAATTACAAGGCGGCGTTCGTGGACGTGAAAAAGAATTTGATTGGATTGAACGCCTATGGCGACGGGGCGAATTATTATTTCTTTGCCTATGGGGAAAACGGGTTCGAGTGTTTGTTTAGTCGGGATTTGCTAGGACTTTCCAGTGACGTTCGTGCCTTGTACGCAGGAGAACGCTTGTATTTGGTGGCGGGCAACACGATTGTCTCGTACCGGTTGAAGACGTTTGAAAAGATTGACGACATTGTATTGGGGTCGAACGGGCGGCCGGTGCAGGAGTCTGAGATAATCAGGCCGGAAGAAGAGCCGGAGGTAAATGGATATATTGAGTTGGATGGCGAGTGACGCGCTGATTTTAGGAGGCGGCTATGATTTTTGACACGCATGCGCATTATGATGATAAACAATTTGACACGGACAGGGAGGCGTTGCTTGGCTCCATGGAGGATGCTGGCGTTGGCATGATTGTCAACGCCAGCGCGACTGTCGCCTCATGGGACAAGGTGCTGGGATTGACGGAACGGTTTTCGAACGTGTATGGCATGGTTGGCGTGCACCCGGATGAGGTGGGGGCGCTGAACGAGGAATGTTTTGCACGCATGGAGCGGCTTTTGCGGCGGGAAAAAATCGTGGCGGTCGGGGAGATTGGTCTGGATTATTATTGGGACAAGCAAAGCCATGAGGAGCAAAAGTATTGGTTTGTCAGACAACTGGAGTTGGCGAGGAAACTTGACGTGCCGGTCAACATTCACAGCCGCGAGGCGGCGGCCGACACGATGGAGATTTTGAAAGTGCACGGGCGGGGAATGAAGGCGATTATCCATTGCTATTCTTATTCGAGGGAAATGGCCGAGGAATATGTGCGGATGGGGTATTTAATCGGAGTCGGCGGCGTGGTGACGTTCAAAAACGGGAAACGGTTGAAAGAGACGGTGGCGGCGATCCCGCTTGCAAACATCGTGCTGGAGACGGATTGTCCGTATCTGGCGCCGGAGCCGTACCGGGGAAAAAGAAATTCGTCGCTAAATTTACCTTACGTGGCGCGGGCGATTGCTGGAATTAAAAACGTCAGTGAGGAGGAGGTCATAAGGGTGACGGAAGAAAACGCGAAGGAATTTTATGGGATATAGGGAGGTTGGACATGAAGGAGCCGACGCTTGGCAATCCGCAGAACACGATTGCTATTTTGCAAAAGTATCAATTTCGCTTTCAGAAGAAGTTCGGGCAGAATTTTTTGATTGACACGCATGTGCTGGACAAGATTATTCGTGCGGCGGAGATTACCAGGGAGGACATGGTGTTGGAAATCGGTCCGGGAATCGGCACGATGACGCAGTATCTGGCGTGTGCGGCTGGAAAGGTCGTGGCGGTGGAGATTGACAAAAACTTGATACCAGTTCTTGAGGACACGTTGTCTGGATATGAAAACGTGCGGATTATCAACGATGACGTGTTGAAGGTGGACGTCGCAAAACTCGTTCGTGAGGAAAATGCGGGGCGTCCCATCAAGGTGGTTGCGAATCTTCCTTATTACATTACGACGCCGATTATCATGGGGCTGTTTGAGGGACATGTGCCGTTAAAGAGCGTGACCGTCATGGTGCAAAAGGAAGTGGCGGAGCGGATGCAGGCGGAGCCGGGGACGAAGGATTATGGAGCTTTGTCGCTGGCGGTGCAATATTATGCGAAGCCTTATGTGGCTGCAAACGTGCCGCCGAATTGCTTCATGCCGAGGCCGAAGGTGGGATCGGCGGTCATCCGCCTGGAGCGGTATGAAATCCCGCCGGTACAAGTGGCGGACGAGGGACTGTTGTTTCGTGTCATTCGCGCGTCGTTTGGGCAGAGGAGGAAGACGTTGGCCAACGGGTTGAAAAATTCGCCGGAGCTTAATTTTTCCAAGGAGGAGGTTGAGGCGGCGATAGACGCGCTTGGAAAGGGCGCGAGCGTGCGCGGGGAAACTTTGACATTGGAAGAGTTTACCAGGCTGTCGAACTGGCTTGCAGAAGCTGGCTTAAGAAGCGGGGAGGGGCGCGATGCCGAGGAAACGCGTGATGCCATGGTCGGCAGAAATGTGGAAAATGGTTTAGAAAATTAAGAGAAGTGTCGATATATAGTTTAAGGGACGCTTGAAAAGGGCGTGCCTTAGAAGGAGGTTTTCGGCATGGATGTTTCAGATGTCGCATTGACTAGCATGGCGATGAGTGAGGCGAAGCTGCAGATGAATGTCAGCTTGTCCGTCGCGAAGGAAACCATGGACACTCAGGAGATGGCCGCGCAGCAGCTGTTCGAGATGCTTCCCAGCACACCGGGATTGGGACAGTACATAGACGTGAGGGCATAAGGGAGTGGAGGCTTGCCGCCCCCGCGGGAATGTAAGAGGCGTTCCCGCGGGGGCGGTTTTTCTGCTGTCATTTTTGCCCATAATGGGAGCGGCATTGTAAAATCTCAATCCGATTATCATGAATGCGATAGATAAGACGATTCGTATCGTCTATTCGGCGACTCCAGTATCCTTGTAGATTACCCTTTAAGGGTTCGGGCTTTCCGATTCCTGAATTTCCGTTTCGATCAATATCCAACAACAGTTGGTTGATTCGTTTTAGAGTCTTTTTATCTTGTCCTTGCCAGTATAAGTAATCTTCCCAAGCAAAATCATCCCATGATTTAATCATTATCCACCTCAATCAATTCGTGAACGGTACCGCCGGTTTGCTCCATGCGTTCTTTTGCAATTAGCAGGCGAGCTTGATTTTCGGCTGAGTAGAAGGGATCTGCACGAAGTTCAAACGGAATGCCGTTACAACGGACCACTTGTTTTAGAAATATCGTGGTTGCGGCGGAAAGGCTGATGCCGATGTCGGAGAAGATAAGTTCCGCTTGTTGTTTTAGCGCGTCATCGACACGAATGTTTAGGTTTGCCATAAATGTCAACTCCTTTCTATAAAAACCATAATAATGCAATTTTCGTAATTTGTCAACACGATGCACGAAAGTGTTATAACGAGAAAAACGGTGTGATGTATCCGGATAGATGGAGTAAAACTTATGAAGGGGCATGCCGACAAAGAAAAGCCGCCGACCTTTCGGCCGGCGGCTTTTCTTGTTTATAGTTATCTAAAGGAATGAGAGTAAAGTGCGACATCCTGAGGTTTCCCCCAAGATGTCTAAACTTTATGAGGGGGGAGATAGTTGTTTATCAACTATCTGTCATTTAGTATACTCACAAAATGTGTCCAAAATATGTTGATTCTCTAAAAGAAGAGGAAAATTTATTACGAAACTCTTAAAAACCTATTTAGAAATTATTTTTTCGCAGTTTTCCGGTATGCGTAAGGTATTGCCGCGATAAAGGCAGGCGGGGGCTGCAAGCCGATTGAGCGCGAGCAGGGTTTGGCAAGTGGTGTCAAATTTTTCGGCAAGGCCTTGCAAGGTGTCCCCCGATTGAATCACGTAAGTGATATAGGTTTGTTTACGAATGCTTTCATGGTAATCTTTTCCCGGCGGTTCTTTTTTGTCTGATAAGATATCAATGGGCGTTTTCATTTCGAGCTCCTTTCATTCTCACAAGCGTCGAAATAAAGTGGAAGTTTCGTTTCATGTGGCGCTTTTGCCCTACATAAAGCGGAATCTCCGTTTTACATGGTTTTCACCTTGTGAGGACGCGGAAAATATTTCTTATTGACAGTATATGGGGAAAGACGGAAAAATGTGCCCAAATTATGCTGTGGAAATAAAAAAAATGTCCCCGAAAGGACACTGTAAGTGGAGTATAGGGGATTCGAACCCCTGGCCTCAACAATGCGAATGTTGCGCGCTCCCAACTGCGCTAATACCCCATGTGCTCATTATAATACAGTTTGGCAAAAAAAGAAAGAGTTTTTTTGGAGAAATAGAAAATTTGTAAAATAAGAAAATTTTATTGGATTTTTCAGACGAAAGGCAATATACTGTATTTATGGAATTGCCTGGCGGGGCGTGGTGGCCGTGCGATGGACGTATGGGTTTCACGGGCAGAACCGGCATTTAGAAAACGGCATGGGAAATTTGATTAAGCTAGAAGAGGGAGTGAATGAAAGTTGGTTAAACGATTTAACAGAGTGTTCGTAATCGTGTTGGATTCTCTTGGAATTGGCGGCGCGGGGGACGCGTCGGAGTATGGGGACGCGGGAGCGGACACGTTGGGACACATTTCAAGGAGCGTGGAAGATTTTAGGATTCCTCATTTACGGAGTTTGGGACTTGCCAATTTGCGGGAACTGAAACAAGTGCGGACGGTGGAGTGCCCGCTTGGTTATTTTGGCGAACTTCGTGAGCGGAGCAGGGGAAAGGACACGATGACCGGACACTGGGAAATGATGGGACTGGAAACTTCGAAACCATTTATCACGTTTACGGAGCACGGATTTCCGAAGGAATTGGTCGAGGAGTTGGAGAGGCGGACGGGACATAAGGTGATTGGGAACAAGAGTGCCGCCGGGACGGATATTATCGAGGAGTACGGGGAAGAGGAAATCGCCACCGGAAATATGATAGTCTATACGTCCGCGGATTCCGTCATGCAGATTTGCGGAAACGAGGAGACGTTCGGATTGGAAGAATTGTACCGTTGCTGTCAGATTGCCAGGGAACTGACGATGAAGGAGGAGTGGAAGGTGGGGCGCGTGATTGCCCGCCCGTATGTCGGGATGCGAAAGGGTGAATTTGTGCGAACCAAGAATCGCCACGACTATGCGGTGGCTCCATTTGGCCGCACGGCACTGAATGCATTGGCGGATTCTGGATATGACGTGATCGGGGTCGGCAAGATTTATGATATTTTTTCGGGTGCGGGAATCACGGAAAAAATATTGTCAAAGAGTTCGGTGCACGGGATGGAACAGACGATTGAACTGGCAGCGCGGGATTTTTGCGGATTGTGTTTCGTGAATCTGGTGGATTTTGACACGTTGTGGGGACACCGGCGGGATCCGCATGGGTACGCGCGAGAGATAGAAAAATTTGATGAGAAGCTGGGGGCGTTGATTGAGGTATTGCGTGATGATGATTTGCTTATCTTGACTGCCGATCATGGAAATGACCCGACTTATAGGGGGACGGACCATACGCGGGAAAACGTGCCGTTTTTGGCGTATTGCAAGGGATTTTCGCTGGGCACGGAACAAATCGTGCAAAACGACATTGCGTCCGGTGCGAATCGGGTCGCTTCAAATTGCATGGTTTCTGACACAAATCCATCCGTGACAATCAAAGCCGTGTGTGACGGAAAGCTGCCCGTGCAGGACACGTTCGCGGTAATAGGGGCGACGGTTTGTGATAATTTCGGCGTGGGGATGCCGGAGGGGACGATTGGAACTTCGATTTTGAATTTGCTGAAATAGCATGAAAAGGGAAAGTCGGTTTTGGCGACTTTCCCTTTTCGATGGTGTGCCTGGCGGCACACGTTTCGGCGAATGCCGTATCGTTCGTTGGAATTAAATCCGGCTGATTCCGTCATCCTCGTACAAGTCGTATTCCGCGTTTTCATAACCAATGTAACGCAACGTGCCCATGTCGATTTTGTTCACGGATTCTGCAACGTCCACAACGGGGACGCATTTTCCCTTGCGGATAAACATGGAAACTTCGTTCAAGGCGATTTTTACAAAATGAGAGCCTTGTGGCAATGTTTCCTCGTAAATGCTTCCGTCCGGCATGAATTTGACAAATTTCATTTCTTCCGGCAGATAAACGTAACGTCCGGACGCATTCTGCGTATAAACCGGGGCAATCATGACTTCATTTCCCAGCATCAACTGGTCTTCGATTTCACGGGCCATCTCGTCTTTTGGATAGTCGAATGCCAACGGCTTGAAATACATGTCGTCGTTTAACGCGGCTTTCATGTATTCGCTGTAGAGGTACGGAATCAGGCGGTAGCGGATGCCAATCACATGGCGGAAGTCCTCCACGTTTTCAAATCGGTAGCATTCCTGGTCACGCGTCCTTATTGCTGAATGATTGCGCATCAACGGGGTGAATATGCCAAGTGCCAGCCAGCGAAGTAAAAGGTCGCGGGTCGTGTTGGCTCCAAAACCGCCCAAGTCGGCACCCGTGTAAAGGAATCCACACATGTTGAGCGTCGGCATCATTTTCAGGTTCAGTAAAAGGTGCGACCACCAGGACTTGTTGTCCCCCGTCCAGATGCCGCCGTAACGGTGCATTCCAATATAGGAGGAGCGGGAAAACATCAGGATTCGCTTATCCGGGCTGATTTTTTCAAACGCCTCGCCTGCCGCGCGGGTCATGTTGTAGCCGAAAAGGTTGTGCACCTTGTCGTGGCGAACCATTTTGCCATCCACGTTGTGGTAGAACCGTTTATAATCCTCCGGGCTGTTGGACAATGTTTTGGGCAGATACTGAACGGCGAAAAACGGAATCTGGTCGTCTTTGTCGTTCTGATAAGTTTGTAAAAATTCCTTGTATTTGGCCAACCCTTCGTCACTATAGAAGATGGCGGGTTCGTTCATGTCGTTCCAGAAGCCGTCGATGCCCTGAGAAATTAATGTCTCGTACTTGCCGCCGAACCATTCCCGAGCCTCCTTGTTTAACACGTCCGGGAAATGAGTGCGTCCCGGCCATACGGCCGCCGCGAAGTCGCTGCCGTCTTCACGTTTGCAAAAGTAATTGTTTTCTACGCCCTCTTCATAAACGTCATATCCCTCTTCAATCTTGACTCCCGCGTCAATAATTGGAACGAGGTGAATGTCCTGGGCTTTCATCTCGTCAACAAATGCCTTGAAGTCCGGGAAATTTTTCTCGTTTACGGTAAAATCCTTATAAGATTCCATATAATCAATGTCCATATAGAGCATATCCATCGGAATATGATTCTCGCGATATCCTTTTACGACGTTTTTGAAGTCGTCGGCGGTCGTGTAGCCCCAACGGCTCTGGCCAAAGCCGAAAGCGAATTTCGGCGGGATGTAGCTGCGGCCGATGATTTTACGGAACTGCTTTACGATGTCGTAAGCGTTTTCCCCGTCAATGACGTATAAATCCAAGTCGGCCTCTTCACAGGAGACGGTCAGTTTGTCCTGCAACGTGTAGCCGATGTCAAAGGTTATCGCCGTTGGGTAATCAAAGAACAAGCCAAAGGTTTCTTCGCCGTCAATAATTAAAAAATTGTGGGCGCCGTACATGGATGCCATGTCTTCGAGGTGATCCGGCGTGTCAGAGCAGTTGCTGACGTAAAGGTGTCCGCGCTTGTTGATGCCGCGTATCGCCTCGCCAAGTCCGTATACGATGTCCTGGGCGGCCATTGTATAGGAAAAGGCGAATCCCTTTTCGAGGGAGACGCTGCCGTATGCGGGCGCGTCCTCCGCGTTCGGCACGGCCTCTACGACGGCCTCGGTGTTAAACGGGTTTCCATAAGTATGTTTTGTAATCATGATAAATAACCTCCTTGAAAAGCATTTAGTGTCCAGTGATTTGTGTTTATAATATTTTTATCATAAAGGGATTGAAATATCTTGCATTATTTCATACAATAATAACACAATATTGCGAAAAGGGCGGTACGCGCCAAAGGCGAGTGGTTTCGCGGCTTGCGAGTCGGTCGAATCGTGAAAAGCGGGGAGAAAGGGGCGACCGCGTGAAAGCGGGAAACAAAAGCCCTTGAGAAGAAGCCAAAGAGGGGGATCGTTATGAACAAAGAAAATTCTTTGGAGGAAGACGCATGGCACGGGACGGCGGAAAAGCCGTTGGTAAGGCTACATTTTTCACCGGAGCAGACGCCACAGTATGCCGAGGGCTTTCTGGTGGAACGTCATTGGCACCACGAGGTGGAGTTGTTGTATATTCGCAAGGGGACGCTTTGGATGGAGTTGAATCTGGAAAACGAAATGTTGCGGGAGGGTGACTTTTGCTTTGTCAATAGCGGGGAACTGCACCGGTTGGAAGGGTGCCATCCGGGGACGGCGCACGACGCGGTAATCTTTAATCCGCATATTTTGAAGTTTGCCTATCATGACGTGATTGAAGAAAAGCTGATAGGGCCGATTTTGGCGGGAGTGGAGTCGTTGCCGCACATTATCAGGGCGGGAGAGGACGGATATGAGGAAATAAGAGTTGTTTTTGAACGGCTTTGCCGCTTTCCTTATTATCCTGACGACGCGGAATATTTAGAGGCGAAATTCAATCTTTATCAATTGCTATTTTTATTAAAGAAAAAAAACAAAATAATTTCTACCGAAACCGTACTTAGTGCGGCGGAGAAGGAGAAAATTGACCGTTATAAGCGAATTGTCACATATATGCGGGAACATGTTTCGGAAAAGGTCACGTTGGACGACATGGCCGTGCAAGTACGGTGCAATCCGCAGTATTTGTGTCATTTTTTCAAGGAAATTGCGGGAGTGCCGCCAATACAGTATTTGATTTCGTACCGACTGGAGCGGGCAAGGGAAATGCTTCGTGACACGACGAAGCCGGTGTTGGAAATTAGTTTGGATTGCGGGTTTGACAATGTGAGTTATTTTATCCGCCAGTTTAAGAAAGAGGAAGGGGTGACCCCGCGGGAATACCGGAGACAAATCCAGGAGCGCGGCGGCCTGGGCGCAAAGGCGAAATGACGGCAATTCAACGTGGCCAAAGCGCAAGGAAAATGGGGAAAGCGAGGAGATACGAGACAATGCAGTTTCATCATGAATTAGTCATGCCAAATGCGGATTTGCCGTTTAAAATGTTTCTGTTCGAGGGCGGCGAGGGCAATTATTATCGTGAAAAGCATTGGCACCGTTCGATTGAAATTTTTGCGGTGCTCGAGGGCGGTTTGCAGTTTTTTATAAATGAGGAGGAGCATCCGCTGAGGGCGGGCGACATTATCTTGGTAAATTCCAATGAAATCCATTCGATTTATTCTCCGGTGCCGAATCGGACGGTCGTATTGCAGATTCCGTTAAAGACGTTCGAGGATTATTTTACCGGGGATCAATTTATTCGTTTCGCGCATCATTCCAAGGAGCATGACCGAGCGGCTGCGAGCCTGATTGGGGAGATGTTCGAATTTTATACGGAAAAACGTTGCGGATATGAAATGAAGGTGAAAAGCCAATATTTTATGTTTCTGTATTTGTTGGTTACGCAGTATCGCGAGTTGGAAGTAAACGAAGACATGGTCAAAAGAAACAAAAAACTATCTAAGTTATCTTCCATCACTACTTATATCAAAGAGCATTATGCGGAGGAATTGTCACTGGAAACACTCTCGGAAATTTTCGGCTATGCCCCTGCTTATTTATCGCGGATGTTCCAAAAATATGCCGGGATTAATTATAAGTCTTATTTACAAGACGTACGGTTGGAGTATGCGTCGAAAGAACTGATGAACACGGAGCACCCAATCGGGGAAATTGCCTTGGACAATGGTTTCCCAAACAGTAAGGCGTTTGCCAAGGCGTTTCGCAAAAAATATGGGATATTGCCGAGTGAGTATCGAAAGGGAGGCACGGTTTTAAGAGGATGAGCGCAAGCCGGACTCTTTGTTACGCCGGTAAAATTTTTGAGAAAAGTAAACAATTTATTTGGAAATGCTCGACTTTTTTTGTAAAACATGTATAATAAAGATGATGGTTATTGTTCGAAACTGATAAAGGCCTCACAGTTTTTTAGCTTGTGAGAGTAAGAAGGAAAGGGGGAAAGAGACCCTGTGAGAGACTTAAAGTATTTAATCGAATTTGAAGATTTGCTGCAAGAAGCAAATAACGTGCTGGTACGGCAGGCCAAGGAGGAGGGGCGGCTGGCCTTGGGGTATACCTGCTATTTTATGCCGGAGGTTCTTTTGGATTTGCCAGGATGTTTTAGCGTCCGCTTGAGGGCGCCGAGAAGTTCGTCCCCGGACATCGCCAGTTATTACATGTCCAACCGTAGTTGCCCGTATGCCAGATCCTTGCTTGAGAGGGCCATTGAGGGCGGATACCATTTTTTAGACGCCCAGCTTGCTACCGAGACTTGTACCGCTACCAATCGTTTCCAAGAGCATCTTGAAATATTGGGGTTGGTGGACAATCCAAAGTTTTTCGTGACGTTCATTGACGTGCCGCACAAGAAGGAGGTGCGCAGCAACGTCGACCACTACGCCACGCAGCTTCGGAATTATGTGCTGGAACCGTTACATGAAAGGCTCGGAGTCGACATTTCGGACGAGGCCGTCCTTGCCGCCGTCAAGGAGCATAATGAGTTGTGCGGGATTATTTCAGAAATCGGGGAAATGCGGAAACTGCCCAACCCGCCGATTACCGGATATGAATTTCATGTTATCAACCTGGTATCATTGGTCTGCCCGAAATATCTCGTCATTGACAAGCTGCGGGAAACGTTGGAGGAGCTGAAGACCCGGGAACCGGATGAAAAGCCGGGCTGGAAAGTGCGCGTGGTGTTGGCCGGCAGCGAGAATGACGACCCTGAATTTACCAAGCTGATTGAGAGCTGCGGCGCGTTGGTGGTGGCGGATCGCCATTGTTACGGTTCACTGCCGGGACGGGAGCCCATTGTGTTGAAAGAAGGGGAGCCGGTGCTCAAATCTATTGCCCGTCATTATTTGGAACATAGCGAGTGCCCGCGTTACATGGGCACGGAGGTGGTTCATGGCAGGAAGCGTTACCTTAAGAATTTGTATGACGAATATCATGCGGACGGCGTCATATTGGAACAGATGAAGTTCTGCGAATACTGGGGGTACGAGCGCGTGGCGGATAGCCTGATTTTGACGGGTGACTATGGGATTCCGTGTTGCTCGATAGAAAAGGATTATAACAATAATGCCTTTGGACAGTTGCGTACGCGGTTTCAGGCCTTTGTCGAAAGCCTGGAGATTAAAAAAATACAGAAGGGAGCTGGAGAATCATGAAAGCAGTAAAGAAGATTGCCGCCGCCGCCAAAGCGGTAAGGGGCACGGTACATACCGCCGGCAATATCGTGAAAGATTTCTGCGCGCCGATTTATGACGGACCTGACCGGGAAAAATTTTTCTCCAAGGCTCACGCGGATCGAATTATTGACGAATATACGCCAATCGTGCGTAAGGACGGACAAGTGTCCGTAAGCGGCGAGAAGGCCTTGAAGCTGGCTCGCGATTTTCTATACGGCGTTCCTCACGGGGAGCGTCGGCTGGGCGAGTTGTACATCGGGGATACGGGGGTCTACAAGCATCGAGAATGGCGCGGCGTGGTGGACACCAATTATTATTTTACCGTGTGGCTTCGGATGTTGGGGCTTATCGGAAGGACTCTGGCCCAGGGGAACATTTATTTTATCAAGGGCTTATGGCGTTATCGCTGGATGGAGACGTATCTCTCCGGCATTTCCTGGGTGGACAGGGGAAATGAAGGAATGCGCGGGCCGGCGCTTCGAGCCAGCGCGTTGCATTTCCTGGCCATGTTTGACGATTCCGTCCGTCAGCTTAATGCACAGTTTTTGGCCGATGCAAAGCTTCATGGCGGAAAGCGCAATGAACGCTGGTACAAGACGCTCCAACACGACGAGACGGTTCCGGGGCATATTGCCTATGGCTTTCCTGAGTTGAAGGACGACATCTGCGTGCAGTTGACGACTTGTTTCTTGCAGAATCATGTGAACTAGCAGACGATACCGTGGTACATCGACGCGGTGGAGTCGGTGGGGCTGCCGCCGGATGCTTGTTCCTTGTGCGCGGCCGAGTCAGGAATCTGCGTGCGGGATGACTATCCGGATTTCAGCCCGTGTTTTATTGCCAACAACATGGCTTGTGACGGTTCCGTGGGAACGTCCATTTTGCAGGAACTTTACTTTAACAAGCCGTTCCATTCCTTCCCGGCGCCGATGCGGCATGACGAGGACGAATTGCACCAGTACACGATTGACGAGTTTTTGGAGTGCATCAAGTTCATGGAAACGCATTTGAACATGAAGTGGGATTGGGATACGTTCTATAAACGAATTGAGAAGTTTAATGACCAGACTCGTTTTGAACTGGAGAAGTGGGACGTGGCGGCGAAAACGCCTTATAGCCCGGTGTCCTCCGTGGCGCAGGCGCTTTACCGCATCTTCTATTTTTACGTGGGCGAGCGTCCGGTCTTTCATAGGACGGACAGGAAGGTCAAACTGATCATGGATCGTTGCGTCAGTAAACAGATCGTGACGTTTCCGATGACCCGCCACCGCGCTCTGGTATGGTCTTGCGCGCCGTTGTATTATTCCTACATGACGACCTGGCTGTACAATTGCTGGGGCATTAACGTGGTGATTAACATGGACTCGTTGATGGGACACAACATCATCGACACTTCGGATCGTGACCAGTGCCTGCTTGATTTTGCCAAGATGTATGAAAAGGGCGCGATGCGTACCCACGCCGTGGGCGGTTACGAGCATTTCCTCGAGGTGTTTGACACGATGGAGCAGTTTAATTGTGACATGGTCATCATGTTCGACCAGGTGGCCTGCAAAGGAGCGCAGGAGCTTCACGGCGTGTTCGAGGACGAGTATCGTAAGAGGGACATTCACGCCATCTGGGTGCCGCACGAACTTTTGGATCATCGGACGGTGGAGCGCGCCGAGATGCGCAAGATTGTGAACGACTACATGTTCACGGTCATGGGCGAGGAACCGCTGGATCCGTCCCTTCTGGAGATTGATGATAGTCGGGGCTGGTAAAGATGTGGCTTTGCACGGCTCGCGGAATACCTGCCAATAGGTGCGGGGTAGAGGCCATATAAGTGACCAGAGTATGGTTACAGAGTGCTTAATTGCAATATGAAGGGAGGAATGACTATGGGCAAGCAGACAACTTGCGGTTGTCCTATCAAGCGTTTGGTCTGGCTGATAGTAAAAATCGCGTTGGCGGCATATGCGATACTTTTTACGATATTTTATTTTAATTTGGATACCAAGTTGTTTTATCGGATTATGCCGATTTTGAACAAGTACCACTACGACGTGATGCCGAGCAAGGATTTTGCGGAATCCATCAAAGGGCGGAACCAGTGAAGGGTATTTTGACAGTAGAAAGGAGGGGATTGCCATGCACACGCATGGGCATGATAACGTACACGAGCAAAATCACGCAGGTGATCACGGACATCATCACGATCACGGGCACGAACATCTGCATGGCCACGCTCAGGATGTCTCCGACAAGGAGGTGCTGGCTTTGCTGGAGTACATGTTGGGGCATAACCGGCATCATGCCGAGGAGTTGAAGGACTTGGCGGCGAACCTTCCGCAGGAGAAAGCAGAGTTGATTTATGCCGCCGTGGAAGATTTTGGACGGGGCAATGAGAAAATCGCTCAGGTGCTATCCGGGTTGAAGGGGGAGTGAGAAGCATGTGTCTTTCTGCCGTGTACGTGCGGCGGCCGCAAGGGGAGGAAGAACTCTTGTGCCGCAACGTGGCAAATGTTTCGATTCAGCAAGACAAGCTGACGTTTATTGATATCATGGGAATCCGCACGGAATATGAGGGAAAGCTTCGTAACATGGACTTGATGGAAAATAAGATTCTGGTGGAGCCAGTGGAGCGTTAATCACAAGGGAGGACGTAATCCGTAGGGGTTACGGCCTCCCTTGCGAGTAGTTATGAAGAAAAGATTAATGTGCTTTTCCTTTTTTCGCCTGCTTGAAATGTAATTCCCGCATGCCTTCCACCTCGTCGCATATGGGCTTCAAATTGCAAGCGCTACAGTCAGTTGCCATCCCGTCCAAGATGTGCGTCAGTGTCTTGGTGATGTCGTTCGCCTTTTTCGCGCTGTCCTGAAACAGTTTATAGGGAGCTTTCGGCTCCGTGACAAAGATGAGTTTTACCTTTACGATGTTTGGATTCTTTAAATATTGCCTGATAAAGTCGAAACCCACGCCTTGGAAGGAAATTCCGTTGCGCAAGGCGGTTTTGCTCACCCGTACCTGCTCCCGAAAGTCCCCGGAGGAAATGCGAAACATATATCCTTTGGGAAATACGTGGTATTTTACGAATTCCATGTCCCGGATGGCGCGATAGGCCGCCTCGTCGTCGCCTTCCAAAGGCTTTATCTGCAACAAGGCGATTCTGGCGTAAGGGGCGTCTTTTTTCAGCCGCCCCAAATCCGAACCATATAGCAGTACTTGATTTTGATCAATGAAATCGCTATCCGTCGTCACACAAGTAAAGTTTACCGCGGGAAATCCGCTGCCTCCCAGCTCGTAGGCCGCGTCCCGTTGCAGTACCAATTCACTCACGCCAACGTCCGGCCAGGCTTTACGTTCCTCGTAGTCCCAGACTTGGGGCGTAAAAGCATCAAGTTGCGTCTGCGTGGCGGTGATGACGGAGTCAAACAGCTTCACTAGAACTGGATATCCCGCAAGGAATCTTTCTTGTCATGGAACTTGTTGAGCCAGGTATAGATAAATCCCACGACTTTCATATCCAGATTCAGCATATAAATCGTAAATAGTACTCCTAACGTTATACAGGAAATTTTAATCAATAATTTTAGCAGTTTTTTCATGGCAAACTCCCTTTCCCGGCTTTATGATTTGGCCTGCCCTTTCTGCCTGGCGTATTCCGCCGCGCCAAGGGCTCCCATCAGCTGGGGATCGATAGGCAGGTCAATGACCTTCAGCTTCAATACATGTTCGATTGCGTTTTTCAGGCCGGCATTTTTGGCACAGCCGCCGGTCAGGGTAATGGCCGTGGTGGCTCCAGCCTTTTTCGCCATGACGAAGCACCGCTTCGCGACGGCCATCTGAATACCCGCGGCAATCTCGTCCATCGGTTTTCCCTCGCCCACCAGGGTGATGACTTCGCTCTCGGCGAACACCGTACATTGGGCGGTGATTGGAATCACGTTCTTCGCGGTCAGGGAGAGATTTGAGAAGTCCGTAAGTGACATCTCAAAACTTCTGGCCATCGCTTCGAAGAAGCGTCCGGTTCCGGCGGCGCACTTGTCATTCATGGCGAAATTTTTCACCGTGCCATCCGTGTCGATGCTGATACCTTTTACGTCCTGGCCGCCAATGTCGATAATGGCCTTTACCGTCGGGTCGGTCACATGTACGCCCATCGCGTGGCAGGAAATCTCGGAAATGTTTTCATCGGCAAAAGGAACCTTGTTGCGGCCGTAACCCGTACCGATAAGGTAAGCCAGGTTCTGCGCGTTGTCAAGCTCAGGAATCTGCCCGATGACTTCTTCCATGGCAATCTGGGCCGATACTTCCGAATTGATTTTGCTGCGTATCGTGGTGTGAGCCATTATTTTTCCGTTTTCGTCCACGATAACCGCTTTGGTATAAGTGGAACCTACGTCACATCCTCCATAATATTTCATAACATTTTCTCCTTTCTAACAATGAAATACTGTTATTATGAGTGGCCTATGGCCGTGGATATATAGTAGCAAAATTTACCAGGTCACGTCGTCTTCGAACTCTACCAAGGATGGGTCGAGCGGTTCTTCCTGGAATACATTTACCATATAATTGTTAATCTTGCTGCGCATGTCGCGGCGGGATACCGTACGTGGATCCATCAGGTCGTGTTCCACCCAGATAAGGTGGATGCCGCGTTCGCGCGCTTGTTCGTCAAATAGTCCCTGCAGGCCGCTCATGGTCTTGCAACATACGTGCTGGTACATGATTACGATGTCCACGTTAAATTCTTCCACTTGCTTCCACAACTCTTCCAGTACGTGGACGTGACCGCCGTTGGTGTGCTTGCGCATGACCATGCGTTCGTACAACCTGGCCAGGTCGCGGATGGCCTCTTCCTTGTCGTCGGTGTTGAGCATCTTGGTGAAGTTCAGGCTTTCCATCTCTACCAATACGCCAATGCCCCAGCAGTTTTGCAGCCAGTTGGAAAAGTTGGCGTAATAGTGTGCCGGGCAGCTCCATACGATGGCGCGGTGGCGAATCGGCGCGCGGTAAGGCTGCATGCGCTTTTCATAAGCGCGATCCATCATCTTGTCAATCTTCTTGAACGTTTTGTGTGTGCTGGGATACAAGCCGCCGTCCATCTCGTAACTCCATTTGCGGAACAGCTCGTAAGCCGGGCCGATTACCTGCGGGTATGGCGTTTTGTTGATTTCCCACTTGTGCATCTCATAGTTGGTCTGCTCGTTGAAACGGCGGATGACTTCGAAATAGTGATCCCAATCCCATTTTTCACCGGTCAGGTCTTCCACCCACTTGATACACCGTTTCATGTCCTCGGCACCGCAGTCTACCGTGTCTTCGTCATCGTAGCGAACCGGCAGCGTCAGCGGGTATGTAGGCATCTTGAAACGGCGGTCCTGATAGGAGGTTGCCATGTCAGAGCCGTCGCACGGCGTGGACGTGGAAATGAATCCCAGACCACAGTGCGGAAGCGCGTCCATGATGGCGGCACCACATTCGGACGTGGGCACCGGACAAGTGTCCGAAGGAAGCCCGAAGCTTTCCACGGCATCAATATAAGGAATACAAATCAACTGGTCAATTTCCGATACCAAAAATACCGGCATCAATTGATAAGGCACGCCCTCAAGGTTCGGGAAGCCGGCCATCATCTGGCTCATCGTCATTTCGTCAAAGAGCAATAATTTTTCCCTGATTTTGGGGTTGTTGCCCAATCTCTCGTCCGCCATAAGCAACGTGGCAATCATGTCGGCACCATAGCGGAACACGGGTAGGAACAGTTCGTTGGCCATGGTGACGTGCGGGCCGCGAAGTCCCAGGTTGTTGCGGTCGGCAAAAGCGGGAAGTGCCAGGTAAGAACTAAACCATCGATATTCAAATAAGCCTTCGGCAATGGAAATGGGGTCTTTCATGACCATGGCGGACATCGCGCCCCATATTTTCAGCCAACCGACGAAATCACGGGCGGTACCCTCCACGCCTTTCCATTCACGTCTGGTGAAGGCGATTTTCCCGGATTGGTATAAGCGTCCCAGATGCTTTTCACCGTTTATCAACAAGTCGACACGTTCGGAACCAGACATGGCGGCCACGGTCTTTACCTCGTCCGTGATTCGCTCCTTCGTGGCTTCGAAGTCCTTTTTAAGCTTCTTTCCCACGTCCTTCCAATCGACTTCCGAAATCAATTCTTTCCAGATTTTTAAATCTTGGGGGATGTTTTTCTTCGCCCATTTTAAATTGTTTTTCAGCATTGAGGGCTCCCTCCTCCCTTTTGGATACGTTTAATTTCCAGCGACTCCACGAAGGCCTGCATCCGGGTACGAAGCTGCCCCGAAGAGCGGGCGTTGTACGGGCGGTCGATGGACAGCACCGGATGGCCGTATTCCGCCTCTTGTACATGGCTGGCCAAGGCCCTCTCGAAAGCCCAGAAGTCACAGAACTTGATTTGTTCAAATATAATGCCTTCCGCGCCGTATTCGCGGGCCAGCCGGTCTGCCGTCTCGCGGCGCTGGCTGATTTTTTCAGTGCTCATGAAGCGCGGGCACTCGGATACCTCCAGATAGTGGCGGCACACCTGGGTGAGCGCGTCCTCCTCGTCGTTTAGAATGATTTCCTCGCGTCCCGGGGTGGAACCGAAACAAAAACGGTCTGCCACGATAAACGCGCCGGAATCCTCAATCAGCTTCGTGAATCCCAAGTCATCCACTTCGCTGCCGACCAGGGCGACGCGGGCGCGATACCAAGGTTTCGCGTCAGGCTTGCGCTTCTTGATTTCCGTCAAGGTTTCTTTTAACTTGCCCAGAATCAGGTACTTCGGACAGCAATAGGTGACCATGTTGAGTACGTGGAATTCGTAACCGGTGATGGGGGGATTCGGCTGTTTGCGCAAGTTGCCGATTTCCGTGATAATCCGACAAACCTCGTTGTGTTCTTTCACCGCCTTGCGGACGGCCTCGTCGGAGATGTCCACGCCGTATACCTCGTTCAGGCGATTCAATACGCGGTTCTTTATCTGTCTTACATAGTGGGCGATCGTGAAGTCTTCCACCTTGTAAGGGATGTCCGCGTGGGTGACGAAAAACTTTTCGTTGGGAATCAGGTTCTGTAGCTCGATGTTTTCCATACAGCGATTCATTTCCGCGCAAGCGTCCACTCCGGCCAAGGCATCCAGGAAATTAAAGCCTCCTTCAAAGGAACGCTCCAGTAACGCGCGGCAAAATTCACAAGTGTAGTTGGACATATAGTATGTAGCGATGTCCATGGATCCCGTGTTTGGCGCGCGCAGGCGGACGGAAAAGCAATTGTCAAGATTTAAAAGCACTTCGGGCATGTGGAAACAAGTATAGCCGACGGCGAGCTTTCCCTCCGCTCTGGCCTGCTCAATCAAGGGATTGTTCGCATTTTCCAGCAGGCCTTCAAAATAAATCAAATGCTTCAGGTCTTTCAAGTGTCACACCTCTTTTCTTCTTTTTTTATAAAATATTCCATTTCTCCAAAGCTTCTTTTGCCCCCTTTAATAAGAGCGCGTCGTCGTCAAGTTCAAATACGCTCAGTCCGCGCACTTCGTTGGAAGCGTGAAGCGAGTCGGCAGGAATGCTTGTCAGCAAATCAAGCGGGGAGAGATCTACCAGTTCGAGCATGGACGGATCGCTTACCCGGTTGACGATGACCCCGCATTGCTTGTACATGACAAGCTCCTGTGCCACTTTTTGAATCGTCTTGACTACCTGTACCCCCTTCCGGCTAGGATCGGTGACCAGGATCAGGTGCGTCACCTGCTCCATCACCCGGCGGTTGATTTGTTCAATTCCTGCCTCCCCGTCAATCACCACATAGTCAAAATCTTGTGCCAGCAAGGAAATGACTTCCTTTAAATAAGCATTTACCTTGCAGTAGCATCCCGCGCTCTCGGGTCTGCCAATGGCCAGGAAGGAAAATCCTTCCTTCTCCACCATGGTGTCGAAAATCTGAAACCGTGCCTCCCCCAAAAGTTCGATGGCCTCTTTGGGCTCGCCTTGTTCCACACTGGCGACGATGCGCTTGCGGATGTCGTCTAACGTGGAGTCAGCCTCCACGCCCAGCCCGGCGGCCAATCCCACTGCAGGATCCGCGTCAATGGCCAAAATTCTGG
The DNA here is from genome assembly GCA_948468385.1 of uncultured Faecalicatena sp. Taxonomy (GTDB): domain Bacteria; phylum Bacillota; class Clostridia; order Lachnospirales; family Lachnospiraceae; genus Schaedlerella. The sequence goes on along the minus strand of CAOKHZ010000007.1, from coordinate 13,757 downwards.
CATCTGGCTTGGATTGGCATAGCAGGCGGACGATGGCCGCACAGATGGAAGTTTTCCCGACGCCGCCCTTGCCGGCGGCAGCGATGATTGTAGTTTCGTGCAATGGCTCCGCCTCCTTTTCGTATTTTAATGATTTAAAATATTTTAACATAGTCATTGGCAGGTTGCAACAAAATAATCGGAAAAACTATCATTTTTATTGCAACTTGAACAAAACGCTGTTATAATGACAGTACTGGTAACAAGACGGGAGTCAAAAAACTTTTGACTTGTCGTATTGGCATGCGGCATTGTTTATGAGGAGGCGTTCGCAGGCATGCACAATGCGAAAATTATAAGAAAAGGAGATGATTTGTTTATGGATGCAAGACTGGAACCGTTGTTTACTCCGTGGAAGATTGGAAATTGTGAAATTAAGAACCGTATCGTGCTCACGTCGATGGGCGGCACGGACTTGTTCGGATGGATGGAGAAGAACCATTTTGACAAGGCGGGAGCCCGCTTTATCATGGAAGTGGCGAAAAACAACGCGGGCCTGGTATTGCCGGGCTGTCAGCCGGTGTATAACCCGATGTTTGGACAGTGGCTGCACAAGAATCAGAAGATGTACCAGGATTTGAAAAAGTGGATGCCGGAGTTTCACAAGACCGGGGCGAAGCTTTTCGTCCAGCTTACGGCGGGCTTCGGGCGTTCCTTTACGATTAGCGAGCTGATGGAGACGCTGTACACGAATCCTGCCCTGCGCGTTTTGTCCAAACCGTTCATGGATTTGGATAAGATTACCGCGTCTGCCAGCCCTTCTCCCAACCGTTGGTCGGATAAAGTGCCTTCCCGTGAGATGACCGTGGACGAGATTCACGAGTTCGTGGAGGCTTTTGCAAAGAGTGCCAAGATGTTGAAGGACGCGGGCGTGGACGGAGTGGAGGTGCACGCGGTTCACGAGGGGTATTTGTTGGATCAGTTTACGTTAAAATACGTCAACCACCGGTCTGACCAGTACGGTGGATCTTTTGAAAACCGTTATCGTTTCGCGACGGAAATCGTCAAGGCGATTAAGTGGGAATGCGGTGATGATTTCCCGGTTTCTTTGCGTTACAGCGTATTATCGAAAACCAAGGGCTTCCGTCAGGGCGCGCTTCCGGGCGAAGAGTACACGGAAGTCGGGCGAGACATGGAAGAGTCGGAGCGCGCGGCAAAATATTTGCAGGATGCGGGTTATGACATGCTTAACTGTGACAATGGAACGTATGATGCGTGGTATTGGGCACATCCGCCGGTATACATGCCGGAGAACTGTAACCTTGCCGACGTGGAGCATATTAAGAAGTTCGTGAACATTCCGGTGGTCTGCGCAGGCCGCCTGGATCCGGGCACGGCGGCGGATTCCATCAAGGAAGGGAAGCTCGATGGTGCCGGTTTCGCGAGGCCGTTCCTTGCTGACCAGCAGTGGGTGACCAAGCTGATGGAAGGCCGCGAGGAAGATATTCGTCCATGTATTTTGTGCCATAACGGATGTTTCAACATGTGCCATTATAAGGGTGTTCCGAATGACCAGGAACTGAGTGACAGCTTACATCTTGCTCGTTGCGCGGTCAATGCGGAGACGATGCAGTGGAACAAGCACAAGATTAAGCATACGGCGACACCAAAGCGGGTACATATCATCGGCGGAGGTATTGGCGGTATGGAGGCGGCTCGCGTACTGAAGCTGCGGGGGCATAAGCCGGTAATTTATGAGAAGAGCGACGTTCTGGGCGGCACCTTTATTCCGGCCAGTGCGGAGTCTTACAAAGGGAAGCTGCGAGAGCTTCTTGCCTGGTATCGCCGGCAGATGGAGAAGTTACAGATTGAGATTCATCTGAATGAGGAAGTCAATGACCTGGCGCGCTTCGGTGAAGAGCCAATCATTGTCGCGACAGGGTCTATACCGCGTATTTTGAGAAATGTTCCCGGCCATGAGCGGATGGTGGAAGCCTGCGAGTTCTTAAATGGCGCGGAAGTGGGTCAGAAAGTGGCCGTGATTGGCGGCGGTTTGACCGGAAGCGAGATTGCTTACGAATTGGCATTGCTTGGCAAAGAGCCAATCATCATAGAGATGAAGGACGACCTGGTTTCCCAGAAGGGCGTCTGTCTGGCGAACAGCTCCTATTTGAGAGAGTGGTTCGAGTTGCACAAGGTTCCGGTATATCTGGAGACGATGCTGAAGGAAGTCAAAGAAGGAGCCGTGGTATGCACGGACAAGAACGGCAAAGAGGTTACCGTCGAGTGTGACAGCGTGATTTCCTCTGCCGGATATATTTCAAATCCGATTAAGGTGGATGAGAAGAAAAAGAACGTGTACCTGATTGGCGACTGCCGACAGATAGGAAACCTAAGAAGCGTAATCTGGGGCGCGTACGAGACCGCGATGAAGATATGATAACCAAGGCTCGAAAAGCCATGCGCTTCATGCAAGCATGAAAGGGCATGGCCTTGAGAGCCGAAAAAACATGAGGAAGAAGCCCGAGAGGGCGTAATCCGAATGTTTTTAGGATTGCGGGAGTGCGAAGCACGTAGCAATCCGTGGTAATCATATGGGCGTGGAGAGTACGAAGCACGTAGCAATCCGTGGTAATCATATAGGCGTGGAAAGTACGAAAAGCCATGCGCTTCATGCAAGCATGAAAAAGCTTTAAAAAAGGGGCGTGCGTATTACCTCGCGCCCCTTTTTAAGGTTTTATGTTTTTCTTTGACAAGCCGTTTTGTCTTTTAATGTTGTCTATGAGTAAAAAGACAAAAAAATGCCATTGATAGGTTGAAATTTTGGACGATTAAAAAAAGGAATCGTGTTATGATAAACATCAAAAGGATAAAAAAATAGAATGGAGGTATATGCATGGACATTCAAAAGGTAACTGACGCTTCTTTCGGCAAGTATGGCAAGGTTTTGAACGGTTATGATCTTGGCCGTCTGCTGAAGGAGATGGAACATACGCCGCTTCCGAAGGACGTGATTTACGTGCCGTCGGTGGAGGAACTGGAGGCGTTGCCGGTGGCGGCGGACTTTCAGCGGCGCGCGTACGGCGGCCTGCCGATTCAGATTGGTTACTGCAACGGGGACAACCACAAGCTGAACGCGTTGGAGTATCATCGTTCGTCGGAGATTAACGTGGCGGTGACAGACTTGATTTTGTTGATCGGAATGCAGCAGGATATCGAAGCGGATTATAGTTATGATACCGGCCGTGTGGAGGCATTTTTAGTACCGGCGGGGACGGCGGTTGAAGTATATGCGACGACGCTTCACTATGCGCCGTGTACGGCTGCGGAAGGTGGTTTCCGTTGCGTGGTGATTTTGCCGGCGGGGACGAACACGGAGCTTACGTTCGCGCCTGGCGAGGATGGCGAGGATCGTCTGATTACTGCCAAGAACAAATGGTTGATCGCGCATGAGGACGCGAAGATTGAGGGCGCGTTCTGCGGGCTCAAGGGTGAAAATTTAACGGTATAATCCAGTCGGTATCAAAAAAATGACATTATAACAAATCGCAGCTGATGGCTGTAATCAAAAAGAAAGGTGGTACATAACCATGAGTAACATGCCAGAATTGAAAATCGGAGTCGTGGCGGTCAGCAGAGACTGCTTCCCGGAGAGCTTGTCTGTTTCCAGACGCGAGGCTCTGATGAAGGCGTACAAGGAGAAATATGGCGAGGAGGGCATTTATGAGTGTCCGATTTGTATCGTGGAGAGTGAAATCCACATGGTACAAGCGTTGGAGGACATCAAGGCGGCAGGATGTAACGCGTTGGTCGTATACCTTGGAAACTTTGGACCGGAGATTTCCGAGACGTTGCTTGCAAAGCATTTTGACGGACCGAAGATGTTCGTGGCGGCGGCAGAGGAGAGCGGCGACAACCTGATTCAGGGAAGAGGAGACGCTTACTGCGGCATGCTCAATGCCAGCTACAACCTGAAATTGCGCGGCGTGAAGGCTTACATTCCGGAGTATCCGGTGGGAACCGCCGAGGAATGTGCGGACATGATTTATGAGTTCCGTCCGATTGCCAGAGCCATCGTTGGACTTAACAGCTTGAAGATTATCAGCTTTGGCCCGAGACCGCTGAACTTCTTGGCTTGTAATGCACCGATTCAGCAGCTTTACAACCTGGGTGTGGAGATTGAAGAAAACTCCGAACTGGATTTGTTTGAGGCGTTCAACAAGCATGCGGGCGATGAGAGGATTCCGGCACTTGTAAAAGAGATGGAAGAAGAACTTGGAACGGGCAACAAGAAGCCGGAGATTCTTACCAAGTTGGCGCAGTATGAGCTGACGCTCAAGGATTGGGTGGAGGAGCACAGAGGATACCGCAAGTACGTGACCATCGCCGGAAAGTGCTGGCCTGCATTCCAGACGCAATTTGGCTTCGTGCCTTGCTATGTGAACAGCCGTCTGGCCGCCCAGGGCATCCCGGTTTCCTGCGAGGTGGACATTTACGGAGCACTCAGCGAGTTCATCGGAACCGTTGTCAGCGAGGATGTCGTGACGTTGCTTGACATCAACAACAGCGTACCGGCGGACATGTACAAGGAAGACATCGAGGGCAAGTTCCCATACGCGCACAAGGATACGTTCATGGGCTTCCACTGTGGAAATACCGCTTCCAGCAAGCTGTCCTTCTGCGAGATGAAGTACCAGTTGATCATGGCTCGTTCTTTGCCGGAGGAAGTGACGCAGGGAACGCTCGAAGGCGACATCAAGCCGGGCGACATCACGTTCTTCCGTTTGCAGAGCACGGCTGACTGCAAGCTTCGCGCTTACATCGCGCAGGGCGAGGTTCTTCCGGTAGCTACACGTTCCTTTGGCGCAATCGGTATCTTCGCGATTCCGGAGATGGGACGTTTCTACCGTCATGTATTGATTGAGAAGAATTTCCCGCATCATGGCGCGGTGGCATTCGGCAATTTCGGAAAGGCATTGTTCGAGGTATTTAAGTATGTAGGAGTTCCGGTAGAGGAGATTGGTTACAACCAGCCGGCCGGCGTGAGATATCCGACGGAGAATCCGTGGAAGTAAGGAACAGTTCCTAAATAACGTAAAGTGACGAGAATTGGTCATGGGAAAATCGGCAGACAGTTTCTTATAAGTAAATTTCATGAATCTGTTTGCCGATTTTACGTGGCCGCGTCCGTTGGTGGGTAATTGCCACATGGACGCGAAATATGACTATGGAGGAAGAAAATTATGTTATACATAGGTGTCGATCTTGGCACGTCGGCGGTGAAGTTGCTTTTGATGGACGAAGCGGGCAAGATTCACAATATCGTGTCGAAGGAATATGATCTGAGCTTTCCACATCCGGGCTGGTCGGAGCAGGCACCGGAGGACTGGTACGCGCAGTCGGTGGCGGGAATTATCGAGTTAACGAAGGATTGTGACAAAACCCAGGTGGCGGGCATCAGTTTCGGCGGACAGATGCACGGACTCGTGGTACTTGATGAAAATGACCAGGTGATTCGCCCGGCAATCTTGTGGAATGACGGCAGGACGACGAAGGAGACGGATTATCTGAACAATGTCATCGGAAAGGACAAATTGTCCGAATATACGGCCAATATTGCATTTGCCGGATTTACCGCGCCGAAGATTCTCTGGATGAAGGAAAACGAGCCGGAAAAATTTGCCAGAATTGAGAAAATCATGTTGCCGAAGGATTATCTGGCGTATCGCTTAAGCGGCGTTCACTGCACGGATTATTCGGACGCGTCTGGCATGTTGCTTTTAGACGTGAAAAACAAGTGTTGGTCGAAGGAAATGATGGAGATTTGCGGCGTGCAAGAAGCACAGCTTCCAAAGCTGTTTGAGAGCTATGAAGTGGTCGGCACGTTGAAGCCGGAATTGGCGGAGACGTTGGGGCTTTCTAAGGACGTGAAGGTTATAGCGGGAGCCGGGGACAATGCGGCGGCCGCGGTCGGCACGGGAACGGTCGGGGACGGACGGTGCAACATTTCGTTGGGAACGTCGGGAACGATTTTCATTTCCAGCAAGTCGTTCGGCGTGGATGAAAACAACGCGCTGCATTCGTTTGACCATGCGGACGGCTGCTATCATTTGATGGGCTGTATGCTGAGCGCGGCATCTTGTAACAAATGGTGGATGGATGACATTTTAAAGACAAAGGAGTACGCGAAGGAGCAGGAAGGAATCGTCAAGCTGGGTGAGAATCACGTGTATTACCTGCCGTATTTGATGGGTGAGCGTTCCCCGCACAACGACCCAGCGGCAAGGGCGACGTTCATCGGCATGACGATGGACACGACCCGTGAGGAAATGACGCAGGCGGTGTTAGAGGGCGTGGCGTTCGGGCTGCGTGATTCGCTGGAGGTGGCGAGGAGCCTTGGCATCAAGATTGAAAGGACGAAGATTTGCGGCGGCGGCGCGAAGAGTCCGCTTTGGAAAAAAATCATTGCCAACGTAATGAACCTGAAGGTGGACGTGATTGAGAGCGAGGAAGGCCCGGGTTACGGCGGCGCGATTTTGGCTGCGGTCGGTTGCGGCGAGTATGAAAGCGTCGAGGCGGCGGCCGAAAAGTTGGTCAAGGTGATTGACACGGTGGAACCGGATGCGGAGTTGGTGGCAAAGTACGAGGCAAGATACCAGCAGTTTAAGAAGATTTACCCGACGGTTAAGGACTTGTTTAAAGAGTTGGCGTGACTATAAGTCAGGCATGGTGGGCGTGATGAAGGAAGGGGTCGGAGAAATCCGACCCTTTTGTGAGGAAAGGCATGTTTTGGCGGTAAGGAGGCATTTGCCGTAGTTTAAAGGTCACAAGCGTGGAGGGACTTGGTATGGACTTCAAGGCACTTTTACAGACAACGGAATATGATTTTATCAGGACGAATGAGCGTCTTGGCGACCGCATCCTGCTTCTTGGCATCGGTGGGAGCTATGCTTATGGGACGAACAATGAAAGCAGTGACATCGACTTCAGGGGTGTCACGTTGCAGCTGCCGTCCGATTTGATCGGGCTTTCAAAGTTTGAGCAGTATGAGGATGAGAGGACGGATACGGTCATCTATGGTTTTAACAAGTTGGTGAAACTGCTTTTAGAATGCAATCCAAATACCTGCGAGATGCTTGGTCTTGAGGAAGACCAGTATTTGATAAAATCTGCACTGGGACAAGAGTTGATTGACAACAGCGGCTTGTTTTTATCGAAGCGGGCAATCAAGTCATTTGGAGGGTATGCGGATGCACAGCTTCGCCGGTTGCAAAATGCCATAGCAAGGGATACGCTTCCCAAGGGTGATAGGGAGAAGCATATTTTAAAGTCGGTTTTGAACGCCTTGGATGATTTTAATCGTCGATATTCCGGGCGGGATGCAGGGAGCATTCGGCTTTATATTGACAAGGCGGAAAGTCCGGAGCTTGACACGGAGATTTTTGTCGATGCAAAGTATCAGCATTTTCCGCTTCGGGATTACACGGATTTGTGGGGGACGATGCGTACGGTCGTGCGGGATTACGATAAAATTGGCAAGCGGAACAAGAAGAAGGATGACAACCATTTGAACAAGCATGCCATGCATTTGATTCGGTTGTTCATGATGGCCATTGACATTTTGGAAAAGGGCAGAATTATCACTCGCCGCAGGGACGATTTGCCAACTCTTCTGGCGATTCGAAGAGGGGACTATATGCAATCGGATGGCACATTTTCACCGGAGTTTTATGAAATGTTGGAAGAGTATGAACATAGGCTGGACGAGGCGGCAAAGAAAACGGATTTGCCGGACAATCCGGACATGGCAGGCGTGGAACGGTTTGTAGAGCGGGTTAACAGATATGCGATTACGGGTGAGTTGATATGAGAGAGATAGAGAAAGAAATCAGTGACAAGTTGGATGAAATAGAGAAAAAAGAGGGCGTGCGCATTTTACATGCCGTGGAGTCTGGGAGCCGGGCATGGGGATTTGCATCTTTGGACAGTGATTATGACGTGCGGTTTGTGTATGTCAGACCGAAAGAAGATTACCTTCGATTGGACGAGCCGAGGGATGTCATTGAATGGCAGTTGGACGAGGTGCTGGATATCAATGGTTGGGATTTGAAAAAGGCTTTGAAACAGTTTGCGAGGGGGAATGCCACATTATTTGAGTGGAGCGGTTCCCCCATCGTATATCGCACGACAGAGGACTGGAATCGTATTCAGGAAACTGCCAGGCAGTATTTTAGCGAGAAATCTGCCGTTTATCATTATTATGGGACGGCAAACAGCACGTTGCAGGAATATTTGCGCGGTGAGACCGTGCGTTATAAGAAATATTTTTACGCGTTGCGGCCGCTCCTTGCCGCGAGGTACATTGAAGCGTACCACATGGCTCCGCCGGTATTGTTCGAGGAGTTGTTGAAAATGGAGATGCCCCAGGAGCTTCGGGATGCGATAGGTGAACTTTTGGATTCTTTGGTACAACTTGGATTCCCAAAGGAGCTTGGAGACGCGTGTGCAAGGAATCTCGGAAGCCCCAAGGCAATGAGACGAATGACCTCCTATCTTTATAACGTGAAACCGAAGAGCGTGGAATTGGTCGTTGACGAAATGCTCGCCATATGCAGTGAAATTGGCGTATGGCGGGAAAAGAAAGCAAGAAATTGACATTTGGCTCCGAAATGGGGATACGAGGTTGGTGAATATGGACGCAAAAGAAGCATTAAAAGTATATTTTGGATATGACTCCTATAAGCTCGGACAGAGAGAAATCATTGACGCAATCCTTGCCGAAAAAGACGTGTTGGCGATTATGCCGACGGGAGCGGGTAAGTCTGTCTGTTATCAGGTGCCGGCCATGCTGTTGCCGGGCATTACGATTGTTATATCGCCGCTTATATCTCTTATGCAGGATCAGGTTAAAGCACTGAACGGGGCGGGCATCCATGCAGGATACATCAATTCGTCTTTGACGGAAACGCAGATATCGAAGGTGTATTCCAGGACGATTTCGGGAGCGTTTAAGATTCTATATGTTGCACCGGAGAGACTTGAAAACCATGGGTTTATTGATTTTGTAAGGAAGATAGATATTTCGATGGTAACGGTAGATGAAGCACATTGTATATCCCAATGGGGGCAGGACTTCAGACTAAGTTATCTGAAGATTGTGGATTTTATAGATAGTCTGCGTAAGAGGCCCATTGTAAGCGCATTTACGGCGACTGCTACGGAAGACGTAAAAAACGACATATCCTGCGTGCTAAAATTGGTGGATCCGAAGATTGTCGTCACTGGCTTTGATCGTGAGAATCTCTATTTCGACGCAGAGACGGTCAAGAAGAAGGACGACTATGTGCTGGAATACGTACAGAAGCATCCGAATGACAGCGGGATCATATATTGTGCCACGAGAAAAAATGTTGATGCGTTATATGAATTGCTTTCCGGTGCGGGCGTTTTGGCGGCTAGGTATCATGCCGGAATGAATAATGAAGAGCGCAAAGGAAGCCAGAATGATTTCATTTATGACAGAGTATCGGTAATTGTTGCAACGAACGCATTTGGCATGGGGATTGATAAATCCAATGTAAGATTTGTCATTCATTATAATATGCCGCAGAGCATGGAGAATTATTATCAAGAAGCAGGACGTGCCGGAAGAGATGGCGAACCATCGCAATGTATACTTCTGTTCTCGGCGCAGGATGTTATGATAAATAAGTTCCTGCTGGAACACAAGGACTTTACGGATATCCCGGATGAAGATATAGATTTGATTAAACAACGGGATGCAAGAAGACTTCAGGTTATGGAAGGATATTGCAAAACATCGGGATGCCTGCGTAATTATATCCTCGAATACTTTGGTGAGAAACGGGATGAGCCGTGTGACAGCTGTGGAAATTGTCATAAAGAGTATACGGAGATTGATATGACGGAGGATGCGAAGCTTGTCATCAATTGTGTTTGGGAGACAAAAGGCAGATATGGTCTTAATATAATCCTCGGCACGCTTCTTGGTGCAAACAGGGCCAGGTTAAAAGAGGTGGGAACCATAAAATATAAGACCTATGGAGCTCTTAAAAGTCGCTCCGAATCAGAACTCCGATTGCTTATCAGCCAGCTTATTTTGGATGGCTATCTTTACCAGACTGCGGATAAATACAGTATGATTCGAATCGGGGATATAGAGCCGCTTAAAGATCCAAATACGCATATTCTGATTAGAACATATGAAGGCAGAGAACCTGAAGGCCGGCCGAAGAGACGTAGCAGGAAAAGTACGGATTCGCTTACAAAAGCAGGATACGAATTATTTGAGGCACTTCGTCAGCTTCGGCTTACTATCGCCAGAGAAGAAGGTATGCCGCCATACATCGTTTTCAATGATAAAACGCTGATAGATATGAGCGTTAAAGCACCGAGGGACAAGGCGGCCATGCTTAATGTATCTGGTGTCGGCGAAGCTAAGTATGAAAAATATGGCGAGAGATTTATAGAGGCAGTGACAGCCTTTATGGACGAACATTGCGAGGCAGTTACAAGTATAAAGGATGAAGACAGTATATGGTAATACTATGGAGGCGAACATCGTTCTCATTTTCCACGACGAGAAGATAGTCGGGGATGGTCAGTTCCAGGACATAGGTGGCGATGGGAGATTGAAAGATGGGGGCTTTTTTCTCCCAATCCAGAGGATCCGATAGCCGATATGCATGCTCCATGCTGTCATTCCATTGTATATTGGCTTCAGATAAAATGGATTTATGGCAATGCTTTTCTACTAAAATGTTCGCTTGATTGTAAACCAATATAAAAAATAAGTTGACAATTGGAACTGAAATGGGTATAGTAAGGTGTAGAAAACTTATGATGGAGGAACCACCTTATGAAAAAACAAAAAATGTATCAATTGACTACCTGCGCGTTAATGGCGGCTTTGATGTGTATCCTAGGCCCCATGTCCATTCCCATAGGCCCGATTCCGGTATCCTTTACAAATTTTGTGATTTTTCTTTCCGTTTACCTTCTCGGCGTGAAGGGAGCCACAATCAGTTACCTTGTGTATTTATTGCTGGGTGCGGTCGGACTACCGGTTTTTTCCGGCTACCAGGGAGGGTTGGCAAAATTGGCGGGGCCTACGGGCGGATATCTGGTGGGATTTATTCTCACGGCGTTGATTTCCGGCATGGTATTGGAGCGATTTCATGCGCATGCGGTCGCCACGATTCTTGGCATGATGGTATCCATGGTGGCGGCCTACTTGTTTGGTACGGTATGGTTTGTTTGGCAGATGCAGTGTGAAGTATGGTATGCTTTGACCACTTGTGTGTTTCCGTTTCTTCTTGTTGATATCGCGAAAATCCTGGTTGCAACCGCATTGGGGAAGACGATTCGTCATGCACTGACAAAAGCGGATTTGTTACCAAGTTCTTCCCTTCAGGCATCCCGTGAAAAGTAACCTCAAGTGGATGTGGATGACCCTTTTTACGTTCAAACCTTGACAAAAGAGTGTCATACGAGTATACTGTAAAAGAGGTTAGCGGCGGCTAACATGCAAACCGCCGCATTTTTTAAGAGCACAGGTTAGCTTCGACTAATCCATGGCGTGAAGGGATAGGGGGGATGCTCAATGAAAGTTCTAGTATACGGGGCAGGTGTGATAGGGTGTTTTCTTGCCCATACTTTATGTGAGGCAGGGCAGGAAGTGACACTCCTTGCCAGAGGGGCCTGGAGGAAGGCTCTGGAAACAAATGGTTTGGTTATTCGGCACAGCCTTCAGAAAAAAACCACGGTCAATCATCCCCGGATTGTGGAAGAGGCGGGGGATGAACAGTATGATGCAGCGTTTGCAGTCATGCAACACCAGCAGATGGCGGAGGCTTTGCCAAAATTGGCAGAAATTCATACGACACTGTTAATCTGCGTTGGAAATAATATGTCCGCGTCCTGGATGGAACGGGAGATTTTGTCCCGGGCAAAACAAGCAGAACAAGCAAAACAAGAGAAGAAGGTGTTGTTTGGATTCCAAGGAACCGGGGGGAGAAGAGAAAACGGCAGGGTGGAATGTGTTCGTTTCGGTGACGGTTCCATGAGCCTGGGCGGGCTCCACGGGGAAGTGGATGCTGAAACGAAGGAGCGGATTGGGGCTTTGTTTCAAGGAACAAAGTATCGTTTGACCTGGGTGCCGAACATGGATGCGTGGTACCGCTGTCATCTCACGTTGATTTTACCTGCTTGTTATGTATGCTATGCGACAGGATGCAACTTGCGCAAGGCGAGCCGAAAACAGAGGAAAATGTTGTTGGATGCCGCAGGGGAGGCCTACGGCCTTTTAAAGGAACTGGGGTATTCCATCTATCCAGAGGGGGAAGATGCATATTATCAACCAGGCTTAAAAAGGACGTTGATGGCCGCCATGGTATTTGTCATGGCAAAAACAAAGGTGGGGGAGTTGGCGGCATCGGATCATTGCCGTCATGCCATTACGGAGATGGAAGGCCTGGACGCTGCGTGGGTTGACATGCGGCAAAGAAAAATGGAGTTTCCGATGCCGGCATGGGATGAACTTCGTAAAGAAATGCCGGCGTGGAGCGCGATACATCAGACTTATGGAGAATAGGTGACGTATCGTGGAAAATGAAGATGACGAAAAACGACGAGATACAATGGGATACTATGAGATGCAAGTAAAAAGTAATGAAAAGCAGTTGGTTGCAGTGAAATGCAATCAGAAAGGAAGGACATATGAGCGTGGTAATCGTAGGCGGAAACGAATGCATGGTTCGTCAGTATAAGGATTTGTGCAGTGAATATAACTGTAAGGCGAAAGTGTACCCAAAGGCATTAAACGGATTGAGGAGTATCGGAAAACCCGACTTGCTTGTACTTTTCACCGGCACGGTTTCGCACAAGATGGCGCGTTGCGCACTGAATGATGCCAAGGGGCGCGACGTGCGGGTAGTGCGCTCCCATACCAGTTCGATTGCGGCGCTGAAAAATATTTTGGAGGAACATGCCAGATAAAAAGTTACTTTTCACGGGGAGGGAAAAGTAACGACAAAAAGAGGGAAAAGAATTATTTTGGGATTTTATTTTTGATATAAGTATGGTAAGATAATAAGCAAGATAATAAGTAAGTCGGGAGAATACCATGCCAGAATATAGACCGCCCTATACAATAACTGATAAAATGTTGGAACTTGTGGCCTCGATATCAGAAAAGGTGGGGAAAATAAGTAGCCGCAAGGAACTGGAATCGAAACCGCATCTTAGAAGAAACAATCGAATAAAATCAATTCATTCTTCGCTAAAGATTGAAGCGAACTCTCTTTCTTTATCGGAGGTGAGAGACGTTATTGACGGGCATCTTGTATTAGGAAGTCAAAAGGAAATACAAGAAGTAAAGAACGCATATGCCGCCTATGAAAAAATAGAAGAAATAAAGCCGTACAGCATGGCGGATTTAAAACGGGTTCATGGAATCATGACCTTTAAAACCATGACGGAATCAGGAGAGTTCCGAAGAGGCAATGAGGGTGTTTTTTCGGGAGATGAGTGTATTTTTGTGGCACCACCTCCGCATATGGTTTCTGAACTTATGAATAAGCTATTTAATTGGATGAAACATAATAAAGACAAAGTTCATCCGTTGATTTTGTCGGCTGTCTTTCACTATGAGTTTGTGTTTATACATCCTTTTGCCGATGGTAATGTAACACAGAGACACCAGCAGAAAGCGGCGTAACAGCGGCAAACTGCTTTGTACATAAAATTGAATAGCGTAT